>DATIDD010000059.1:0-2871 GCA_035456465.1 Gaiellaceae bacterium | reverse complement strand
CGATCCAGGTGCTCGGCGGCTACGGCTACACGAAGGAGTTCCCGGTCGAGCGCTACTACCGGGACGCGAAGGTCACGGAGATCTACGAGGGCACGAGCGAGGTGCAGCGGCTCGTGATCGCGCGCGAGCTGCTCAAGCACGCCGAGCGCGCCGCGGCCGTCACGTAACCGCACCGACTCGGTGCCGAAAGGCACTCGCGCGTGGACGCGCTCCCCCGGGTGCCGCCCTGCGGCGTGTGTCGTCGACGCGGCGAGGTGCGGCGCCGCACGGGGTGATGCCGGAGCTCCCCGATGTGTCGGCCCGCGGCGTCGTCGAGGCTCCGACCGTGAACCGGCGGGTCCTCGCGTCCGCGCTCGCGTTGACGGTCGGCCTCGGCGCCGTCGCCGCGCTCGCAGCGTCGAAGCCGGCGGACGACGGCACCGCCGCGTACGCCGAGGCCCGCCTCCGGTCGCTCCGCGTCCTCGCCGGCGCGCGCGTCACCGAACGCGAGGCCGATCTGCGCGGCGCGTGGCTCGACGGCGCCGTCGCCTGCACGGTCGACCGGCGCCTCGGCGTGTCCGTCCTCGTCGACGCCGCCGCCACGGGCGGCAAGCACCACCGCGTGCGCCGCGGGGGCTCGTTCCTCGCGCCGAACTGCGCCGAGGGCGGGCCGAACGTCGGCTTCACGCTCACGGCTCGGCGCATCGGGCTCGCCTGCCCCGACGGCCGGTGGCGCCCCGGGCGCTACTCGTTCACGACGACGACGCGGGAGCCGACGCGGGCCCTCCGGGCGACGGCCTCGCTCGTGTGGACGACGGCGCGGCGCTGCTGACGCGGCGCGCTCCCGACCCGGAGGCCCCGGGCCAGGCGTAGAGCGCGTCGGGCGTCCGCTCCTCGTTGCCGGAGCCGTCGGTCTCGCGCACGAGCGTGAAGCCGTGCCGCTCGTACAGGCGGCGGGCAGCCTCGTTCTGCTGGAAGACCCACAGCTCGAGGCCGTCGGCGCGTCGCGCCTGCGCGTGGCCGAGCAGCGCGGTCCCGATCCCGCGACGGTGCGCGTCCGGCTCGACGTAGAGATGCGTCAGCTCGGAGCCGCTCAGCGCCGCGAAGCCGAGGATGTCGCCGCCCTCGTCCCACACCCAGACCTCGTGCTCGTCGACGACGCCCGTGAAGAACGCCATGTCCTCCTCGGGCGTGTGCAGCTCCGGGAGGAACGTCAGCGTCCGGAACGAGCGCCGGAAGAGCTCGGCGATCGCGCGCGCGTTCTCGGGAGTCGCGGCACGGATCACGGCCGTAACCTACGCGGCGTGCGGAAGCGCGACGAGCCCGTCCGCCTGACGCGGATCTACACCCGGACGGGCGACGCCGGGGAGACGGCGCTCGGCGACCTGAGCCGGGTGCCGAAGACGCACCCGCGTGTCGAGGCGTACGGCGCCGTGGACGAGCTCAACGCGCAGCTCGGGCTCGCGCTCGCCGCGCCGCTGCCGGCGGAGCTGGCCGACGTCCTGGCGCGCGTCCAGAACGAGCTCTTCGACCTCGGCGCCGACCTGGCCCGTCCCGGCGACGAGGGGCTGCGCGTGACCCCGGCCCAGGTGGAGGCGCTCGAGCGGGACTGCGACCGCTTCAACGCCGGCCTGCCGACGCTGAAGAGCTTCGTCCTCCCGGGCGGCACCGAGGGGGCCGCCCGGCTCCACGTCGCCCGCACCGTGTGCCGGCGCGCCGAGCGCGTCGCCCTGCGGGTCGAGGACGCGAGCCCGACCACGATCGTGTACCTGAACCGGCTCTCGGACCTGCTCTTCATCCTCGCCCGCGCCGCCAACGCCGGCGCCGACGAGCCGCTCTGGAAGCCCGGCGCGTCGGGCTAGCCGAGGAGAGGACGAGCGGCCCGGCTCTATCATCCGCGGCGATGGCGACGACCGAGGACCCCCGCGCCGACGTGGGCGCGCCGCCGAGCCGCAACGAGGGCTGGGACGACACGGCCACCGCGAAGTGGCGGCGCGAGCTGTACGACGCCTCGCCCGAGCGCGAGGGCGAGCTGTTCACGACCATCTCCGGCAACGAGGTCGACCCGCTCTACACGCCCGACTCCGGCGAGGTCGACTACGACCGCGACCTCGGCTACCCGGGCACCCATCCGTTCACGCGAGGCGTCTACCCGTCGATGTACCGCGGGAAGCTCTGGACGATGCGGCAGTTCGCCGGGTTCGGCACCGCCGAGGAGACGAACGCGCGCTTCCGGTACCTGCTCGACCACGGCCAGACGGGGCTCTCGACCGCGTTCGACATGCCGACCCTGATGGGCTACGACTCCGACCACGCCCGCTCGCTCGGCGAGGTGGGGCGCGAGGGCGTGGCGGTCGACTCGCTCGCCGACATGGAGACTCTGTTCGACGGGATCCCGCTCGGCGAGGTCTCCACCTCGATGACGATCAACTCGCCCGCCGCGATGCTGCTCGCCTTCTACGCCGTCGTCGGCGAGGAGCAGGGCGTGCTCTTCTCGACGATCGGGGGGATCGAGAACGAACCGCTCTACACGCCCGAGAACGTCGACGTCGACTATGACCGCGACCTCGGCTACCCCGGAGTGCACCCGTTCACGCGCGGCGCCTACCCGTCGATGTACCGCGGGAAGCTGTGGACGATGCGTCAGTTCGCCGGCTTCGGCACCGCCGCGGAGACGAACGAGCGCTTCCGCTACCTGCTCGAGCACGGCCAGACAGGCCTCTCCACGGCCTTCGACATGCCGACGCTGATGGGGTACGACTCCGACCATCCGCGCTCGCTCGGCGAGGTGGGCCGGGAGGGGGTCGCCGTCGACTCGCTGGCCGACATGGAGACGCTGTTCTCGGGCATCCCGCTCGCCGACGTCTCGACCTCGATGACGATCAACGGCCC
>DATIDD010000058.1:0-128685 GCA_035456465.1 Gaiellaceae bacterium | reverse complement strand
ACGATAGATGGCGATCGCCTTCAGGCCGTCGCGCCAGGCCTCGAGGTACGCCTCGGTCACGTCGTCGACGGTGGCGTCGGCCGGCATGTTCACGGTCTTGGAGATGGCGCCGGAGATGAACGGCTGGGCGGCGCCCATCATCTTCACGTGCCCCATGTAGTGGATCGCGCGGTCGCCGATCGCGCAGTCGAACACGGGGTAGTGCTCGGTCTTGACGTACGGCGCGCCGACGACGGTGTTCCGCTCGTCGATGAACGCGACCACCTCGTCGACCTCGTTCGGCGCGTAGCCGAGCTTGTCGAGCGCCATCGGGACGGTCTTGTTGACGATCGTGATCTCGCCGCCGCCGACGAGCTTCTTCGACTTCACGAGCGAGAAGTCGGGCTCCACGCCGGTCGTGTCGCAGTCCATCATGAAGCTGATCGTCCCGGTGGGCGCGAGCACCGTCGCCTGCGCGTTGCGGTAGCCGTGCACCTCGCCGAGGTCGAGCGCCTCGTCCCACGCGTGCCGGCACGCCGTGAGCAGGTCGGACGGCACCGACTCGGCATGGTCGATGTTCCCGAGCGCGGCCCGGTGCTTCGCGATCACGCCGATCATCGCCGCCGCGTTCGGCCGGTAGCCGGCGAACGGCCCCATCCGAGCCGCGATCTCCGCCGACTTGCGATACGCGCGCCCGGTCATCAGCGCGGTGATCGCCGCGGCGTAGGCCCGACCCTCGTCCGAGTCGTACGGGAGCCCGCGCGACATGAGCAGGGCGCCGAGGTTGGCGTAGCCGAGCCCGAGCTGGCGGAAGGCGACGGCGTTGCGCCCGATCTCGGGCGTCGGGTACGACGAGTAGCCGACCAGGATCTCCTGCGCCAGGAAGACGGTGTCGACGGCGTGCTCGAGCGCGTCGACGTCGAGCTCGCCGTCCTCGCGCCGGAACTTCATCAGGTTCAGCGAGGCGAGGTTGCACGCGGAGTCGTCGATCGACATGTACTCCGAGCACGGGTTCGACGCGTTGATCCGGCCGGTGTTCGGAAGCGTGTGCCAGGCGTTGATCGTGGTGTCGTACTGGACGCCCGGGTCGGCGCACTCCCACGCCGCCGCCGCGATCTGGCGGAGCACGTCCCGCGCCTCGACGGTGTCGGTGACGGTCCCGTCCGTGCGGGCGGTGAGGTTCCACTCCTTGCCCTCGACGGCCGCCTCCATGAAGGCGTCGGTGACGCGGACCGAGTTGTTCGCGTTCTGGTACTGGATCGAGGCCCAGTCGGGCGAGTCGAGCGACATGTCGTACCCGGCCGCCTCGAGGACGCGCGCCTTGCGCTCCTCCTTCGCCTTGCACCAGATGAACTCCTCGACGTCGGGGTGGTCGACGTCGAGCACGACCATCTTCGCCGCGCGCCGCGTCTTGCCGCCCGACTTGATCGTGCCGGCGGACGCGTCGGCGCCGCGCATGAACGAGACCGGGCCGGAGGCGTGCCCGCCCTTCGAGAGCTGCTCCTTCGAGGAGCGGAGGCGGGAGAGGTTGACGCCCGAGCCGGAGCCGCCGCGGAAGATCACGCCCTCGCGCCGGATCCAGTCGAGGATCGACTCCATCGAGTCGTCGATCGAGAGGATGAAGCACGCCGAGCACTGCGGCTTCTCCTCGAAGCCGACGTTGAACCAGACGGGGCTGTTGAACGAGGCGAGCTGGTGGACGAGGATGAAGGTCAGCTCGTCCTCGAAGGCCTGCGCTTCCTCCTCGCTCGCGAAGTAGCCGCCGTCGCGGCCCCAGCCCGCGATGGTGGCCACGACGCGCCCGATCATCTGCTTCACGGAGCGCTCGCGGTCGGGCGAGGTCAGGCGCCCGCGGAAGTACTTCTGCGCGACGATGTTCGTCGCGGTCTGCGACCAGAACTTCGGGAACTCGACGCCACGCTGCTCGAAGGCCGGCCCGTTCTTGCCGGGGATCGACGCGTCGCGCACCTCCCACTCGACCTCGTCGAAGGGCGCGCGGCCCGGAATCGTGAAGGAACGGCCGACGCCGAGCGTCGCGGTCGCGTCCACGACCGTGTTCGTCAGCTCCTCGGTCCCTGCCTCGGCTGCCATTTCCTCCCTCGCGGTCGCCATCACGGCCCTCCCGGTCGTCCCTACAGGCTATGAAAAAGGACCGGGGACCCTAGAAGGCGCGTCGGATGACGCCTGTGCCTCTCCTGGATCAACGCGGTTTGCAGGGAAATCCTTCCCCGAAGACGCGTCCGCTAGGGGAGCGGCGGGCCGCCCTCGAAGCCGCGCCGCGCCTGCACCTTGCGGGCGATGAAGCTCGCCGCCGCGGCGGCGAGGAGCAGCACGGCCAGCCCGCCGAGGACGAGCAGCGGCACCGGGATCTCGTCGGCGCTCGAGGGCCGGAAGATCTCGAGCACGCCGCCGTCGCCGTCGCCTCCGCTCGAGCCCGGGAGCGGCGGCGCGGCCTGGTCGCCGTCGCCGCTCGTGCTCTCGTCGGTGGGATCGGAGCCGCCCGCGCCCTTGCCGGGGCCCGGCGGGACCGGGAGGTCAGGGTCGTACACGCCGTTGTTGTTGCGGACGGCCGCGAGCAGCGCGCGCTCCATGTCCTCGCGCGCGGTCGAGTAGGCCTCCACGTCCTCCGGCAGGTTCTTGATCGCCTCGCGGTAGCAGTGCGCCGGGTAGGCCTTGTCGATGCGCCCGTCGTACCAGTCGTTGATCAGCTGCTTCCAGCACGGCTTCGTCGCGGCCGCGGCCGGGGAGGACGTGACCAGCCCACCGACGAGCACGGCGGCGGCGACGAGCGTTGGGATGAGCAGGCGTCTCGGAGTCACGGTCCTGGGCACGAGGCGGAGCCGCTCGGGCACCTGCCCTGGGGCAGTCTCCCGAAACCGCGTGATCCGTGCGTGATCAGGCTGTTAAGGCTTTGTAAGCGGGACGTCCCGGACGGGCGTGCTAGCGTCGGCGGCCATGCGAGGCGTGCTCAGGCGGGCGGCCGCGGCCGGCCCCGGAGTCCTCGCAACGCCCTCGGCGCTCCTCCCGCTCGTCGCGCTCGTCCCGCTCGCGCTCGCGGTCTTCTTCGGCGGCGGCTCCGACCTCGCCACCGTCGCCTGGATCGCCCTGGTCGCGCTGGCCGCGGTCGTCGTGCTCGCCGCCGCAGGGCTCCTCGGCAAGGTCGCCACCCCGCGACTCGGGGCCGACGCGTGGCTCCTGCTCGCGGGGCTGTCGGGGCTCGTCGCCTGGCAGGGGCTCTCGATCGTGTGGTCGATCCAGGGCGACCGGACCTGGGAGACGTTCAACCGCGGGCTCGCGTATCTCGCCTTCCTCGCCCTCGGGTTGCTCGCGACCGCGGCGGCGCCGTCGGCGCGGGCGGTCGCGGCGGGACTCGCCGTCCTGCTCGGGACCGCGGTGGCGTGGTCGCTCGTGACCGTGGCCGTCCCGGCGCTCGGCCCGGACACCGAGCGGAGCGCTCGCCTGGTCTCGCCGGTCGGCTACTGGAACGCGCTCGCGCTGCTGGTCGCGATGTCGCTGCCGCTCTGGCTCTGGGTGGCGGCGCGCGGCGCGCACGACCCCGGGGTCCGCGCGGCGGCGACCGCGATGCTCTTCCTCGCCCTCGTCGCGCTCGGGCTGACCACGTCGCGGGGCGGGATCCTGGCCGCGCTCATGGCGGTGGGGATCTGGCTCGTCGTCGGGCGACCGCGGCTCGAGAGCGTCGCCGCGCTGGCGGTCGCGGGGGTGCCCGCGGTGGCGCTGGCCGGATGGGCACTCGAGGCGACCGTGCTCGGGGAGGCGGGGGCGGCGGCCGACGCGAGACGGACCGACGGCGCGCTCTTCGGGCTGCTCGCCGTCGTCGGGGTGTCGCTCGTGGTCGTGACGACGCTCCGCCTCGTGCGCCTGCCCGTCGTCGGCCCGGTGCGCCGCCGAGCGGGCCTCGGCGTCCTCGGCGCGGGCGCCGCGGCGGCGCTCGTCACCGTCGTCCTCGTGCTCGCCACCTCCGACCTGGCGCGCGCCTGGGACGAGTTCCGCAATCCGCCCGCGGTGGAGGTCACGAACGCGCCCGGTCGCGTGACCGAGCTCAGCTCGAATCACCGCTGGACCTGGTGGAGCCAGGCGTGGGAGCTCTTCCGCGCGGATCCGTGGGGCGGGACGGGCGCGGGCTCGTACGAGCTCGCGCGCCGGCCGATCCGCGAGGACACACGCGCGCCGATCGACCCGCACAACCTCGTCCTCGGCGCGCTCTCGGAGACGGGCGTCGTGGGGCTCGGCCTGCTGTGCGTCGCCGGCGCCGGAGCGGCCTGGGTGGCCGTCGCCGCGCTGCGGCGGCTGCGCGAGGACGAGCGCGCCGCCGCTGCCGCGCTCGCGGCCGGAGCGGGCGCGTGGCTCGTGCACGCGCTCGTGGACATGCCGTGGCAGTACGTGGCCGTGACGGCGCCGATGTTCTTCGCCCTGGGCGCGCTCACGACCGCCGGACGGACCGAGCCGGCGCGGCGGCGGCGCCTGCGGCTGGCGGCGCTCGCGGCGGCGGCGACGATCCTCGGCGCCGCGTTCTCGATCGCCTCGCCCGCGCTGGCCGAGCGGCGGTCGCAGGCGGCGTTCGACGCGCTCGTCGAGGGTGATCCGGGGACGGCCGTCGATCGGGCCGAGCAGGCGCTGGCGCTCGACCCCCTGGACGTTCGCGCCGTGCTCGTCCGGGCCTCGGCGGAGGAGATCCGTGGCAACCTCGACGAGGCCGAGCGGCAGTTCCGGCACGCGGTCGAGCTGCAGCCGCGCAACCCCGAGACGTGGTACGAGCTGGGTCGCTTCGAGTTCGAGGCGCGCCGGCGACCGCGGTCGGCGCTCGTCTATGCCGACCGCTCGTACGCGCTCGACAGCTGGCCGCCCGAGACGGGCGCGCTGCTGAACGAGATCCGAGCGGAGCTCGCGCGCCGGTCGCGCTAGCGGGCGCCGAGCACGAGCGCCACGTGGGCGCCCAGCAGCTGCGCCGGCGTGAGCCCGTCGAGCGGCGCGACGACGCGGACGTGGAGGTCGCGGGCGAGCCGCCGGGCCTCGGCCTCGCGACCGGGCCGGTACATCACGAGCGTCCGCGCGTAGTTCGTCCGCGGTGCGTTGCCGACCGCGCCGAGCACGTAGCCGAGCCCCTTCACGCGGGCGCCGACGTCGGCGGCGGCCCCGGCGACCCCGTTGCCGTTCAGCACGATCACGGACGTCTCCGCACGGGGCAGCGCGACGGGCTTCGCCGTCGCGTCCTTCGCGGCGGGCTCGGGCTTCGGCCGGACGACCGGCGCGAGCGTCCGCTCGACCGCCACGCGGTGGGCCTCCCGCGCCACCGGCTTCGCGATCGCGCCGACGGCCAGGACGACGAGCGCCGCCAGCTCCAGCACCGCGATGCCGCTCGCGACGACGGCGGCGGTCCTCCACGGGCGGTCGGGGAGAGTCTGCGTGTGCTCCACGGCGGAGCCTCCTGTTCGCCGCGCACGCAGCCGCTCCTCCCGTCGGGGCGCTACGCCACCCAGGCGTGACGCGCGAAGCCGACCGCGGCCATGGCGCCGACGGCGACGAACGCGTAGAGCACGAGCGAGCGCGCACGCGGTCGCCCGTCGAGCACCGCGGCGAGCGCGAGGAACAGCGGGAAGTCGCCGAGCGCGAATCGCGGCAGGCTCACGAGCGGGAAGCCTTCGACCGGCGCCGACAGGATCACGGCGAGGTACACGGCCGAGTAGAGGCCGAAGGCGGGCCCCAGTCGCCGCCAGGCCTCCCACGTCAGCCACAGCATCGCGGCCAGCAACAACAGGTGAAGGGCGTTGCGGGAGCCGGACTCCTCGGAGAACCCGAACGCCATCGCGCGGGGCAGGTGGAGGAGGATCTGCATCGCGCCCCGACGACCCTGGTCGAACGCCTCCCAGAGGCCTCCGAGCGGGCCGAGCGCGGGCGTGTGGCGGCCCCAGAAGTCCTCCTGCGCCGACAGGAACGCCCACGGATCGTCGATGCGGTCCCGGAGGTGGAGCGCGAACAGGCCGACCGCCGCCGGCAGCAGGACGAGGGGGGCGAGCCGGGCGAGCGCTCGCCGCGTCCCCCCGGCCCCGCCCCGCCACAACAGCAGCGCCAGCATCGGCACGAGCGCGAGCCCGATCGCGCGCGTGCCCACCGCGAGCGCGCCGAGGATCCCCGCCGTCCAGGAGCGGCCACGCAGCGCCGCCAGCGTCGACCCGGTCGCGAACGCGAGGAACAGCCCCTCCGGGTACACGGAGGTGAAGACGAACGCGACGGGGTACGTCGCGAGCAGCAGCACGGCGTCGCCCGCCGGCCGCGGGCCGACGAGCTGCCGCCCGATCCGCTCGAGGCAGACCGCCGCGATCCCGGCCGCGACCAGCGACACGAGCACGCCGGCGACGACGAGGGAGCGCGTGACCACCGCGACGAGCGCCACCGCGGCCGGGTAGACCGGGAAGAACGCCGCCGCCTGCTCGCCGCCGTAGCCGTTGCCGGCGATGTTGAGGTACCAGCCGGCGTCCCACTGGGTGAACACGTTGAACAGCCAGTCGGAGAGGCCGCCGTAGGCGCGGAACTCGTCGAACCGGAGATCCCGGTCCACGGCGGAGAACCGCGGCAGCTGCCAGAGGAGCGTCAGCGCGGTCGCGAGGAGGTACGCGAGGCGGATCCCGACGAGCGTCCAGGCGGGACGGAGGGCCGGGTGCGCGAGCCGCGTCAGCGCGCGGAGACCCAGTCCCACGTCCGCCGCAGGCCCGATTCGAGCGACTCGCGGGCCTGCCAACCGAGCGCCCGCGCGGCCGCGGCGGGATCGAGCGCGCTGTTCCGCAGGTCGCCCGGCCGCGCCGGCCCGTGCTCCGGCTCGTCGCCGCGCCCCGCGGCCGCGCTGCAGGCGTCGTACAGCCGGTTCACCGACGTCGGGACGCCCGTGCCGACGTTGAAGACGCCGCCGGCGTGCCCGACCGCCGCGAGCAGCGCCTCCACCACGTCGGCGACGAAGACGAAGTCCCGCGTCTGCTCGCCGTCGCCGAAGATCCGCGCCGACGCGCCGTCGCGCAGGCGGTCGAGGAAGATCGCGACGACGCCGCCCTCGAGCCTCGCGAGCTGGCGTGGGCCGTAGACGTTGGCGAAGCGGAGCGACACGTGCCGTGTCCCGTGCAGGCGGTTCCACGTCGCCAGGTACTCCTCGCCGGCGAGCTTCGACGTGCCGTACGGGGACAGCGGCTCGCGGCGGTCGTCCTCGCGCGCAGGGCGCGGGCACTCGCCGTAGATCGCCCCGCCGGTGGAGGAGAACACGACCTGCGCGCCCGCCGCCCGGGCGGCCTCGAGCACGCGCACGGTGCCGAGCACGTTCACCTCGGCGTCGAGGTCGGGGCGCTCGACCGACGTCCCGACGTCGGCCTGCGCGGCGAGGTGGAAGACGACCTCCGGGCGCGCCGCCGCGAAGACGTCGTCGAGCGGCTCGCGAACGTCCCGTTCGTGGAGGACGGCCTCCCCGGGCACGTTGTCGCGGCTCCCCGTGGCGAGGTTGTCGACGACGTGGACGTCGTCGCCGCGGGCGACGAGCGCGTCTGCGAGGTGCGAGCCGATGAAGCCCGCGCCGCCTGTCACGACCGCCCGCACGTGGCCGCCATCCTACGGCGCCCTATCCTTGGCAGTCGTGTTCGTCACCTTCGAGGGCATCGACGGTTCCGGGAAGTCGACGCAGGCCGAGCTGCTCGTGCACGCGCTCCGCGCGGAGGGACGGGAGGTGGTGTCGACGCGCGAGCCGGGCGGAACCGAGCTCGGCGAGCGCATCCGCGAGCTCCTCCTCGACGGGCAAGCGATCTCCGGGTGGGCGGAGGCGGCGCTGTTCGCGGCCGCGCGGGCGCAGCTCGTCGAGCAGGTGATCCGGCCCGCCCTCGAGCGCGGCGCCGACGTCGTCTGCGACCGCTACGTCGACTCCTCGCTCGCCTACCAGGGGCTCGCGCGCGGGCTCGGCCTCGAGCGCGTCCTCGAGCTCAACCTCGCCGCCGTCGGCGGGCTCATGCCCGACGTCACCTTCCTGCTGCTGCTCGACCCGGAGGAGGCGCTCCGCCGCCACGGCGACGAGCCGGACCGGATCGAGCGCGAGGGCGGCGCCTTCCAGTCGGGCGTCGACCGCGCCTACCGGGAGCTCGCCGCGGCGTTCCCGCAGCGCATCGTCGCGCTCGACGCGGGCGGCGCCCCCGACGAGCTCGCGGCGGAGATCCGTGGACAGCTTCGAGCGCTTGCCTGAGCAGCAGGAGGCCAAGCGCCTCCTCCGCGCCGCGCTGTCCGAGGGGCCGGCACATGCGTATCTCCTGCACGGGCCGCGCGGCGTCGGCAAGCGGGCGGCCGCGCGCGCGTTCGCCGCGGAGCTGCTCGGCGACGCCGGCCGCGTCGAGCGCGGCTCGCACCCCGACCTCTACGTGCTCGAGCCGCTCGGCGACCAGATCCGGATCGACGCCGTCCGCGAGCTCCGGCGCGACCTCCACATGCGGCCGTTCGAGGCCGACCACCGCGTCTACCTCCTGCTCGGGGCCGACCGGATGAACGAGGACGCCGCCGACGCGCTGCTGAAGGACCTCGAGGAGCCGCCGTCCTACGCGGTGCTGCTCCTCGTCGCCGACGAGCTCGGCCCGCTGCCCGAGACGATCCGCTCGCGCTGCCAGCTCGTGCCGTTCCACCGGCTGTCGGAGCGGGCGGTGCGCGAGGCGGTCGCCGCGCGTGCGCCGGGGCTCGGCGAGGTCGAGGTGACGGCGCTCGCACGCGTCGCCGCGGGCCGTCTCGACCGCGTCGAGCGGCTGCTCGACGCCAAGGCGTCGGAGCGGCGCCGCGTGCTGCTCGAGGTCGCCCGCGAGGTCTACCGCGATCCGGCGTTCGAGCCCTCACGCGCCGCGTCGGCGCTGCTGGCCGGCGTCCGCGACCACGCCGCCGGCGTGAAGGCCGCGGCGGAGGTGCGCCTCGAGGGGCTCGAGCTCCCGACGCGGGAGGCCGAGCAGCGCGCCCGGCGCGAGGCGTTCGGCGCGGAGCGGGAGGAGCTGCTCGCCACGCTGGAGGAGCTCGCGGCGTGGTACCGCGACCTCGTCGTCGCGGGGACGGGAGCGGGCGCGGCGGTCGTCCACTTCGACCGGCTCCCCGAGCTCGAGGAGGACGGGACGCGCGAGCGCCTGCTCGGCGCGGAGCGGGCGGCGGAGCACGTGCGCGCGCTGTGGCGCCAGGTCGAGGAGCTCAACCTGAACCCGCAGCTCGCCCTCGAGGCCCTGTTCGTGCGCCTGCGACGCGAGCTCGTCGTGTAAGCGGGGTCGCTCCCCCGGAAGGGGGATCCGTGCTCGGCGCCCTTGAACCGGCGCACGCCTGGACCCAGACTCCGACTGCCGCCGTCGTCCGCAGGAGGTCCAGGGAATTGGCCGCAGTTCCCGAGGTAGGTCGCGCCGCCGGGATCGAACCCGGCGGCGTCGCGCCGGGCTCGGCGCCCGAGGCGACCGCGACGCAGGAGCTGTACGAGCGCTACGCCGGCCAGGTCTTCGGCTTCTGCCTGCACCGCCTCGGCAGCCGCGAGGAGGCGGAGGACGCGGTCCAGCAGACGTTCCTCAACGCCTTCCGCGGCTTCCAGCGCGGGGTCGTGCCGGACGCCGAGGCGGCGTGGCTGTTCAAGATCGCCGAGAACGTCTGCCTCACCCGGCGCCGCTCGAGCTGGCGCCGCGGGCGGGTCGAGAGCCCGGGCGACCTGCAGGCGTTGCAGGACCTCGTGGCGGCGCCGCAGCGGCTCGGCACCGACGAGCTGATCCAGCTCCAGGACGCGCTCGCGTCGATGCCGCCGAGCCAGCGCAAGGCGATCCTGCTGCGCGAGTGGCAGGGCCTCTCCTACCGCGAGATCGCCGCCGAGCTGGAGCTCAGCGACGCGGCGGTCGAGACGCTGATCTTCCGCGCGCGCCGCTCGCTCGCGCGAGGCCTCGAGCGGCCGCCCGAGCGGCAGGGCGTGCTCGCGAGGCTCCGTCACGGGCTCGATCTCGGTGCGTTCGCGGCCGCGGCGAAGGGACTGCTGGCCGGAGGCGCCGCCGTGAAGGCGGTCGCGACCACGGCCGCGGCGGTCACCGTCGCCGGCGCCGTCGTCGCCGCCACGCGCGTGCCGCGGGGCGAGGAGGCTCCGCGGGCGTCCCTCCGCCTCGTACGCGACGCGCCTGCGGACGCCCGTGCGCCCGCTGCCGCGTCGCGGCCCGTCGCTCCCGCCGCCGTCGCCCCCGTTGCCGTGGCCCCGCGCACCACGTCGGTGCCTGCGCTCGCGACGCCGAAGGGCTCGGCGCCCGTCGTCGCCGAGCGGAGGCCGCCGCCCGCCGGGTCCGCCGATCCCGCGACGGACGAGCCCGGGACGGCGGGCGACGCGAGCCGGAGCTCGAGCCCGGCCCGCCCGAGCCCGGCCGGCGAGGCTCGGACGTCCAAGCCCGGGCCCAAGGCCGCCGCGAAGGCCAAGCGGCCGAGCCGCCGCGCGACCACGCCCGCGTCGGCGCACGCGCGGAAGCCGGGGGAGCACGGGCAGGCGACCGCGCCCGGGAAGAGCAAGAGCGTCGCCGAGGCGGGCCGTCTCTCCGCCAAGCCCGCAGTGGCCGAGCCTGCACCTGCCGAGCCGCCGGCGGAGGCGAAGCAGGACGACGCGAAGCAGGCGGGCAAGGAGGACAAGCAGGCCGAGGTCGACGCCGCCGCGGCGCCCGCCGCCGAGGGCGACGCGGCCGGCAACGGCGCCGACAAGGTCAAGGACAAGAGCCCGTAGGAGCGTCGCCGCCGCCGCATCGAGCAGAATCGCGGCGGATGGCGACGGTGGACTCGCAGGCGCAGGCCCTCGGGCGCACCGCCTGGGTCCGGAACATCGCCCAGCCCCTCCGGTCGTTCCTGGAGACCGAGGCCGGAAGCGCGCTCGCGCTGCTCGCCGCCGCTGCGGCGGCGCTCGTCTGGGCGAACTCGCCGTGGGGCGGCAGCTACGACGACCTGTGGGGGACGGAGCTGTCGGTCCGGCTCGGCGAGTGGGAGCTGGCAGAGGACGTCCGCACGTGGGTCAACGACGGGCTGATGACGTTCTTCTTCTTCGTCGTCGGGCTCGAGATCCGGCGGGAGCTCGACATGGGCGAGCTCCGCGACCGGCGCCGCGTCGGCGCGCCCGTGCTGGCGGCCCTCGGCGGGATGCTCCTGCCGGCGGCGCTCTACCTCGCGATCGCGCGCGGCGGCGCGCAGCACGGCTGGGGGATCGTGATCACGACGGACACCGCCTTCGCGCTCGGCGTGATCGCGCTGCTCGGCCGGCGCTGCCCGATGCGGCTGCGCGTGTTCGTGCTGACGCTCGCGATCGCCGACGACGTGGGCGCGCTCGCCGTCATCGGCGGCGTCTACACCGAGCACGTCGACCTCGTCGCGCTCGGCGTCGCGCTGGGGCTCTTCGGGGTCGTGCTCGGCCTCCGACGGCTGCAGGTGTGGCGGACGCCGGCGTACGTCCTCGTCGGCGCCGGGATCTGGCTCGCCGCGCTGCAGTCCGGCATCCACCCGACGCTCGCGGGCGTCGCGCTCGGCCTGCTCGTCGACGCCTACCCCCCGGGACGGGAGGAGCTCGAGCGCGCGACCCTGGCGGCGCGGCTCTTCCGCGAGCAGCCGACCGCGGCCCTGGCGCGGGAGGCGGCGCTGGGCGTCGAGGCGGCGCTCTCGCCCAACGAGCGGCTGCAGTACCGGCTCCACCCGTGGGTCGGGTTCGTCGTCGTGCCGCTGTTCGCGCTCGCGAACGCCGGGGTCGACGTCGGCGGCGGCAAGCTCGCCGACGCCCTCACCTCTCCGGTCGGGCTCGCGATCGTCCTCGCGCTCGTCGTGGGCAAGCCGCTCGGGGTCCTCGCCGGCGCCTTCGCGGCGAGCAGGCGTCCGCTCGGCCCGCTCCCGCTCGTCGTCCCCTGGGCCCCGCTCGGGGCGGGCGCCGTCGCGTGCGGGATCGGGTTCACGCTCTCGCTCTTCATCGCCGACCTCGCCTTCACCGGCGAGCGGCTCGAGCACGCGAAGACGGCGGTGCTCGCGGCCGCCGTGCTCGCGACGGCGGCGTCGGCGCTCGCGTTCCGCCTGCTCGCGGTGCTGCCGCCGGCCCTGCGGGGACGGGGAGCGGTGGCCGGAGAGCTCGTCGACCTCGATCTGCCCGTCGACCCGGAGCTCGACCACGTGCGCGGCGGGGCGGAGGCACCGGTGACGCTCGTCGAGTACGGCGACTACCAATGCCCGTACTGCGGCCGCGCAGAGGCGGTCGTCCGGGAGCTGTTGGCCGAGTTCGGCGACGACCTCCGGTACGTCTGGCGGCACCTGCCGCTCCAGGACGTCCATGCCAACGCGCAGCTCGCGGCCGAGGCGGCCGAGGCGGCGGCTGCTCAGGGCCGCTTCTGGGAGATGCACGACCTGCTGATCGGCAACCAGGAGGCGCTGCGCGTCCCGGACCTCCGTGCGTACGCGCAGCGGCTCGGGCTCGACGAGGGACGCTTCTGGGACGACCTGCGGGGGCGTGCCTTCGCCGGCCGCGTCGCCCGCGACGTCGAGAGCGCCGACCTGAGCCGCGTCGCCGGCACGCCGACGTTCTTCGTCGACGGCCGCCGCCACGTCGGCGAGTACGACGCCGCCACGCTGCGGGCCGTCGTCCGGGCCGCCCGCGCCGCCGCGCGACGCTGACGACGGCCGCGGGCGAGGGGCCGTGGACGCCGCGCCGCGATTGCCGGGGGAGGCCTTCGACGCGGCGTCCGCCGCCCCTAGCCCACGGCTGCCGCCTCGGTCGAGAGCCCGCCGTCCACGGAGGACACCGAATCAGGCGAGGCTGAGAGCAGCGTGAGAAGTTCGTGAGAGCCGCCTAGGAATCGGCGCGGACGCGCGAACGCGCATGGCGCCATGCCGAATCGGCATGAACCGCGGCGGGCGGCCCGCGTCTAACGCTGTACACCGACCACCAACGCAGCGGTCCTTCCTGCCGGGCAGGGCGCGGCGGCCGTCCGCATCGGCGAACCCCGCGGTGCCGGCGGTGCTCCCCTCACAGAAGCATCTGTCGCATCGCGGCGCGCCGCGCCCTGCCCGGAGGAAGGACCGGATCACCGAAAGGAGTGACGATGCGGAGAGCCATCCTCGTGACGCTCGCGGCGGGCGCGCTGACCGCGCTGCTCGCCGCGCAGGCGCTCGCCGCGCCGGCCGTCCGGAAGGGCGGCACGCTGCGGGCCATGTTCGCGACGGACGTCGACTTCATCGACCCGTCGCTGGCCTACTACGCCCACTCGTGGGAGATCATGGGCGCGACCGGCGCGAATCTCCTGCGCTTCGCGGACGCCGAGGGATCGGCCGGCTCGCGGCTCGTGCCGGAGGTCGCCGCAGGGTTCCCGCGCGTGTCGGCCAACGGCCGCACGTACACGTTCACGCTGCGGCGCGGCTTCCGCTTCTCGAACGGCCGCCCCGTCACCGCGCAGGCGTTCGCCTGGTCGATCGACCGCGCGCTGTCGAGCCAGCAGCAGTCCCCGGCGGGGCCGTTCGTCGCCGACATCGTCGGTGCCCAGGCGGTGCTCGACGGGAAGGCCCGGCACGCCTC
This sequence comes from Gaiellaceae bacterium, assembly GCA_035456465.1. Lineage (GTDB taxonomy): Bacteria > Actinomycetota > Thermoleophilia > Gaiellales > Gaiellaceae > DATHTC01. Next base: position 115,148 of record DATIDD010000058.1, on the reverse strand, counting down.
GGGCGTCGTCGTCACGAACGGCGGCTACGGCCTGCGGATCACCCTGGCGAAGGCGGCGCCGGACATCCTCACCCGGCTCGCGATGCCGTTCTTCCAGGCGATCCCGACGTCGGTCGGGGTCGAGCCGCAGGGGGCGAAGGCGCCGCTCGTCTCGGCCGGCCCGTACTACGTCGCGACGTGGACCCCGAACACGCGGCTCGTGCTGAAGCGGAACCCCTACTACAAGCGCTCGCTCAACAAGTGGGCGACGCGGCCCGCGAACATCGACGAGTTCCAGTTCGACGCCAACGTCGCCCTGCCGGCGCAGGTGCTGCGGATCAAGGCGGGGCAGTCCGACTACGGCGCCGAGGGCGTCGACCCGGGCGCGCACGCCGACCTCGCCCGCCAGTACGGCGTCAACAAGGGCCAGTACCAGGTGCGGCCAGTGCCGGTCACGTACTTCATCTCGATGAACACGACCCGCGGCCTCTTCCGCGACGCGAACGTGCGGAAGGCCGTGAACCTCGCGCTCGACCGGCAGGCGATCCTCGCCCAGCGCGGCTACCTCGCCGGCAAGCGCGCCGACCAGATCCTGCCGCCGGGGATCCCCGGCTACCGCGACTTCCAGGCGTGGCCGCTGAGGTACTCGGAGGCCAACCTGAACAAGGCGAAGCAGCTGATGCGGGGCCGCACCACCGACGCCCTGATGCTCGCCGGCAACCGCGGCGCCAGCCTGACGATCCCGCAGATCGTGAAGTTCAACCTGGCGAAGATCGGGATCAACATGGACACCCGGCACCTCGCCTCCGGCCCGCTCTCGTCGACGGCCGGCCGGCGCGGCGAGCCGTTCGAGTTCTACCTCGGCGGCTGGCAGGCGGACTACCCGGACCCGAGCAACTTCCTCGACGTGCTCCTGAACGGGAACAACATCCACGAGGCCAACAACAACAACCGCGCGTACTTCAACGTCCCGGCGATCAACCGCCGGCTGGAGCAGGCCGCGACCCTCTCCGGCGCGAAGCGCTACAACACCTACGCGCAGCTCGACAAGGACATCACGACGCGCTACGCGCCGTGGGCGGCCCTGTCGATCGCCAACAACCGCGACTTCGTGTCGGCCCGGGTGGGGTGCTACCAGTACCACCCGACCTACTCGTTCAACCTCGTGACTGCCTGCCTCAAGCGGTAGTTGCGTGACGGGCGGGGGCGGCGCGAGCCGCCCCCGCAAACTCCCCCGCCCGCTCGGCGTCTAAGGCAGGGGAGGCCGGTGGCGGGGCCGTCCGTGCTCCGATATCGTCTCGCCGCCCCGAGGGGCAGGAGAAGCCATGTTCCGGTACCTGATCAGACGAGTCCTGTGGGCGGGCGTGCTGTTCGTGGCGGTCACGATCGTCACCTACATCATCTTCTTCATCACGCCGTCCGACCCGGCGAAGCTCGTCGCCGGCCGCGGGGCGACCGAGGCGGACATCGAGCGGGCGCGCAAGTTCATCGGGCTCGACGACCCGGTGCCGATCCAGTACCTCAACTTCATGAAGCGGCTCGTCTGGGAGCAGAGCCTCGGCTTCTCGTTCGCGACCCGCCAGGACGTCAACGACATCGTGATGGCGGCTGCGCCCGTGACCGCGTCGCTCGTCTTCGGCGGCGCGATCGCCTGGATGCTCATCTCGGTGCCGGTCGGGATCCTCTCGGCGCTCCGGCCGCGCTCCCTGTTCGACCGCGTCTCGATGACGTTCGTGCTCATCGGCGTCTCGGCGCACCCGGTCTGGATCGGCCTGATCTTCGCCTACTTCTTCGGCTACAAGTGGGGCAACTACACGCACCTGCCCATCACGGGCTACGCGGAGGCGATCAGTCCAGCCACGAGCGAGGGCGGGCCGGTGGAGTGGTTCCGCCACATGATCCTGCCCTGGGCCACGTTCGCGATGCTCTTCTCCGCGCTGTACGTGCGGATGATCCGGGCGAACGTGATGGAGACGATGAACGAGGACTACGTGCGGACCGCGCGCGCGAAGGGCGCGCCCGAGTCGCGCGTGCTGCGCTCGCACATCCTCCGCAACGCGATGCTGCCGGTCGTGACGATCCTGGGCATGGACATCGGGATCGCGCTCGGCGGCGCCGTCTTCACCGAGACCGTGTACTCCCTGCCGGGCCTCGGCAACATGGCGATCCGCTCGATCGAGAACCTCGACCTGCCGGTGACGCAGGGGATCGTGGTGTTCGCGACGCTCGCGGTGATCACGTTCAACCTCGTCGTCGACCTGCTCTACGCGGTGATCGACCCGCGCATCCGGCTCGAGTAGCCGGTCGGTAGTCGGTACGGAGCGACGATCGCCGCGGCCGCGGATGGCCGGAAGGCACCGGCGCGTCAGGCTGTACGTCGTGAGCCGGTTCAAGGAGTTCCGTTTCCCCGTCGCCGTGCGCTGGGCGGGCGGCAAGCGCGTGGCCGCGTCGGTCGCCGGCAAGCCCGCGCTCGAGGTGGCGACGCCGCCCGAGTTCCGCAGCGAGATCGAGGGCGTGTGGAGCCCCGAGGACGCGCTCGTCGCCGCGGCGGCGACCTGCTACGCGGTCACGCTCGTGGCCGTGTGCGAGCGCGCCGGTGTGCCGCTGCGCGACCAGTCCGTGGACGCCGTGGGCGTGATGGGCGGCCGCGAGGACGGCACGTTCGGCTTCACCGCGATCGAGCTCGCCGCGACGATCGAGACCGAGCCCGGGCACGAAGGGGCGATGCGGGCGGCGGCCGAGCAGGCCGAGTCGGGCTGCTTCGTCTCGCAGGCGCTCTCGATCCCCGTCCGCCTCGCGCTGGACGTGCGGGCTCGCGCGGCGGCGTAGGTATCCCTCCCGGCGGCTCGTGCGTCCATGGGTCGACACGACTCGAAGGAGGACACGATGCAGCGGAACATGGGCACCCTCGACCGGCTCGTCCGGGGCCTCGTGATCGCGCCGGCGGCGACCATCGTCGCGCTCGGCGTGGGCGCGGGGACGATCGCGGGCGTGATCCTGCTCGTGGTCGCGGCGATCATGGTCGCCACCGCGCTCGCGGGCTTCTGCCCGCTCTACCGGCTCCTCGGGCTCGACACGCGCGGGCGCGGGCGGGTCGCGCACCGCTAGGACGCGGTGGCGCCGGAGCGGCAGCCGGCACCGGGCCTCGGAGCCGACGCCTTCGAGGTCCTCGCCGCCGCCGAGGCGCCGCGGCTGCTCCGGTTCGCGCGGTCGCTGGCGCGCGACGCCGCCGCCGCCGAGGACCTGGTGCAGGAGACGCTCGCCCGGGGGTGGGAGCGCCGGGCGAGCTTCCGCGGGGACAGCGCCCCGGCGACGTGGCTGCACCGGATCCTCCACAACCTGGCGGTCGACCGGGCACGGCGGCACGCGCACGAGGTCGTCGTCGCCGACGTCGAGGAGCGCTGGCGCGACGACGCCTACACGGTCGACGCCGCCGCGGTCGTCGAGCGCGCGCAGTCGCGCGCGGAGCTGGAGGACGCGCTCGTACGGCTCCCGTTCGCCTACCGGAGCGCCGTCGTCCTCCACGACGCGGAGGGCTGGACGGCGGCGGAGATCGCCGACCGCCTCGGGATCGGGCTGCCCGCCGCGAAGCAGCGGCTCCGCCGGGGACGCATGCTGCTCGTGACCGCGCTCGCGTCCGGCGCCGAGCGCCGCGAGGTTCTGAAGGGAGTGCCGATGCGCTGCTGGGACGCTCGCTCGCTGGTCTCCGACTACCTCGACGGCGGCCTCGACGACGAGCGCCGCGCGCGGCTCGAGCGCCACCTGGCCGCATGCCCGACGTGCCCGCCCCTGCTCGCCTCCGCGGTCGGCCTCCGCGCCGCGCTCGGCGACCTCCGTGATCCCGACGCCGTCGTGCCGCCGGCCCTCGCCGAGCGGCTTGCGGCAGGGGCCCGCGGCCGGCGGGAGTCAAGGCACCGGCCGCAGGCTGCTCCGCGAGGGAGCTAGGTGAAGACGATCTGGCCGCCGGCAGCGAGGCCGTAGAAGTCGCCGACGGTGATGATCCCGTCGACCTGCGGCAGGAAGTCGTCGATCGTCAGTCCGAACATGTCCACGCTGGCCTTGCACGCGTAGAGGCCGGCACCGGAGTCCGACAGCAGCTCGACGAACTCCCGGATCGGCGGGATGTCGAGCTTCTCCATCTGCCTCGCCATCATCCGCGTGGCGAGCGCCGACATCCCCGGAATCGCGCCGAGGACGGTGGGCATGTGCATCCCCGGGTTGCCGACGGTCGCGACCTTGATGTGGTCGACCCGCTCGCGGCGGATCGCGTCGAGGCCGAAGAACGTGAAGAACACGTCGGCCTCGATCCCCTCCATCCGGGCGCCGTTGGCCATGATCAGGCCGGGGTAGATGCCCTCGAGCGAGCCCTTCGAGATCACGATCGCCACCTTCTCGATCGTCTTCGGCTCGGGCAGGGCGAGCTCGGGGGTCTCGAGCAACTCGGTCATCGCAACCTCCTTAGATGCAGCCCTGGGGCTTCGGGATCCCGCCGATCTTGGCCGCGAGCTTCGCCGGCCCCTTGGGGAACAGCTGGTACAGCTCCTTGACCGGCACGCCCGACTCCTTGCCGAGCGAGCGGATCGTCGGAGCCGTCCCGGTCGCGAGGTAGCGCTCGCGCATGAAGCGGACGACTTGCCAGTGCCGGTCGGTCAGCTCCGGGACGCCGTTCGCGACGGCGATCTCCTCGGCGATCTCCTCCGTCCAGTCCTGCGGGTTTGCGAGGAAGCCCTCGGCGTCGGTCTCGTACAGCGTCGTCGTCATCGGTCTCCTCCTGTCAGGCCGCCGCGGCGTGCTTGCCCGCGGTCGGCATCGCCGGGCCGATCACGGGAAGGTTCCGGCCCGGCAGCAACGCGTGCCAGTAGAGCCACTGGAACGCGAGCTTCCCGAGGTGGTTGACCCGGGACTCGCGGAGCAGCGGCAGTGGGCCGAGCGCTGTCGGGAAGCGGCCCGTCAGCGGCTCGGTGTCGTAGTTGAAGTCGATCAAGAGGGCCTTGCGGAACCCCGTCTCGATGAAGCAGTTGGCGTGGCCGTCGTAGCCGGCGTCGAGCTCGCGTCCGGCGAGGAAGCGACGGACGTTCTCCGACAGCACCTCGCCCTCGAAGTGGGTGACGGAGCCGGCCTTCGAGGTCGGCACGTCGGTCGCGTCGCCGAGCGCGAACACGTTCGGCGCCGCCTTCGCCTGCAGCGTGTGGGGATCGGTCGGCACGAACCCGAGCGCGTCGCCGAGCCCCTCCGATCGCTCGACGTACGCGGCGCCGCCGTGGAGCGGCACCGTGGCGAGCAGGTCGTACGGCAGCTCGCGCCCGTCGTAGGAGACGAGCAGGCCGTCCCGCACCTCGCCGGCGTTGAACTCGGTGACGAGCTCGATCCCCTTGCCGGCGAGCAGGCCGTCGAGGTGCTGCGAGCAGACGGGCTTCGTGAACGCGGCGTCGAGGGGCGTCGCGAGCACGAGCTGCGTCCGGTCGCGGATGCCGCGCTCGCGCAGGTACCAGTCGGCGAGGAAGGCGAACTCGAGCGGCGCGACCGGGCACTTGATCGGCATGTCGACGAGGTTCACGACCAGGCGGCCGCCGTCGAAACGCTCGAGCTCCCGGCGCAAGGCGGCGGCGCCCGCGAGCGTGTAGAAGGTGAAGGCGCGGTCGGCCTCGACGAGCCCCTCCGTCTCCTCCGGCTGGAGGCGCGCGCCGGTGGCGACCACGAGCACGTCGTAGGGGAGGCGCTCGCCGTTCGCGAGCTCCACGCGACGCTCCTCGAGCGCGACCGTGTCGACCTCCGTCTCGTGGAACACGACGTCGCGGCGGAGCTGGCGCGCGCGCGGGCGCACGATCCCGTCCGGCTCGGCGAGCCCGAACGGTACGAACAGCAGCCCCGGCTGGTAGACGTGGCGGTCGTCGCGGTCGACGACGTGGATCTCGGCCCGCTCGCCCAGCGTCCGCTGGAGCCGGTTGGCCACCATCGTCCCCCCCGTGCCGCCGCCGAGGATCACGATCCGCTCGCTGCGCACAGCACACCTCCGTCAGTCGACTCCGGTCAGACCATCGCCTCGCCGGTGGCGCGGCGCGAGCGGGCCGCCGCGGAGCCGGGCTGCGGACAATTACGTCTGCGGGGGCCGTGTGAGCGGCTGGTCGGTCGGCAGCGTGGCGAGATCCTCCAGGACGTGCGCGCGGTCGTCGGGGTCGGCGACGTCCTCGGTCGCCTCGCGTGCGAGCTCGGCGTAGCGCGTCGCCTCGACCGCGTTCCCGGCGATCGTGTGGGCTCGCGCGAGCGCCTCGTAGGCGTAGGCGAGGTCGAAGTCGCCGATCCCGTGCTCCTCGCAGAGCTCGAGGCAGCGCCGGGCGTGGTGGAGCGCGGGCTCGGCGCGCTCGAGCACGGCGTAGACGCGGGCGAGCTGCCACTCGCCGCGGACGCGGTTCACGGGCCCGCCGATCGCGTCCCAGTGGAGCCGGGAGGCGTGCGCCGCGTGCACCATCAGCTCGTCCTCCTCGGGCGTCCGATCGGGCTTCTCGAGCAGCGTCCAGGTGAAGTTGAAGAGGCCGACGGCCGTGCTGCGCTCGAGCTCGGGGTCGAGCGCGGGCGGTGCGGTCGGACGCTTCGGCACGCGTCCACCGTACGGCTTTTCGCCGCGGGGAGCGCGCTACCATTGACCGCGCCCCGCCGACGTAGCTCAGCTGGTAGAGCACTTCACTCGTAATGAAGGGGTCCCCGGTTCGAGTCCGGGCGTCGGCTCTTCGCGAAGGCTCGCATGTGCGGGCCTCAGGGACGCCAGTACGGCGGTGCCCGAACGTTCCGGAACCCGGTCCCGCGTGGGGTAGCCGCACCCCGCCGGTGCTCGGGTATTCGTCCTGGAAACGCCACCTTCTGCTGCACTCGACGCAGATCGCTCCAAACCGCGTGATCTTCGTTCGGGAAGGGATCCCCCGATTCGAGGTTCGGCGTCGCTCACAGGAAAGGCCCCGAAGCGGGGCCTTTCCTGTGGCTGGGACGGCCTGGGGACGAGCGCGCCGTCCCTCGCGCGGAGTTGTCTCAGCTTCCGGGCACCGCGAAGGCGTACAGCTTGTTGTTCGGGGTGCCGAAGCCGAAGTTGCTGTAGCCGGAGCCCCAGTAGACGACGCCGTTCGAGATCGCAGCGCCGGAGAGGCACGAGCCGCCGCTCTGGTGCTCCCACAGCACGGCCCCGGTGGCGCCGTTGAGCGCGTACATGTAGCCGACCGGATCCAGCGAGCAGCCGTACATGACGCCGTTCGCCGTCGTCGCCGGCCCGGAGGTGCCGCCGCCGTGCGGCGGCGCGGTCTGCCAGAGAACCTCGCCGGTCGTGGCATCGAGGCCGGTCCACATGCCGCTGACCACGGTGCTCCCGTTCGGCAGCTCCCACGGCTTGAAGTTGCTGTTGGCGTTCGCCGTGTAGACCCGCTTGCCGTCGACCGCCGAGCCCCACTGCAGGCCGCCGGCCGTGCCGCCCGGCCCGGCGACGCTCATCCAGACGTTCGCGCCCGTGGCTGCGTCGAGCGCCCAGTACTGGCCGCTCTTCTGACCCGCACCGACGAGGTCGCGGGACTTCCCGCCGATCTTCACGGTGAAGAGCGCCGGCGCCTGCCCGAAGTCGTAGTCGGGCCCGGCCGGCTCGGGGCAGAAGGGGTCGTTTTCCGGGTAGTACGGGAAGCCCTCGATCGGCAGGATGCACTGCACCGTCCAGGCGTCGTACGAGATCGCCTCGGTCGCCCAGCGGATCTGCCCGCTGACGAGGTCGAGCGCGAGGATCGCGTCGATGTGGTTGTCGACCGAGATGCACGCGCGCTGCGCCGCCGTGTCGTTCCCGGCCGCGGCCACGCACTCGAGCACGGACTGCGGCACGGAGTAGTTGTTGCCCGTCGCGACGTAGAGCTGGCCGCGCTTGGTGTCGATCGCCGGCCCGCTGCCCCAGACGGCGCCGCCGCTGTACCCCGGCGGGACCATGTAGGTCTTCCACAGGATCTGGCCGGTGTCCTCGTCGAGGGCGGCCATGCTGCCGCGGAAGGTGCAGCACGGGTAGAAGGACGCGGGGATGACGGCGGCGTAGGCCTCCTCCTGGGAGGCGACGCCGACGTAGACGCGGCCGTTGAACACGACCGCGGACTGGGTGATGATCGCCGCCGGATGTGAGTCGACCTGCGTCTTCCAGAGCAGCGCGCCCGTGTTCTTGTCGAACGCGAGCATCGCGCCGCCGCCGCCGAACGGGCCCTGCGTGCCGACGAAGACCTTGCCGTCGTCGATCGCCGGCGTCGCCCGCGCCTTGTCCCCCGGGATCCCGGTCGCGGCGGGGATCGACGCCTTCCACACCTGCTTGCCGGTCGTCCGGTCGACCGCGTAGAGGTTGCCGGTCCAGTCCGGGAAGTAGACCTTGCTGCCGTCCACGGCGGGCGTCGCCGAGACGTCGCCGTCCGTCGTGAGCACCCATTTCGGTGCGAGCTGGCCGACGTTGCCGACGCCGATCTTCGCCTCGCCGCCCTGCGAGCGGGTGTTCTTGATGTCCTGGCCCGCGAAGTTCCATTGCGAGCCGCCGACGTCTGCGCCCGCTGCCGCGCCGACGATCGAGAGGGGGAGAATCGCCGCTACGGCGACGATCGACCACCGGAGCTTGCCCATTGCGCCCTCCGTCTAGGAGCCGCAGACCCCGCCGCGCGAGTATCAATCGGTGCCGCAGCTTGTGTCAACGACAACAAAGTCGTAGGCCGATGGAGTGTTCCTACCGACGCATCGGGCCCTCGACGTGGGAACGAGGTGCCGCTAGCGCTCGCCGTCCCAGTAGTCGAGCGACGGCCCCGGGCTGGTCATGAAGATCGACCGCCCCTCGGCGTCACGTGCGTGCGCCTGCCGCTGTCCGGGTACTCGACGAGGTCGGGCATGAGCAGCGTCGAGAGCTGAGGATGCGAACGGGAGCGTCGGTGGCATTGCGCACCTGGTGCGCGCCCTCCGGCCCGCGCCGGAAGCAGACGACGTCTCCTTCCGACAGCTCGTGCTCGCCGTCGGGCGAGCGGAGCGTCGGCCGTCCGCCGAGGACGACGAGCCACTCCTCGTTCGCATGATGGTGGTGGTACGGCCAGAGCTTCTTGCCGGGATCGACCTCGTACGCTGCCGCCGATGAGCTCGGCGCCGATCCGCTCGCGGATCGACGCCTCGCGGGCCTGGAACCCCTCGTGCTCGTCGACGTCGTCCCACTCGTCGCCGAAGAGGTTGGCGATCTCCATCCGGCCGAAGTCTGGGCGCGCCGCCGAACGTCCTCGTCGACGCCGGGAGCACGCACGGGCCGTCGCCCGAGCCGACGAGGACGACGACCGCGGCGGGCGTGTGGTCGCCAGGTGTCGGCGTCGAGACGCCCGCGGGCTCCCGGGCAGGCCCGAGCGGCTGGGCTAGGGTCCGCGCGTGTCCGCGGCCGAGCACGCGTCTCCGCCCGACGCCGAGCACCGCGTCACCCCGCTCGAGCTCTTCTTCGACCTGGCCTTCGTGTTCGCGATGACCCAGGTCACCGTCCTGCTCGCGGACGACGCGACGTGGAGTGGGGTCTTCCGCGGGATGCTCGTCTTCGCGGCGCTCTGGTGGGCGTGGAGCGTCTACGCATGGCTGACGAGCACGACGGACGTCGACGAGGGGGGCGTCCGGCTGACGATGCTCGCCTCCATGGCCGCGATGTTCGGCGTCGCCTTGGCCGTGCCGGGCGCCTTCGGAGACGACGCCGTGCTGTTCGGCGTCGCGTACCTCCTCGTCCGCCTGCTCCATCTGGTGCTCTCCGCGATCGTCGGTCGCGACGATCCCGATCGCCGAGGCGCGATCCTCCGGTTCGCGCCGACGGCGCTCCTCGGCGCCTCCTTGCTCGTGCTCGCCGGCTTCCTCGACGGTCGCGAGCGCATCGCCGTCTGGCTCGTCGCGCTCGCGATCGACTACCTCGGCCCGGTCGTGGTCGGCGTGGGGCGCGGCTGGCGGGTCGCGCCGGAGCACTTCGCCGAACGGCACGGGCTGATCATCCTGATCGCGCTCGGCGAGTCGATCATCGCCATCGGCCTCGGCGCCGGCTTCGAGCTCGGGACGGGAGTGATCGTGGCAGCGGCTCTCGGCATCGTGGTCGTGTCGGCGCTGTGGTGGCCCTACTTCGACGTGGCCGCGATCTTCGCGCGGAGACGGCTCATGCAGGCGAAGGGCCTGGAGCTGCACCGGCTCGCGCTGCACGCCTACAGCTACCTCCACCTCCCCATGGTCGCCGGCATCGTGCTCTTCGCCCTGGGCCTCAAGACGACGGTGGGCCACGTCGACGAGGCGCTCGGCACCGTGCCTGCAGTCGCGCTCTGCGGCGGCGCCGCGCTGTATCTGCTCGGCCACATCGCGTTCCTCTTCCGCACGACCGCACGCGTCTTCCGGCGGAGGACGGGCGGTGCGGTCGTGTTGCTCGCGCTCGTCCCGATCGCGGTCGCGATCCCGGCCCTCGGGGCGCTCGCGCTCGTGAGCGCCGTGTGTGCGCTCGTGGTGGCGTACGAGGCGATCCGCTATCGCGAGCAGCGCGTCCGGGTCAGGCACCCCGAGCTCGCGTGACGCGCCGGCGGCTCCGCCCGCGCCTCGTTCGGCTCAGACCGCGACCCAGCGCGCGCCCAGGGCTCCTGCGAGCGTCCGGTGGGCCGGGCTCGCGCCGACGAGGGCCGAGCGTGCGAGGTCGACCCCGTGCGTGCGGGCGAAGGCGAGCGGGAGCCCGGGGAGGGGCGGCCGGCACCAGCAGCGCGGCGGGCCGCCGCCGTGCGGGCAGAGAGCCGTCTCCACCGGGCCTGCGACGACGTCCGCCAGCCGCGCCGCCGCCGGTGCGAGCTCCTCGGCGGAGCCGTCCGGACGCCAGTCGAAGACGAGGTGCGGCGCGTCGGGCTGGGCCCGCCCGACCGCGTCCTCCCACCCGGCCCGCTCCAGGACGGCGGCGGCCACGAGCACCCCGGCCCGGCCCGGTCGCGAGGGAGCGGCGCGCACGAACGGCACCCGCTCCACCGCGGCGAACCCCTCGTCCGCCGCAGGCGGCTCGAGCTCGCGGAGCGTTCGCAGCTGGGACGTGGGCGCGAGCAGGCCCTGCTCGCGTCGCGCGAGCTCGCGCAGCTCCTCGGGCGTCGGGAGCGCGCCGAGGCGGTCCAGCAGGCGCTCGACGAGGTTGACCTGCGCCTGGGCGAGCGGCGTGTCGAGCCACACGCAACGAACCGGGACGTGGTGGCGGCCGGCCGCCTCGACCACGTAGCTGCGCGAGGCCCTCGTCAGGTAGGTGTTGTCGAGGACGACCCGGTGCGCGCCCGACGACAGCGCCTCGTCCAGCGCGGCGGCTAGCCCGCGGAGGGATCCGCCGCGCTCGTCCCGGTTGAGCCGGAGGAAGCCGCGCGCGACGTGCTCCTCGGCGACCCGGCTCTTCCCGGCGCCCGGGATGCCCATCACCAGGAGGACCTCGGCGTCGTGCGCCCGCGTCCGCGCGGCGCGGGCGGCTGCGGGTCGCCTCTCGCCGAGGGCGCGTGCGAGCGCGTCGCGCTCCGGCGTGTCGAGCTCGAGCGACGCCGCGCGGGCCGCGGACCGTGCGGTCTCCGGGCGGCGGGCGCCCGGGATCGCGACGACGGCGGGCGACAGGTGCAGGAGCCACGCGAGCGTCGCCTCGGCCGGCGTGGCCTCGACCGTCGCGGCGACCGCAGCGAGTGGCTCGTGCCGGGCGAGCCGGCCGGCGCGGCGCGGGCCGCCGAGCGGCGAGTGCGCGATCACCGCGATCCCCACCTCGTCGCAGCGCTCGACGACGCCTCCCCGGACGGCGCTTTCGTCCCAGGGGTTGAGCGCAACCTGGACCGCGGCGACCGGCGCGAGCACGAGCGCCTCGTCGAGCTGGCGCCGGTTGACGTTGGAGAGCCCGACACGCTCGACGAGGCCGTCGTCGACGAGCCGCGCCAGCGCCCGCACGGTCGTCCGCCAGGCCGTGCGCGGATCGGGCGCGTGGACGAGGTAGAGGTCGATCGGGAGGCCGTCCAGCGCCGCGAGGCTCGCCTCGCAATCGGCGCGGATCGCCTTCGCGCGGCCGTCGGGGATCCAGCCGCCGCCCGCCCGCGTCATGCCGCCCTTCGTCACGATCCGTGCGCGCGCGAGGGCGCCGCGGCGGCGCAGCCCCCGGGCGAGGAGCCGCTCGTTGTGGCCGAGCTCCGCCTCGCCGTGGCCGTACGCGCGCGCGGTGTCGAACACGGTGATACCCGCCTCGGCGGCGGCCGCGATCGTGGCGAGGGCGCGCTCCTCGTCTCGATCCTCGTCCGTCGACAGCCGCATGCAGCCGAGGCCGACTCGGAGCTCCGAGGCGTCAAGCCAGGTCGGGCGGCTCAGGCCGTCAGCGTACGCCTCCGGTGAGTCGGCGGATCTCGGCGACCACGTGGTCGGCGTGCGCCCGAACCGGCGCCCGGAGGTCGTCCCAGCGCTCCTCCTCCTCGCCCAGGTAGATCGCGCGGGCGCGGGCGAGCACCGGCCGGTGCTCGGCGGGGAGGCGGTCGAGCGCCCAGTCGGCGGCCGCGTCCTTCGAGCGGACCGCGCCTGTGACGACCGTGCTCCACACGCGGGCGAGCGTCAGGATCACGTTGCGCGTGTCGCCGTCGAGGTCGCCGAGCAGCGTGTCGAGATCGCCGACGATCGCGCGGACGAAGTCGTCGTGCGGGACGGCGTCGAGGACGTCGGCCGGCGGCGGCCCGAGCAGCGGCGAGTCGGCGAGCCGCGCCATCGTGATCAGCGCGGCCAGGTCGGGATTCGTGGTCGTCGGCCAGGGCGCGAGGTTGCCGTGCTCGAGCTCGCCGCGCAGCCAGTCGCCGTACCGGAAGTCGAAGCGGGGCGGGTAGCGCCAGGGCTTCACCTCGGACTCGACGACGATCGTCAGCTCGATGCGCCGCCAGCGGCCCTCCGGCGACCTGCGCCCGGAGACCGCGAGCAGGCGGTCGACGAGACGCTGCCGCTGGTCGCGCGTGGTCGGCCGCGACACGGCGAGCACGTCCAGATCGCTCTCGGGCCGCAGCCCGCCGAGGACGGCCGAGCCGAACAGGTATGCGCCGACCAGGTCGGCGCCGAGCACGTCGCCCAGGAGGGTCACGACGCGGTCGAGCTGCCGCCGGTCCTCGTCGCGCATCACGCGAATCCTGCCCCGCGCGGTACGCTCGGCCGAGGATGACGGCGCGCGCCACGCCGACCGCGGCCTTCAGGCGGACGCGGCTCCGGCGCCTCGGGGACACGCTGATCGCGCCACTCGCGCGGCTGGGCCTGGCGGGCAGGCGCACGCACGTGCTCACCGTCCGCGGGCGGCGAAGCGGCCGCCGCTACTCGAGCCCCGTCCAGCTCGTCCTCGACGGCGAGACGCGCTGGCTCGTCGCGCCGTACGGCGAGCGCGAGTGGGTGAAGAATGCGCGCGCGGCCGGCGAGGTCGAGCTCACGCGTGCCCGCCGCACGCGCCGGTACCGCGTCGAGGAGCTGCCCGCGGAGGAGGCGGCGCCCGTGCTGCGGACGTACGTGCGGAGGACGCCGCTCGTGAAGCCGTACTTCCGGGCCGGCGCCGACGCGCCCGTGGAGGCGTTCGTCGCCGATGCCGCAGACCATCCGGTGTTCCGACTCGTCGAGGCCTGACCTCAGCGCTCGCGGGTCGAGGGGTGCAGGAACGGCACCGCGCCGTCCCAGCCGCCCCGCAGCACCGCGACCAGCGACGGCGGCGTCAGCACGACCGCGTCGCCGCCCGGGCGCGACACCGCGTCGACGTACCCGGCCGGCGTCCAGCGCAGGAGCCGGTCGCCGAGCACCAGCCGCGGCGCGTCCCCCTTGAGCACGAACGTCCCGTCGGGGAGCTCGTCGAGCGGCGCCACGTGGCGGCGCTGACGGCCGGCGTCGAGCCGCTCGGCGTGGAGCCGCGCGTCGATCGCGTCCGCGCCCGTCTCGCCGGCGTGGAGCTCTTGCCAGAGCTCTCCGAAGCGCACGTAGTCGTCGCGGCGGCAGAGCGCGCACGGCCGGTGGCCCGCGGCGAACGCCGTCGCCTCGTCGAGGAAGAACAGCTCCGTGAACTTCCCGGGCTGCATCAGCTCCCCACGCTGCCAGCCGCGGAACTCCAGCCGGCACGCGATCCAGCGCCGGACGGCGTAGCGCCTCCGGATCTGCCCGTGCTCGTCGTGGAGGCAGCCGCGATTGCCGTACACGAGCCCGCGCGCGGGGTGCGCGACGAGCTCGCCCAGCGGCGTGACGCGGTTCTGCCGCGGCATCCGCCGGACGCTACCGGCCGAGCAGCGCGGCGACCTGCCGGTGCACGTCGTCCGGGGCCTCCAGGTAGGCGAAATGGCCGCATCTCTCCAGCACGGTCAGCGTCGCACCCGGGATCGCCCGGGCGATGTCTGCCGCCACCTCGACGGGGATCAGGTCGTCCTCCCCGTGGACGACGAGGGTCGGGATTCCGAGGCGCCGGAGGCCGGGGGTCAGGTCGTACCCGGCCGAGAGCCAGGTCTCCTCGTAGAGCCGCCGCTCGATCGCCCGGGCCCGCAGGACGTCCTCCTCCGTGAAGTGCGCTCTCAGCCGGCTCACGACCTGCTCCAGCACGTCCGGCCGACGCAGGGTGACCCTGAAGTGGAGCCGGTAGTACTCGGCCTCGGCGTCGAGATCCCCGCGCAGGTAGCGCGGGTCGGCGGCCAGCGCCGCCATGCGCTCGACGTCGCCGGGCTCCCTCCGCGCCAGGAGCCGCCGGCGGAGCAGCAGGTAGCCGTCCCGAGAGGCCGGGCCGCTGTTCATCAGGATCAGGTGCGAGACGCGATCCGGGTGGCGCGTGGCGTACTCCATTGCCAGCAACCCGCCCCACGAGTGGCCCAGGACCGCCATCGACCCCAGCCGGAAGTGGCGCCGGACCTCGTCGAGGTCCTGCACCTCGGAGCGGATGCTGACGTCGTCGGGCGTCACGCCGCGGCCCGACCTGCCGCGCCCTCGCTGGTCGTAGTAGATGAGCCGAAGCGACCCGGCGAGCCGATCCAGCTCCGGCAGCAGGTACGTGTGGTCGAAGTCCGGGCCGCCGTGGAGGACGACGATCGGGGGGCCCTCGCCGACGTCCCGGTAGTACAGCGCGGCCCGGTCGGTCGGCAGGTGCCCTTGGCGAACGCCGGGCTGATCAGAAGGGCGACCGGTGGCGATGGCGCGGCTCTCCCGGGTTGACGAGCCGGGGGAATGTAGCGCCTGACCGCACCGGCTCACGGCCGCCGCGCTCCGGCCGTTTCACCGGGCATGGCGACGCGTGACCTGCTCGAGCTGGACGAGGCGACCGAGCGGCTCCGTCCCCTGTCGTCCCGCTACGTCGGCATCCGCCCGGTGGAGCTGAGGCGGATCGTCGGCACCGACAGCCGCGGGCGCGACTTCGACCGCGCGTTCAACCCGCGCCGCGCGGACGTCCGCCGGCGGCGCGACGAGGTCGAGCGGGCGTTCCCGGACGGCGCCTACCCGCCGATCGTCGTGTCCCGGCTCGGCGACGCGTACTTCGTCGTCGACGGCCACCACCGGGTCGCCGCCGCCCGCCGCCGCGGCGCCGAGACGATCGACGCCGAGGTCACCGAGCTGGACGCGCGCTGGCGCCTCGACGCCGACGCGGACGCGCACGTCCTCGTGCACGCCGAGCAGGAGCGGCTCTTCATGGCGGAGAGCGGGCTCGCCCGCGCGCTGCCCGACGTCCGCCTGCGGGTCGGCCGCCCCGTCGGGTACCGCCAGCTGCTCGAGAGCGTGGAGGTTCACGGCCACCGGCTGATGCTCGAGGAGGGCCGCGCCTTCGGCCGCGACGAGGTCGCGCGGGACTGGTTCGCGAGGATCTACGCGCCGACGGTCGAGGAGATCCGCGCCGAGCGGCTCGACGAGGTGTGCCCCGAGGTCACCGACGCCGACCGCTTCCTCTGGGTGGCGGAGCGCCGCCGCGAGCTCCAGGCCGTACGCGGCGCCGAGCCGGTCGAGGACGCGGTGCGGCGGGCGACCGAGGAGCTCGCGCGCGAGCGGCGCGGCATCCGCCGGCTCCTGCGCCGCCGACGCGCGCGGACGCCGCGCTGACGCCCTGGTCCTACAGGATCTTCGAGAGGAAGCGCTTGGTCCGCTCGTGGGTCGGGGCGTCGAAGAAGTGCCGCGGCGGCCCCTCCTCGACGATCCGACCCTCGTCCATCATCACGACCCGATCGGCCACCTCGCGGGCGAAGCCCATCTCGTGGGTGACGACGATCATCGTCGTCCCCATCTCGAGCGCCAGCGCCTTCATGACGTCGAGCACCTCGCCGATCACCTCGGGATCGAGCGCGCTCGTCGGCTCGTCGAAGAGCATCAGCGCCGGGTTCATCGCGAGCGCGCGCGCGATCGCGACACGCTGCTGCTGGCCGCCGGAGAGCTTGCCCGGGTACGTGTCGAACTTGTCCGCGAGGCCGACACGCGTGAGCAGCGCCCGGCCTTGCTCGGCGGCCACCGACCGGCGCACGCCCTTCACGTGGATCGGCGCCTCGATCACGTTCTCGAGCGCCGTCTTGTGCGGGAACAGGTTGAAGCGTTGGAAGACCATGCCGATCGCCGCGCGCTGGCTCGCGATGTTCCGCTCGCTGTCCTCGACGAGCCGGCCGTTGCGCTCGCGGTACCCGATCAGCTGCCCGTTCACCTCGATCCGGCCCGCGTCGATCTTCTCGAGGTGGTTGATGCAGCGGATGAACGTCGTCTTGCCCGAGCCGGAGGGGCCGATGATGCAGACCACCTCGCGTGCGGCGACCTCGAGCGAGACGCCCTTCAGCACCTCGAGGCGGCCGAAGCGCTTGACCACGTCCTCGGCGCGGAGGATCGTGCCGTTCGCGTTCATCGCGCGAGCCCCCGGCCCCAGGCCGAGACCGGCGCCCAGGCGTTGAAGACGCGCTCGCGGAACGTGAGCTCGTCCCCGCGCTCGCTCACGGCGAGGCGGCGCTCGATCTGCGCCTGGATCACGCTCCACACGGACGTCAGCACGAGGTACCAGAACGCGACCGCGAGGAAGTACTCGACGGGCTTGAACGTCGTCGAGTAGCGGATCTCCGCGTCGCCGAAGAGCTCGGTGACGCCGATGAAGAAGACGAGCGACGAGGTCTTCATCATGTTGTTGAACTCGTTGCCGAGCGGCGGGACGATGAACCGGGTCGCCTGCGGCAGGACGATGCGCCGCATCGCGAGGCGGTAGGGCATCCCGAGCGACTTCGCCGCCTCCATCTGGCCGCGGTCGACGGCGTCGATGCCGGCACGGATGATCTCGCGCATGTAGGCGCCCTCGTTGATCCCGAGCGCGAGGATCCCGGCGAACGCCGCGCCGCTCAGCGTGAAGAACGCGAGGTGCAGCTCACGGGGGATCAGCGTGAAGCCGAAGAGCAGGTTGGCGCCGAAGTAGATGAAGAAGATCTGGACGATCAGCGGCGTGCCTCGGAAGATCAGGACGTAGGCCCCCGAGACGAGGCGCAGCGGCAGGAACCTCGACATGCGCATCAGCGCCGCGACGAGGCCGAGCACGACCCCGAGCACCTGGGCCAGGACCGAGAGGTAGATCGTCGTCCAGAGGGCGGTGGCGAAGACGTGGTCGGGGTGGAAGATCCGCTGCCAGACGAGGTGCCAGTCGACGGACGCGAGCATGCGTTACTGCGACAGCTTCGCGACGGCCCTCGTCAGCTTCCACCTCGCCAGGATGTCGTCCATCGTTCCGTCGGCGTACATCGCCGCGATCGCCTTCCGGACCGCCGCCTGCAGCTCGGTGTCCTCCTTGCGGATCGCGATCCCGATCGGGATCGGGTTGACGGGCGTGCCGCCGATCGCGAACGAGTCGGGGTCTCGCTCGATGTAGTACGCGACGACGGGCGCGTCGCCGAAGTACGCGTCCACCTTGTCGGTCTTCAGCGCGTTCGCGGCGTCCGTGTCCTTCGGAAAGGTGACGACGTGGATCGGCTGCTTCCCCTGCGCCTTCAGCCGCTTGTTCTGCGCCTCGAGGAAGTCCTTGTTCGTCGTCCCCGTCTCGACGGAGGCATCCTTGCCGGAAAGGCTGTCGATGCCCGTGATGTGCTCCGGGTTGCCCTTCGCGACCATGAACGACTGCCCGACCCTGAGGTAGTCGACGAACGCGACCTGCTGGCGCCGCTCGGGCGTGTCGTTCATCCCGCTGATGATCGCGTCGCACTTCTTCGCCAGCAGCGCGGCGATGATCCCGTCGAAGCCGGTGTTGTCGAACCGCGCCGTCACGGCCATGCGCTCGGCGATGTCGTTGCCGATGTCGATGTCCGATCCCTCCGGCTCGGTCGTCCCGGGCTTGTACGACTCCTCCGGGGGGTAGGTGATGTCGCTGCAGAACACGAGCGTGCCCGCGCTCGCGATGCTCGCCGGCGGCTGGATCGAGGCTCCTGCGGCGGCCGCGGCGCCGGTCGTGGCGCCGGCCGTGGTCGCGCTCGACTCGCCGTCCCCGCCGCACCCGGCAGCGGCGAACGCTGCGATCGCGACGACCACAGGGCCCCAGGCGAGGGTGCGCGCGCTGCGACGATGCACGGAGGGCTCCGTCCGCAAGCCTACTCCTTCGAGCACGTACCGCGGCACATCCCGCGCGCGCTCTGCGAGAGTTGCGTCCGCCGATGCCCGACGTCCCCGCGCCCGACCGGTACGACCGCATGGACTACCGCCGCTGCGGCCGCAGCGGGCTGAAGCTGCCGGCGATCTCGCTCGGGCTGTGGTGGAACTTCGGCGGCGACCGGCCGCTCGAGACGAGTCGCGCGATCGTCCGCCGCGCGTTCGACCTCGGGATCACGCACTTCGACCTCGCCAACAACTACGGGCCGCCGTACGGGTCGGCGGAGGAGACGTTCGGGCGGCTCCTGCACGCAGACCTCGCGCCGTACCGCGACGAGCTCGTGATCTCGACGAAGGCCGGCTACGACATGTGGCCCGGCCCGTACGGCGAGTGGGGCTCGCGCAAGTACCTGCTCGCGAGCCTCGACCAGAGCCTGCGGCGGATGGGGCTCGACTACGTCGACATCTTCTACTCGCACCGGTTCGACCCGGACACGCCGCTCGAGGAGACGATGGGCGCGCTCGACACGGCCGTCCGGCAGGGCAAGGCGCTCTACGCCGGGATCTCCTCGTACTCGCCCGGGAAGACCCGCTCGGCCGCCGCGATCCTCGAGTCGCTCGGGACGCCGCTGTTGATCCACCAGCCGTCGTACTCGATGCTGAACCGCTGGATCGAGCCCGAGCTCCTCGACACGCTCGAGGCTCTGGGGGTCGGCTGCATCGCCTTCTCGCCGCTGGCGCAGGGGATGCTCACCGACAAGTACCTCGACGGGATCCCCGAGGGCTCGCGCGCGAGCCGGCCGACGTCGCTCTCGCCGGACCTGCTGGACGAGGCGACGCTGGCGAAGATCCGGGCGCTCAACGAGCTCGCCGCCGGCCGCGGCCAGACGCTCGCGCAGATGGCGCTGGCGTGGACGCTGCGCGACGCCCGCGTCACCTCGACGCTCGTCGGCGCGAGCAGCGTCGAGCAGCTCGAGGCGAACGTCGGCGCGCTCGACCGGCCCGACTTCAGCGCCGACGAGCTCGCGGAGATCGACCGCCACGCGACCGACAGCGGGATCGACCTGTGGAAGCGCTTCGACGCTTGACCGCGGCGCCGTCCGGCTAGCCTCCGCACGGTGGAGGCAGGCTCGCTCGCCCGTCGTCGCGTCGCGGGGCGCCTGCTGGGGGACCCGCGCCTCCGGCTCGCGCTCCGGTTCGGCGCCCCGGCCGTCTACCTCGCCGCGCTGTCGGTCTTCGTCTACCGGGACGGGATCCCGGTGTCGCGTGAGCGGCTGCTGCTGTGGATCGTCCTCGGGCTGCTCGCGTTCTCGACGACGAACGTGCGCGGGTGGGCGCGCGGCGTCGTGTTCGAGTGGCTCCCGCTCGCCCTGATCCTGTGGGTCTACGACCTCCTGCGGGGCACGGCCGACGGGCTCCTGTTCGCGACGCACGTGCGCCCGCAGCTCGAGGCCGACCGGCTGCTCTTCGGCGGCACCGCGCCCACCGTCTGGCTGCAACAGCACCTCTGGGACGGGCCCGCCCGACTGCACTGGTACGACTACGGCGCCTGGCTCGTGTACGCGAGCTACTTCGTCGCCACGTACGCGCTGGCCGGCGCGCTGTGGTTCTTCGCCCGCGACCGCTTTCGCCGCTACGTCGCCACCGTGTCGCTGCTGGCGCTGATGGGCTTCGCCACCTACGCGCTGTTCCCCGCGGCGCCGCCGTGGCTCGCGAGCCGCGAGGGCGAGCTCGAGTGGACGACGCGCTCGATCGGCACGATCTCCGGCCACCTGCCGTACTTCGACTTCGAGACGCTGTTCGACCACGGCTCGCAGTACGCGAACCCGGTCGCGGCGGTGCCGTCGCTCCACGCGGCCTACACGCTGCTGTTCGCGATCGTGATCTGGCGCACGCTGCCCCGCGTCCGGCCGATCGTCGCGCTCTACCCGCTCGCGATGACGTTCGCGCTCGTCTACACGGCCGAGCACTACCTCGTCGACGTGCTGATCGGCTGGACGTACACGGTGGTGGCGGTCGTCGTCGTCGACCGCGTCGCCGATCGGATCGCGGCCGCGCGCGAGCTCAGGCCGACAGCTCGTGGAGCTTCGTGACCGTGCGCCAGTTGCGCACGGTGACGGGCACGTCGAGCCGGCGGTCGAACGGGAACGCCGCCAGCTTCGACCGGCCCATCCCGTTCGGGTAGCGGAAGTAGAGCTCGGTCCCGCGCAGCTCGAACTCGTCCGGCGGGAACGACACGTCCGCGAGCGACGCCGCCGCCCGCCTGGCCGGAGGCTCGGCCAGGAAGCCGACGTGGAGCTCCTTCGGGTCGGCGCGCGGGAACGGGTTCGCCTGCAGCACCCGGGCGAGCTGCGCGCGCGTCCGTACGACCACGGTGCTCGACACGCCGAGCTGGTCGGCGATCGCGCGCTCGAGCGTGGTGCGAAGGCCGGCGGCCGTCCGCCGGCTGCTCAGGACGACGTTGCCGCTCTGGATGTACGTCGTCACGTCGGTGCAGCCGACCGACTCGCAGGTCGCCCGCAGGTCCGCCATCGCGACCTTGTTCCGCGGGCCGAGGTTGACGCCTCGGAGCAGGGCGACGTAGCGCTCGGAGCCGGCCACGGCTCCATTCTGGCGGCGCCGGGCGGGAGCGCGCGCGCTTCCGGTCCTAGTAGAGCGCCGTGAGCGGCTCGGGTCGCGTCGCCTGGATCGTCCAGTCGCGCCCGGCGAGCACCGCCAGCAACGCCTCCTCGGTCGAGAGCCGGTTCTCGGCCTGCTGCCAGACGGCGGACTGCGGGCCGTCGATGACCTCCGCGGTGACCTCCTCGCCCCGGTGGGCCGGCAGACAGTGGAGGAAGATCGCCCCGGGCCGGGCGTGCGCCATCAGCGCCTCGTCGACCTGGTACGGCGCGAGGGCCCGGCGCCGCCCCTCGACCTCGGCCTCCTCGCCCATCGACGCCCACACGTCGGTGTAGACGGCGTCCGCGCCCGTCACGGCTTCGATCGGGTCGTCGGTCGCCGTGAGCTCCGCGCCCGTGTCGTCGGCGATCCACGCCACCCGCTCGAGCACCTCGATCCTCGGCCCGTAGCCGAGCGGCGAGGCGACGGCGACGTGCATGCCCTGGAGCGCACCTGCCTCGAGCAGCGAGTGCGCGACGTTGTTGCCGGCGCCCACGAACGCGAGCTTCGTCCCGCGCAGCCGGCCGACGCGCTCCCTGATGGTGAGCAGGTCTGCGAGGGCCTGGCACGGGTGGTGGTCGTCCGACAGCGCGTTGACGACGGGGACGGTCGCGGCGGCCGCGAGCTCCTCGAGCAGCCGGTGCGAGAACACGCGCGCGACGATCGCGCTGACGTAGCTGGAGAGGACGATGCCCGTGTCGGACACGGGCTCGCCGCGGCCGAGCTGGAGCTCGTCGGGGCGCAGCGCGATCGGCGCCATCCCGAGGCGCTCGGCGGCGGCGGCGAACGACACGCGCGTTCGCGTCGAGGGCTTCTCGAAGTAGAGCGCGACGCTCTCGCCGCGGAACGCGTCGACGAAGCCGTGCGGCTGTGCCTTCATCGTCGCCGCGAGGTCGAGGAGGGCCTCGAGCTGCGCCGGCGAGAGGTCGGCGACCCGCAGCAGATCGGTGGGGACGGGCGGGGCGCTCATGGCGTCGTCCTTTCTGCGTCGGTGGCGGGCAGCACTCGCGTTCCGGCCCGGGCGTGGAGGAGCTCGGCGGCCTCGTGCAGCGCGCCGATCGCAGCCAGGCCGGCGGTGGCCTCGACGAAGCGGCGCGCCGCCTCGACCTTCGGCCGCATCGAGCCCGCAGGAAGACCCAGCTCCAGCAGCTCCTCGGCGCGGCCCTCGCGCACGAGCCTGGCGTCGGGAGTCCCGAAGCCGGCCTCCACGCCGCGCACGTCCGTGAGGAGCAGCAGGGCGTCCGCGTCCAGGAGGCGCGCGAGCAGCGCGGCGGCGAGATCCTTGTCGATCACCGCCTCGACGCCGTGCACCGCGCCGGCCCGATCCGCGACGACCGGAACGCCGCCGCCGCCCGCGCACACGACGAGCACGCCGGCCTCGACGAGGATCCGGATCGCGTCGATCTCGAGGATCTCGAGCGGGTCGGGGGAGGCGACGACACGGCGGAAGCCCTTCGTGTCGGGCGCGATCGCCCAGCCGCGCTCGGCCGCGAGCCGCTCGGCCTCCTCGCGCGGGTACACGGGGCCGATCGGCTTCGTCGGTCGTGTGAACGCGGGGTCGTCGGCCGCCACGCGCACCTGCGTGAGGAGCGCCGCGACGGGCCGGTCGGTGATCGCGCCGCCGAGGGCCTGCGCGAGCAGGTAGCCGATCATCCCCTCGCTCTCGGCGCCCAGCACGTCGAGCGGGTCGGTCGAGCCGTACGCCGCGGCCTGGAGCGCGAGCAGGCCCACCTGCGGGCCGTTCCCGTGGGTGACGACGAGGTCGGCCTCCCGGGCGAGCTCGCCGAGGGAGGCGACGGCGACCTTCACGTTCCGGAGCTGCGTCTCGGCGTCCTGCGGCTCCCCGCGGCGCAGCAGGGCGTTCCCGCCGAGGGCGGCGACGACGCGGGGACGCTCCCGCACCGGGGTGCGCTGGGTCGGTGCGGGCTGCGAGACGACGGTCGTGCCTCCTCCTTGTTCGCGCGCATCTTCCTCCTTGTTCGCGCGCATCTTCCGCCGCGGCGCGGCGCCGGGCATCGGTCGCGCCGCCGATCGCCGGTGCGGCCGAGTACGGATGGGGCTCCACCGCCGCCGGTCGCGTCGGGCGCGGTTCGGTAGAGTCCCGGGGGTCCCGCCGCCCCGGCGGGTTTTTCTCGGGCCACACCCCTCGAGGCACACGATGAGCGACATCCAGGACGTCAGGACGCGCCTCGCGGAGCTGGCGGCGAACTTCTCCTTCAGCTGGCATCCGGCCGTCCGCGGCCTGTTCGAGCAGCTCGACCCGGCGGCCTGGGAGCGCGTCGAGCACAACCCGACCGCGCTCCTCGCCGATCTCCCCGACGAGGCGCTGGCGCGCGCCGCCGGCGACCCGAGCTTCCGCGTCGCGCTCGAGCAGGCGCGCGCCGAGGTGGCCGAGGAGCTCGCGCGCGAGACCTGGTGGCAGCGGGAGCACGGCGACCCCAGCTTCCTCGTCGCCTACTTCTCGACGGAGTTCGGCCTCGACGAGAGCCTGCCGATCTACTCCGGCGGCCTCGGCGTCCTCGCCGGCGACCACCTCAAGTCCGCGTCCGACCTCGGCGTGCCGCTCGTCGGCGTCGGGCTCTTCTACCGCGACGGCTACTTCCGGCAGGAGCTGGACGAGCTGGGCCGGCAGGTCGAGCGCTACCCCGACAACGACCCGGCGCGACTGGCCCTCCGTGACACCGGCGAGCTCGTGCGCGTGCTCCTCGACGGCGAGGAGGTCGCGGTGCGGGTGTGGGAGACGTGGGCCGGCCGCACGCGGCTGCTGCTGCTCGACACGGCCGTCGAAGGGAACTCGGAACGCGCCTCGGGCGTCACGTGGACGCTCTACGGCGGCGACCGCGAGCAGCGGCTCCGCCAGGAGCTCGTCCTCGGGATCGGCGGCGTCCGCGCGCTCGCGGCGCTCGGCCTCGAGCCGACGGTGTTCCACCTGAACGAGGGGCATTCGGCGTTCCTGCAACTCGAGCGCGCGCGCGCCATGCTGGCACGCGGCGTCTCGCTCGACGACGCGGTGGAGCAGGTGCGGAGGACGACGGTGTTCACCACGCACACGCCCGTGCCCGCCGGGAACGAGGAGTTCGACCCCGTGCTCGTGCGGCGCTACCTCGGCGAGCAGGCGGAGCAGTACGGCGTCGGCTGGGAGGCCGTGTTCGCGCTCGCGCGGGTGGAGGGCAACGGCGAGACGTTCGGGCTGACGCCGCTCGCCCTCCGCACCAGCGCGTACGCGAACGCCGTGTCGGAGCTGCACGGCCGCGTCGCGCGGGAGATGTGGGGGAGCCTGTGGCCCGACCGCTCCGTCGACGAGGTCCCGATCGGGCACATCACGAACGGCGTCCACGACCGGACGTG
Organism: Gaiellaceae bacterium; assembly: GCA_035456465.1. Taxonomy (GTDB): domain Bacteria; phylum Actinomycetota; class Thermoleophilia; order Gaiellales; family Gaiellaceae; genus DATHTC01. The sequence goes on along the minus strand of DATIDD010000058.1, from coordinate 90,608 downwards.
GCTCGGGCCGGAGCTCGCCTCGGCGCTCGGGAGCGACGCCGACGGCCGTCCGCGCTGGGACGCCGCGCGCCCGCTGGCCGACGAGGAGCTCTGGCGGATCCACCGCGAGCGCAAGGCGATGCTCCTGGAGGTCGCGCGCCGGCGCTTCGAGCGGCAGCTCGGCGGCCGGGGCGCCGGACGCATCGCGCTCGACCCGGAGGCGCTGACGATCGGCTTCGCGCGCCGGTTCGCGACCTACAAGCGCGCGACGCTCCTGTTCGCCGACCCGGCCCGCCTCGCCTGGTTCCTCAACGACCCGGCGCGGCCCGTCCAGCTGCTCGTCGCGGGCAAGGCGCACCCCGCCGACGAGGGCGGCAAGTCGCTGATCCGCCGGCTCGTCGAGCTCTCGCGCGACCCGCGCTTCGGCGGGCGCGTCGCCTTCCTCGAGGACTACGAGATGACGCTCGCGCGGGCCCTCGTGCAGGGCGTCGACGTCTGGCTGAACAACCCGCGGCGGCCGCTGGAGGCGTCGGGCACGAGCGGGATGAAGGCCGGCCTGAACGGCGCGCTGAACGTCTCCGTCCTCGACGGCTGGTGGGCGGAGGGGTACGCGCCCGAGCTCGGCTGGGCGATCGGGACGGCCGAGGAGCACCCGGACGAGGCCGAGGGAGACGCGGCCGACGCGGCGGCGCTGCTGGCCGTGCTCGAGGACGAGGTGATCCCGGCGTTCTACGAGCGCGACCAGCGCGGGATCCCCCGGCGCTGGGTCGCGATGATGCGGGAGTCGGTCGCGGACGTCGGCGCGCGCTTCAACACCGGCCGGATGGTCGCCGAGTACGTCGAGCGGTACTACCTGCCCGCGCACGCCGCGCACGGCGCCGGCCTCGCCCGGCGCTAGCCGGCACCGGGTGGCGCCGCGCCGCCGCCGCGCCCATACTCGAGGTCGTGACGGCGCCCGTCGCGACGAGCGCGCTCGCCGTCGGCACGGTCGTCGCGGTCGCGATCCTGCTGGTGGCCAACGTCGCCCTGGTCGCGGTCGTCGTCGGCCGCCGCGGGTGGCTCGCCGTCCGCGACCGGCGGGCGCGGGCCGTCAGGAGGCAGCTCGCCGGCGCACTGCCCGCCCTCCTCGCCCCCGAGGCGGACGTGCCCGACGTCGAGGCGGTGGTGCGGAGCGTGCACCGGCGGGACCGCCCGGTCGCGGCCCACGTCGTGCTCGAGCTCGTCCGCGACCTCGCGCCCGACGACCGGGACCTGCTCCGAGGCCGGCTCAGGGCCGCGGGCACGGCCGACCTCGCGGCGCGCGCGCTGCGCCGCCGGAAGCCCTGGCGCCGCGCGCTCGGCTGCCACGTGCTCGGCGCCCTCCTCGTCGAGGACGCGGTGCCGCTGCTCGCGGCGCGCGGCGGCGACCCGGTCCGCGAGGTCCGGGTCGCGGCGGCGCGGGCGCTCGGCGAGATCGGGACGCCGCAGGCGGCGGACGTCCTCGGCCGCTGGTTCGCGCGGAGGGAGGCGGTGAGCACGACGGTCGCGTACGAGGCGCTCTGCGCGTGCGGCGCCGCCGCGGCGCCGTTGTTCGCGGAGGCGGCCGTCGCCGCGCCGGCGCCGCTCCGGGCGAGCGCGTGCTTCGGGCTCTCGCAGGTCGTCGCCGAGCCCGATCTCCCGCGCGTCCGCGGCGTGCTCGGCCGCGTGCTCGCGACCGACGCCGACCCGGACGTGCGGGCGGCGGCGGCCGACGCCCTCGGCGACCTGGGCGGCGGCGTCGCACCGCCCGTGCTCGCCCGCGCCGCCGGGGCCGAGGACGACCGCGCCCGCCGCGCCGCCGTGCGGGCGCTCGCCGCGTTCGACGATCCCGCCTCCGTGCCGATCCTCGCGAGGCTCCTCGCCCACCGCGACCGCGAGACGGCGCGGCGGGCGGCGGAGGCACTGCTCGCGCTGCGGCGCCGGCCGACCGCGGGCGCGGCCGCCGGCGCGGCGCTCGCCGCGACGCGCTCGTGGGCGGTCGACCAGGTCGCGGTGGCGGCGGCGTGAACGAGGCCCTGCTCGTCGCGGCGGTCGTCGTCGGGAGCTTCTTCCTGCTCTACAACCTCATGGCCGCTGCGCTGCTCGGCTTCGCCGCGGTCGACGTGATCCGCCGCGACCGGCGCCGCGTGTACGGGATCGGGATCGTCCCGCGCCGTCGGCTCCCGCGGCTGACGGCGATCGTGCCGGCGTTCAACGAGGAGGCCGGGATCGTCGCGAACGTCCGCGCCCTGCTCCACCACCGGTACCACCCGCTCGAGGTGCTCGTGATCGACGACGGGTCGACCGACGGGACCTTCGCGCGGCTGACGAGCGCGTTCGACCTCGTCGACGTCCCGCTCGGCCCGCCGCCGGCGCTCGCGACGGCGCCGCTCCGCAGCCTGCACGTGTCGCGGGCCGACCCGCGCGTCCGCGTCCTGCGCAAGGAGAACGGCGGCCGCGCCGACGCCTGCAACGCCGCGATCGCGATCGCCCGGGGCGACCTCGTCACGATCACCGACGGCGACTCGCTCGTCGAGGAAGGCGCGCTCGAGCGGTGCCTGCGGCCGTACGAGGAGTGGCCGCTCGAGTGCGTCGCCGTGGGCGGCGCCGTCTGCGTCGTCAACGGCTCGACGGTCGACGCGCGCGGGCGCGTGCACGTGCGGGCGCCGCGGCGCGCCGTCGAGGCCGTCCAGGTGCTCGAGTACCTCCGCGGGATCGTCGCCGCGCGCGTCGCGTGGGCGCGCGTCAACGGGCTCCTGATCGTGAGCGGCGCGTTCGGCGTCTTCCGGCGGGACGTGCTCGTCGAGGCGGGCGGCCTCGCCACGCGCACGCTCGGCGAGGACATGGAGGTGACGATGCGGCTGCACGCGCTCGAGCCGCGGCGGGGCCGGCGCGCCCGCGTCGCCTTCGTCCCGGAGGCCGTGTGCTGGACGGAGGCGCCGAACGACCTCCGCTCGCTGCGGGGCCAGCGGGTGCGCTGGCACGTCGGCCTGCTCGACAACCTCCGGCTGCACCGCCGGATGCTGCTGCGGCGGCGGTACGGGGCGGCAGGGCTGCTCGGGATGCCGGGCGTCGTGCTCGAGGCCGCCGCGCCGGTGATGCAGCTGCTCGCCTACCCGATCGCGATCCTCCTGCTCGCGACCAGCGCGGCCCCGGTCGTGTTCGTGGTCGCGTTCGTCGTGGTCACGGTGCTCGTGGGAGAGGTGCAGACGGTGACGGCGCTGCTCGTGGAGGACGTCGGCTCGCGGCGGTACTCCGGCCGCGACCTGGCGGTGCTGAGCGCGTGGGGGCTCGCGGAGACGCTCTGGTACCGCCCGCTCGTCGCCGCGTGGCAGGTGTGGGCGACGGCGCTCGTGCTCGTGGGTCGCCGTCCCGGCTGGGGGCGGATCCCGCGCGGCCACGCCCTCGGCGCGGGCGCGGAGGATCCGACGGCCGCGCGGGACGCCGGGGCGCCCCGCGCGGCCCGCCGGCCTACGCGCTGACGAGCGGAGCGACCTTCGTCGCGGCGATCAGCGGCACGAGCGCCTGCGCGAGCGTCGGCTCGCCGATCTCCTCCAGGTCGTAGGTCACGTGCCGGATCGGATGGCGCGAGTCGATCAGGCGCGCCAGGTCGATCGGCGTCCCGGTGATGACGGCGTCGCACTCGACGGCGTTGATCGTCTGCTCGAGCTCGCGGAGCTGCTCGTCGGAGTAGCCCATCGCGGGCAGCACCGCGCCGATGTGCGGGAACTCCTCGAAGACCCGGCGAAGCGAGCCGACGGCGGTCTCGCGCGGGTCGACCCGCATCCCCACGCGCGCCGCCTGCGCCGCGACCGTGCCGGCGCCGAACGGCATCCCGCCGTGGGTGATCGTCGGGCCATCCTCGATCACGAGCACCGAGGCGTTCATCAGCGACGGCCCGTCGTCGAGCGTCACGGGCGACGCCGCCTTCACGACCTTCGCGGTCGGATTCACCGCGCGGATGTCGGCGAGCACGTGCTCGATCGCGTCGAGCGGCGCCGAGTCGACCTTGTTGACGACGACCACGTCGGCCATGCGCAGGTTCGTCTCGCCGGGGTGGTAGCGAAGCTCGTGCCCGGGGCGGAGCGGGTCGGTGACCACGACGAACAGGTCGGGCCGGAAGAACGGGAAGTCGTTGTTCCCGCCGTCCCAGACGATCACGTCGGCCTCCTCCTGCGCCTGCGCCAGGATCGCGGAGTAGTCGACGCCCGCGTACATGACCATCCCCATCGCGACCGGCGCCTCGTACTCCTCGCGCTCCTCGATCGTGGGATGGGACGCGTCGATGTCGGCCCGGGTCGCGAAGCGCTGCACGCGCATCCGCTCGAGGTCGCCGTACGGCATCGGATGGCGCACGAGTGCGACCTTGAGGCCGGCGTCGAGCAGGATCCGCCCGATCCGCCGGCTCGTCTGGCTCTTGCCGCAGCCGGTGCGGACGGCGCCGACGGCGACGACGGGCTTCCTCGACTCCAGCATCGTCTCCTTCGGGCCCAGGAGCGTGAAGGTCGCGCCGGTCGCGAGCACGCGCGAGGCGTGGTGCATCACGTCCTCGTGCGAGAGGTCGGAGTAGGCGAGCACGACCTCGTCGACCCTGTGCTCGGCGACGATCGCCTCGAGCTCCTCCTCGGGGCGGATCGGGATCCCGTCCGGGTACCGCGTGCCCGCCAGCGAGGAGGGGTAGATCCGGCGGTCGATCCCGGGGATCTGCGTCGCGGTGAACGCCACCACCCGCGTCTCGGGGTCGTTGCGGAACGCGACGTTGAAGTTGTGGAAGTCGCGGCCTCCCGCTCCCATGATCACCAGCTTGCGCATCGAGTCTCCTTTCGCAGGGAGCACCCGGCCCCGCCGAGGGGACGAGGCCGGATGCACGGGGAGCCGCTCACGTCTGCCGTCCGCAGCCTCGGCGGCGCCTCGTCGGCTTCTGTGGGCCACTCGCGGTCGTCGGCGCGGACACGTGGGACTCCTGGTCGAGGGCGGTCAGTCGGGGACGACGTCCGGGTTCACGTGCCACTCGTGACGGGACGGCCGCTCGCACGGCACGGTGACGGTGATCCGGTGCGCCGCGACGTCCACGGTGAACGCCGGCTCCGTCGCCGGCAGGTCGATCTCCACCACGAGCGCCTGGTCCTGCTCCAGCACCAGGGCGGTCGGGACCGGCGGCAGTTGCGTCGTGGTCATCAGCCCTCCTTTCGCTCCCCAGACTTTCGCGGAGCGCGCGCGGCCGGGCATCCGACGCTGCGCCGATCGCGCGTGCGGAGGACTACCGAGGCGCCCCGGCCGGCGGCCTAGCGATCGGTGGACAGCGCCGCCAGCTTGCGCAGCGCCTGCTTCTCGAGCTGCCGGACGCGCTCGCGCGTCACGCCGAAGTCGGCGGCGATGTCCTCCAGCGTGCGCGTCTCGCCGTGGAGGCCGAAGCGCTCCTCGAGCACCGTCCGCTCCCGCGGTGGGAGCTCCTGGAGCGCCCGCAGCACGCGTGTGCGGGTCTCGAGCGCCTCGGTCTCGGCCACCGGGTCCTGGGCCAGCTCGTCGGGCACGAGGTCGCCGAGCTCGTCCTCGGCCTCCGAGCCCACCGACTGGTTCAGCGACACCGGCGGCTGCGTCGCCTGCACGGTCTCCTCGATCTGCCGCTGCGTCAGCCCCGTCTCCTCCGCGAGCTCGCGGCGCGTCGGCTCGCGTCCGAGCGCAGCCTCGAGGTCGGACGCCGCCCGCAGGAGCCGGTGCTGGCGCTCGACGACGTGGACCGGGAGCCGGATCGTCCGCGCCTGCCGCGTGACCGCGCGCTGCACGGCCTGCCGGATCCACCAGGTCGCGTACGTCGAGAACTTGTAGCCGCGACGCCAGTCGAACTTCTCCACCGCGCGGTTGAGCCCGATCGAGCCCTCCTGGATCAGATCGAGGAAGGGCACGCCGAGACCGCGGTACGGCTTCGCCACCGAGACGACGAGGCGGAGGTTCGACTCGATCATCCTGCGCTTGGCGACCGGGTCGCCGCGCTCGACCCGCTTCGAGAGCTGGACCTCCTCGGCCGCATTCAGCAGCGGCCGGCGCGTGATCTCGTTGAGGAACAGCTGGAGGCCGTCGGTGTCGCCGCTCCTGTCGTCCGCCTCGAGCGGCTCCAGCTCTGGCTCCGCCAGCGTCGTTGTCATCTCGATCCTGTTGTGCCATGCGGCCCGAGTGCGCCGCATCCGCGGTGCCGCCGATGGGAGTCCGCGAATCCCCTGACCCCCCGACACCACTGAGATACTGCGGCTCGATGGCTACCCACGAGCGGGAGACCGGGTCGCAGGAGCGCCTGCGCGAGCTCGTCCAGGCGGGCATCGCGCTGAGCAGCGAGCTGTCGCTGGAGTCGCTGCTCCAGCGGCTGATCGAATCGGCGGCGCGGCTGACCGGCGCCCGCTACGCCGCCCTCGGCGTGATCGACCGGAGCGGGCAACGGCTGGAGCGGTTCCTCACCTACGGCGTCGACGCGGAGACGCACGAGCTCATCGGCGAGCTCCCGCACGGCCGCGGGATCCTCGGCGTGCTCATCCGCGACGCCCAGCCCCTTCGGCTCCACGAGCTCGCGGACGACCCGCGCTCGGTCGGGTTCCCGCCCGGCCATCCGGAGATGCACACGTTCCTCGGCGTGCCGATCCTGCTGCGCGGAGTCGCCTACGGGAACCTGTACCTGACCGAGAAGGAGGGCGGGGGCGACTTCACCGACGAGGACGAGGACCTGCTCCGCCTGCTCGCCGCCCAGGCGGCCGTCGCGATCGAGAACGCGCGGCTCTACGAGTCGGCCACGCGCTGGCTGCGCCAGCTCGAGTCGCTGACCGAGGTCGGGAACGCGCTCGCGGAGGAGTTCGACCTGCCCCGGCTGCTGGCGCTCGTCGCGACGCGCCTGCGCGAGCTGCTCGACGCGCGCCTCGTGCTCATCCTCCAGCCGGAGGGCGACGTGCTGCGCGTGCGCGCGGCGGACGGCGAGGGTGCGGAGGAGGCCGGCGCGGTCGAGTTCCCGCTGCACGACTCGAAGGGCGGCCGGGTGCTGGAGCGGCGGCGCTCCGAGCGGGTCGACTCGCTCCTCGACGACCCGGAGGTGAGCGTCGAGGTCGCGCGGCAGCTCGGCGGGCGCTCCGCGCTGTACGTGCCGCTGCTCCATCGCGACAGCGCGATCGGCCTGCTCGCGGCGTTCGACAAGCAGGGCGCCGACCCGCGCTTCACCTCGGACGACCTGCGCGTCGCCGAGACCCTCGCGTCGCGCGCCGCGACCGCGATCGATCTCTCGCAGCGGGTCAGCCGCGAGGCCGTCCGGCGCGTCGTGGAGGCGCAGGAGCTCGAGCGCAAGCGCCTCGCGCGGGAGCTGCACGACGAGACGGGACAGGCGCTGACGTCGATCCTGCTCGGCCTCCGCTCGCTCGAGGAGGCAGACGCCGAGCGCGTGCGCGAGGCGATCGCCGAGATGCGCGAGCTCGTCGTCTCGACGCTCCAGGACGTGCGCAGGCTGGCGATCGAGCTGCGGCCGAAGGCGCTGGACGACTTCGGGCTCGTGCCCGCGCTCGACCGGCTGATCGAGACGTTCCGCGCGCAGACCGGCATCGCCGTCGACCTCGAGTCGCGGCTGCGGCGCGAGCGGCTGCCGGCCGAGGCGGAGACCGCGCTCTACCGCATCGTGCAGGAGGCGCTCACGAACGTCGTCAAGCACGCGCGCGCGCGCAACGTGAGCGTCCTGCTGACGCAGAAGGGCGCGTCCGTCGTCGCGGTGATCGAGGACGACGGCGAGGGGTTCGACCCCGCGGAGGTGGTGGAGACCGCCACCGGCGGCCTCGGGCTCGTCGGCATGCGGGAGCGGATCGCGCTCGTCGGCGGGCGGCTCGGGATCGAGTCCTCCCACGGCGCGGGCACGACGTTGGTGGTAGAGGTTCCGGTGCGGTGAGCAAGTCCAGGAAGCAGATCCGCGTGCTGATCGTCGACGACCACGCGGTCGTCCGCGCCGGCCTGCGCATGCTGCTCGACGCCCAGCCCGACATCCGCGTCGTCGGCGAGGCCGGCAACGGCCGGCAGGCGATCTACGAGACGATCGAGAACACGCCCGACGTCGTGCTGATGGACGTGGTCATGCCCGAGAAGGGCGGGATCGAGGCGATCCCGAGCGTGCTCGAGGCCGCGCCCGAGGCTCGTGTGCTCGTGCTCTCGATGCAGGACGACCCGAGCTACGTGCGCGAGGCCTTCTCCGCCGGCGCCTCCGGGTACGTGCTGAAGGAGGCCGTCGACGCCGAAGTGGTCGCGGCCGTCCGCGAGGTCGCGAACGGCGGCCGCTACGTCCACCCGGCGCTCGGCGCCCGGCTCGTCGCGGCCGAGGCGGAGGCGCGGCAGCGGGCCGAGGAGGACCCGCTCTCGGAGCGCGAGCGCGAGGTGCTGCGCCTGCTGGCGCTGGGCCACACGAACCAGGAGATCGCGAAGATGCTGTACATCTCCGTCCGCACGGCCGAGACCCACCGCGCGCACATCATGCAGAAGCTGCGCCTCTCGACCCGAGCCGAGCTCGTGCGCTACGCGCTCGCCCGCGGCCTGCTCGAGTCGGACGAGAGCGAGGAAGGCGCCGGCTAGCGGGGAGGGGCGGGGCTACCCGCCCTCGGCCTCGGTCCAGGCCGGCCAGCGGTAGCGCTCGTGCGCGAGCCGCGGGGCGCCCGCGAGCAGGGGGCCCCAGCGGGCGAAGGTCGACGAGATCACGGGGTCGTCGACGAGGTCGCGGACGGCGTTCTCGACGAACGCGCCCTCGAACACGAACACGACCTCCGTCCGCGAGAGGAAGACCCAGTGGGCGGCGAGGCCGGCCTCCTCGGGGTCGAACGGCGGCCCGTCCACCACGAGCGCCAGCGCCTCGTCCTCCGCGCCCTCGCGCAACGGCGCGATCACCGCAATCCGGTCCACGGCGCCAGCGTGACGTCGCGGGCGGGCGCGGGCATCGGTGCGCCGTCGGAACGGCCGTGCGGATTTCTCCCGATGGCGCCGCCCCGGCCGGCTGCGACGATGGCGCCATGACAGAGGTGCAGTCAATCGACAGGCCGGTCACCGATGACGTCGCGTCGATGACGGTGGCGCAGGCGATGCATCCGGGCGTGCTCACGTGCCCGCCGGAGGCTCCGCTCGTCACCGTCGCGCGGATGATGGACGCCTACCGCGTGCACTGCGTCGTCGTCTTCACCGACGGCGAGGACGACACCGGTGCGGGCGTCTGGGGCATCGTCTCGGACCTGGACCTCGCCGCCGCCGTCGCCGACGGCGACCTCGAGGGACGGTCCGCAGGCGGCACCGCGGCGACGCCGGTCGTGACCGTCGGGCCCGACGAGACGCTCCGCCGTGCGGCGCAGCTGATGTCCGAGTACGGCACGGCCCACGTGGTCGTGACCGAGCCGGAGGCCTACCGTCCGCTCGGGATCGTCTCGACGCTCGACCTGGCACGCATCGTCGCCCGGCCGGCCGCTCCGACCTCGGACTGAGCTCGGAGCCGATCCGCGCGCGCCTCAGCGCGCGCCGAGGAGCGCCCGGACCGCGCGCGCGATCACGACGTCCTCGCGCGCCGGCACGACCTCCACGCGGAACGGGCCGATGAAGGCGAGCCGCTCGGCCACCGCGTCGCGGACGTCGGCGCGGTTCTCGCCCACCCCGGCTGTGAACGCGACGGCGTCGAGCCCCCCGAGCGCGACCGAGGCGGACGCGACGGCGCACGCGACGCGGTACGTGTAGACGGCGAACCCGAGCGGGTCGTCGAGGCCGCCGAGCGCGGCCAGCCCGGACTCGTGCTCGAGCGCGGCGTCGAGCTCGGCGACGGTGAAGCCGTGCTCCCGGAGCAGGTACAGCAGAGCGCCGGGGTCGACCGAGCCCGAGCGCGTCGCCATCGGGACGCCCTCGAGCGGCGAGAAGCCCATCGTGGTCTCCACCGAGCGGCCGTCGCGGACGGCGGTGACCGAGGAGCCGCCGCCGAGGTGGCAGACGACGAGCCGCGGCACGCTGATCTGCTCGGCCGCCCACTGCACCGAGAGGCCGTGGAAGCCGTAGCGGCGCACGCCCCACTCCTCCCGCCACCTGGCCGGCACGGCGTACGTGGCGGCCTCCGGCGGGAGGCTCGCGTGGAAGGCGGTGTCGAACACCGCGACCTGGCGCAGCGCCGGGAGCGCCTTTCGCGCGGCCTCGATTCCGCGCAGCGCGGGGGCGTTGTGGAGCGGCGCGAGCGGAGTCAGCGCGCGGATCGCCGCCTCGACCTCGTCGTCGAGGAGCGCCGGCTCCCGGAACCGGGCTCCGCCGTGGACCACGCGGTGCCCGACCGCGAGGATCCCCTCGCGCGGCGCGGCGTCGAGGGACGCGAGCGCCTCCGCCGTCCCGTCCGCCGCGACGACGCCGAGCTTGAGGCTCGTCGATCCGGCGTTGACGACGAGGACGCGGTCGCTCACGTGCGCGGCCGCGTGAACACGACGAGCACGGCGAGGCCCTCGTAGCCGGTGAAGCGATGGTCGGCGCCGGCGGCGACGAAGGCGGCGTCCCCTTCCGCGAGCGGCAGGAGCGTGCCCTCGACCTCGAGCGTGCCCCGGCCCTCGAGCACCACGTACACCTCGTCGTCGTCGTGCGGCTGCTGGCGGTCGGGCTCGGGCGCGACGAGCACGTAGACGCCGAGCTCGAGGCCCGGAGACTGGTGGACGACCTCGTACCCTCCGCCGGCCGCCTGGAGGCGGCGCACCGCCTCCATCACGCCGAAGGCGTGTGCGGGCGCGCCGCCCGCGGGGCTGCTCATCCGGCTAGCGCGCGACCGCCTCGCGCGAGCTGTCGTTGGCCCGCCACGTCACGCGCGACGATACCGAGACGACTCCGGGGACGCGGCCGACGAGCCGCTCGAGCACCTCGGCGTCCGTCTGCGTCGCCAGCTCGCCCGTCAGCTCGACCTCGCCCTCGCGCACGGTCACGCCGAGGGTGTCCGGCGCCAGCCACAGGGCCCGCTCGACGACCTCGGTGCGGATCTCCTTCTCGATCGTCTCGTCCGGGCGCGTGAACGCGCGGACGAGATCGGCCCGCGTGACGATCCCGACGAGCCGCTCGTCCTTGACGACCGGCAGGCGGTTGACCTCGCGCTCGACCATGATCCGCGCGGCCGCCGAGGCGGGCCGTTCCGGGCCGACCGTCACGGCCGGGCTCGTCATGGCCTCGCCCGCCGTCCGCGCCGCCAGCTTCGCGGCCTCGGCCGTCGCCTTCGGCTCGAGGAACCAGGCGAAGCGCCCGCCCTCGCGCGTGCGGCCCTGCTCCTTCAGCAGGATGTCCGCCTCCGAGACGACTCCGAGCACGTGCGCGTCGCCGTCGACGACGGGGATCCCGGAGATCCCGCGCGCGGCCAGGATCGACGCGACCTCCTTCAACGACGTCTCCGGCGTGACCGTGGCCACGTCGGTCGTCATCAGCTCCTTCACCTTCATGGAAGTCCTCCTTCGCTCGATTTCACCGTGCCGACCCGCGCCGCCGGGGCCATCGGGAGCCACGCCGATCGCGCCTGCGGGTCTACCGCAGCGCGCGGAGGGCGTTCAGGATCACGGCCACGTCGATCCCCTCCTGCAGCAGGGCGCCGAACACCGGCGGGAGGTAGCCGAAGGCGGCCACGACCATCGCCGCGAGGCTGAGGCCGAGGCCGGCGAGCACGCTCTGCCGCGCGATCTTCATCGACCGGCGTCCGATCCGGACCGCCTCGGCGAGCCGGTCGATCCGGTCGACGACGATGACGGCGTCGGCAGCCTCGGAGGCGATCGTCGCGCCCGCAGTCCCGAGGGCCACGCCCACGTCGGCGAGGGCGAGGGCGGGAGCGTCGTTGACGCCGTCGCCGGCCATCAGCACGGGGCGCAGCTCCGGTCGCGCCTGGGCAGCGCGCACGACCTCGAGCTTCTCCGCCGGCGTCTGCTCGGCGTAGACGCGGTCGACGCCGAGCACGCGCCCGATCTCCTCGCCGACGGCGGCCTTGTCCCCGGTCACGAGCGCGACGTGCTCGATCCCGGCCTCGCGCAGCGCCGCGACCGCGTCGGCGGCGTCCGCCCGGAGGTGGTCGGCGAGCAGGATCATCCCTGCCAGCGCGCCGTCGACGCCGACGAGCACGCGCGCGTGGCCCGCGACCTCCGGCACCGAGCCGTCGCCGTAGCCGCGCTCCGCGAGCCAGGACGCGCTGCCGACGGCGACGCGTCGCCCGTCGACGCGGCCCTCGACGCCGCGGCCGAACGCCTCCTCGACGTCCACGGGGAAGGCCGTGTCGAGCCCGCGCGCGGCGGCGGCGCGGACGAGCGCCTCCGCGAGCGGGTGGGCCGACAGCCGGTCGACCGAGGCGGCGAGCCGCAGGAGCTCCGACTCGCCGTGCCCGTCGAGGACGGCCACAGCCTCGAGCTCCGGGACGCCCACGGTCAGCGTCCCCGTCTTGTCCAGCAGCGCCGTGCGGGCCTCGCCGAGCTTCTCGATCGCAGCCGCGCCCTTGACCACGATCCCGGCGTGCGCGGCCCGTGACACGCCCGCCACGAGCGCGATCGGCGCGGCGAGGATGAGCGGGCACGGCGTCGCGACGACGAGCACCGCGAGCGCGCGCACGGGATCGCCGCTGGCGGCCCAGGCGACGCTCGCGACGACGAGCGTGACGGGGAGGAAGACCGCTGCGTAGCGGTCGGCAAGCCGCTCGAACGGGGCGCGCTGGGCCTCGGCCTCGCGCATCAGCCGCACGAGGGCGGCGTAGGTGCTCTCCGCGGCGGGACGGGCGGCGCGGACCTCGAACGCGTCGGCGGCGTTCGCGACGCCGCTGCGCACGGGCTCGCCGGCGGCGATCGTGCGCGGCAGCGGCTCGCCCGTGATCGCGGCCTCGTCGACGACCGCCTCGTGCCCGAGCACGTGCCCGTCGACGGGGACGAGCTCGCCGGCGCGCACGACGACGACGTCACCGGGGCGCACCGCGTCGACCGGCACCTCCTCGACCGTGTCGTCGCGCCGGCGCAGCGCCGTGCGCGGCGCGCGCTCGACGAGCGTCCGAAGCTCGCGCCGCGCGCGTCCCGAGGCGTACTCCTCGAGCGCGTTCCCGCCGGCCAGCATGAGCGCGACGACGGCGCCGGCGAGGTACTCGCCGAGCACGAGGGCGGTCGCGATCGCGACGAGCGCGATCGCGTCCACGCCGACGTCGCGCCGCAGCAGCGAGCGCGTGACCGTCAACGTGAGCGGGACGAGGATGACGGCGGTCGAGACGGCCCAGACCGCGTGCGCGGGCCCGTCGATGCCGAACAGGTGGAGGACGGCGCCCGCCGCGAGCCCTGCGAGCGCCTGCAGCGCCAGCAGGAAGTCGGTCATCGGGAGCGGCCGCCCGCCGCGCCCCGCGGCCCGGTCATCGCGCTTCGGGCTCGGACGGGCCGCGCACCACGAGCACCGGGCAGTCCGCCTGGTGCGCGACGCGTTCGCTGACGCTGCCGAGCGCGCGCAGGCCCTTCAGGCCGCGGCTGCCCACGACCAGCAGGTCGGCCTGCTCGCCGAGCACGACGAGCGCGTCGACGGGATCGGCGTCGTGCTCTTCCACGCCGGCGTCGAGCGCGCGCGCCTTCGGGGGCTCGGCGTGGCGGTCGCGGGTCGCGACGACGGTGCGGACCTCGGCGCCGAACCGCTCGGCGAGCGCGCGCGCCGCGTCCAGCGCGGCCCGCGAGCCCGCAGAGCCGTCGAGGCCGACGACGACGTGGCGCGGCCACGCAGCGACGTCGGCGACGGGCCGTGCGAGCAGGACGGCGGAGGGCGCGTCGTGCAGCAGCGCCGAGGCGACCGAGCCGAGCACGATCCCGGCGGCGCGGCTGTGTCCGTGCGCGCCGACGACGACCAGCGTCGCCCCGCGCGTCCGGATCTGGTCGAGCAGGCAGCCGATGGGGTCGCCGCGCAGCACCGCCTGCTCGGCGTCGTGCTGGCGACCGGCCTCGATCCGTGCCGCCGTCGCGGCGGTCGCGGCCTCGCGCTCGAGCTGCTCGGCGACGGCGGTCGCGCCCCAGCCGGCGTGGACCGCGAGCGACTCGTCCTCCACGGCGATCACGGCGAGCCTGCCGGACTCCGAGGCCACGCGGGCTGCGAGCCGCGCCGCGGCGAGCCCTTCCTCCGAGCCGTCGACGCCGCAGATGACGTTGTCGAAGACCTCGCTCATCCGCTTCGATCGTGCCACCTTCCGGGCAGCGCGGGCATCGGTAGACAGCCGCAGCGCCCGTGCGGCCTACCAGCTCTTCGTCCGTCGGGTGGGCTCGCGGCGCGTCACGCGCACGCGCGCGTCGACGGCGACGCAGCGGTCGGGGAGCGCCAGCACCGGGTTCAGGTCGAGCTCGGCCACCTGCGGGAGGTCCTCGCCGAGCCGGCCGAGCCGGTGGACGAGGTCGGTCAGCGCGTCGACGTCCGCGGCCGGCGCGCCCCGGAAGCCCTGCACGAGGCGCCCGGCCGCGCCGCCGGTCACGAGCTCCTCCGCGTCGACGTCCGTGAGCGGCGCGATCCGGAACCCGGCCCGGCCGATCAGTTCCGCGAAGACGCCGCCGGGCCCGAACGCGACGAGCGGGCCGAAGACGGGGTCCTGCACGAGCCCGGCCAGCAGCTCGGTGCCCTTGCGCACCATCGGCTGGACGAGCAGCGGCGCGCCGATCCGCTCGGCCGCCGCGCGGACGGCGTCGGCGTCGGACAGGTCGAGGGCGATCCCGCCGACCTCCGTCTTGTGCGCGCCCGGCACGGCCGTCTTGACCACCACCGGGAACCCGAGCTCCTGCGCCGCCGCGACCGCCTCCTCCGCGCTCTCCGCGAGCCGCTCGGGCACGAGCGGCACGCCGTAGGCCTCGAGCAGCCGCCGGGCGTCGGCCGCCGCCAGCCAGGCGTCGTCGCCGCTCGCGAGGGCCTGCTCGACGACCGTCTCCGCGGCGCCACGGTCGATGCCCTCGAGCTGGGGAACCGTGCCCTGCGGCCGGCGCAGCCATTCCGCCCGCGCCGCGACGCGTCCGAGCGCCCGGGCGGCCGACTCGGGATAGGCGAACGCGGCCGCGTGGCCGCCGGCGCGGAGCACCTCGGGGATCCCCTCCGCGCTCATCACCACGGCCAGCACCGGCTTCGGCGCCTCGGCGGTGCGCGTGGCCTCGTCGACCGCCTGCGCGACCGCCTCGGCCGACGCCATCACCGTCGGCACGAACAGCGCGATCACCGCGTCGACGGCCGGGTCCGCGAGCAGGGCCGGCAGCATCTGCGCGTACGTGCGCTCGGTGGCGGAGCCGAGCATGTCGACGGGGTTGTCGAGGCTCGCCTCGGACGGCAGGAGCGGTGCGAGCGCCTCGACCGTGGCGGGCGAGAGCGAGGGCAGCTCGAGCCCAGCCGCCTCGCAGGCGTCGGCGCCGAGGATCCCGAGCCCGCCCGCGTTCGTCAGCAGCGCGACGTTGCGCCCCTTCGGCTCGGGCTGCGTCGAGAGCAGCGTCGCCACGTCGATCAGCTCCTCGAGCGAGGTCGCACGGATCACGCCGGCCTGGTGGAAGAGCGCGTCGACGGCGGTCTCCGACCCGGCCAGCGCAGCCGTGTGCGACGAGGCGGCGCGCGCTCCGGCGCTCGTCGTGCCGCTCTTGAGCGCGAGGATCGGCTTCCGGCGGGCGACGCGGCGGGCGAGCCGTCCGAAGCGCCGCGGGTTGCCGAACGACTCCATGTACAGCATCACGAGGCTGGTGGCCGGGTCGTCCTCCCAGTACTCGATCAGGTCGTTCGACGACACGTCCGCCTTGTTGCCGATCGACACGAACGACGACAGGCCGAGGCCGCGCGCCTCGGCCTCCTCGAGCATCGCCAGCCCGAGCGCGCCGGACTGGGACGAGAAGCCGATGTTGCCGGCGGGCGCCGAGCGGGCGGCGAAGGTGGCGTTGAGCCCGAGCCCGTAGACCGCGATCCCGAGGCAGTTCGGGCCGATCAGCCGCGCGCCGTGGGCGCGGACGAGCTCGAGCAGCCGCTCCTGGCGCTCGATGCCCTCCCGACCGATCTCCGCGAAGCCGGCGGAGATGACGACCAGCGCCTTCACGCCCTTGCGGAGCGCCTCGTCCGCCGCGTCGAGCACGCGCTCGCCCGGCAGCGAGATCACGACGAGGTCGACGTCGTCGGGGATCTCGGACGAGGAGCGGTAGGCCCGCACGCCCGCCACCGGCTCGCCCTTCAGGTTGACGGGGAAGGCCGTGCCCTGGAAGTCGGCCGCGAGGATGTTGCGGAACAGCTCGCCGCCGATCGAGCCGCGCTTCCGCGACGCCCCGACCACGGCGACGGACCGGGCCTCGAAGAACGGGCGCAGCGAGGCGACCACGGCCTCGTGGTCGCGCTCCTCGATCTGGAGCTCGTACGCCTCCGTCCGGGCGATCGGGAACTGCACCTCGATCGTGCCGCCCTCGAGCACGCGCGACAGCTGGAAGCCTGCGTGCTCGAAGACGTCGAGCATCGCCCGGTTCTCGGGCATCACCTCCGCGACGAAGTGCTCGATCCCGACGCCCGAGGCGCGGGCCGCGAGCTGCTCGAGCAGGCGGGTGCCGATCCCGCGGCCCTGGTACTCGTCGGCGACGGTGAACGCCGCCTCGGCCAGCGCGGGGTCGCGCAGGCGGACGTAGTTCGCGAGCGCGACCACCTTCTCGCCGCCCTCCTCGTCGGCCAGCGTCCCGAGCAGCGCGCCGCGCTCGGCCCAGTCCGGGTCGAGCACGGGCTCGACGAGCTGCGGCCGCAGCGCCGGGATCCCGTGGAAGCGGAGGTAGAGGCTGCGCTCCGAGAGCGAGGAGAAGAACGCCAGCAGCGCATCGCCGTCGTCACGGCCCGGCGGCCGCAGCCGGAGCGTGCTCCCGTCCCTGAGGATGACGTCGACGACGTCGGCGGTGGCGGCCATCGGGGGCATCCTGCCAGGGACGGCCGGGCCGGGCGACGCTCGGCCGCCCGGCCCGTGCGGTCGTCAGGCGACGACCGCCGCCTCCTTCTTGCCCGGCTCGAGCCGGACGGGATGCGCGGACAGGACGACCTTCAGCGCGTTCGTCTCCGCCGCGTCGGCGAACACGTCGTAGGCCTCCATGACCTCCCCGAGCTCGAAGCGGTGCGTCGCGAACGGGGTCGGGTCGAGTCGTCCGTCGACGATCAGCTTCAGCAGCTTCGGGGTCGAGAACGTGTCGACGAGGCCGGTCGTGATCGTCACGCCCATGATCCAGAGCCGCTCCAGGTGGAGCGTGCACTCCTTGCCGTGGACGCCGACGTTCGCGACCCGGCCGCCCGGCCGGATCAGCTCGGTGGCCAGCTCGAACGTCTGGGGCACGCCGACCGCCTCGATCGCCACGTCGGCGCCGAGGCCGCCCGTGAGCGCCTTGATCCGCTCGACCGCGTCCTCGCGGCCGTTGTTGATCACGACGTCGGCGCCGAACTCGAGCGCCTTGTCCAGACGCGCGTCGGCGAGGTCGATCGCCACGATCTTGCCGGGCGTGTAGAGCTTCGCCGTCATCATCGCGGCGAGCCCGATCGGGCCGGCGCCCACGATCGCGACGACGTCCCCGGGCTCGACCTTGGAGGCGAGCACGCCGACCTCGTACGAGGTCGGGAGGATGTCGGCGAGGAACAGCACCTGCTCGTCGCTGAGGCCCTCCGGGATCTTGTAGACGGAGGTGTCCGCGAACGGGACGCGCGCGTACTCGGCCTGCACGCCGTCGATCAGGTGGCCGAAGATCCAGCCGCCGCCGCCGACGCAGAGGCCGTAGCGCCCCTCCTTGCAGAAGCGACAACGGCCGCAGGAGGTGATGCACGAGAGCAGTACGCGGTCGCCGGCAGCCACGGTGGTGACGGCGGCGCCGGTCGCGACGACCGTGCCCACGGCCTCGTGGCCGAGGGTCGTCCCGGGCTTCACCGTGGGGACGTCGCCCTTGAGGATGTGGAGGTCGGTGCCGCAGATCGTGACGGTGTCGATCTTCACGATCGCGTCCGTCGCGTCCAGGATCTTCGGGTCCGGGACGCTGTCCCAGGAGCGCTGTCCCGGCCCGTGGTAGACGAGTGCCTTCACTGAAGGCCTCCTTTCGCTTCGCTCGCGGGGAGTCTGGAGACGTGGCGGGCGTCCGCCATCGGGGGCGCCCGCCGTCGTCACGCGGGAAAGTCCGTACCCTCGCTCCCCGTCGGGTCACCGATCGTCGGGAGCCCGTCGGAGGCCCGGGCGCGCGGGCCGCTCGCGCGGATCGCGATGCGGGCTTCTACCCCTTGCGCCGGAGCGCGAGGACGCAGAGCGACGGCTCTGCGAGCGGCTCGAGCCGGGCGACCTCCTCGCCGGCGTCCAGCTCGTCGAGGACGTCCTCGATGAGGCCCAGGTGCGCAGGGCACACCACCTGCGTGTCGGGGCCGCCCTCGTGCACGAGCGGGCAGCGGCGCATGAGGATCCGGGATCCGTCCGCGCCGCGCTCGAGCTCCGGCGCGAAGCCGAGCTCGTCGAGCAGCCCGACCATGCGCTCGACGGGCTCGCTGTCGGCGTGGCGGCGGAGCAGCGCGTCGGCGAGCGCGTCCGCGACGACGCGGTAGCCCTCGTCCGGGTCCGCGGGCTGCGTCGCCGCGAAGACGATCCGCGGCCGGCCGCGACGGCCGCTCTGCTCCGCGGCCGAGCGGACGAGCCCGGCGTCCTCCAGCAACGCCAGATGGGCACGCACCGTGTTCGGGTGGAGGTCGGCCCGCTCGCCGAGCTCGCGCGCGTCGAGCGGCGTGTCCGTCGCGTGCAGCAGCTCGAGCAGGCGCACGCGGCTCGGGGACGCGAGCGCGCGGTGCATCCGCGGCTCCTGGTGCATGGGATCCGGTCGTCCCGTCAGGGCCACGCCGGAAGTTTCGCATCACGGGAGGGCCGTGTCGTGCCTGTTTCCCGGGGGCACCCCGCGGCTTTCCCGCACCGGTCCGACGGCCGGTGACCGATGTCGCAGTCCCGGCGTGGTACGAGCATCGCTTCGTGACCACGTGCCGCTACGCCGTCGTCTGGAGCGAGGAGCGCGGCCCCGCGTACGCGGGGAGCCTCGCGCTCGACGACGCCGGGCTCGTGCTCGAGGGCGTCACGCCGTCCGGGCCGCGCGCGCGCCGCCGGCTGCCGTACGACCGCATCCGCTCTGTCCGCGTCGGACGGACGCCGCACGAGCGGATCGACCGCCGCCCGACGTTGATCGTCGAGGACGAGGCGCGGCACGAGCTGCGGCTCCTCACCGTCGAGGGGCCGGGAGTGCGTGGCGAGCTCGAGGAGCGCATCGGCAGCGCCGTCGAGGGCGCTCGCTGAGCCGCGCCGGGCAGCACCCGGTCCGTAGCCAGGTCGTTCAGCACCAACGGTCGGCAGCCCAGGGTCGGTCAGCAGCCAGGGTCAGGCCCTGGCCGTGTCGCGAACGGACGCAGTCGCGGCCGAATCCGCCTCGCACTGCGTCGTCGCCACGCCGCCGGCGTCGTCGCGGAGCGCCGTGGGGGCCTGCCCCTGGCCGCGTCCGCGTCGGGCACGGTGCTCGGGGAAAGGGTCAGGCCCTGGCCGCGGCCACGGCGGACGCGGCCGTTTGCGCAGGCCGCCACGGGCAGCGGCTTTCCGCCGCAGTCGCCGGCGGCCCCGTGCGACGCGGCGCAGTCGCAGGGGCCAGCCCCCGGCCGTGTCCCGACGGGCGGTCTGCCTCCAGCGCGTCGAGCACGAACAGCAGCCTGGCCCCGCTCACGGGCGGCACTGGGCACTCCGTTCCCGCACGAGCGCGAGCATCGCCTCCGCCGCCGGCGGGCGGAACGCCTCCGGTCGCGCGACCGCGACGACGCGCCGGGTCGGTGCCCGCTCGCCGAGGTCGCGGACGACGGCTCCCTCCGGCACGGGCGCGGCCGCGAGCGACGACACCAATGCGACCCCGAGCCCGGCGGCGACGAGCTCGAGGGCCACCTCCTCGGCGCGCGCGTCGAAGCGCACGCGGGGCTCGAACCCGGCCGCGACGCAGGCCGCGTGGGCGACTCCCGGCCCCTCGGGCTGGACGCGGATCCAGGTCTCGTCGGCCAGCTCCCGCAGGTCGATCCGCTCGCGGGCCGAGAGCGCGTGCTGCGCCGGCAGCGCGAGCAGGAGCGGATCGTCGAGCAGGTGCACGCGCTCGAGCTCGGGGTCGACCGGCCTCGGCGCGAGCCCGCCCTCGAACACGACCGCAAGGTCGAGCTCGCCGGCCTTCACCGGTCCGGCGGGATCCTCGGCCGGGAGCTCGAGCAGCGACAGCTCGACGCTCGGCCACCGCCGCCGGAACTGGGCCATCGCCCCCGCGAGCAGCCCAGCGGCCGCCGCACCGGACGAGCCGAGCCGCAGGCGCCCGCTCTCGAGCCGGTCGAGCGTCCCGAGCTGCGCCTCGGCGGCTGCGAGTCGGGCGACGATCGCCTCCGCGTGCTCGACGAGGAGCGCGCCCGCGTCCGTGAGGCGCAGCCCGCGGGGCGTGCGCTCGAGCACCTTCCGTCCGAGCTCGCGCTCGAGTGCCGCGATCTGCCGCGAGACCGCCGGCTGCGTGATCCACAGCGCGTGCGCAGCCGCGGAGAACGAGCCGAGGCGTGCGACCTCCCGTAGGACGATCAGCCGGCGGGCGTCGAGCATCGTCCGCAGCCCCGGCCGGGCGGGATCTGGATCTCCGACGACGGGCTTGACGAGCATCGCGGCCTCCCCCGGGGTGCGAGAGCGCCGGCCTTCGTCCGTCGAGAGGGCCGGCGCCCTCGGATCACGCCTGCGTCAGCGCCGGCAGGCCAGGACCAAGTTGAACGAGTAGGTCGGGTGGTACGAGTAACAGCCGACGCCGGCCGAGACGAAGTCGCGGTTGTTCGCGTAGCTGTAGCTCGCCCACGGGGCGTACTGCTTCGAGATGTCGACGTCGAGCTGCGCGTACGTGCGGTAGCGAGCCGCGCCGGTCAGCTTCGCGGCCGCCTCGAGGCGGCGGTTGACGGCCGGGACGTTGAAGTAGGCCGTGTTGTTGTTGTTCGCCTCGCGGATGTTGTTCCCGTTGAGCAGGATGTCCACGAAGTTGTTCGGGTCGGGATAGTCGGCGTGCCAGCCGCCGAGATAGAGCTCGAACGGCTCGCCCCGCCGCCCGACCGTGGACGACAGCGGCCCCGAGGCGAGGTGGCGGGTGTCCATGTCGATCCCGATCTTCGCCAGGTTGAACTTCACGATCTGCGGGATCGTCAGGCTGGCGCCGCGGTTGCCGGCGAGCATCAGCGCCTTCGTCGTCCGGCCGCGCATCAGCTGCCGCGCCTTGGCGAGGTTGGCCTCCGTGAACCGCAGCGGCCAGATGTTGGCGTCGCGGAAGCCGGGGATCCCGGGCGGCAGGATCTGGTCGGCGCGCTTGCCGGCGAGGTAGCCGCGCTGGGCGAGCATCGCCTGCCGGTCGATCGCCAGGTTGACCGCCTTCCGCACGTTCGCGTCGCGGAAGAGCCCGCGGGTCGTGTTCATCGAGACGAAGTACGTGATCGGCACCTGCCGCACCTGGTACTGGCGGCGGTTGATCCCGTACTGCCGCGCGAGGTCGGCGTGCGCCGACGGCGAGATCCCCTCGGCGGCGAAGTCGGCCTGCCCGGCCTTGATGCGGAGCACCTGCGCGTCCAGGCTGATGTTCGCCTCGTACTGCACCTGGTCGAAGTTCGCCGGCCGCGTCGCGTACCGGTTCAGCGACCGCTTGTAGTACGGGTTCCGCCTCAGCAGGAGCCGCGTGTTCGGCGTCCACGACGCGACGTAGTACGGGCCCGCGGCCGCGAGCGGCGCCTTGGCGCCCTGCGCGTTGATCCCGGTGGCGGTGTCGATCGCCTGGAAGAACGGCATCGCGAGCCGGGTGAGGATGTCCGGCGCCGCCTGCGTGAGGCGGATCTGCAGCTTCGCAGGGCCCAGCACCCGCACCCCGGCCGCGCTCCGTGCCTTGCCGTCGAGCACGGCCCGCGCGCCGACGATGTCGGCCACGAACGGCCCGGCGGGCGACTGCTGCCGGCTCGAGAGCGCGCGGTTGATCGACCACGCGAAGTTCGCCGCCGTGACGCGCTTCCCGTTCGAGAACCGGAAGGTCGTGCGCAGCGTGAACGTGTACGTCCTGCCGTCCTTCGACACCGTGGGGAAGCCGGCGGCGACCTCCGGGACGAGGCGCGAGCCCGCGGAGCCCTCGGCGTCGGCGAACCGGAGGAGGTTCGCGCCGGTCGCGCCCATGATCTGCCACGAGTGCGTGTAGTACGCGAGCGACGGGTCGATGAAGTCGACGTCGGTCGCGAACATCCCCCGGAGCGTGCCGCCGCGCTTCGCCGCGTCGGCGGCGAACGCCTGGGTGCCGAACAGCGCTGCGAGCACGGCAGCGACAAAGGAAGCGAAAAATCCTCGCTTCACTCGAATCTCCTTTCCTGCCTCAAGTTGCTTCCGGCCGACCGAACGCAGCTCGGAAAATCAGCGCTGCGAATTGCTTCGCGGAGTCACATGCGGGAGAGGTAGCATGCTGGCGAGAAGCACCGCTTCCGACACTGCGCTCGGTCGGCCGGAACCATTCGTTGCGTGACGTGTATGTCGCGTCAGACGGAGGCGTTGCGAAAAGGTTTATGCCGTTTGGTTGTAAGGGCGAGCGGCCTGAACCGCGTCTCAATCTGGCCTTAACGCAGGCCCGCCTGGGCCCCCGAAACCAGGCGCCGGGCACTGCGGTGCCCCCGTTGCGGCCCTTGCGCGTAACGCGTGCTTAACCGATCAGGTTTGGCGTCGGCACGCAGCGGCGATCCAGCCGGCATGCGCGCGATCTGGAGCGGCACGATCTCGTTCGGCCTCGTCAACGTGCCGGTGCGGATGTTCAGCGCCGTGCAGGAGAACGACCTGCGCTTCCACTACGTCCACGCGAAGGACGGCTCGCGGATCGGCTACGAGAAGATCTGCAAGCTCGAGGAGAAGCCGGTGCCCGACGACGAGATCGTCAAGGCCTTCGAGGTCGAGGACGGCGAGCACGTCTACATGGAGGACACGGACTTCGCGGCCGCCCGCGCGGACGGCTACCGCACGATCGACATCGAGCAGTTCGTCCCGTACGAGGAGATCGACCCGATCTTCTTCGAGAAGACGTACTACCTCGGCGCGCAGGACGGCTCGGAGAAGGTGTACGCGCTGCTGTGCCGCGCGATGGACGAGTCGGGGCTCGCGGCGATCGCGCGCTACGTCATGCGCGACCGCGAGAACCTCGGATGCCTTCGCATCCGCGAGGGCGTGATCACGCTCGAGCGGATGTACTTCGCCGACGAGATCCGGCCCGTCGACGAGCTCAAGCCCGGGAAGGCCAGGGTCGACAAGCGCGAGCTCGAGATGGCCTCGCAGCTGATCGACAACTTCACCGGCACGTGGGAGCCGGAACGGTACGAGGACACCTACCGCGCCCGCCTGCTCGAGGTGATCGACGCGAAGCGCAAGGGCAAGGAGGTCCACGTCGAGCCGGCGGCGCCGGAGGAGGAGCCCGAGGACCTGATGGCCGCGCTCCGCGCGAGCCTCGAGGCGGCGCAGACGCGCCGGGGCTCGAGCACGCGCCGGAAGCAGCCGGCCTCGCGCGACGGCTCGCCGCGGCGCTCCTCGCGCTCGAAGTCGAAGGCGCGCTCCCGCAAGTAGCCGCCGCGGTGGCCGACGAGCTCGAGCGCCTGTTCGGCCTGCCGCTCGAGGAGTTCATCGCCGCGCGCACCGAGGCGGCGAGACGCCTCCGGAAGGAGGGGCGCGCGGACGAGGCATCCGAGCTCCAGTCGCTGCGGAAGCCGACCGCGGCCGTGTGGGCGCTGAACCAGGCCGCGCGGCGCGAGCCCGGCGACGTGCGCGCGCTGGTGCGGGCCGCGGAGCGGCTGCGCCGGGACCCGGCCGAGGCGGACCGCGACTTCCGGGCGGCCCTGCGCGACGTCGTGCGCGATGCGGAGAGCGCGCTGCGCGAGAGCGGGCATGCCGCCACCGACACCACCGTGCGGCGGATCGGAACGACGGCCCACGCGGCCGCGGTCTCCGAGCCGGAGGCGCTCGTCCGCGGCGTCCTCCGGGACGAGCTGGAGCCCACGGGTTTCGACGTCTTCGCGGGTGCGGCGCTCCCGAGCCCGAAGGCCGCCGCGCGCAAGCCGGCATCGCCGGGCAAGACCGCGCCGCCGCGCCCGACGAAGGCCTCGCGCGAGGCCGAGGCCAAGGCGCGGCGGGAGCGGGTCGCGGCGGCGAGGAAGGAGCTCACGGAGGCGCGGGCCGAGGCGCGCAGGCTCGCGACCGAGGCGGCGAGCGCGGAGCGGCAGGCCGCGAAGGCGCGGGAGGCGGCCGAGCGCGCGGAGGAGGAGGTGCGGCGCGCCGAGGAGCGTCTCGACGACGCGCGGTCGTCCTAGGGGACGTCGCGGGCCTCGACGAGGTCCGTCAGGCGAGCCGCTCGAGGGCCGAGGCGAGCCGCTGGCGCCCGTGGAGGAGCGGGTGGTGGAGGTCGCCGAGGCGCGCGACCCGGTCGAGCACGGCCTCCATCGTCAGCTCCCGCGGGTCGAGGTCCTCGCGCAGCTCGTCCCACGCGAGCGGCGTCGCCACCGGCGCGCCCGGCAACGGCCGTACGGAGTACGCGCTCACGACCTGCTGCGCGCGGCCGTTCATCTTCGTGTCGACGTGGACGCCGCGCCGCTTCGACCGCTCGCGCGCGCTCACGAGCCCGTCCGAGGCGCGGACGAGCGCCCCGGTCACGACCTCCGCGAACCTGCGCGCCTCGTCGTGCGTGTGCACCCGTGCGACCGGGACGAGCACGTGCAGCCCGTCGCCGCCCGACGTCCGGACGAGGGCGTCCAGCCCGAGCGCGTCGAGCGTGGTGCGCAGCAGCAGCGCGGCGCGGACGACGTCGGCGAACGGCGCGCGGGCCGGGTCGAGGTCGAAGAGCACGAAGTCGGGCCGGTCCGGCCGGTCGCGCCGGGAGGGCCACACGTGCAGGTCGACGCAGCCGAAGTCGACCATCCACACGAGCGCGAGCTCGTCCTGCACGAGCGGGTAGCGCACGGGCCCGCCGCCGCGCGAGCGGGCCGGCTGCGCCGTCGTCGGCAGCCAGTCCGGCGCCTCGGGCGGCACGTCCTTGACCCACTCGAACGGCGACCGCGGCCCGTGGTAGTGGCGCTTGAGCGTGAACGGCCGGTCGCGGAGGTGCGGGAGGAGCACCGGAGCGATCGCGCGGTAGTACGCGATCGTGTCGCCCTTGGTGATCCCCTCCTCGGGCCACCAGCGCTGGTCGAGCCGGTGGAGCGTCACGACACGGCGGCCGCGCCGGAGCTCGCGTGGCTCGTCGACCCCGGCCTCGCGCGCCCCCTCGCGTTCCGTCCGCACGAGCCTCCAGTCGGGCGAGCGCGTCCCGGGCTCGTAGGTGGACGCCGGCCGCCTGGCGACGACGCCCGCGAGGCCCTGCGCTTCGGCGGCCTCGAGCAGCGCGCCGCCGTCCGCGAAGGCCTCCGACAGCCGGACCGGCGCCGTGCGCGGGTCGACGAGCCGCTGGAGGAGCGCGCGCCGCTCGCGCAGCGGGCGGTCGAGCAGCGGCATGCCCTCGAGCTCGAGCAGGTCGAAGAGCACGTAGACGCTCGACCCACCGCGCGCGACGACCTCGCCGTCCACGACGCAGTCGAACGTCCGCAGGCCGCGCCCGAGCGCCCGCGCCACGGCCGGGTGCGCGTCGGTGGCGGGCGCCCCGCGCGCCGACCACAGGGTCGCCTCGCCCTCGGCGAGGCGACCGACCAGGCGCTCGCCGCCCCACGCCGCCTCGAACAGCCAGCGTCCGCGCGTCGGGAGCCGCTCCACGTCCGTCGGCCGCATCGGCAGGTAGCGGCGGGAGCTCGTCTCGCGGGCGCCCTCGTCCCGCTTGACGAGCAGCCAGTTCCGCTCGTCACCGTCCAGCCGCGCCGGCACGAGCGTCCACGTCCCGTGGAGGCGCTCGCCGCGGAGCCGCACGGTTAGCTGCCCGTTCCGCTTCTCGTCGACGACCTCGTACGTGCCGCGGTCGTAGACGTCCATCGTCCCGGCGCCGTAGGTGCCTGCGGGGATCTCGCCCTCGAAGTCGAGGTACTCGAGCGGGTGGTCCTCGGTGTGGACGACGAGGCGCCGCGACCCCCGCTCGGTCGGGAAGCCCTTGGGGACGGCCCAGCTGGCGAGGACGCCGTCGCGCTCGAGGCGGAGGTCGTAGTGGAGCCGCCTCGCCGAGTGCCGCTGGACGACGAAGCGCGGCGCATCGCGGGCCACCGCCCGCGCGTCCGGCTCGGCGCCCGCCGGCTCCGGCGACCGCGAGGCGTCGCGCTTGCGCCGGTACTCCTCCAGCCTGGCCACGTCGGCGTCGTCCCCGCCGTCGCCACCCCGCGCGCTCGGCGCTAGCCCGCGAGCGCGTCGTCGACGGACCCGCGCACGTCGAAGTGCCGGTCGAGGCCCGAGACCTCGAGCGCGCGCGTCGTCTCCGGCCCGGGCGCGGCCAGGACGAAGGCGTGCCGGTTCTCGAGCCGCGACCTCGCCTCGACGAGGATCCCGAGCGCGGTCGAGTCGATGAACCGCACGTCGCCGAGGTCGACGACGACGCGCTCCGGCTGCCGCCGCATCGCGTCGGCCAGGGCCTCGCGCACGGCGTCCGCGTTGTAGAGGTCGAGCTCGCCGGCGAGACGGACGACGAGGGCCGTGCCGTTCTCGACGACCTCCTTCACCGGTGGCTCGCGCAGGCCGTCGTGCGACCCGCCGGCGCCCCCGATCGACTCGTCCTCGCGCACGGTGCCCCTCCGTTCTCGACGCCCCGGTCCGAGCGTGGCTCGAGCCGAGGCGATTGTAGGCACGGCTCGACGCGCTGGGCGAGCGGTAGGCTCGCGCCGTGGCGCAGGAGTCGTGGGACCGGCTGTTCGACGACCTCTACCTCCGCACCTACGCCGGGATCGTCGACGAGGAGCGGACCGAGTGCGAGGCGCTGGGCGCGGCGGACCTCGCCGGGCTCGCCCCGGGCGCCGACGTCCTCGACGCGGCCTGCGGGTACGGCCGTCACGCGCTCGTCCTCGCCCGCGAGGGCTATCGCGTCACGGGCATCGACCGGTCGCCGGTGCTCCTGGACGAGGCACGCCGCCGCGCCGGCGCCGTGGAGTGGCCGCGGTGGGTGCGCGGCGACCTCCGTGAGCCGCTGCCCTTCGCGCACGCGACCTTCGACGCGGTCGTCAACCTCTTCAGCTCGTTCGTCGGCTACTACGGCGAGGAGGACGACGTCCACTTCCTGGCCGAGGCTCGCCGCGTCCTTCGTGCGGACGGCCGACTCGTGCTCGAGACGATGAGCCGTGACCGGCTGATGCGCCGCTTCCGGCCCAAGGACTGGAATCACGTGCCCGAGGGCGTCGTCGTCGAGGAGCGCACGTTCGACCCCGTCGAGGGCGTCGTGGAGACGCTGCACGAGCTCTGGAGCGCCGGCGGCACCGAGTCGCTCCGCTACCGGCTGCGGACGTACACGGCGACCGAGCTCCGCGTCCTCGCCCGACGCGCCGGCTTCGCTCGCGTCGACTTCTACGACTCGCTCGACGGCGGCACGCCCGGCCCGTCCAGCCGGATCGTGCTGGTGGCGAGCGTATGAGCGCCGACGCCCGCCTGCGCGAGCTCGGGATCGAGCTGCCGCCGATCCCGGCGCTGCCATCCCAGCCGCGGCTCGTACCGCTGTTCGTCCACGAGGGGCTCGGCTACCTGTCGGGGATCGGCCCGGTCGGGACCGCCGGCGTCGTCGGCGCCGATCTCTCCGCGGAGGAGGGCTACGCGGCCGCGCGCGAGGCGGCGCTGCTGGCGCTGCGCCGGATCGTGGACGCGCTGGGCTCGCTCGACGCGGTCGACCGCTGGATCAAGGTGCTCGGATTCGTCCGGTCGGCGCCGGGCTTCGGCGACCAGCCGTCGGTGGTGAACGGCTTCACGGAGCTCGTCGTCTCCGTCTACGGCGAGGAGCGCGGGCTCTGCGCCCGAAGCGCCATCGGCGTCGCCGAGCTCCCGTTCGGCATCCCCGTGGAGGTCGAGGCCGTGGTTGCCGTTAGGCTGCAGCCATGACGAATCCGACGTTCGACCGCCTGCGGACGCGCCTCGCCGAGATCCACGACCTGCGCAGCGCGACCGCGCTCCTCTACTGGGATCAGCAGACGATCATGCCGCCCGCCGGCGCGGCGACGCGCGCCGAGCAGATCGCGACGCTCTCGCGGATGACGCACGAGCTCTTCGTCGCGGAGGACACCGGGCGGCTGCTGGAGGAGCTGCGCGGCTTCGAGGAGTCGCTCGAGCCGGACTCGTTCGAGGCGAGCCTGATCCGCGTCACGCGGCGCGACTACGAGAAGGCCGTGCGCGTGCCGGCCGAGTTGCGCGCCGAGATGTCGCGCGCGGGCTCGCAGGGGATGCAGGTCTGGGCGGCGGCGAAGGCGGCGTCGGACTTCGCCTCGTTCCTGCCGGCGCTCGAGCGCAACCTCGACCTGCGGTTCCAGTACGTCGCGTGCTTCGACCCGGCCGACGAGCCGTACGACATCCTCCTCGACGACTACGAAGAGGGGATGAAGACCGCCGAGGTGCGGCGGATCTTCGCCGAGCTGAAGGAGGAGCTCGTGCCGCTCATCGCCGCGTCGCGCGGCCGGGAGCCAGAGGAGCTCGAGGCCGCGTTCGACGTCGACGCGCAGCGGGCGCTGTCGCACGAGGTGCTCGATCTGTTCGGGCACCGCCCGGACGCGTGGCGCCTCGACCCGACGCTCCATCCGTTCGCCTCCGGCGGCGGGATCGACGACATCCGCATCACCACGCACTACGAGCCGAACGACCTCGACTCGCTGTTCGCGACGATGCACGAGTACGGCCACGGGCTGTACGAGCACCAGGTGGCGCCCGAGCTCGACCGCACGCCGCTCGCCTCGGGCGTGTCGCTTGGGCTGCACGAGTCGCAGAGCCGCATGTGGGAGAACCTCGTCGGCCGGTCGCTGCCGTTCTGGCGGTTCTTCTACCCGCGCCTGCAGGAGCGGTTCCCGGCCGCGCTCGGCGGCGTCGAGCTCGAGACCTTCTACCGCTTCGTCAACCAGGTTCGCCCGTCGCTGATCCGCATCCACGCGGACGAGGTCACCTACAACATGCACATCATCCTGCGGTTCGAGCTCGAGCAGGAGATCCTCGCGGGCACGGTGGCGCTGCGCGACCTGCCGGAGGAGTGGAACCGGCGGATGTGGGAGTACCTCGGGATCGAGGTGCCGGACGACGCACACGGGGTGCTCCAGGACGTCCACTGGTCCGGCGGCTCGATGGGCTACTTCCCGACGTACTCGCTCGGGAACGTGATGTCGGTGCAGATCTGGGAGCGTGCGAAGGAGGAGCTCACGGAGGTCGACGAGCAGATCGAGCGCGGCCAGTTCGCGCCCCTGCGCGAGTGGCTGGGCGAGCACCTCCACCGCTACGGGCGCAAGTTCACGCCTGCGGAGACGCTCGAGCTCGCCGCCGGCGGCCCGATCGAGACGGGGCCGTACCTGCGGTACCTGAAGGACAAGCACGGGGTCGCCGCCGCCTGACCGGCACGGTCATGTCCGGGGGCTGGCCCCGGACATGACCGGAACGGGCACCTGCCGCAGGATCGCGCCGCCGCTCCACGTCCAGTCGTCGATCGTCCGGCAGAGCCCTGCCCGGACCGGGTTCTCGAGGACGTAGGCGGAGCAGACGAGGAGGTCGGCCTCCGACTCGATCACGCGCGACCAGAAGCGGCGCTCGAACACGTGCCCCTCGCACCCGTGACGCGCGTTGAACGCGAGCGCGTAGACGCCGTTGACGTAGTTCATCCCCTCCGAGATGTCGGCGTTCGGCGTCTGCACCACCAGGTGGTAATGGTTCGTCATCAGGCAGTAGGCGTAGATCGTCCAGGTTCGGCTGCGCGCGACGCGGAACAGCAGCCCGCGGAAGAGCTCGCGGTCGTCGTCGCTGCGGTAGATCGCCGACTTGCGGACGCCGCGCGTCCCGACGTGGTAGATGCCGTCGGGGATGCGGGGTCGCGGTAGGCGTGGCACGCACCCCACCGTAGGCGCGGCCTCCGGTGGGCGGCGCGCACGCCGACAAGTCGGCGCGCACTCGGTGCTCGCCCGGCACACGCCGGCCAGGTCGCAAGTGGACACGGCCGGGGCCAGCCCCCGTGGCACGTGCCATCGCTCGCGCGCGGTGAAGCGGCCGCGGTGAACCACCTCTCGGGGGAAGAATCAAGCGCGCGCCGCGGTCCAGACTCCTGCCAGGTCCGGCGCGGCGGCCGGACGAGCGGAGGACGACGATGCGGCGTCGCCCCTCGCGCACCTGGCCCGGAAGCTCGGGCAGAAGCGGCGGTCAGGCGGGCGGATCCGATGCGGCGGGGTCCGCCCCTCTGCGCGATCCTAGCGAAGCGGCGCCCCGGGCGACCGGCGAGGAGTAGCATCGCCGTCGAATCCGACCGAGAGGAGACGCGATGGCCTTCGAGCTCCCGCCGCTGCCATACGACTACGCCGCCCTCGAGCCGCACATCGACGAGCAGACCATGCGGATCCATCACGGCAAGCACCACCAGGCCTACGTCGACAACGCGAACAAGGCGCTCGAGGCGACGGACTGGGCGGACGCCCCGGTCGAGGAGGTGCTCCGGTCGATCGACCCCGACCGCGACACGGCGCTGCGCAACAACGCCGGCGGTCACGCCAACCACTCGCTCTTCTGGACGATCATGAGCCCCGACGGCGGCGGCGAGCCGGACGGGGAGCTCCGCTCCGCGATCGACGGCGCGTTCGGCGACTTCACCTCCTTCAAGCAGACGCTGACGCAGAACGGCGTCACCCGCTTCGGCAGCGGCTGGACGTGGCTCGTGTGGGACGGCTCCGGCCTCCAGGCCTACTCGACCGCCAACCAGGACTCGCCGCTGATGCAGGGGCACGTCCCCGTCCTCGGGATCGACGTGTGGGAGCACGCGTACTACCTGCGCTACCAGAACCGGCGGCCCGACTACCTCGAGGCCTGGTGGAACGTCGTCGACTGGGGCGAGGTGGGGCGCCGGCTCGGCGAGGCGCGCGGCTAGGCCGAGGAGCACGGCGCGGCGCCCGCGCCGACGGTCGGCGCCGCTACCGTCGCGCCGATGCCGCGCGACGACCGCCTGCCGTCGGCGCTCCTCGGCGCTCTCGTCCCGGCAGGGCTCGCGTTCGCCAACGGCGGCTACTTCGCGACCGAATGGGGGATCGCGGCGCTGCTGCTCGCGCTCGCGGCCGGCACGGCGCTGCTGCTACGGGATCGCGTCGACCTCGGGCGGCTCGACCTCGCGCCCGCGGCCGCGCTCGCCCTGCTCGCGCTGTGGCAGCTCGCCTCGCTGCTGTGGGCCCCCGGGCCGACGGAGCCCGTGCTCGAGGCCGAGCGGACGCTCGTGTACCTCGCGCTCGCGCTCGCGGCCCCGCTCGTCGTCTCGCGGGCGTCCGCGCCGTGGCTCGCCGGCGGACTGCTCGCGGGCGTGTCGGCCGTGGCGGGCTGGGCACTGGCGACGCGGCTCCGTCCCGGGTGGCTGACGGGCTTCGACCCCGGGCAGCTGTCCGAGCCGATCGGCTACTGGAACGCGCTGGGGATCCTCGCCGTGGTCGGGCTGCTCCTCGCTGCCGGCGCCGTGGTGGGAGGATCGCTGCAGGCCCGCGTCGCGGTCGCCCCGTTGCTCCCGGTGCTGGCCGCGACGCTCGCGCTGACGTTCAGCCGAGGCTCGTGGCTCGCGCTCGGCGTGGGGCTCGCGGTGCTCGCAGCGCTCGTCCCGCACCGGCTCCGCGCGGCCGCGCTGCTGGTGCCGGTCGCGGTGCCGGCGGCCGCCGCGGCGGCGCTGGCGATGAGCCTCGGCGGACTGGCGGAGCGCGACGCGACGATCGACGCGGCCCGCCGCGACGGGGCCGGGCTCGCGCTCGCCCTCGTCCTGCTCGCGGCGGCGACCGCGGCGGCGGCGTACGGTGCCGCCCGTCTCGAGCGGGCCTACGTGCCCTCTCCGCGCGCCCGGCGGGCGTGGGCGCTGGTCCTCGCCGCGGCCGCAGCGGCGGTCGTCTCCGGCGCGCTCGTCGCCGCCGGAAACCCCGTCGACGCCGTCGGGAGGGCGTACGACGCCTTCACGGCGCCGCTGCCGGCGGCCAGCGGCGACCTCGGCGATCGACTCGTCTCCGCCTCCGGCAACGGCCGCGCCGACTACTGGCGCGTCGCGTGGGACGAGGTCGCCGCGAACCCGCTCCACGGGGGCGGCGCCGGGAGCTACGAGCGCTGGTGGCTCGAGCGCCGCCCGACGGCGTTCGCGGCGCGCGATGCGCACAACCTGTACCTCGAGAGCCTCGCCGAGCTCGGCCCGCTCGGGCTCGCGCTCGTCCTCGTGGCGGTCGCGGCGCCGCTCGCGGTCGCGTGGCGCGCGCGCCACGCCCCGGCGGCCGTGGGTGCCGGGGCGGCGCTCGCAGCGGTCGTCGCCCACGCGGCCGTCGACTGGGACTGGGAGATCCCGGCCGTGGCCGGATCGGCGCTTCTGGCCGGGTTCGTCGTGCTCGCGTCGGCGCGCACGGGCGTGACGCGCGAGCTGCGGCCCGGGGTGCGAGCGGTCGCCCTCGCGGCGCTCGTGCCGCTGCTCGCCGCCGCAGCCGTCGCGCACGGCGGGAACCGTGCCGCCGCGACCGCCGAGGACGCGCTCGACCGCGGCGACGCGGCCGCCGCGCTCGACGCCGCCGACCGCGCCCGCCGGTTCGCCCCCTGGTCGACGGAGGCACTCCGGCTGCGCGCGGAGGCGCGCCGCCTGTCGGGCGACGACGCGGGCGCCGACGCCGATCTCGCCGAGGCGATCGCGCTCGACGACGGCGACTGGCGGCTCTGGCTCGACGTCGCGCTCGGAAGCGACGGCGCCGCCCGGGACCGCGCTCTCGACCGCGCCGTCGCGCTGAACCCGCGGGCGCCGGAGCTTGAGGCGTTCCCTCGTTCGAGGGGCACGGCGCAAGATCGCTGACGAAACGGCGTCCACATGGTCGTAGGGCAACACTCCGACAGCGAACCCGGAAAGGGGCCAATGCACCGTACGACGATCTCCTCGAAAGCGCAGCGCGCGCTGTTCGCGGCCGTCGTCGCCGCCACGATGCTCGTCACCTTCGGCGCGCTGGGCGGTGTCGGCTTCGCGAGGACGGCGATCACCGCCGCCCAGTACCAGTACGGCGGCCAGACGAAGGTCACCCTCTGCCACAAGGCCGGGCCGCACGGCAAGACGGTGACGATCAGGGTCGGCGCGCCGGCCGTGGCAGCGCACCTGGCGCACGGCGACAAGGTCGGCACCTGCGCCGCGGTGGCCGCGAAGGCGAAGGCCAAGGCCGAGGCGAAGGCCGAAGCGAAGGCCGCGAAGGCCAAGGCGAAGGCCGAGGCGAAGGCCGCGAAGGCCAAGGCCGCGAAGGCCAAGGCCGCGAAGGCCAAGGCCGCGAAGGCCGCTGCCGCGAAGGCCGAGAAGGTCAAGGCCGAGAAGGCCGCCAAGGCGAAGGCCGAGGCGAAGGCGAAGGCGAAGGCCGACGCTGCCAAGCAGAAGGCCAAGGGGAAGGGGAAGGCCAAGGGCGGCAGCAAGGCCCAGTCGCCGGCCCCCGCGACTCCGTCGGGCTCCGACAAGGGCAACAACGGCAACGGCAAGGGCAACGGCTCGGACAAGGGCAACAACGGCAAGGGCAACAACGGCAACGGCAAGGGGAACGGCCGCCCGTAGCGGCGACCGCATCCGGCGTTCGTGCGAGGGGCCCCGCGAGGGCCCCTCGTCGTGTCCGTGGGCGCCGACCTACGGAGCGAGCAGCGCGAGCAGGCGCTCGGCGTAGGCCGGCGCCGTGGGTTCGTCCTCGTGGCGGAAGTACGCGAAGACGTCCACGCCCGCCGCGAGCAGCGGCCGCATCCGCGCGGCGGCCGCCTCGAGCTCCTCGTCGCCGTAGGGCGGGTCGCGGAAGCGGACGTAGCGGAACGGCGCGTCGGCGTCCCAGTCGCCGACGCGCACGGTTCCGGCCAGGTCGACCTCGTCCCACGAGGGATGCCGGAGGTCGAGCGCGACGCGGACGCCGGGGTCGAGCGAGCCGAGCAGGAGCGCCAGCGTCCCGTCGTCGCGCGGCTGCTCG
The DNA here is from genome assembly GCA_035456465.1 of Gaiellaceae bacterium. GTDB lineage: Bacteria > Actinomycetota > Thermoleophilia > Gaiellales > Gaiellaceae > DATHTC01. The sequence continues at coordinate 56,546 of DATIDD010000058.1, read as the reverse complement.
AGGACGACCCTGATCACACCGAGCGCCTCCCCCAGGATCGCCGCGCGCTCCTCGAACGTCCCGAGCGCCCGCAGCGCGCGCGCCGGCAGCTTCACCGCGAACGTGAACCCGCCGGGAACCGCCGCACGCCAGCGTGCGAACGACTCCTCGGACGGCAGCCGGTAGCCGGTGACGTTCAGCTCGACGGACGGCAGCCGCTCCGCGTACAGGCGGAGGAAGTCCTCCTGACGCGCTCCCGCGGGGTAGAAGCCGCCGCGCCAGCTCGGGTACGAGAACCCGGACGTCCCGACGTGCGCGGTACCGTCCGCCCGTGGGTCTAGCCTCGCGTCCGTGGTCGCCACCGCGCCAGTGATACCCGAGAACACGATCCCCGTCCTCGACCACGGCTTCGTCCGCCTCGACGACGCGATGGCGACGGACCTCTCGGTGGTGAACGCCGCCCGGGTCAGCTTCGCCCGGCGGAAGGAGGAGATGGACGACTCCGACGCCGGCCTCATCCGTTTCCTGATGCGCGACCGCCACGGCACCCCGTTCGAGCACAACGCCTTCCGGTTCCACGTCCGGTGCCCGATCTTCGTCGCGCGCGAGTGGTTCCGGCACCGCGTCGGCTCGTTCAACGAGTTCTCGATGCGCTACGCGCGCGCCACCGACGACTTCTACGTCCCCGATCCCGCGGACGTGCGCACGCAGCTCGGCAAGCCCGGCGCCTACACGTTCGACCCCGTCGACGACGAGCTCGCGGAGCGGACGCGCGACGAGCTTCGCGCCGTCTACGACCACGCGTACGCGACGTACGAGCGGCTGGTGGAGGAGGGAGTGGCGCGTGAGATCGCGCGGGTGGTGCTCCCGGTCGGCGCCTACACGGAGTTCTACTGGACGGTCAACGCGCGATCGCTGATGAACTTCGTCTCGCTCCGGGCGGCGGAGACCGCGCAGCGCGAGATCCGGCGCTACGCCGACGCCGTCGAGCGCTTCCTCGAAGAGCGGATGCCGATCACGCACGCGGCCTTCGTGGCGAACAACCGCACGGCGCCGTAGGCGATTCGCGCGGCGGGCGGCCGCGCGGGCTAGATCTCGTCGGTGCGCAGCAGCGCGCGGTCGTCGCCCTCGCGGGTCACGACCCAGCCGTCGTAGCGCCGCAGCCGGTACGGGGCGTTGAGGAAGACGACGGTCGTGCCGTGGACGACGAACGTCCCGCAGGACGCCGCCGGGCGGCCGCCCCTCGTCAGCAGCAGCTCGTACCGCTGCCCGGAGGGCAGCTCCGGGAGCCCGTGCACCGTCATCTCCATCGGCCAGTTGCCCGCCGAGTCGATCTCGCCGACGAGCAGCGACGCCGCGGCTTCGGGGGCCGCGCCGGTCCCGCGCATCGAGAGCGCGAAGTCCTCGTGGAAGCCGGCGTCCGGCCCGGAGCGGGCGGCGACGAGGTAGCCGCTGCCGAAGGCCGCGAGCGCGAGGGCCGCGGCGAGCACGAGCGCGGCGCCCAATCGGCGGCGGGGCATCAGCCGGACGGCCGGCCTCGGCGCCGAGCCCGGCGCGTGCTCGAGCGACGGCGGCAGCTCGGGCGGCGGCCCCGCCGCGAGCAGGAGCTCGTGCACCTCCCGCAGCCGGTCGCGCTGCTCGCCGCCCACGTCCTCCACCAGCGCGTCGAAGTCCGGTCCGCTCACCGCAGGTCCTCCTGCTCCAGGATCGACGCGAGCCGTGCGAGCGCCGCACGCGTGCGCGTCTTGACCGTCCCCAGCGGGATGTCGAGGTAGGCGGCGACCTCGCTCTGCGACAGACCGCTCCAGTACGCCAGCTCGAGCACCGTCCGCTCGTTCGGCGGCAGCGCTGCGAGCGCGCGGTGGACGCGCCAGGCCACGTCGGCGGCCTCGGCGTGCTCGGCGGGCCCGCGGGCGTCGTCCGGGGTGTCGGGCGCCTCGGCGACCGGCTCGCCGCGGCTGCGGAAGCGGTCGACGATCGCGTTGCGCGCCACCGCGTAGATCCACGGGCCGCCCGGGCCGCGGTCGGACCGGTAGCTCCGCGCCGACCGCCAGATCGCCGTGAAGGTCTCCTGCACGGCCTCCTCGGCGCGGTCGCGGTCGCCGAGCCGCCGCAACGCGAGACCGAGCACCGGCCGGGCGTAGCGCGCGTACAGCTCGTCGAAGGCGTCGCGATCTCGCGCGGCGATCCTGCGGATGAGGTCCCCGTCCGACCGGCCGGGTGCCGCCGCAGGCTCCGCCCGCGCCAGCGTGGGCCGATCGAGCGCGAGCTCCATCTTCTCCACGTCCCTACGTTCCACCGGCCCGCCCGGTTTGCAGGAGTCGGCCGCCGTCGACGACGAGGCTCGTCCCGGTGACGAACGGCGCCCGCGCGAGGAAGAGGACGGCGTCGGCGACGTCGTCGGGCGAGCCGACGCGTCCGAGCAGCGTCTCCGCCGCGCGACGCTCCTCCTGCTCGGGCTCGACCCCCACCGGCCCCGGCGCCACGCCGCAGACCCGCACCTCGGGCGCGAGCGCGCGTGCGAGGACGCGCGTCAGCATCGCCTCCGCCGCCTTCGCCGCGCAGTGCGGCGCGAACAGCGGCCACGCCTGGTAGGCGGCGACGTCCTCGACCATCACCAGGCAGCCCCGGGACTCCCGCAGGTGCGGCGCCGCCGCCTGCGCCACGAAGAAGGCGCCCTTCGCGGTCGCGCCCATCGCCGCGTCCCAGTCCGCCTCGCGCACGTCCTCAACGGGCCGCGGCGCGAACCCTTCGGCGGCCGCGTGCACCACGAGGTCGAGGCCACCCAGCTCGCTCGCCGCGTCCGCGACCAACGACTGCGCGCCCGCCGTGGTCGAGAGGTCGCCGGCCGCGCGTCCCGCCGCCACCACGCGCGCTCCCTCGTCCCGCAGGCGCGCCGCCACGGCCGCGCCGATCCGGCCGGTGCCCCCGGTGACGAGCGCGCGCACGCGTCACCTATAGCACCCGCTCTTTGCAAGGAGCGCGTAAAACGACACGTGCGACCGAGTTGCCCGCCGCCGCGGCGGGTAGAACCTGCGCACGATGCGCGCGCTGCTGCCCGCCCTGCTCGCCGCCGCACTCGTCCTGCCGGGGACGGCGGCCGCCGAGACGAGGACGGTCACCATCGTGCGCTCGGGGTTCCTGCCCGCGCGGGTGACGATCGTTGCGACGGACTCGGTCACTTGGGTCAACGCCGACACGGTCAACCACCAGGTCGTCTCGGACACCGGCGCGTTCGCCTCGCCGACGCTCCGTCCCGGCCAGCGGTTCACGTTCACGTTCCGCGCGTCGGGCCAGTACCGCTACCGCGACGCGCTGGAGCCGGCGGAGCGCGGGACGATCGTCGTCCGCGGACTGCCGCCCGCGGTCTCGCTCGGCGTGAACGTGCCGATCCTCACGTACGGGCTGGGAGAGATCAAGCTCCAGGGCACGGTCAACAGCGGCCTCGCCGGCGAGACCGTGACGGTCTTCGGCCAGCCCTGGGGCGTGGCGTCGCCCGTGCAGCTCGCGGTCGTGCAGACGGTCGCGAACGGCGCCTTCGAGGCGCAGCTCCATCCCACGATCCTCACGAGCTACACCGCCCGGTACAAGACGGCGACGAGCCAGCCCGTGACCGTGCAGGTGCGGCCGCGCGTGACCCTCCAGCGGGGCCGCCGCGGATGGTTCCTCACGCGGGTGGCCGCCGACCGCTCGTACGCCGGGCACTGGGTCTACCTCCAGCGGCGGACGCGCTTCGGCCAGTGGCTCAGCATCCGCCGCTACACGCTCGGCCAGCGCTCCGGGAAGCTCTTCCGGATTCCGCGGACGCCCGGCGCGTACCGCGTGTTCATCACGATCAACCAGGCAGGCGCCGGGTACCTCGAGTCCTGGAGCGGCACGCAGACCGTCCGCCGCTAGGCGCCGGGACGGGGCGGTATGCTCCCGTCCGCCCGGACGCCCAACCACGAGGAGAGAGTGCCCGTGTCGACGCTCGTCCACCAGTTCGAGGAGATCAGCCCGCGCGAGCTCAAGCCGGCCCTGTTCGAGCTCGAGGGCATCTCCCGCGCCACGATCGAGGCGCACTACAAGCTCTACCAGGGGTACGTGAACAAGCGGAACGAGATCCTCGGCGAGCTCGCCGCCGTCGACCTCTCGGCGGCGAACCAGGTGTACTCGGCGCTGCGCGCCCTGAAGGTCGAGCTGTCGTTCGCGGTCGGCGGGATCAAGAACCACGAGATCTACTTCGAGCACCTGGGCGGCGGCGGCGGTGACCCGGACGGCCTCGTCGGCGACCTGATCCGGCGCGACTTCGGCTCCGTGGACGCCTGGCGCGAGGACCTCAAGGCGACGGGCATGGCCGGCCGCGGCTGGGCGTGGACGGCGTACGACTGGGACGAGGGCCGGCTCTTCAACTACGTCGGCGACGCTCAGAACACCTTCCCGATCTGGAACGCGACGCCGCTCGTGGCGCTCGACGTGTACGAGCACGCGTACTTCCTCGACTTCCAGACCGACCGCGCGTCGTACATCGCGGCGTTCCTCGACAACCTCGACTGGGACGTCGTGAACGACTGGGTCGGGGCGTACGGGATTCCGGCGAGGTGACGGGCTCCGCCGTGAAGGAGGGGGCTCGTGGGGGAACCACGGGTTCACCCACGGCGGGGCTGGGTCGGGGCGCACGGGATTCCGGCGAGGTGACGGGCTCGGCGGTTCCGGCGAAGTGACGGGCTCCGCCTTCCGCTCCGTCCCGTAGGCCGTGACAACCGCGCTGCTCGTCCTCGCCGGCTACCTCGCCGGCTCCATGCCGTTCGGCTACTGGGTCGTCCGGCTCGTGACGGGGGAGGACATCCGGACCAAGGGCAGCGGGAACATCGGGGCGACGAACGTCTGGCGCTCCTACGGGTGGCGGCTCGGCGTGCCGATCATCGTGCTCGACGTCGCGAAGGGCTTCGTGCCGGCGTTCGTCGCGATGCTCGTCGTCGACGACCTCGCAGGCGTGCTCGCGGGCGCTGCGGCAATGGCGGGGCACTGGCGGCCGCTGTTCCTCGGCTTCACCCGCGGCGGCAAGACGGTGGCGACGGCGGGCGGCGTCTTCCTGGCCCTCGCGCCGCTCGTCGGGTTGACGGCGCTCGCGATCTGGATCGTCAGCTTCCTCGTCTTCCGCTACGCGTCGCTCGCCTCGATGCTCGCCTCGTCGGCGATGCCGTTCTTCGCGTGGCTGCTCGGCGAGCCGTGGCCGGTGATCGTGTTCGCCGCGATCGCCGCGGCGGCCGTCGTGGTGCTGCACCGGCCGAACATCGCCCGGCTCCTCCGCGGGCAGGAGCCGCGCTTCAACCTGCGTCGGCGGGGCACACCGGCGGGCGCGGGCGGCTAGGTCTTTCGGACGCGGCCGGGGGCAGGCCCCTCCGCGGGGGCGTGGCCACACGTGATGCGACCGGGGGCCAGCCCCCGGCCATGGCCCGATCGCTCACGGCTGTCCCCTGGCGCCCACGCATCTGTGTTGCGCGCGTCGACGTGTATCGGCCAATGCTCACCCCGGGCGTGGGTCGTTCGAGCCCTGGCCGGGGCCTGACCCTTCGCGCGGCGGCGGGGTGCCGGTGGGACACGTCCGGGGCCAGCCCCCGGCCATGGCGGTTGCGGCTCTGGCGCGTTCAGCTCCCCGCGAGCCAGTCGCGCAGCTCGGTGTGCCGCGCGGGCTGGTGGCCGCCGTTCTCCAGCTCGCCGCGCAGCTCGGCGACGGTGCCGAACCGCTCGGCCACGACCTCGTGGTTGTGGATCGTCTCGAAGTTGAGCTGGCGCGAGAGCAGGAAGTCGCGGTCGTCCAGCTCCGCGTACCGGGCGAGCGTCTCGGCGAGCGCCAGCCGCACCGAGTCCTCGACGAAGCGCGGCTGCAGGTGCGCGTGCTCGACCACGAACAGCTCGTCGGGGCGCTTCAGCAGCTCGTAGATCGGCGAGCTCATCGACCGCTCGACGATCCCGACGAGGTCCTCCGCGTTGAGCTGCTCCGCGGTGCCGACGTAGAGCGTCCCGCGGCCGCGCTGGTTGTGCGTCGCGAGCGGGACGAGACGCAGGATCGTCGCCACCGCATCGTCGTCGAACCCGGCCTCCGCGAGGCGCTCGGCCGCCCGGCCGCGCACGAGCCCCTGCGCGCACGGGCACGCGTTGATCCCGGTCGCCTCGACGCCGACGATTCGACGCATCGCGCGCTCCGACGCCGCGGCGATGCCGACGAGCGTCACCATCTCCTGCGTCGCGAGCCGGGTGACGGGCGTTCTCCGCTCGATCGGATACCGCGCGCGCACGCTCACCTCGGCTCGCAAGGCGTCCTGACGGCCCACGATCCGGCGTGCGATGTGCTCGGCGAGCGCCTCGACGAGCAGCGCCTCGCCGATCACGACCTCGTCGATCGCCTCCTCGAACAGCTCCGGGAAGCGCGACATGTGGACGCCCTTCTGCGCCGGGTCGAGATCGACGACGCAGTCGATCTCGGCGTGGATCTGGCGCTCGACGCCGCGGTGCCGGAAGCGGATCGCCTTCTCGATCCCGTGGACGCCTGCGCGCGAGAGGCCGATCCTCACCTCCGGAGGCGAGGCCTGCAGATCGTCGTGCAGCACGTCGCGCATGCGTCTGCAACGCTAGCGAACATGGGCCAGGATCCCGCCTTCGCGGCGCTCGTCTCGCTGGCGTGCCACGACCTCCGGACGCCGCTCGCGACGGTGCACGGGTTCGCGCGGGTGCTTACGCGCATGGAGGGGCTCGACGAGCCGCTCCCGCGCTACCTCGGGATGATGTCGGCCGCCTCCGACCAGATGGGCGAGCTGCTCGACGAGCTCGGGCTGGTCGCGAGGATCGAGAGCGGTCGCTGGGAGCCGGCGTCGCGCGACGTCGACACCCTCGAGCTCGCGCGAGCCGCGGCGGAGCGCGTGAGCGGCGCCGAGATCGCGGTCGAAGGCGTCGGCACGCAGACCACGCTCGACGCCGGCGCTGCGGAGCGCGCGCTCGCGGGCTACGCGCGGTGCGCCGTCCGGTTCGGCGGCGTCGACCGCCTGGAGCTGCTCGTCGACGGCGTCACCGTCAGCCTCGGCCCCGTCACCCCGGACGCGGCGCCGATCCTCGCCGGCGAGGTCGTCCGCGACCTGGGCGCGGCGATCGCCGCGCGAGTCGTCGACGCCCTCGGCGGCAGCGTCGCGCTGGAAGGGGAGGCGCTGGTGGTGCGCCTCCCCCGAGCCCCGGCCGGATCGACCTCCGGCCCGGGCGGCGCCGGCTAGACCGCCTCGAGCGCGCGGAACGCCGGGGCGAGGTCGCCCTCGCGCCGCACCGCGTCGGCGGGACGGATCGCGCCGACGAGGCCCGCCCGCCGCGTGAGCAGCCCGTCGAGCCGGGCGTCGTCGAGCCCCTTGGCGCGCGCCGCCGCGACGAGCGCGGAGAGCTGCGGATGCGGCCGGCCCGTGCGGTCGAACTGCCAGCCGGGGAAGACGAGCTGGCCGTCCGCTCGACGGACGGCGACCAGCTCGCCGGCCCGGCGCCGGGCCTCGACCCGCGCGGGCTGCTCGCCCAGCCGGGCGGCGAGCCAGTCGGTCGTCAGTCCGTTCGTCATCCGTCCTCCTACGCGGCGACCGTCGTGCCGCGGGTCGCGTTCTCGTAGGTCGCGGTATAGCCGAGCAGGCGGCCCATCGGCGCGCCGACCGCCAGCCCCGCACGCTGCATCCACGCCGGCGGGAACGGCAACCGCACGTCGTCGAAGTGCACGCCGGCGATCACGGCGAGCCGCAGCGGGTTCGGCATGCCCTTCCGGTTCGTCCTGCCGTCGGCCGCGAGCGCGAACATCGTCTCGAGCAGCTGCTCGAAGCGCAGGGCCGGCCGGACCTCGCAGGTGAAGCGGGCGACCGTGTCGCCGGCGTTGCGGAAGCGGTGCGCCGTGCCCGGCTCGACGACGACGACCTCGCCCGGGCCCGCCGTCACGGTCTTCCGGCCGATGCGGAACTCGAGCTCGCCGTCGAGGATCTCGAACCGCTCGGACTGGTTGGGGTGAAGGTGGGGCGAGGCGACGAAGCCGTTCGGCTCCACGGTCACCTCGACGAGGACGTACTCGCCGCCGGTCTGGCGGGAGGTCTTCAGGAACGTCATGCGCTCGCCCGTGACCGGGTTCGAGATGGTGTCGCCAGCGTGGATCATCGTCTGCTCCTGGTGGTCGTGGGAAGGTGCGCCCAACCTACGACCCGCCCCGCGGCCGGTCGTCCGCGCGTGGGAGGAACCGGAAGACCGCCCGAGGACGAACCGGCGTCATCCCCGAGGATGACGCCGCCCGCCCGTCCGGCCAGGCCGCAGGCAAGCACGGCCGGCCAACGTCCGCTGCCGTACGCGTGAGCGAAGCGCGCAGGTCTGCCGCCGGAGGCCGGCTTCGCCGGCCGGGAGGCGCGGGCCGCGGCCGGAGCCCGAGCGCCGAAGGAGGGGGCTCGCGGGGGAACCATGGGTTCCCCCGCGTACGAACCATGGGTTCCCCCGCGTCCGTCCACTACTCGTACTGCAGCGCCGAGAGGACGTCGAGCCGCGAGGCGCGGCGGGCGGGCAGCACCGCCGCGAGGATCCCGGCCACGATCGCCACGACCGTGAAGGCCGCGAGCGAGGCGACCGGGAGCGCGAACTCGACGCCGTAGCGGTCGAGCGCGTGCGTCACGGCCGCGCCGAGCGCGACGCCGAGCGGGAGCCCGAGCCCCGCGCCGATCAGCGCGGTGATCACGCTCTCGTGCCGGACGAGCCGGCGCACCTGCCGCCGCGTCATCCCGACCGCGCGGAGCATCCCGAGCTCCCGCGTCCGCTCGAACACCGAGAGCACGAGCGTGTTGACCATCCCGAACAGGCTCACGATCACGCTCAGCGCGAGCAGCACGTAGAGCAGGTTCAGGATCTGCCCGATGAACGACGACTGCGCGTCGACGTAGCCGTCCTTCGTCAGCACCTTCGCGTCGGAGAACGCGGCCACGGCCTCGTCCAGCCCCTCCTGGGAGCCGCCGCGGACGAGCGTCAGCTGGTTCTGCGGCCGCGGGAAGGTGGCGTCGAACGCCTCCTGCGAGATCACGACGCCGCCGAGGAGCTCGGCCGCCCGCGGCGGCTGGTACAGCCCCGCCACGCGCAGCTCGATCCCGTTCCCGTGCGGCGTCCGCAGGCGGAAGCGCTCGCCCACCGTCAGGCCGCTGTCGCGCGCGAACGACTCCTTCAGCACGGCACCGTTCCCGTCGAGCCTAGAGAGCGTCTCGTCGGAGGCGCCGCCCTTCCACTCGAACCGGTACATGCCGTCGAGCGTCGCCGGGTCGACCGCGTTGACGTTGACCTGCTCCTTGCCGACGAGGCCGCGATCGGAACGGATGCTCGAGGCCTGCACGCCGTCGACCTTCGCGATCGCGTCGCCGGCCGCCGCCGGGAACTGCGACCACCCGTTCTGCGAGGTGATCACGTAGTCGGCCGAGACCTGGTCGGAGAACGAGTTCGCGAGCGAGTCGCGCACGCCCTTGCCGATCACGGCCACGAACGAGACGAGCGCGAGCCCGATCATCAGCGCGGCCGCGGTCGACGCCGTGCGCGCGGGGTTGCGCACGACGTTCTCGCCGGCGAGCCGGCCCGCGACGCCGCCGAGGCGGCGCGAGGGGATCCCGACGAGCGAGGCGAGCGCGGTGACGAGCTGCGAGGCGACGCCGGCGATGCCGACGAGCGTGAGCAGCGCGCCGACCGCGAGCGCGAGCAGGTTCCTGCCCGAGCCGAGCGAGCCGGTCAGCACCGCGTACGAGACGAGCGCGACCCCCGCCGCGAGCAGCACCACGCCGGCGACCGGGCCGAGGCGCTTGCGGCGCGGCAGCGCCGCGCCCTCCCGGACGGCGGAGATCGGCGCGACGCGGGTGGCGCGGAGCGCGGGCGCGAGCCCGGCGACCACGGTCACCCCGACGCCGACGATCAGCGCGATCACGAACGTCCGCGTCGCGTACACCGGGTCGGACTGCGGGAGCTCGAGGCCGAGCGCCTTGAACACGGCCGTGAGCCCGCGGGCGAGGCCGATCCCGCCGAGGATCCCGACCACCGACGCGAGCGCGCCGATCGCCGCTGCCTCGAGCAGCACGGAGCGGAGCACCTGGCGCCGGGAGGCGCCGAGCGTCCGCAGCGTCGCCAGCTCGCGAACCCGCTGCGCGATCGTGATCGACAGCGTGTTGAAGATCACGAAGGCGCCGACGAGCAGCGCGATCCCGCCGAACGCCAGCAGGAAGCCGCGGATGAACGCGATGAACTCGTCGAGCCCCTTCTTGTCCTCGCCGGCCTGCTCGTCGCCCGTGCGCACCTGCACGTTCGAGGGCACGGCCTGCTGCAGCGACGCCACGAGCGAGCGCTGCGAGACGCCGTCCCTCGCGGCCACGGAGATCCCGGTGTAGCCGGCGATGCCGAGCATCGACCGCGCCGTCGTGACGTCCCAGACGGCGAACGTGGCCCCGCCCAGCGTCGCGACGTCGCCGTAGCTGGCGATGCCGACGATCCGGAACGGGCGGCTCGGGCCCTGCCCGGACGCGCGGATCGTGTCGCCCACGCCGAAGTGCTTCGAGTCGGCGGTCTCCTTGTCGATCACGATCTCGCCGGGGCCGGACGCCCAGCCGCCGTCGACGAGCCGCATCGGGTTGAACCGCCCGGCGGACGGGTCGACGCCGAAGCCGAACGTCGGGTTCCCGCTCGACTGGATCGGGTCGCCGTCGCGGTCGATCAGCTTGGCCTGCGTCGAGTTGCCGACGATGTCGATGATCGAGCCGGACGCGGACTCGACCTCCGGCAGCGCGCGGATCCTCGCCACCAGGGCCTCGTCGACCGTCGCGTTGCCGCTCGCCGACCAGTCGACGAGCTTCTTGCCGCTCACCACCGCGTCCGTGTTGCGGTACGCGGAGGTGAAGATCGAGTCGAACCCTTTCGAGATCGAGTCCGTGAGGATGAACGACCCGGTGATCATCGCGACGCCGAGGACGATCGCGAGGGAGGTCAGGAGCGTGCGGAGCTTCCGCCCCGCGAGCCCTTTGAGCGCGACCTTTCTCACCTAGGCCACCTCCTCCAGCGTCTGCAGGATCTCGGCCTGCGACGTGCGGCCGCCGTCCTTGACGATCTCGCCGTCGGCGAGGAACAGCACGCGGTCGGCGGCGCCGGCGGCACGTGCGTCGTGGGTCACCATCACGACCGTCTGGCCGAGCTCGTCGACCGACTGGCGGACGAGGTCGAGCACCTCGGCGCCGGTGCGGGAGTCGAGGTTGCCGGTCGGCTCGTCGGCGAACAGCACCGTCGGCCGCGAGACGAGCGCCCGCGCGACGGCGACACGCTGCTGCTGGCCGCCGGAGAGCTCGGCGGGCCGGTGGCGGCGCCGGTCGGCGAGCCCGACCCGCTCCATCACCTCGTCGACCCACGCCTCGTCGGGCTTCTCGCCCGCGATCGACAGCGGCAGGAGGATGTTCTCCTCCGCCGTCAGCATCGGCAGCAGGTTGAAGAACTGGAACACGAAGCCGATGTGGCGCCGGCGCAGCTTCGTCAGCTGGTTGTCGTTGAGCGAGCCGATCTCGGTCCCGGCGATCGAGACGGTGCCCTCGGTCGGGCGGTCGAGGCCCGCGAGGATGTGCATGAGCGTGGACTTGCCGGAGCCGGACGGCCCCATCACGGCGGTGAGCTTGCCGCGGGCGACCTCCAGCGAGACGCCGCGGAGCGCGTCCACGGCGGCGTCGCCGGTGCCGTAGCGGCGGCTGAGGTTCGTCGCCTCGACGACGACGCGCGACGTGAGCTCGGCCGCGATGCCCTCGGCGGGAACGGCGATCGAAGCAGCGGTCATCTCGGATCTCTCCTTTGCTGGTTCACGTGGTGCCGCCACAGTGCGCGTCGTCCGCTCCGCCGGCGTCGGCGCGAGGGGCCGATCGCGTCGTCCTCCAGGACGAGCCGTGTTCGTCAGCTGGGACGACCTCGCGCGCGCGCGCGTGGAGTACCGTGCGATCGTGCGTGACCCGCTGCTCCTCGCCCGCCGCTACGGCGTCGACGCGCTCGCGCTGGCGCTCCTCGTGGCGATGCAGGTGGAGATCTGGGCCGCGCCGCTCGCGGGGTCGCGGGCGACGCTGAGCGTGTGCGCGGTGTTCGCGAGCGTCCCGCTGTTGCTCCGGCGGCGGGCGCCGCTCGTTGCGCCGCTCGCCGTGTTCGCCGCGCTCGCGGTCACCTCGCTGCTCGAGGCGCAGGGGCTCTACGACTCGACGTTCTTCTTCTTCGGCGCGCTGCTCGCGGCCTGGGTCGTGGGCGAGTCGAATCCGAACCGGCAGGGAGTCGTCGGGCTGGTCGCGGCGGAGGCGACGGTCGTCTTCGTCACCCGCCGCTTCCCCGACGAGGGCGCCGGCGACTACTTCTGGGTGTCGCTGTTCTTCGCCGCCGCGTGGCTCGCCGGATTCACGGTCGGCCACCGCGCGCAGCAGGCCCGCGAGGCGGAGGAGCGGCTGGCGCTCGCCGACGCTCGCCGCCGCGCGGACGCGGCGCTGGCCGTCGCCGACGAGCGGGCCCGGATCGCGCGCGAGCTGCACGACGTGGTGGCGCACTCGATCTCGGTCATGACCGTGCAGGCCGCGGGCGTCCGGCGGCTGCTGCGGGAGGACCAGCAGCGGGAGCGGGAGGCGCTGCAAACGGTGGAGGAGACCGGCCGCGAGGCGCTGACGGAGATGCGGCGGCTGCTCGGGATCCTGCGCGGGGCGAACCAGCCAGCCGACCTCGCGCCCCAGCCGGGCCTCGCGCGGCTCGAGGCGCTCGTCCAGCAGGCGCGCGACGCCGGCCTCCCGGTCGAGCTGTCGGTCGAGGGCGAGCCCTACCCGGTGGCCGCCGGTCTCGACCTGTCGGCATACCGCGTCGTCCAGGAGGCGCTCACGAACGTGATCAAGCACGCCGGTCCGGCCCGGGCGACGGTGGTCGTGCGCTACGAGCCCGACGCGATCGCGCTCGAGATCGCCAACGACGGGCGCGGGAACGGCGAGGGCGAGGGCGCGCGTCAGGGCCTCGCGGGGATGCGCGAGCGCGTCGCGTTCTACGGCGGGACGCTCGAGGCCGGCTCGGTCGACGGCGGCCGCGGCTACGCGGTGCGCGCCCGCATCCCGGTCGGCGGCGAGGGGAACGAGTGGCTATCCGCCTCATGATCGTCGACGACCAGGCGCTCGTCCGCGCCGGCTTCCGGATGATCCTCGATGCGGAGCCCGACCTGGAGATCGTCGCCGAGGCCTCCGACGGTCTCGAGGCGCTCGAGGCCGTCGACCGCTACACGGTCGACGTCGTGCTCATGGACATCCGCATGCCGAACCTCGACGGGATCGAGGCGACGCGGCGGCTCGTCGAGCGTTCGCCGTCGACGCACGTGCTGATGCTGACGACGTTCGACCTGAACGAGTACGTATACGAGGCGCTGCGCGCGGGCGCCGCCGGGTTCCTGCTGAAGGACGCGCCGCCGGAGCAGCTGGTCGACGCGATCCGCGTGGTCGCCGCCGGGGAGTCGCTGCTGGCGCCGACGATCACGCGCCGGGTGATCGAGGAGTTCGTGCGGCGGCCGCCGCCGACCGAGGGCCTGCCGCCCGAGGTCGAGAGCCTGACCGCCCGCGAGATCGAGGTGCTGCGCCTGATCGCGCGCGGCCGCTCCAACGCGGAGATCGCCAAGGAGCTGTTCCTGGGCGAGACGACCGTCAAGACGCACGTGGCGCGCATCCTCCAGAAGCTCGACGTCCGCGACCGCGTCCAGGCGGTGGTGCTCGCGTACGAGACGGGGCTCGTGCAACGCGGCGAGGCCTCGTAGCCGTTTCCGCTTCGCGGGACGGGGAACGCGGCCCGCATGGAGGACGAGCAGCGCAGCAACGATGAGCGCCGCGCCCACGAGCGTGGGGACGCGCGCGGCGAGGAGGAGTACGCGGGCGGGGTCGCCGCGCCGCCGGAGGGCGAGCAGGAGGCCTCGCACGAGAGCGAGGAGACGCTGAGCCCCGACGAGACCGGGGAGGCGTAACGGGGCCAGCCCCCGGCCGCGGCCGGATCGGACGTACGACCGCGTGATCACGCGGGTCTCGCGCCGCTGGTTGCGGCGGAGCGCCGCCGCGGAGGGTCAGGCCCCGGACGCGTCCCGATGTGGCGCGTCGCCGCCGCCCCAGAGGGCGATCGCCCGATCCGCGTTCGGCACGCCGCTCGCGCGGATTGCTGCGATCACGGCGTGGACGTCGAACGGGACGCGCCGGAAGGCGACCTCGACCGAGCCGCCGTCGCTCTCGATCACGGCGTAGGCGGCCCAGGGGTCGAGCCGGAACCCGTCCTCCGGCTGCTCGTGGTCGTAGGAGAAGCCGACGCTGCCGGGGTTGACGAATAGCGACCGGCCGACGCGCCGGACGAACTGGAGGTGTACGTGGCCGCCGGCGTAGACGTCCGCCTCGTCCGGCCCGAGCACCCCGCGGAACACGCCGTCGGCGAACGACGGGAACAGGAAGTCGTCGTAGGAGCGCGGCGAGCCGTGGAAGGCGAGCAGGCGGAGGCCGCCGCCGAGGTCGCCCTCGACCGTGGGGCGGAACGTCTCCAGCAGCCGCACGCCCTCGTCGCCGAGCGCCTCCAGCGACCACCGGCGCACCTCGAGCTGCGCGGGCGTCGGCACCTCCGCGCCCGCGTCGGCGTCGAGCAGGAACGCGTCCGCGTTCCCGAGCACGACCGGCCAGCCGAGCGCCGCCAGCCGGCCGGCGACCTCTGCGGGTTGCGCGCCGCCCTGGAGCATGTCCCCGAGGCACACGACGGCGTCGACGGGCCGGCGCTCGAGGTCGGCGAGCACGGCGTCGAGCGCGACCGCGTTGCCGTGGACGTCGGAGACGAGTGCCGTGCGCGTCATCGCAGCAGCCGCGAGAGCCGCCGGTCCTTCAGCACCCTGCCGCCGGTCTGGCAGGTCGCGCAGTAGTAGATCGTGTGCTCCTCGTAGTCGACCCGGCGGAGCGGGTCGCCGCAGACGTGGCACGGCTCGCCCAGCCGGTTGTGGACGCGGTAGACCTTGTCGTCCTTGCGTCCGAGCTCGCGGAGCTCGAGGCCGCGGGCGAGCTCCTCGTCGATCGCACGCGCCAACCGCTCCACCTCCTCGTCCGTCAGCTCGGTCGAGAGCCTGAACGGCGAGAGCCGCGCCGTGTGGAGGATCTCGTTCGCCCACGCCCGCCCGATCCCGGCGAGCGCCCGCTGGTCGCGCAGCAGCGGGTGCAGCTGCCGCCGCTCGGCGCGGAGGATCGCGGCGAGCCGCTCGGCGCCGAGGCCGAGCGCCTCCGGGCCGAGGTGCGCGAGCTCCTCCTCCGCCGCCTCGGGCGTGAGCAGCCACACGCCGGCCCGCTTCTTCGGGCCGCCCTCGGTGAGCAGCAGCTCGGCGCCGTCCTCGAACCGGAGCCGGAACGCCGGCTGCTTCGGCGTCTTCTCGCCGGGCCGGACGTAGCGCAGCCGGCCCGCGCTCATCAGGTGCACCATCAGCACGAGCTCGCCGTCGTCGGTCGGGAACAGCAGCCGCTTCGCCCGCCGCTCGGCGCCCGAGAGCCGCCGCCCCTCCAGCGACCGCAGCGGCGGGTCGTACGTCTTCAGCGTCGCCACGTGCGCCGGCCCGGCCTTCGCGATCGGGGACGCCGACACCGGGCCGTCGAGCTGACGGCGCCAGGCCTCCATCTCCGGCAGCTCCGGCATCGCACTAGTCTCCCCGGGTCGTGGCCGACCCGATCAGGGTACTCGTGCGCAGGGGCCCGACCGTCGAGGCCGTCCACCGCGTCCACGCGGTCGCGGTGCAGGACGGCGCCGTCGTCGCCGAGCGCGGCGACGGCGGCCTCGTGAGCCTCTTCCGCTCGTGCGCGAAGCCGCTCCAGGCGATGCCGCTCGCCCGCGCCCGCGACGACCTCGACGCGCGCGACCTCGCGATCGCGTCGGCGTCGCACCGCGGGCTCGAGCCGCACCTCGAGGCCGTGCGCGCCCTGCTCGCGAAGGCGCCCGCCACCGAGGACGACCTCGAGTGCGGCGAGGAGGGGACACCGCCGTCGAAGCTCCGCCACAACTGCTCGGGCAAGCACGCCGGAATGCTCGCGCTGTGCACGGCGAGGGACTGGTCTCGCGAGGGCTACCGCCTCGCCGGTCATCCCGTCCAGGAGGGCTGCCGCGCCGAGGTCGCCGCCGCCGCCGAGGTGCGCCCGGACGAGCTGCCGACGGCCGTGGACGGCTGCGGCGTCGTCACCTTCGCGCTCCCGCTGGAGCGGATGGCGCACGCGTTCTCGCGCCTCGAGCGGCTCGACGCCGGCGGCCGCGTCGCCGCCGCGATGCGCGCGCACCCGCAGCTCGTCCGCGGCCCGGGCGCGCCGGACACACGGCTGATGGAGCTCGCGCCCGGATGGACGGCGAAGGGCGGCGCCGAGGGGCTGCTCTGCGCCGCGTCCGCCGCCGGAGTCGGCGTCGCGCTCAAGGTCGAGGACGGGGCGGGTCGTGCGGTCGGTCCGGCGCTCGCCGCGTTCCTCTCCGGCCTCGGAGTCGAAGTCCCGGAGCTCGCGATCGCCCCGGTGTCCAACTCGCGGGGGGAGCTCGTCGGCGAAATCGTGACGAAGGCGTGAAGGACGAGTAAGAAATCTGTTCCTCCTCGCCCTGGAACGGCGGTAGCATCCCGCTCACGACAAGAGGGCGAGTCGGGGGAGGGGAGTTCCGCCGGCTCTTGCGTGTCGAGGCAGGTCCGTCCCGTCAACCACGCGAGGAAAGCCGAGGGTTCGTTGCTCAGCGTCGAGATCGCTCTGCCGGACGTCGAGGAGCTCCAGAAGCTCGTTCAGGACGGCGTCGAGAAAGGGTTCCTGTCCTACGACGAGATCGTCTCCTCGCTCGACGACGTCGAGCTGACCAAGGAGCAGATCGAGGACTTCTACACCTACCTCATCGACCACGGGGTCGAGCTCGTCGAGGGCGAGCAGCACAAGAGCCCGCCGCACGAGCAGCCGGCGTTGGCCGGCGAGGACGAGGCCAAGGCGGCTGCGCCCAAGCTCGACCTGACAGTCGAGCCGTCGCTCGACTCGTTGCGCCTGTACCTGCGCGAGATCGGCAAGGTGCCGCTGCTCACGGCCGACCAGGAGATCTACCTGGCGAAGCGCATCGAGCGCGGCGACATGAGCGCCAAGACGCAGATGATCGAGGCGAACCTGCGGCTGGTGGTGTCGATCGCGAAGGGGTACCTCGGCCGGGGCCTCTCCTTTCTCGACCTGATCCAGGAGGGCTCGCTCGGGCTCATCCGCGCGGTCGAGAAGTTCGACTACCGCAAGGGGTTCAAGTTCTCGACGTACGCGACCTGGTGGATCCGCCAGGCCGTCACGCGCGCGATCGCCGACAAGGCGCGCACGATCCGGATCCCGGTGCACATGGTCGAGAAGCTGAACAAGGTCGTGCACATCGAGCGCCAGCTGGTGCAGCGGCTCGGCCGCGAGCCGCGCCCGGAGGAGATCGCGGAGGAGCTCGAGATGACGACGGTGGAGGTGCGCGAGATCCTGCGCATGTCCCAGCTCCCCGTCTCGCTCGAGAAGCCGATCGGCGAGGAGGAGGAGTCGTCCCTCGGCGACTTCGTCCCCGACGACACGGCCGAGTCGCCGTACGACACCGCCACGATCTCGCTCCGCCGCGAGGACATCGAAAACGCGCTCAACGCGCTCCCGGAGCGCGAGCGCCACGTGATCGAGCTCCGCTTCGGGCTCTGCGGCGAGCAGCCGCGGACGCTGGAGGAGGTCGGCCGCGAGTTCGGGGTGACACGCGAGCGCATCCGCCAGATCGAGAACAACACGCTGAAGAAGCTCGAGTGCCTGCCGGAGGCGCAGGCGCTCAAAGACTGCGTCTGAGCTCGGGCCACTGGGCCCAGAGGGGCCTCGCGCCGGAGCCGCGCGGGAGCGCCCAACCGGTCCTGCTAGCGTGGATCGCATGAGCGAGGCCGCCGCCCAGCCGCGTTTCGAGGTCACCTGCCCGCACTGCCGCAAGCCGTTCGAGGCCGCGCCGCTCGCGCGCCCGTCGGCCCGGCACCGCGGGTTCAAGTGTCCGCACTGCCGCCTGTTCGTCCCGGCGGACCGGGCGAGCGAGCCCGCGAGCCGCTAGCGGCCTCGCCGCGTTGACGGACCTCAACGCGGCCGCCGTTGAGGCGATCGAGGATCCCCTATAGGGTCGGAGGTCGCCCGATCGGGCGGCCGTGTCGTCGAACGCAGGGGGAGAGCGGTGAAGGCAGAGATGAGGCGTCGTCGCACGCGGTCGCACGCGTCGTGGCGCCTGGCCGGTGCAGTGCTCGGATCGATGCTCCTCGCGGCCGTGGTCGTCGCGATGCCCGCGGGCGCACGGCCGGCCGCCGGCGCCGCGTCGGGCGCGAACCCGTGGAAGCACGTCCCCGGGACACCGGCTGCCACGAAGGACGGCCACAAGGCCCAGGTCCACGCGACGAAGGTGCGCGCCTACACGCTCGACCGTGGCGCGGCCGCGGCGACGCTCGCGGCGGCGCCCGACGAGGCCTCCGGCGCGGCGGGCGCGGTGCTGACGCTGCCGGCGCCGAACGGCGAGCTGCAGCGCTTCGCGCTGCGGGAGACCTCGCTGATGGAGCCCGCGCTCGCGGCGAGGCACCCCGAGATCACGACCTACAGCGGAACCGGGATCGACGACCCGACGGCCTCGGTCAGGGCCGACCTGACGCCGCTCGGGTTCCACGCGTCCGTCCGCTCCGCCTCGGGCGGGTGGTACATCGACCCGTACTACGAGCGCGACGACAGCCTGTACGCGAGCTACTACACGCGCGACGCCGAGAGCAACGACACGTTCGTCGAGCGGGACGACGACGCCGAGGCGGCAGTCGAGGCGGTCGAGGCCGCCGCAGTGCCCGTCGGCCCGGCCGTGACGCTGCGGACGTACCGCCTCGCGCTCGTCACCGACCCGAGCTACACCGCCTACTTCGGCGGGCCGGCGAACGTCACCGCCGCCAAGGTCACGCTGATGAACCGCGTCGACCAGATCTACGAGGACGAGACCGCGATCCGGATGGTGCTGATCGCCGACAACGACAAGCTCAACTTCAACACCGCCGAGGTCGCGATCGGCGCCAACGGCCCCTGCGGAGCGTCGCCCTGCTACACGGCGGCGCAGCTCAGCTCGTGCACCGGCAGCGCGCTGCAGCGCAACCGAATCGTCGTCGGCCAGATCATCGGCGCCAGCAACTACGACATCGGCCACCTCGCGCTCGGCAACCCCGGCGGCGGCGTCGCCAGCCTCGGCGTCGTCGGCGGGAACGGCAAGGCGCAGGGCTGCACCGGCCTGCCCACCCCGGTCGGCGACTTCTTCGCCGTGGACTACGTCGCCCACGAGATGGGGCACCAGTACGCCGGCAACCACACGTTCAACGGCAACCAGTTCAACTGCTCGGGCGGCAACCGCAACGGCCCGAACTCGGTCGAGCCGGGCTCCGGCTCGTCGATCATGGCCTACGCCGGGATCTGCCGGCACGACAACCTCCAGCCGCACAGCGACCCCTACTGGTCGCAGCGGAGCTACCAGGAGATCACGACGTACGTGAGCTCCACGCGGCCGGCGATCAACGAGGTGCAGACGATCTCGCTGCGCGACTTCGACGGGACCGACTCGTTCCGCCTGGGCTTCCAGGGCAGCCAGACGACCCCGATCGTCCGCGGCACGAGCTACACGACCGCGGGGATCAAGGCCGCGCTCGAGTCGATGCCCGGCTGGCCTGCCGGCGGGATCGCCACGGTCGCGGCCTGGGGCGGCACCGGCGCGCTCAACGACAACGGCTTCCAGGTGACGTTCAGCGGCACGCTCGCGCAGGCGAACCTGAGCAGCCTGTCGCTCGAGGACGTGTCCGGCGCGTCCGGCTTCGTCGGCGAGACGGCCAAGGGCGGCCCGATCGACAACGGCGGTACGACCGTCACGGAGACCGGCAACCACGCGCCGGTGGTGACCACGGCGCCGTCGTTCGTGATCCCGACGCGGACGCCGTTCGCGCTCACGGGGACCGCGACCGACTCGGACGGCGACGCGCTGACCTACATGTGGGAGCAGAACGACCGCGGCGCGACCGGGATCGCGCTCGTCAACAACGTCAAGACGAGCGGCCCGCTGTTCCGCCAGTTCGGCACCGCTGCGCTCGTCACCCCGGAGGGGACGCTGCAGACGCCCTCGCCGGGCCTCAACGCGGTCGGCACCGACCCCACGCGCGTGTTCCCCGACCTGCCGCAGATCCTGGCGAACAACACCAACGCGGCGTCGGGGTCGTGCAACCCGTTCACGGGCGTGTGGCCGACGCCGGTGCCGCTCGCCGACGTCGACTGCTACTCGGAGTTCCTGCCGACGGCGGACTGGGTCGGCTTCGCGGGCGACCGGACGCTGACCTTCCGCCTGACCGTCCGGGACGCGCACCCGGGCGGCGGCGGCGTCGGGAGCTCCGACACGCGCCTCGCGATCGACCCGGCCGCGGGGCCGTTCCTGGTCACCTCGCAGAGCACGGCGGTGTCACTGCCAGCGGGCTCGTCACAGGAGGTCACGTGGGACGTCGCGGGGACGAGCGCGCCCCCGGTCGCGACGGAGAACGTGAAGGTCAGTCTCTCGCTCGACGGCGGCCTGACGTACCCGGTCGTGCTGGCCGAGAGCACGCCGAACGACGGCGCGGAGCCCTTCGTCCTGCCGAACGTCGACACCACCGCCGCCCGGATCAAGGTCGAGGCCGTGGGCAACGTCTACTTCGACATCTCGGAGACGGACTTCACGGTCCGCGGGGCGGCCCGGCAGATCGCCGAGCTCGAAGCCTTCACCACGGGCCTCGGCACGGGGACGAGCCTCGAGAGCAAGGCGCGGGCCGCCGGCGCGAGCCTCGCCCGGGGCAACACCGGCGCGACCTGCAACCAGCTCGCCGCCCTGCAGAACGAGGTGGACGCGCAGGCCGGCAACTCGCTGTCGGCCGCCCAGGCCGCCGAGCTGACGGAGCGGATCGGCTGGATCCGCACCGCGCTCGGCTGCTAGCCGGACGCACCGAACGACGAGGGGCCGCGCCGAGCGGCCCCTCGTCCGCTCTTACCGCTTTCTAAGGCGCCGCTCAGGTGCGTCTCAGACACGGGTGGTTGGATCCCTTCGCCACCTACGGAGGAGCACGTCGATGAGAAGGCACCTGAAGGGCAAGCTGGCGGCGGGCGTCGCGGCGGGAGTCGCGGTCGCGGGCGGGGGCGCGGCGATCGCCGCGACGCAGCTCGCGACGCCGAAGGAGGAGAGCCAGGCGGTCGTCAACGACGCGGCGAAGCAGCTCGGCGTGAAGCCGAGCGACCTGAGCGCCGCGATCGAGAAGGCGCTCGAGAACCGGATCGACGCCGCCGTCGCGGCGGGCCGGATGACGAAGGCGCAGGCCGACGAGCTGAAGGCCCGCCTCCGCGCCGGCGACTTCCCGCTGTTCGGCCCGGGCGTCTACCGCGGCGGCGGGCACGGCCACGGCTTCGGACCGGGCGGGCACCTCGGGGACGCCGCGTCCTACCTCGGCCTCGGCGAGGCCGCGCTGCGCGAGCAGCTGCAGAGCGGCAAGACGCTGGCGCAGGTCGCGAAGGATCGCGGCAAGTCGGTCGACGGCCTCGTCGACGCGCTCGTCGCATCCGAGCGGAAGGAGCTCGACGCCGCCGTCGCCGCCGGACGGCTGACCGAGGCCCGCAAGCAGGAGCTCCTGCAGAACCTCGAGACACGCATCCGCGCGATGGTCAACGGCCAGCGTCCGGAGCGCGGCTTCGGGATGCGCGGCTTCGGGATGCCGGGCTTCGGGCCGCCCGACGACATGCCGCGTCACGAGGACCGCTGGTCGTAGCGCCGTGACCCCGGCGCCCGGATCGAGGCTCGCCGGCGCGAGGCGCCGGGCCGAGACCGCGAAGCGGGCGCTGGCGGTCGCATCGGCGGCCGGGTTCGCGGGAGCGCTGCTCCTCGCCTGGGCCGCCGCCCCCGGCCGGTCCGCGGCCCCGGCCGGGGACGGCGGCTCGGCCGGAAACGGGCAGGTCTCGACTGCCGACTCGTTCTCGTTCGAGCCCGGCTCGATCGAGCCGTCGCTCGGCGCGGCGCCCGAGGTGCAGTCGCATGCGTCGTGAGCGCGGCGGCCGCCGCGTGTCGCGCTTCCGGGCGATGGGCGTGGAGGTCGTCGTCGGCGGCGCGCAGCCGCGTGAGCTGGCCGCCGTCGCCGATCTGTTCGCGACGTGGGACGCGATCTTCAGCCGCTTCCGGCCCGACAGCGAGCTCGTCCATGTGAACGCGTCGCCGGCGGATGCGATCGTCGTCTCGTCGACCTTCGCGCGCGCGGTCCAAGTCGCGCTCGACGCCGCAGCGCTGACCGGTGGTCTGGTCGACCCGACGCTCGGTGCGGCGATCGTCGAGGCCGGGTACGACCGCGACTTCGCGCAGCTCGCCGACGACGGCCGGCCGCCCGCGCCGGCGCCAGGCCCCGGCACCGGGGCCGTGCGGCTGACGGGACGCCTGCTCTCGCGGCCGCGCGGCACCGTGCTCGACCTCAACGGCGTGGTGAAGGCACTGGCGGTCGACGAGGCCTTGGAGTTGCTCGCCGGGCCGGGCTTCGTCGCCGCCGGTGGTGACGTCGCCGTTCGCGGCGCCGTGGTCGCCGGGCTCCCCGCGGGCGGCGCCGTTCGCCTCCTGGACGGCGGGCTCGCGACGAGCGGGCCGACACGCCGTCGCTGGACGAGAGGCGGCGAGCCGCAGCACCACCTGCTCGACCCGGCGACGGGCAGGCCGGCGCGCTCGCGGTGGACGGCGGTGACGGTCGCGGCTGCGACCTGCCTGGCGTCCGACGTCGCCGCGAAGGCGGCGTTCCTGCTCTCGGACGACGGGCCCGGCTGGCTCGACGAACGGAACCTGCCGGGACGCTTCGTCGACGGCGACGCGATCGTCCGGAACCGCTCGTGGAACGCGTCCACCGGCGTGACCGCCGGCGCCGCCGCATGACGCTCGCGAGCGCGCCGGTCACCTGGTACGTGGTGCGCGCGGGCGGGATCGTCGGCTTCGCCATGCTCACCGTCTCGGTGGTGCTCGGGCTGCTCCTCTCCGGCCGCGCGCGCCTGCGGCGCTGGCCGCGCTTCGCGCTCGAGGACGTCCACCGGTACGCCGGGCTGCTCACCGCGGCGTTCCTCGCGATCCACGGCCTCGCCCTGCTCGTGGACGGCTACCTGCCGATCTCGCTCGGCGACCTGCTCGTCCCCGGCATCGCCCCCTACCGGCCGTTCTGGACGGCGCTCGGCGTGGTCGCGCTCGAGCTGCTCGCGGCGCTCGCACTCACGAACCGCCTGCGCTCGGCGCTGCCGTACCGGCTCTGGCGACAGGTGCACGTCCTCAACTTCGCCGTGTGGGCGCTCGCGCTCGTGCACGGCCTCGGCGCGGGGACGGATACGCGCACGCCGTGGGCGCTCTCCCTCTACGCCGTCTCGGCGGCGTCGGTCGCCGGCCTCACGGCCTGGCGGCTGCTCGGCGGATCGGGCCGCTCCGGGTGGGCGCTCGGCCTGTGGCCGGCCACGGCGGCGGTGGTGTCCGCCGAGCTGGTCGTCGCCGTCGCGCTCGGCCCGCTCGTGCACGGCTAGCGCCGCGGCCGGGGCAGGGCCGACGCCGCCGTGCGTCGAACGCGTCGCCGATGGACCTCTCCTCCGCGACGGGCAGCGTCTTCGCCGCGTTCGGCCTCTCGGGCTCGGCGGGCCTGAACGCGTGGCTCCCGCTGTTCCTCAGCGCGGTGCTCGACCGGCTCGGCGTGGTCGAGCTGGCGGCGCCGTTCGACCAGTTCGCCTCGACCACCGGACTGGTCGTGCTCGGGGCGCTGATGACGCTCGACTTCGTCGGGGACAAGATCCCGGTCGTCGACAACGCGCTGCACGTCGTGGGCACCGTCGTCGCCCCGCTCTCCGGCGCGGCGCTGTTCGCGGGGCAGACGGGAGACACGACCGACCTGCCGACGCTCGTCGCGGTGCTCCTCGGCGGCGGCACGGCCGGCCTGATCCATCTCGGCCGGAGCGCCCTCCGCGCCGCCTCGACGGCGACGACGGCCGGAGTCGGCAACCCCGTCCTCTCGACGGCGGAGGACGTCGGCGCGGGCACGCTGACCGCGATCGCCTTCCTCTTCCCGGTGCTCGCGTTCCTTGCCGTCGCCGCGATCGGCGTCGGGCTCTGGCTCTCGATCGCGCGCCTGCGCGGGCGCCCCGCCGCGCGACGCGGCCCCTGAGCGCCGATTGCGGCGGCGACGTCTCGGTGCGATCATCGACGCGGGCCGATGACCGTCGCGTACGCGTCAGCGGACACGCTCCCGTATCTCTGCGGCCTCTACGTCTGTGCATGCGGCCGGACCGCCACGAGCCACGGCCTCGCCGCAGGGGTGCTCCCGCGCGGCTGGCTGCTGCTGAGCCGGAACGGCGACGACGTGCATGTGTGCCCCCGGTGCGCGCCCGGCACCGCCGGCGCCGGTTGGGCCCAGTCCGGGCGCTGACCGGCCTGCACTCCAGTCGACCACCCGCTGCGCCGATAGAGCGCCCGTGGACCTGCCGGCCGTCGTCGTCGCCGAGGGCGCGCGGAGTGGGCGCATCGCGCGCTCGGCCGTCCCCGTGCTGTTCGGTGCCGCGATCCTCGTCGGCGCCACCCTCGTCTTCCTGGTTCAGCCGATGGCCGCGCGGATGGTGCTGCCGCTGTTCGGCGGGTCGCAGGCCGTCTGGACGACGTCGATGCTGTTCTTCCAGGGCGTGCTGCTCGCCGGGTACGGCTATGCCCACGCCTCGACCCGGCTGCTCGGCCCGCGCCGCCAGCCGCTCGTGCACGCGGTCGTGCTCGTGCTTCCGCTCGCCGCGCTGCCGATCGGACGCGGGCTCGCACCGCCGCCGCCGGACGCGTCGCCGTCGCTCTGGCTGCTCGGCGTGCTCGTCGTCACGGTGGGCGCGCCCTTCGTCGTGCTCACCACGGCGAGCCCGCTACTCCAGCGCTGGCTCGCGACGAGCGGCCACGCCTCCGGCCGCGACCCGTACTTCCTCTACGCGCTCGGGAACGCCGGCAGCCTGCTCGCGCTGCTCGGCTACCCCGTCCTCGTCGAGCCGTGGCTGACGCTCGACCAGCAGGCGCGGATGTGGTCGGCCGGCTACGTCGGCTTCGCGCTGCTCGCCCTCGGGTGCGTCGTCGTCGCCCGCCGCGGGCCCGCCGCCGCGGTGGAGACGGCGCGCTCCGACGTGCCGGCGATCGCGTGGCGGACGCGCGCGCGCTGGATCGCGATCGCGCTCGTGCCGTCGAGCCTGATGCTCGGGGTCACGACCGAGCTCGCGACCGACGTGGCGTCGGCACCGCTCCTGTGGGTGCTGCCGCTCGCCACGTACCTGCTCACCTTCGTGGTCGCGTTCTCCCGGCGGCCGCTCGTGACGCCCGCGCTCGCCGCTGTGCTGCTGCCGGTGCCGGCGGGCCTCGTGCTGCTGACCCTGCTCGGCGCCGTGGCGCTGCCCGTCCCGGCGATGGTGCTCCTCCACGTTGCGACGCTGTTCCTCGTCGGCGCGCTCGCGCACGGGCGGCTCGCGGCGGAGCGGCCGCCGCCGGAGCGGCTGACGGAGTTCTACTTCCTGCTGTCCCTCGGCGGCGTCCTCGGCGGCGCGCTCAACGCCCTCGTCGCGCCGCACCTGTTCGACTCGGTGCTCGAGTACCCGCTCGTGCTCGGAGCGGCGCTGCTGCTGCGGCCGGGGCGGAGCGGCGGCCCTCGTGACGTCGCGCTCGCGGCCGTGCCGCTGCTCGCCTGCCTCGTCGGGCTCGGCCTCGTCTCGGACAGCGACAGCGCCGCCCGCGCCGTGCTGGTCGCCGCCGTCGCCCTGCTCCTCGCAGTGGCCGTCGGCCGGCCGCGCCGGCTCGCGCTCGGCTTCCTCTCCCTCGCGGCGCTGCTCGCGCTCGCCGGGGGCGGTCTCCACGCCGAGCGCACGTTCTTCGGCGTCCTGCGGGTCGTCGAGCAGGACGGCGAGCACCGGCTGTACCACGGGACGACGCTGCACGGGGTGCAGCGCCCCGGCGGCGCCCCTCTCAGCTACTACACGCGCGAGGGCCCGCTCGGCGACGTGGTGGAGGCGCGCCGCGGGCACCTCCGGCGCGTCGACGCGATCGGGCTCGGCGTCGGGACGCTCGCGGCCTACGGCACGCCCGGACAGCGGCTGACGTTCTACGAGCTCGATCCCGCCGTCGTCCGGATCGCTTCCCACTCGCGGTACTTCACGTTCCTCCGCGACTCCCGCGCGGACGTCCGCGTCGTCGTCGGCGACGGCCGGCGGACGCTCGCGACGGCGCCCGACGGTGCCTCCGACCTCGTCGTCGTGGACGCGTTCAGCTCCGACTCGGTCCCGGTGCACCTGCTCACGCGCGAGGCGATGGAGCTGTACGTCCGGAAGCTCCGCCCGGGAGGCCTCGTCGCCTTCCACGTCACCAACCGCCACCTCGACCTCGCGCCCGTGGTCGCGGAGGTCGCGCGACACCTCGGGCTGCCGGCGCTCGAGCGGGACGACACCGCCTCCGGCCGGCTGCGCGACGGGCGCGCACCGTCCCGCTGGCTGGTCGTCGCACGATCGGCCGCCGCGCTCGAGGCGCTCCGCAGGCGGCCGGGCTGGCACGTGCCGGAGGCGCACGGGCGCGTCTGGACGGACGACTACTCCAACCTCCTCTCCGTGGTGCGGTGGACGGGGTGACGCGGCACTAGAGTCGCTCCGTGCTCGAGAGCGTCGTGCCTGCGAGCCGAGCGGGGTCGTTCCTGGGCGTCGACGTGGGCGGCACGTTCACCGACGCCGTACTCGTGGAGGCCGACGGAACCGTCCGCACCGCGAAGCTGCCGACCGCGGCGCGCCAGGAGGAGTCGGTGCTCGCCGCCGCCGCGGCGTTCGGCGCCGGCAGCGTCGCGCGCTTCACCCACGGCACGACGGTGGCGACGAACGCGCTCCTGGAGCGCCGCGGCGCACGGACGGCGTTCGTCGCGACGGCCGGGTTCGAGCACCTGCTCCACCTGCGCCGCCAGAACCGGGCGCACCTCTACCGGCTCTGCGCGGCCCACCCGGAGCCGCTCGTGCCGCTCGAGCGCTGTCACGGCGTCGGCGGGCGGATGGGGCCGGAGGGCGAGCTCGAGCCGCTCGACCTCGGCTCGCTGCCCGACGTCGGCGACGCCGAGGCGGTCGCGGTCTGCCTCCTCCACGCCGACCGCTTCCCCGCGCACGAGCGTGCGGTCGCCGCGGAGCTGCGGCGACGCCACCCGGCGCTCCACGTCGTCGCCTCGCACGAGGCCGCGCCGGAGCTGCGTGAGTACGAGCGCGCCTCGACGACGGCGGTGGACGCGTACCTCGGGCCACGGCTCGCCCGCTACCTGCGCGCGGTCGCGGAAGGGGCGCGCGAGACCGGGCTGCCCGAGCCGCTCGTGATGCGCTCGTCGGGCGGGCTCGTACCGGTGGCGGACGCCGCCGCGCATGCCGCGTGGGCGCTCCTGTCGGGCCCGGCGGCCGGCGCGGTCGGCGCCTCGCTCGTCGCGCGGCTCGCCGGGTGCGATCGGGCGCTCGCGTTCGACATGGGCGGGACCTCCACCGACGTGTGCGCGATCGTCGACGGCGAGGCGACGCGGTCGACCGAGCGGCTCGTCGGCGGCCTGCCGGTCCGGCTGCCGACGCTCGACGTCCACACCGTCGGCGCCGGCGGCGGCTCGCTCGTCTGGTGGGACCCCGGCGGCGCGCTCCGCGTCGGCCCGGAGAGCGCGGGTGCGCACCCGGGCCCGGCGTGCTACGGCCGCGGCGGCACGCGGCCGACCGTGACCGACGCGAACCTGCTGCTCGGCCGCCTGCCGGATCGCCTCGCCGGCGGGCTGCGGCTCGACCGCGACGCCGCCGAACGGGCGCTCGAGGGAGCGAGGCCCGAGGACGTCGTGGCGATCGTGAACGCCGAGATGTTGCGGGCGCTGCGCGTCGTGAGCGTCGAGCGCGGCCTCGACCCGCGGGACTTCGCCCTCGTCGCGTTCGGCGGGGCGGGCCCGCTCCACGCCTGCGAGCTCGCCGAGGAGCTGGAGATCCGCCGCGTGCTCGTCCCGGCGGCCGCCGGCGTCCTCTCGGCGCTCGGCCTCGTCGCGGCCGACGAGCGCCGCGACCACGTCCGCTCGCTCGTCGTGCCGCTCGACGATGCCGGTGAGCTTCCCGGAGACGGCGAGGCCGACCTGCGCTACGCCGGCCAGTCGTTCGAGCTGACCGTCCCGCTCGACGGCGACGTGGCGTCCCGTTTCCACGCGGCCCACGAGCAGCGGTACGGCTGGGCCGACCGCGACCGCCGCGTCGAGCTCGTCGCGGTCCGGACGGCGGAGGTCGCGCCGGGGCCGGCGGTGCGCGTCGCCGGGACGGCGCGGGCGGTGACCGGGCCGGCCGTCGCGGCGCTCGACGGCGCCACCGCCTGGATCCCGTCGGGCTGGTCGGGCGGAACGGACGCGCACGGCACGCTCGTGCTGGAGCACGCGTGAACGTCGAGCTGCAGGTGATCGGCGCGGCGCTGACGGCGGTGGCGGAGGAGATGGGCGCGGCGCTCGTCCGCGGGGCCTTCTCGCCGAACATCAAGGAGCGCCGCGACTGCTCCACGGCGGTGTTCGACGAGGACGGGCGGATGGTCGCGCAGGCCGAGCACATCCCCGTCCACCTCGGGGCGATGCCGGACGCGGTCGCGGCCGTGCTCGAGCACGACCCGCAGCCGGGCGAGACGTGGATCCTCAACGACCCGTTCGCCGGCGGCTCGCACCTGCCCGACGTCACGCTCGTGTCGCGCACGCCGCTCGGCTACGCGGCCACGCGCGCCCACCACGCCGACGTCGGCGGTCCGGAGCCCGGCAGCCTGCCCGCCGGCTCGCGCACGCTCGCGGACGAGGGTGTCGTGATCCCGCCCACGCGGCTCGACGCCGACACGCTCGAGGCGCTCGTCGCGCGCATGCGCAATCCCGACGAGCGGCGGGGCGACCTCCGGGCGCAGCTGGCCGCGAACCGGCTGGCGGAGCAGCGCGTCGGCGAGCTCGTCGCGCGCTACGGCGCCGAGCGGCTCCGCCTCGCGACCGCCGAGCTCGTCGCGTACTCCGAGCGGCGCGTGCGTGCCGCCGTCGCCGCGCTGCCGGACGGCCGGTGGGAGGCCGAGGAGGCGCTGGAGGCTCCCGGCGGCCCGCTGGTGCTCCGCGCCGCGGTCACGGTCGCCGGCGACGCGGTCGAGATCGACTTCGACGGCACCGACGCGCAGCAGGAGGGCAACCTCAACTGCCCGCTCGCCGTCACCCGCTCCGCGTGCGCGTTCGTGGTGCGCTGCCTCACCGACCCCGACGTCCCTGCCTCGGCGGGCGCGCTCGCGCCGCTCACCGTCCGCGCGCCCGAGGGCTGCCTCGTCAACGCACGACCGCCCGCCGCGGTCGCTGCGGGCAACGTCGAGACGTCGAGCCGGATCGTCGACCTGCTCTTCGCGGCGTTCGGGGAGGCCGTCGCGGTTCCCGCACAGGGCCAGGGGACGATGAACAACGTCGTCCTCGGCGGCGAGGGCTGGACGTACTACGAGACGATCGGCGGCGGCCAGGGCGCGTGTCCGGACGCGCCCGGCCCGTCCGGCGTGCACGTGGCGATGTCGAACACGCTGAACACGCCCGTGGAGGCGCTCGAGCTCGCCTACCCGCTGCGGGTCGAGCGGTACGCGCTCCGCCTGGGCTCCGGCGGCGCCGGCGCGACCCGCGGCGGCGACGGCGTCGTCCGCGAGCTGCGCGTGCTCGCGCCGGCGAGGCTGTCCGTGCTCGCGCAGCGACGGGCGAGCGGTCCGCGCGGCGCGGCCGGCGGCGGGGACGGCGAGCGCGGCCGCACGCTCCTGAACGGCGACGAGCTCCCCGCGTTCGCGTCACGCGACCTCCGCCCGGGGGACGTCCTCCGCGTCGAGACACCGGGCGGCGGCGGTCACGGGCGCGCGTCGGCGGTGTAGAGCGGCCCGTCGAAGCGGCCGACGACCGCCGGCCGCACCGCCTCCGTGGCGGTGAGGTGGTAGAGGTCGCTCGTCCCGCCGAGGACGCCGGCGCCGACGTACTCGTTGA
Source organism: Gaiellaceae bacterium (assembly GCA_035456465.1). Classification (GTDB taxonomy): domain Bacteria; phylum Actinomycetota; class Thermoleophilia; order Gaiellales; family Gaiellaceae; genus DATHTC01. Next base: position 26,467 of record DATIDD010000058.1, on the reverse strand, counting down.
AGTCGCGGACGAGCCTGCGGACGACGAAGCCCATCTCGCCGATCGCCTGCTGGAGCGCGAAGGCGGCGCCGGGCCGCCGCGATCCGAACGAGAGGAAGACGTCGCCGCCGCCCGCCAGCGCGTCGGCCGCGCGGGAGAGGAAGACGCGCGCGCCCTCGACGGTGTACGGCGGGTCGGTGACCACGGTGTCGAACCGGCCGCGCAGGGAGTCCGGCAGGGGCTCGCGCAGGTCGTGGCGCACACGGGAGACGGGGAACCGGGCGCGGGCGAGCCGGCGGCGGGCGAAGGCGAGCACCGCCGGGTCGAGGTCGACGACGGCGAGGCTCGCGATCGTGGCGGCCGACCCGAGGCGCCGCACGAGGCTCCCGAGCGCGAGCGCGACGAGGTCGTCGTCGCCGAGCAGCAGCACCCGGCGGCCGACGAGCGCGTCGGCGTCGTGCAGCGCCAGCACCCGCCGCACCTTCGTCTCGACGGTGCAGTGGCACTGGTCGAGCTCGAGTACGGGCGGCGGCGCCTCCGCGGCCGCCTGCGCCACGTCCGCCACGACGCGCGACAGCCGGGCCGGCACGACGATGCCGCGTCCCGCGCAGGTCGGGCACGAGGTGGCGACGCCACCGCCGAGCCCGCCGGCGGCGAAGAGCGCCCGGCCCGCCGGCGTGAGCCGCGACGGCCGCTCCTCGGCGACGACCGCGCGCTGGCGCAGCTCGCCGCAGACGGACGCGACGATCGGCACCGGCAGGCCGGCGGCACGGCTGAGCCGGCGCGTCGAGACGGGCTCGAGGCGGACGAGCGCGGCGATCACGCCGCGGACGCCGCGCTCCCCCTCCGCGAGCCCGACCGCGGCGGCGACCTCCTGCACGATGCGGGTGCCGTCACCCAACGGCGCGAGGGATGCAGGTGTGGGCCATGCGCTCGACGTCGAGCCGATCGCAGATCGTCCGCAGCGCGTCCTCGCCGCGCACGTCGCCGTAGGTCAGCAGGTCGACGTTCGCGAGCGAGAGCTCCGGCCACGTGTGCACGCTCAGGTGCGACTGGGCCAGCACGAGCACGCCGGTCACGCCGCCGCCCGGGAAGCGGCAGAAGCGCTCGCCGAGGACGACGGCGCCGCCGGCGGCGGCGCCGGCGTGGAGGATCGCGCGCAGCCGGGGCTCGTCGGTCAGCACCGACGGGTCACGCACCCACGCGTCGAGCGCGTGGAGACGCATGGACTGCACCTGGTGGATCGGTCGCCGGGGCGTGGTGCCCCGGCCGGGAACGCGTACGAGCACGGTCTCCTCTCGGACGGAAGGCGTCGGGCGCCGCCCGTGCGGGGGAGCTTCCGGTGCTAGGCGGTGGGGCTCCTCGTGGCGAGGGTCAGGCGACGCCGAAGAAGGGGGCGGAGCTCACGGTGATCACAGGACCCACCTCCTTCCGGTTGCCGACCGGCCGAGGGTAGCCACGGCCGCCGAGTGGCGTCAAGGCGCGCGCCCGCCCGCGCGCGTCGACGTGGTCGGCCGTGTGGACGGACGCGTCCGCCTTGACCTGGATGCCCTTGGCGAACGCCCCGCCGTCGCAGCAGTCGAGCAGCAGCACCTTCAGCGCGACCGCGACGCGACCAGGAGCTCGTTCACGACCGTCGCCGACATCGCGGTCGAGCGCAGCCGGTTGCGGCGCGTGTTCCGCGCGGCGGAGTAGAGCCGCCCGTACTCGTCCTTCCGGCCGTGGCAGGAGCTGGAGAGCAGCAGGAGATCCGTCCGCTCCTCCTCGGCGAGGAAGCCCTCGACCGCCTCGGCGACGGCGCCCGCGTCGCCGTCGACGATCGCCGAGACCTCGAAGGCGCAGCGTGCCGGGTCCTCGAGCACGCGCATGGGCGCGGCCGCGTCCTGGGCCGGAGAGGCGAGCCGCCCGAGCGTTGTCGTCTCTCGTACCGGGCGTTCGACCCTGACCAGCACGTCCACGCTCGTGCAGTCTCGCAACGAGCGTCGGCGGCCGGGGGGCTAGGACGCGACCGCCGCGAGCACCGCGTCCCAGGCGAGCTCCGAGGCGACCACACCGAGGCCGATGCTGTCGAGCGCGGGGTTCTCGACCTCGTTCGTGGAGAGGGCGTAGAGCACGTCCCCGTCGACGAGCGCGTGGAACGGCTGGATCGCCCGCGCCATCGAGGCGTGCACCTGCCGCCCGAGCGTGCGGAGCAGCCGCGGCGCCAGGCGTTGGTTCGTGACGACGACGGTCAGCGTCGTGTTCCCCGGCGGCGGGTGCACCGGGATGCCCGCGGCGAGGCGCTCCTCGACGCCGGGGACGAGCGCGCGTCGGGCCCCGGTGGCCGCGTCCAGGTGGCCGCGGACGACCGTCCCGTCGCGGTCGACGATCGCGCCGACGGCGTTGACCACGGTGAAGACCGCGACACGCGTGGGGCCGACCGTGCGGGCGGCGGCGCCCTGGCCGGCGGGCTCCAGCTCTGCGAGCGCGAACGTCTTGCCGACCGTCGCCGACCGTCCGGCGCCGCGCGGCCCCAGCGGGAAGCTCCCGGGACGCGCGGCCCGCAAGGCGGCCCGCCCGAGCTCCTTGTCCGGGTACACGCCGTTGTCGCGCGGCCCGTAGTCGAAGACGATCGCGCCGGCGACGAGCGGGATGTCGAGCCAGCCGGTCCGGTAGCCGCGGCGCCGAAACAGCTCCGCCGCCACCCCGCTCACCGCCTCGAGGCCGTAGAGCGACCCGCCGGCGAGGCAGATCGCGTCGACCGCCTCGAAGTCCGCGCCGAACGTGCCCGGCGACCCGCCGCGGACGTCCGTCGCCAGCGCGGCGCGGGCAGGGAAGTGGAAGACGGTGCAGCCGGTGGGGCCCTCGTCGTACTCGGCGCAGCCGAGCTCGAGCCCCGGGAAGTCGAGCTCGAGCACCGGGCCGCCGAGCTCGGTTCGCGGGACGAGGTCGAGGCCGTCGTTCGAGGCCCGCGTCACGCGGGCGAGCCTACTGGGTGCGCGCGCGGCGGCGGGGAGCCGCGAGGCCGACGCCCGCGCCGACGAACGCCGCTCCGATCGCGACCGTCAGCTCGGCCAGCCGGAACGCGACGTACGCCTGCATCAGCGCCGTCTGGAGCGTCGTCGACTGTACCCACAGGGCGTGGTCGGGGTGCTCGACGGGCGCGCCGGTCTGCTCGTCCGTCAACGCCCGCTCGCGGTCGGAGGTCGGCTCGCCGTCCGCGCCGACGTACGCCGGAACCTCGCTGTAGGTGCGCCCGCCGGTCGCCGCGAGCGTGCTCTCGCGGATCACCTCCGCCATCGACCGCGCCGCCGCCCCGGTCGTCACGGGCGCGCTCGGCGGTGTCGCGGAAGGCGTGCTGACGATCCGCTCCCGCGCGAGCCCGCGGGCGACCTCGCGCCGTGCCCACAGCCCCACGCCGACGAAGGCGAGCCCCGCCAGGCCGACGCCGACGCCGGCCGCGGTCGCGGTGGGAGAAGACGACGCCATCATCCGATTCTTGGACGTGCGAGTGGCGCCCGCGCGTCGGGGGAAACGCGGATCGCGGGTCCGGGCGGCTTCCGGGGCGCCGCCGCGCATGAGAGGCTAGGCCGGTGCGACGCGTGACGGGCTCGAGCGCTGCGTCGACGAGGCGGGGCGGGAGCCCGTCCGGGCCGCCGGACGTCGAGGAGGTGCGGCGGGTCGCGCGGATCCGCGACCCGATCCTCCGGAACCTCGAGATCACGGACTGCTACTCGCGCCTGGCGGCGGCCGTGGCCGCGCGCACCGGCGCCGGCGCCAACTGGTGCGCCTACGCGACGTGGGCGTCGCGGCAGGCGGGCCGGACGATCCGCGGGGAGGACCTGCTCGAGCACCTCGAGCCGCGACTCGGGCGCCGGCGCGAGCTCCTCCACCCGGTCGCGTCGCTGTGGCGGCGGCTGCTCCGGCGCGGGCTGCTGCGGCCCGACACGCGGCTCGGGCGCCTCGTCGCGGAGCTGCACACGCCGTTCGACGCGTTCGAGCTGGCGAGCGCCGCGGTCGCGCGCGGCAACCTCAAGGTGTTCGAGGAGATCGGGCTCGAGTTCGCCCGCTACCTGGAGGAGTGCCCACCCGACGCGCCCGCCGGCTCCGAGCGGGTCGAGCGGTTCCTCGGCGGCCTCCGCGCCGGTGATCCGCCGGACGGGCAGGAGAACCTGCGGCGGGCGTTCCGGCGCTACCAGGCCCAGCGTTTCGAGCCCGACGCAACCGTCCGAGCGCAGCTGCTCCTCCTCGGCAACCTCGAGATCGGGGTCCACGAGCAGACGCGCCTCCAGCCGGAGATCCGCGAGGCGCTCGACGCGCCGTTCCTGACGAACGAGCAGCTCGGGCAGCGGCTGCTCACCGCGCTCGTCGGCGGTCGAGCGCGCCGGGTCCGCCTGCGGCGTCCCGCGGCGGCCGTGCTCGGCGCGCTCGCGTCCGGGGCGCAGCGCGAGTCGCGCCGGCTCGCCCGCGAGGCGATCACCCACGCGTTCATGACGCTGTCCCTCCCCAAGCACGTGCTCGCGCTGGGCCGGCACCTCGACCGGCCGTATCCGCCGGCGCTCGCCGACCTCGCGGTCCCGGAGCTCGAGGGCCTCGTCGCGCGGTTCGAGCCCGCGCCCCCGGCGGCGGACGACTGCGGCGCGCGCGACTGGTCCGAGCTCGACCAGCGGATGCACTACATCGTCCATCTCTTCCGCTGCTTCCACGACGGCGCCGACCTCTACGAGCCGCCGTTCACGTCCGAGCAGCTGGCGAGCATCCGGCGCGGCCTCGTCCCCGAGGGCGCGCTGTGAGCGGCGGCCGGTGACGGAGGGGCGCGACGTGGTCGTCCGGGACGACCCGGAGGCCCTCCGCTACGAGCTCCTGGTGGACGGCGAGCAGGCGGGGGAGCTGCGGTACCGGGAAGGCCGCGGCGCGATCGCGCTCGTGCACACCGAGGTCGAGCCGGCCTACGAGGGTCTCGGCCTCGCGGGCCGCCTCGTCGCCGGCGCCCTCGACGACATCCGCGCCCGCGGGCTGCGCGTGATCGCGGTCTGCCCGTTCGCGCGCGCGTACATCCAGCGTCATCGCGAGTACGACGACCTCGTCGGACGCGGCGGGGGACGCTGAGCCGGCCGCTAGGGGTGCAGCTTGATCGCGCTCCCGAAGCCGAGCCCGCGGGGCTCCTGCAGCGCGATGTGCAGGAAGCCGAGCTGCTCGAGCTGCTGGGCGCGCTCGAGGCCGCCGACGTCGACCGGCCGCAGCCCGCCGTCGGCGACGAGCTGCGACACCGCCTCCTTGGCCGCGGCGTCGTCGCCCGCGATCAGCACGTCGAGCTGCTGCCCGGCGGCCTCGCCCGCCACGAGCGTGCCGGCGAAGGTGGTGTTGAACGCCTTCACGACGCGTGCTCCCTCGGGGACGAGCTCGGCGATCTCCTCGGCGGCCGAGGTTCCCGGCGGGGTCGCGAGCCGGTCCCACGTCGTCGCGTCGACCGGGTTGGAGACGTCGACGACGACCTTGCCGCCGAGGCGGTCGGCGTACTCGCGGACGGCGTCCTTGTTGCCGGGGTAGTAGAGCGCCAGGACGACGACCTCGCCGCCGAACGGCGCGCCCGGCTCGAGCGCGGCGGCCGAGCCGCCGAGCTCCTCCGCGAGCCTGCGTGCCTCCGCCGGGTCGCGGTCGACGATCTCGACCTCGTGGCCGCCGGCGACCGCGCGCGTGCCGGTGCCGCGCCCCATCTTGCCCGCGCCGATGATGGTGACCTTCATCTCGCCCCCCTGTCCGTCGTCGGTCCGGTCGTTCCCTCGAACGCCGTTCCGAACCGCGTGGGCCGGATCAGCCGTCGTCGGGAAGCCGCGACCAGATCTCGGTGTCCTCGCGCACGCCGGGCTTGAGGTACAGCGACCGCAGCACGCCCTCGCGCGTGTAGCCGCAGCGCTCGGCGACGCGCTTCGACGCCTCGTTGGCGACGCCGATGCGGAGCTCGACCCGCCGGGCCCCGAGCTCGCCGAGGGCCCAGTCCGTGAGCAGCCGCAGCGCCGCCGTCGCGACGCCGCGGCCGCGCGCGGCCGGAGCGACCACGTACCCGAGCTCGACCGTGGCTTCCTCGCGCTCGATGTGCGGCGCGAGGGCGAGCCCGAGAACGGCGCCGGCGGCGTCGACGATCGCGAACCCTTCGCGGGTGCCGTCCAGCCGTCCACGCTCGTACGACGCGAGCCACGAGCGGGCGAAGTCCGGCGGCGTCGGCACCGGGATCCGCGTGAAGCGGAGCACGTCGGGATCGGCGACGAGCTCGGCGACGGCCTCGAGATGCCGGTCCGCGAGCCGCTCGAGGCGCGTGTCGCCCACGGGCGCACGCTAGTCGACGGCCCCCGGGAGCCGGCGCGGGCGTCGCCCCGCGCCGGCCCTCTGCGCCTACGCGGCGGCCGCCGCGGCCCCTCCGTAGGCGGCGACGAAGCCCTGACGCCAGCTCGGGTAGCGCAGCGCCCAGCCGAGCTCGCGCTTCGCCTTCGCGTTCGAGGCGCCGCGGCTCTCGGTCATGAGCACGACGCCGGACTCGCCCGCGGCGAGCCGGGCGAGCCAGCCCGGCACGTGGCGGGGCGGCGGCGCGCCGATCGCCTCCGCCAGCGCCGGCAGCCACTCGCGGACGGGCGCGGGCTCGTCGTCGACGACGTTGTAGACGCCGGATGCGCCCCGCTCGAGCGCCAGCACCGTCGCCGCCGCCGCGTCGTCGAGGTGGACGAACGACCAGACGCCGCCGCCGTCGCCGACGATCGGGAACCGCCGCTTGCGCACGAGCTCGAGCTGCGCGTCGTCGGGCGAGCCGTAGAAGCCGCCGTAGCGGAGCGCGACCCCGCCGACGTCGGCGACGGCCTGCTCGAGGTGCCGGATCGCGGCGAGCGTCTCGCGCATGGCGGGCACGGGGTCCGGGTCGAGCGGGTCGTCCTCGGTCTTGACCGCGCCGCCGACACGCGCATACGGCCACCCGGCGTAGCTCTGCGCGACGACGCGCCGGACGCTCGCCTCCCGGGCGGCGGCGAGGAGCGCGTCCGTGCCATCGGTTCGCAGCCGGTTCGTCGCCGCGAAGCTGCGGTCGAACTGCTTGAAGTCGGACATGCCCGCCAGGGCGGTCGCCTGATGGACGATCGCGTCCGGCCGGGCGGTGAGGATTGCCTTCCGGACCGCCGGCGGGTCGAGCAGGTCGAGCACGACGGGCTCGGCGCCGAGGCCGCGGAGCGGAGCGGCCCGCTCGGCGGAGCGGGCGGTGCCGACCACCTCGTGGCCGCGGTCGACGAGCTGCGGGACGAGCCGCGTGCCGATCGCACCGGTCGCCCCTGCGACGAAGACTCGCATGGTGTTCTCCTTTCGCTGTCTGCTCCGGAGACGAGGCGGGGCGCGCGTCCGTGACAGGTCACGGCCGGGGCTGCTATCCCGTCCTCCGACCGTGGAGAGCCACGAGGACCTGCGGCCCTACCTGTTCGCGATCGCGTACCGGATGCTGGGCTCCGTCGCGGAGGCCGAGGACGTCGTCCAGGAGGCCTTCGCGCGGTACCACGAGGCGGGGGTGGAGGCCGAGTCGCCGAAGGCGTACCTCGCGACGGTCGCGACCCGGCTCGCGATCGACCAGCTGCGCTCGGCGCGGGCGCGCCGGGAGGTCTATCCGGGCGAGTGGCTGCCCGAGCCGCTCGTGGACGACGAGGCCTCGCGCCATGCCGAGACCGCGGACTCGCTCTCGCTCGCGTTCCTGCACCTGCTGGAGCGGCTCTCGCCGGTCGAGCGCGCGGTGTTCCTGCTCCGCGAGGTCTTCGACTACCCCTACGACGAGGTCGCCCGGATCGTCGGCAAGAGCCCGGACAACTGCCGACAGATCCTTGCGCGCGCGCACCGGCACGTGGCGGAGGGCCGGCGTCGCTTCGACGTCTCCCGGGAGGAGCGCGACGAGATCGCGCAGCGCTTCCTGGCCGCCTGGGAGGAGGGGGACACGGAGCAGCTCGTCGGCCTGCTCGCCGCGGACGCGACCGTCTACGGCGACGGCGGCGGCAAGGCGCCGTCCGTCCCGGTGCCGCTCGTGGGCGCCGAGCGTGTGGCGAAGGCGCTCGTCGGCTGGGGCCGCCAGGCGCGCGACCACGGCCTCGTGTACCGGCGGGCGCTCGTCAACGGGGAGCCGGGCCTCGTCTTCTCCGACCCGGACGGCCGGGCACGCTGGGTCGGGGCGCTCGAGATCGCCGACGGCGTCGTCGTCGCGGTGCGGTCGATCCTCAATCCGGACAAGCTCGGGCACGTCCCGGGTCGCCCGGCGGGTCGCCCGGTCCGCGACCCGAGCCGACGTCCGCTAGCCTAACGGCTGCCGCCCGGGGGGTCTGGGCCGCGGTCGATCCGGTCGTCGCGACCGGGCATCGCGCCGGCGGCCTCGCCTCTCGCAGCGGCTCCGACCGCGCCGACACCGGCACCGCCACGTCCCAGCTGCGAGGAGCCCAGATGAAGCACGACCACGCCGCCCATGCATCCGCCGACACGTTCTCGACGGAGACCGCCGGCCTTCCCGAGAGCGTCGCCCCCCGGCTCGTCGAGCTTGGCGACGACGAGACCTTCGAGCTCCGGATCGCGCCCGTCACCAAGCGGCTCGGCGACGCGACCGTGCGGATGCTCGCCTACAACGGCTCGATCCCCGGCCCGACGCTGAAGGTGCGACAGGGATCGCAGCTCGTCGTCGACGTCGTCAACGAGGGCGACCTGGAGGCCACCGTGCACTGGCACGGGCTCCGCCTCGACAACCGCTACGACGGGACGCACGAGACGCAGGCGCCGATGGAGGTCGGCGAGCGCTTCAGCTACCGCATCGAGTTCCCGGACCCGGGCGTCTACTGGTATCACCCCCACGTCCGCGAGGACTACGGACAGGAGCTCGGCCTCTACGGCAACCTCCTCGTCGTCCCGGACGACCCCGACTACTGGGCGCCGGCGAACCGCGAGCTGCTGCTGACGCTGGACGACGTCCTGCTCGAGGACGGGGCCGTCGCGCCGTTCAGCCGCTCGGAGACGACGCACGTGGCGATGGGGCGGTTCGGCAACACGCTGCTCGTCGGCGGCGAGACCGACCTCGAGCTCGACGCTCGGCTCGGCGAGGTCGTGCGCCTCTACCTGACCAACACGGCCAACACCCGCGTCTTCAACGTCGGCCTGGACGGGGCGAGGATGAAGCTCGTCGGGGGCGACAGCGGCCGCTGCGAGCACGAGTCGTTCGTCGACGAGGTGTTGCTGGCGCCCTCCGAGCGCATCGTCGTCGACGTGCTCTTCGACCGACCGGGACGGGTGTCCCTGGAGCACCGGCCTCCCGGCGGCGCCGTCGCGCTCGGGACGATCACGGTGAGCGAGGAGCGGGCCGAGCCGTCGTTCGCGCGGGAGTTCGAGCTGCTCCGCACCGCGCCCGAGCTCGTCGCCCAGCGGGAGCGGATCGCCCCCTTCCTCGCCGCCGAGCCCGACAAGGCGCTGGCGTTCGTGGCCGAGATGGATCTCGGTGTCCCGGAGGGGCCGGTCGTCTACCAGTGCCCCATGCACCCCGAGGTCGTGAGCGCGGAGGAGGGTCGGTGCCCGCAGTGCGGGATGAAGCTCGTCGCGATCGCGGCGCCCGCCACGACCTATGCGTGCCCGATGCATCCCGAGGTCGTCGCCGAGACGCCGGAGCGCTGCCCGAAGTGCGGGATGAAGCTCGTCCCGGCGGCGCTCGTCGGCGCGCCGGCGGACGAGCACGAGCACGACCACGGCCACGAGCACGAGCACGGCCACGAGCACGAGCACGACCACGACCACGGCCACGGGCCGGCCGGCGGGATCGAGTGGGAGGACGACATGGTCGAGGTGAACCGGGCGACCACGCCGGCGACGATGCGGTGGAAGCTCGTCGACCGGGCCACCGGCGCCGAGAACCACGCGATCGACTGGCGCTTCCGCGTCGGCGATCAGGTGAAGCTGCGACTGGTCAACGAGCTCGACTCCGACCATCCCATGCACCACCCGTTCCACATCCACGGTGCCGGGCGCTTCCTCGTCCTCTCGCGCGACGGCGTGGCCGAGCCGAACCTCGTCTGGAAGGACACCGTGCTCGTGCGCACTGGCGAGACCGTCGACGTCCTCCTCGACGTCACGAACCCCGGCGTCTGGATGGCGCACTGCCACATCGCCGAGCACCACGAGGGCGGGATGATGCTGAGCTTCCACGTCGACCCGAAGGCGGAGGACGCCCGGTGACGCCCTCCGGCGAGCACTACGACGTCGCCGTCGTGGGCGCCGGGCAGGCGGGGCTGGCGCTCGGCTCGCTCCTCGCCCGGGACGGCCACCGGTTCGTGATCCTCGAGGGCGCGGACTCGATCGGCGCCGCGTGGCGTGGCCGCTGGGACTCGCTCGTCCTCTTCACGCCGCGGCGCTACGACGCCCTCCCGGGGCTCGCCTTCCCCGGCGATCCCGACGGCTACCCGACGCGCGACGAGGTGATCGGCTACCTCGAGCGCTACGCCGAGACGTTCGAGCTCCCGGTCGAGCTCGGAGCCGGCGTCCGGTCGCTGGCCGCGACCGACGGGCCGTTCCGCCTCGAGCTGGACGACGGGATCGTCCAGGCCGACCAGGTGGTGGTGGCGACGGGGCCGTTCCAGACTCCGCGCGTGCCCGCCTTCGCCGGCGACCTCGCGCCCGACGTCTTCCAGGTCCACAGCACCGGCTACCGCGCGCCCGGGGGCGTCCCGGACGGGACGGTGCTGGTCGTCGGCGGCGGGAACACCGGCTTCCAGATCGCCGCGGAGCTCGCCGCGACGCATCGCGTCCACCTCTCGGTCGGCTCGCGGCAGACGCCGCTTCCCCAGCGACTGCTCGGCCGCGACCTCTTCTGGTGGCTCGGCAGGACCCGGGTCCTCCGGATCAACGTCGACTCGCGGCTGGGCCGGCGCCTCCGGAGCCGCGACACGCTGATCGGCTCGAGCCCGCGGGCCGCGCGGCGGCAGGGGGTCGTGCTGGAGCCGCGGGCCACCGGCGCCTCGGGGCGCACGGTCGACTTCGCCGACGGGACGGAGCTGGCGGTCGACGCCGTGATCTGGGCGACGGGCTTCGGGCTCGACCACTCCTGGATCGACGCGCCCGTGGTGGACGACCGCGGGGAGGTGCGGCATCGTCGCGGCGTCACCGACACGCCCGGCCTGTACTTCCTGGGCCTCCCGTGGCAGCACACGAGGGGATCGGCGTTGCTCGGCTGGGTGGCCGAAGACGCGGAGTTCCTCGCCGGGCGGATCGCGGCGGGGCGGAAGCCAGGGGTCGCGGCGGCCGCCTGAGGGCGGCACCAATCCGACGCCGGCCCGACGAGGTACTCCGGTCAACGCACCAGGCGCGTTCACGCGCCGCTCCGTTGGGAGGACCGGATGAACCCGTCCCGCACGCGTCCGCCCCTTCGCCTCGTCGCCGTCGTCGCGACCGCGCTCCTCGTTCCGCTGCTCACGGCCCCGGCCGCCGGCTCGGCCCCCGAGCGCTCGCGGCTCTCGGGCCCGACGAACCTTCGCGTGACGGCGATGACGCCGCACAGCGTGACCCTCGCGTGGAACCCGGCCGCGAACGCCGGGTCCTTCGTGTACGTCATCCGCCTCGTCGACACCGGCTACCAGCTCGGCGTGAGCCAGACGGAGACGACCTTCACCTGGGTCCGCGACCTGGTCCCGGGGAGGACGTACTCCTTCGTGATGTGGGCCGCCGACCAGAAAGGGAGGCGGTCCGCGGACAGCAACACCGTCACCGTGACGCTTCCCGTGGACGTGACGCCTCCGGCTGCGCCGTCGGTCTCGGTGACCGGCGTCACGCACTCGGCCGTCTCGCTCGCGTGGCCGCCTGTCGCCGACGACGACGCGTCGTGCTGCGCCTACCGGGTGGTCGCGGACGGCGTCCCCGTCCGCGCCGACGAGCTGCAGTGGACCGGTGACCGCGCCGTCACCGTCCTCCGGCTCGCGCCCGCGACGACGCACACGTTCACGGTCGCCGCGGTCGACCCGTCGGGCAACGTGTCGGCGCCGAGCGCGCCGGTCACGGCGACGACGTCGGCGAGCACCGACGGGGTCGCTCCGTCCGCTCCGGCGAACGTCTACGGCTTCGCCTTCGACTGCGGCGAGGTGTGGCTCTTCTGGGAGGAGTCCACCGACGACGTCGATCCGCCCGCGTCGATCCAGTACGAGGTCCGGGTCAACGGCGTGCTCGACGGCGCCGTCGCCGGGATCGACCGCTGGATCGCGTACGGCAACGTCACGGGCGCCAACACGTTCACGGTGCAGGCGGTCGACAGCTCGGGCAACCGTTCGGCGCCGAGCTCGCTCACGCTCGACCTCGTGCTCTGCTGAGCCTTCGGCGAGTCGGGCGGTCGGCCGCGCCCGGTCAGTCGGGCAGCAACGGCACGGTCGGGCCCGAGTCGCGGCCCACCAGCACCGCCCGCGTCACCGCCGACGGACCGAACCGGAGGCGAGCCTCGTCGAGGGCGGCGTCGAGAGCTCCGTCGCTGTAGCGGTCGAACGGGAGCGGGAGCTGGAGGGCACGGCCGTCGTCGAGGTTGGCGACCGTCACGCCGACGAGGGTGAGGCCGCGGGGCTCGATCAGCGGCATCGCAGCGGCGACCAGCTCCCGTGCGACCGCGAGGATCGTGTGCGTCTGTGCCGTGGCCCACGGCAACGTGTGCGACCGCGTGGCGCGCGAGAAGTCGTCGAAGCGCAGGCGGAGGACGACCGTGCGGCCGACGCGTCCCGCCGCGCGCATCCGGCGGGTGACGCGGTCGACGAGCGCGACGACGGTGGCGTCGAGGGCCTCGGGCGAGGTCGGCGACCGGCCGAGCGCGCGCTGCGATCCGATCGAGCCGCGGCGGCGCCGTCCGCGCACCGGCCGCGGGTCGACGTTGCGGGCGAGGGCGTGGAGCTGGCGTCCCGCCGCCCGGCCCAGCAGGGACACGAGGACCCCCTCGCCGATTCCGGCGACCTCGCCGACGGTCGTGATCCCGCAGGCGCGCAGCCGGGCCGCGGTGACCGGACCGACGCCCCACAGCCGCTCGACGGGGAGCGGGTGCAGGAATGCCAGCTCGCGGTCGGGCGGAACGACCAGGAGGCCGTCGGGCTTGGCCACGCCGCTCGCGACCTTGGCGAGGAACTTCGTCCTCGCCACGCCGACGGTGACCGGGAGCCCGACCTGCTCGCGGACCGCCCGCCGCAGCCGCGCCGCGATCTGGGCGGGCTCGCCGGCGATCCGCTGCATCCCGCGGACGTCGAGGAAGGCCTCGTCGATCGAGAGCCCCTCGACGAGCGGCGTCGTGTCCTCGAACACCCGGAACAGCGCCTTGCTCGCCTCGGCGTAGGCGGTCATCCGGGGCGTGACCACCACCGCGTCGGGGCACAGTCGACGGGCCTGTCTGCCGCCCATCGCCGTGCGGACGCCGCGCGCCTTCGCCTCGTAGCTGGCGGCGAGGACGACGCCGCCGCCGACGATCACCGGCCGCCCGCGCAGGCGCGGGTCGTCGCGTTGCTCGACCGACGCGAAGAACGCGTCGACGTCGGCGTGCAGGATCGTCGCCGTGACCACGACGAACACATGTTCGCATGCGTGCCGGGCCTACCGCAGCGGGGCGACGATCCGCGCGAGCCAGCTCTGGACCGCGGCGGCCACGGCCTCGAGGTCTGTCCGCAGGCCGTGGTCGCTCTCCACCTGCACCACCGTCCGGGTCGCGCCGGCCGGCGGAATGCCGAACACGTCCCGCGTGCCCTGGATCACCAAAGTCGGCACCGTCACGCCGTCGAGCTCCGCGAGCCGGCTGGGCGCGGGAGGCGGTGAGCGGCGGCGCGGCTGCAGCGGGAACGCGAGGCACAGCACGCCGACGGCGCCCGTCGCGGCGGCCGTGCGGCAGGCGACGCGCGCGCCCGAGGAGCGACCGCCGACGACGAGCGGAAGCCCCCGGAGCTCGTCCGCCCGGAGGTGCTCCACCACCGCCGTCCACGCGGCGTCGAGGTGGTGCGCGGGCGCGGGCGAGCGGCGACCGGCGACGCGGTACGGCTGCTCGACGAGCGCGACGCTGAGGCCCACGGCGAGAGCGGCCTCCGTCGCCGCCACGAGATCGCGGGCTCCCACGCCGCCGCCGGCGCCGTGGCCGAGGACGAGCGCCGCCGGCGGCTTCGTCGCCTCGTGCACGTGGACGTGCGCGCGGCCGTGCGGCGTCTCCACGTTGCGGGTCGTCACGCGGGCTCGTCCGGCTCGCCCGTCGCCAGGTGGCCCTCCTCGTCGACGTCGTCGAGGCGCTCGCGCCGCCCGACCGACTCGTCCTGCTCGTCCGGGATCGGCGTGGAGGCGTCGGCGATCGCGTCGACGCCGGGGATGCCGGGATCCTGCGAGAGCTCCTCGTCGGGCGTCTCCGGGCGCTCAGCGCTCATACGCGACCTCGCCGCTCTCGACGGCCCGACGCTCGCCGTCGGCCTCGACGACGAGGCGCCCGTCGCGGTCGATCCCCGCCGCGGTCCCGGCCACGCCGGCGACCGCGACGCGCCGGCCGCGCAGGAAGTCGCGCGCGCCGAGGACGTCGTAGATGGCGTCCAGGCCGCCCTCGCGCCAGCGGTCGTAGTGGAGCTCGAGCCGTGCGAGCACCGAGACCAGGATCGTCGCGCGGTCGCGCGCGCGGCCGTCGAGCGTTCGCAGCGACGCCGGCGGCGTGGCCGCGTCGGCGGGGAGCTGCTCGCGCGTCTGGTTCACGTTGACGCCGATCCCGACGATCACGGCCTCGCCCCGCACCTCCGCGAGCACGCCCGCGACCTTGCGCCGGTTCACCATCACGTCGTTCGGCCACTTGATCTGCGCGGTGAGCTGGAGCGCCTCCTCCACTGCGTCCGCGGCCGCCGTTCCCGCGACGAGCGCGAGCTCCGGCAGCCGGCGCCCCGGCGGCGGCCGCAGCAGCGTCGAGCAGAGGATCGACGTCCCGGCCGGTGCGACCCACGAGCGGCTGTGCCGGCCGCGCCCCGCGGTCTGCTCGTCGCACACGGCGACCGCGCCCTCGGGCTCGGTGCCGTCGAGCAGCGACTGCGTCGAGTCGCAGCGCTCCCGGTAGACGTACGGGCGCCCGAAGCGGCCCGTGAACGGCGGCGCGACGAGGGAGTCGCTCACCGGCCCACCGGCTCGACGCGCACGGCGGAGACCTTGTACTCCGGCGTCCCGATCAGCGGGTCGCCGACGTCGTGCGTGAGCCAGTTCACCTTCGCCTGCGCGAAGTGGAGCGCCATCCAGACGAGGCCCGGGTAGACGCGGTCGCCGATCGTCGCGCGCGCCTCGAGCGAGCCGCGACGCGAGACGAGCCGCGCCCGCTGGCCGTCGACGAGACCGAGCGCGGCCGCGTCCTCGGGGCTGATCTCGAAGAACGGGTCCTCCTGCTTCTGGACGACGCCGGCCTCGCGCATCGTCATCCCGCCCGAGTTGTAGTGGTACAGCGTCCTCCCCGTCGACAGCACGAGCGGGTACTCGGCGTCCGGCTGCTCGATCGGCGGCTGGTACTCGACCGGGAAGAAGCGTCCCTTGCCGTTCGGCCGCGCCGGATGGGGCGCGTGGAGGTAGGGCGAGCCGGGGTGGTCGCGGTCGGTGCACGGCCACTGGAGGCCCTGCTCCTCCAGGCGGTCGTAGCGGATCCCGGACCAGTTCGGGGCGAGGTCGGCGAACTCGTTCCACACCTCCTCGGCGGACGCGTAGCTCCATTCGAGCCCGAGCGCGTTCGCGAGCTCGACGACGATCCGCCAGTCCTCGCGCGCCTGCCCCGGGGACGGCACCGCCTTGCGCACGCGGTTCACGCGTCGCTCCGTGTTCGTGAACGTCCCCTCCTTCTCCGCGAAGCTCGACGCCGGCAGCACGACGTCGGCGAACCGTCGCGTCGAGTCGTTCAGGAAGAGGTCCTGCGCCACGAGGAAGTCGAGCCCCGCGAGCCCCTCCTCGACGTGGTGCGCGTTCGGCTCGGTCTGCGCGGGATTCTCGCCGATCAGGTAGAGCGCGCGCACGCGGCCGTCGTGGAGGCCCGAGATCATCTGGTCGAGCCGGTAGCCCGGCGTCTCGGGCACCTCGGCGCCCCAGGCGTCGGAGAACTTGCGGCGGTGGTCGGGGTCGTCGAGCGCCTGGTAGCCCGGGAGATATGCGGGGTTCGCGCCCGCGTCGTTCAGCCCCTGGACGTTGTTCTGCCCGCGGAGCGCGTTCAGCCCGGTGGACTCGTAGCCGAGATGGCCCGTCAGCAAGACGAGGTTGGAGAGCGACCAGATGTTGTCGATCGCGGACGCGTGCTCGGTGATCCCGAGCGTGTAGAAGACGGCCGCGTGCCGCTCGGCCGCGTACTCCCGCGCCGTCTCCGCGATCGCGGCCGCCGGCACGCCGGTCACGCGCTCGGCTTCCTCCGGCGGATAGCGGGCGACGACCTCCGCGAGCGCCTCGATCCCCTCGGTGTGCGCGTCGACGTAGGCGCGGTCGTCGAGCCCCTCGTCGAGGATCACGTGCAGCATCGCGTTCAGCAGCCAGACGTCCGTCCCCGGTCGCAGCTGGAGGTGCCGCTTCGCGAGCTTCGTCAGCCAGATCCGCCGCGGGTCGGCGACGACGAGCGTGGCGCCGCGACGGACGGCCTTCTTCATCCGCAGCGCGAGCACCGGATGCGCCTCCGTCGTGTTCGAGCCGATCACGAACAGGAAGCGGGCGTTCTCGATCTCGGGGATCGAGTTGGTGCTTGCTCCCCTGCCCAACGACCTGACCAGGCCGTAGAGGGTCGGAGCGTGTCAGGTGGCCTCGCAGGAGTGGACCGAGTTCGTGCCGAGCCCGGTGCGGGCGAGCTTCTGGATCAGGAAGTTCTCCTCCATCGTCAGTCGCGCCGACGCGAGCACGCCGACCGACTGCGGGCCGTGCCGCTCCTTCACCTCCCTCAGGCCCGCTGCGGCGACGCGGAGCGCGTCGTCCCAGGTCGTGGGGCGGAGCTCGCCGTCGTCGCCGCGGACGAGCGGCTCCGTCAGGCGGTCCGGGTGGTGGACGAAGTTGAAGGCGAAGCGGCCCTTGACGCAGAGGTTGCCCTCGTTCGACACGTAGCCCGGGTCGGAGGTGATCTTCACGATCCGCTCGGACTCGGGGTCGACGTGAAGGTCGATCTGGCAGCCGACGCCGCAGTACGTGCACGTCGAGCGGACCTTGCGCAGCGAGCGCTCGTGGCCGGGGGGCGCGCCCTCGAGGAACTTCTCGTAGATCGCCCCGGTTGGGCACGTGCCGAGGCAGCCGCCGCAGAGCTCGCACTCGGTGTCGAGCCACGAGTACCCGTGCGTCGGCACCACGCGCGCGTCGGGCCCCTTGCCCTCCAGCGAGAGCGCCGAGCACTGCATCACCTCCTGCGTGTACCGCACGCAGCGGGCGCAGAGGATGCAGGCGTCCGGGTCGTAGCCCATCAGCTTGTTGCGGTCCTCGTACCGCTCGCGGCCCGCGTCGGGGAGGACGAACGGCGCCTCGACCCCGAGGTCGGCGGCGAGGTCGAGCAGCTCGTTCGGGCGGCCGCCGGGGTTGGGGCTCAGGTGCTCGGCGAGCAGCATCTCGGTCAGCGTCCGGCGGTCGCGCTCGGCGGCCCCGTTCGTGGAGACGACCATCCCTTCGGCCACGCGCGTGGCGCAGGCCGGGAGCGGCCGCGGCGCGCCCTCGACCTCCACCACGCACATGCGGCAGCCGCCGTACGGGTCGAGCCGGCCGTCGTGGCAGAGCGTCGGGACGAAGACGCCGTGGCGCGCAGCCGCGTGCACCAGCAACTCCCCCTCGGAGGCGCTGACCCGGGCGCCGTCGAGCGTGAACTCGACCATCACGGCGATCCTAGAGCGCCGAGCTCCGGCCAGTGGCGGAGGGCGTTCCGCACCGGGAACGGGGCCGACTGGCCGAGCCCGCAGATGGACGTCCGCTGCATCGTCTCGAGCCACTCGTCGAGCTTCTCGCGCGTCATCGCGAGGTCGCCGGCGAAGAGGTGATGGAGGGCGCGGTTGCCGATCCGGCACGGGGTGCACTTCTGGCACGACTCCTCCGCGAAGAAGCGCATCGTCTCGGCGAGCAGGCGGCCCGGCGGGTACGAGGCGGGGAAGACCTGGAAGCCCCCGGAGCCGGGCCCCGCGTCCCACTCCGCGAGCCCGTCGCGCGTGAGCGGGGCCTCGAGCGCGGCCGGCGGCAGGATCCCGCTCGCGGCGCCGCCGGGGACGATCGCGCCGATCGTCTCTGCCGCGCCGCCGCCGTGCTCGTCGAGCAGCTCGCGGCCGGTGATCCCGTTCGGGGCCTCGTAGCAGCCGGGCGCGCGCACGGCCCCCGAGAGCGACCAGAGGCGCGTGCCCGCCGCGCCGCGCCGGCCGAGCCCGGCCCACCACTCGCCGCCGCGCGTCAGCACCGCGGGCACGTGCGCCAGCGTCTCGACGTTGTTGATCAGGGTCGGACGGCCGAGGTAGCCGAACCGGCTCGGGAAGGGCGGCTTCAGCCGCGGCATGCCTCGGCGGCCCTCCATCGACTCGAGCATCGCCGTCTCCTCGCCGCAGATGTAGGCGCCCGCGCCGACGACGAGCTCCAGCGAGCGGCCGTCGAGCAGTCCGGCGAGGCGGAACTCCTCGATCGCCGCCGTCAGCCGCGAGCGCGCCGTCGCGTACTCCTCGCGCAGGTAGACGAAGCCCTCGCGCGCGTCGAGGCAGCGCATCGCAACGAGCGTCGCCTCGACCAGCAGGTGCGGGCGGAGCTCCATCACGTAGCGGTCCTTGATCGTCCCCGGCTCGCCCTCGTCGGCGTTCACGACGACGACGTGCGGTCCGGGCTCGCTCGCGACCGCCTCCCACTTGAGCCCCGTCGGGAACCCGGCGCCGCCGTAGCCGGCGAGCCCCGACGCCTTCAGCCGCTCGACCACCGTCTCGAGCGACGGCAGCCCGCGGAGCAGCTCCAGCCCGCCGCGGCCGGCGTAGTCGTCGATCGTCTCGTCGCGCCGGTGCAGGCCGAGCGCCGGGCCCTCGTTCGTCCGGTGCGCGACCGGCTCGTCGCGGCCGAAGGGGAGGATCACGTCGCCGCGCGTCGCGACCGGCGCGAGGTCGCAGTGCCCGAGGCACGGCACCTCGACGACGGTCGTGCCGGGCGGTGCGTGCTCCTGCGTCCGCGCCAGCAGCCCGCGCGCGCCGAGGCAGTCGCAGACGGGGCCGGTGCAGACGCGGAGCGCGTCCACCGGGACGTCGAGGAAGGAGTAGAACGACGCCACCTCGTGCACCTCGCCGCGGCGGATGTTCATGTGGTCGGCGAGTGCGTCGGACAGGTCGGCGGTGATCGGGCCGACCTCGCGCCGGATGCGGCCGAGGTTGTCGAGCAGGCGCGTCCGCTCGGTCGGGAGCTCCTGCAGGAGCGCGGCGAGGCGCAGCGCGTCCACGACCGTGAGGCTACGCGAGGCGCGCCGGCGCTGCCTATCCGCCGGGCTCGTCTCGGCCCGCGGGCCGGTAGCCGCGGACGGAGTCGACCACGAACGCCTTCGGGTACGGCCCGCCCGGCTCGTCGGCCTGCGGGAACTCGTAGATGCCGAGCATCAGCTGCATCGGGTAGGCCGGCGACTGGTCGACGGTCCTGACCACGTCGCCGTCGACGGAGAAGACGACCCGTTCCGGCGTCCACGCCGCTGCGTACCGGTGGAGCTCGCGCGCGTCGATCGGGAGCCGCTCCTGTGAGAAGTCGTCCACGATCCGCGGGTCGCCGAACGGGTGCACGCCCATGCCGACGAGGGCGTGGTCGGGCCCGACGTCGCGGCCGAAGATCTCGCAGACGCAGATCTCCGCCGACCGGTCGGGCTCGTCCTCGTAGCCGATCATCCAGAGCGCGACCATCGTGCGCGGGTCGGCGCACGCGCGTGCGACGAGCTCGATCCGCCCGTGCCTCGGCGTGTACAGGCGGACGTTCGGCTGCGCCTCGCGGACGACCGCCCGCGGGTCGAAGCGGTGCTGGCCGACGGCGCTCCCGACCGGCCCGGCGAAGGCTCCCGTCTGCAGCGACGAGACGCGCGTCGCGCCGTCGAGCTCCGGGCACCAGGGCTGCTGGCCCTCCTCGATCAGCAGCCGGAGGACGCCGCCGCCGACCTCGTACCGCGCCGCGGCCCGCTCGCGGCTGCTCCAGTGCGGGAGGTAGTAGGGGAGCCAGCGGCGCTGGTCGAGCGCGTCGCCCTCGAACGTGTCCTCGAACTCGAGCTCGTAGCGCACCGTGTGAGTGTGACGGACGCGCGAGCGACGGGTCACGTGTCCCGTCCGCGTCGAAGGGGAACGGCAACGCGGAGGAGGTCTGCTCGTGGGACGCGTTCTCTGGCACGTGACGATGTCGCTCGACGGATTCATCGCCGGCCCGGGCGACTCGATGGACTGGGTGCGCGGCCAGGCCGGCCCGAACGAGACGGCGGCCGAGGTGATCGCGACGACGGGGGCGCTCCTCGTCGGCAGGCGCACGTACGAGGTCGAGGACCGGGAGCGGGGCGGCTTCTACGGCGGGGCGTGGAGCGGGCCGTTCTTCGTCCTCACCCACCGTCCGCCGGACACCGTCCCCGAGTGGATGACGGGCACGTTCGTCGACGAGGACATCCGCGCCGCGGTCGACCGCGCCAGGGCTGCGGCCGGCGAGGCGGACGTGGTCGTCCTCGGCGCCGACGTCGCCCGGCAGTGCATCGAGGAGGGGCTGCTCGACGAGCTCGTCGTGCACGTCGCGCCGGTCCTGCTCGGGGAGGGCGTCCGGCTCCACGACGGCGCCGGGCGGGGCCGCGTCGAGCTCGAGCGGACGGTCGTCGCGGCATCAGGGCAGGTGACCGACCTCCGCTTCCGGGTCGTGGGCGGCCCGCGGCGGGACGGGCGCGGCGCGGCCGCCGAGCCTGACCCGGCGGGGACCGCGCGGCGGATCGTCCGCGCGAACCGGTACCTGACGCTCGGCACCGCCGACGCCTCCGGGGTGCCGTGGGTCTCGCCTGTGTGGTACGCGACGGCCGATGCCCGCGAGTTCTTCTGGGTCTCGTCGCCGGAGGCGCGTCACTCGCGCAACGTCGCGGCGCGGCCGGAGGCGAGCATCGTGATCTTCGACTCGCGGGTGACGCCCGGCCGCGCGCAGGCGGCGTACTTCGCCGTGGTGGCCGAGCAGGTTCCGGGCGACGAGCTCGAGCGTGGCCTCGCGGTCTACTCGCGCGTGTCCGAGGCGCAGGGGCTCAGCCCGTGGACGCCGGCGGACGTGTGCGCTCCCGCCCGCCACCGCCTCTACCGCGCCACCGTCTCCGAGGCGTTCGTTCTCGGGCCGCGCGACGAGCGCCTGCCGGTGCGCCTCGACTGAGCGGCGCCCGTGACCGCGCGTTCAGGACGAGTCGGCCGCGAGCTGCTGGAACAGGCGCCCGTACTGCTCGAGGTGCCGGTCGCCGAGGAACTCGGCCACCGCTCTCGCGCGCGCATTCGCTGCGAGGCGTGCGGCCTCCCCGGGATCCTCGAGGAGCTGCTCGACGGCGGCGCCGAACGCCGGCAGGTCGGTGGCGTCGTCGACGAGCAGCCCGTGCTCGCCGTGCTCGACCTGGTCGGCGATGCCGCCGACCGCCGACGCGACGATCGGGCGCTCCTTCCACATCGCCTCCGCGACGGTCAGCCCGAAGCCCTCGGCGATGCTCTTCTGGACGACGACCGCAGCGTGCCGCTGGATCGCGTTGACGATCGCGGCCGCCTCGTCCGGGTCCGCCATCGGCGTGCAGACGAGGTGGACCCGAGTCCGGATCGCATGCGGCAGGCGCCGCCAGTCCGCGACGCACTCGTCGAGCACCTCGACCGCCTCCGGATCGTCTGCCACGCCCGTCACCGCCGGCCCGCAGAGCAGGAGGTGGGCGCCGAGCGACGGGTCGACGTGCTCGGCGAAGCCCGTCATCACGCCGGGCATGTCCTTCATCCGGTCCCACCGGGACACCTGGACGACGAGCGGCGCGTCGACGGGCGCGGCCGGGCCGGTCTGCAGGACGTCGACGTGACGGTTGATCCGGCCGGGCGAGCCGTCGCGGCGCGCGAACGGGACGGCGGGCGGGGGGCCGTCGCCGTCGAGGAGGCCCACGTAGGAGAGCGCCAGCCGGACGTTCCGGGTCGACATCGGCTCGTTCTTCGCCGAGAACGGGTCGATCGACGGCGGGATCACGTACGTCCGCGCGGGGTCCGCCCACGACGGGGCGAACGCCGCGCGGGAGACGACGATCGCGTCCACGTCCTCGAGGTAGGGGCGAAGGAACTCCCATGCCCGCGCCGTCCACGCGTTCTGCTCGTCGGCGCCGACGTGGCAGCGCCAGACGACCTGGGCGCCGGCGGCCTTCGCCGCCGCGGCGAGGCCGGCCGGCTGCGGGTCGTGGATCAGGACGACGTCCCCGGGCCGCACGAGTGCGAGCAGCTCGTCTGCGTTCTGGCGCAGCACGTGCTCGTAGTGGCCGCGCTCGACGCTCCCGAGCTCGCCGCCGTCGCCGGGGCCGCCGTAGAGGCCGTTGTGGGTGCGCTTCGTGATCGCGAAGAAGGCGGGGTCGCCCTCGATCACCACCCAGCGTGCGTCGACGCCCGCGCCGCGCGCGTAGGCGAGCAGCGTCTGCAGCATCTCGGCGACGCCGCCGCCGACCGCGGTGGAGTTGACGTTGATGACGGAGCTCCCGGCGAGCGCGGCCTGCGCCTCCTCGGCCACTCGCTCGAACCGCGCCATCCGGGCGGTCCCGATCAGCGGCTCGAGCCGTGCCGCGTCGAGCGCCTGGACGTCGACCTCGCGGAGCTTCGACAGCTGGTGGGCGGTCATCTCGAGACCTCCGGTTCGACGGCGAGCGCCCGGTCGAAGAAGCCGACCACGCGCCGCTCGTATTCTCGCGGTCGCGCCTGGTAGCCGCCGACGTGCCCCGCTTCCGGAACCTCCCACAGGGCCTTCGGCTCCGACGCGGCACGGAAGTAGTCGACGTTCAGCTCCTCGCCGCCGCCTCCGCGCCCGGCGGAGATGAGGAGCACCGGGCGCGGCGCGATCCGGGCGACGAGGTCGTCGAGCGGCGCCGGCGGCGGCGTGCCGCTGAGGACGGCGACGGCGGCCGTCTGCACGGCCATCGTCGGCACGGCGGGCCATGCGCGCGGGCCGCGGATGAGGGTCTCGCGCACCGAGCGCTCCCCGGCGCCCTCGGAGACGACGGCGCGGAGGCCGTCGTTGGACGCGGCCGCGGTGAGCATCATCTCCCCGCCGACGGAGAAGCCGATCCCGCCGACGCGGCCGTCGCGAACGTCCGGTCGCCGCTGCAGCCACGCCACGGCGGCGTCGATGTCCGCGTCGGTCTCCCAGCCGTAGACGTTGGGGTCGCCGTCGCTGCCGTCGTAGCCGCGCGCGTCGAGGAGGAGGACGCCGTACCCGTGGCGCGCGAGCATCCGCGCCTGCTCGGGCTTTCCCTTCCGGGTCGGGAAGGAGACGACGGCCGCGCCGTTGCGCGACGGCACGTACCACCCCGCGAGGTCGAGCCCGTCGGCGGTGCGCAGCGTGACCTCCTCGTAGCGCCGGCCGAGGTCGAGCAGCACGACCTCCGCGCGCGGGCGGTGCGTGGCGACGATCGCGACCGCCAGCGGCACGACGACGACGTACACCGCCACGACCGCGGCGAGGGCGACCCCGGCGCGCCGGAGGTAGCGCAGCCGGCCCGGCTTCCGCGACCGCCACAGGAGGGCGACGGCGATCACGCACAGGACGACCGCGACCGGTCCGAGCAGGAACCCCGTCCAGTCCTCGCCACGGGCGCCCACCGCGCGTGCGTCGAACACGGCGAGTGCCGCCCCGACGAGCGACAGCACGCCGAGGAGCGCCGCGACCGCGGCCCGTGCGCCCGCCCGCAGTCGCGGGTACGCCGCCGCCGCGGCCGCCAGCAGCGCGAGCGTCACCGAGCCGCGGACGAGGTGGTCGTCCCATCCCGTTCCCGGCTCCGGTGCGAGGAACGCGTCGACGACGGCGTGCGCCGCCAGGATCGCGATCGCGACCCTGAAGAGGAGCGTCTCGCGGCGCGTCGGCTCACGCATAGCGAATCGCGTCCCCGGGCTTGAGGCGGACCGCTCGGCGCAGCGGGATCCGCATGATCAGGAGCGCGAGCACGACCGTGCCCACGAGCGCGATCAGCAGGTTCAGCGGCGGGAACGTGAACGCGAACTCGATGTTCAGGAACACCCGCATCAGCCAGATGAACGTGCGCGCGAGCGCGTAGCCGAGCGGGATCCCGACCAGCCAGCCCGCCACGGCGACCGCGAGCCCCTCGGCGGTGAAGATCCGGCGGATGTCGCGGGCGCGGGCGCCGATGCAGCGCAGCACGCCGATCTCCCGCGTCCGCTCGAGCACGCTCATCGTGATCGCGTTGATCAGGCCGACCATGCTGATCGCGACCACGAGCAGCCCGAGGAGGGCGATCGCCGAGCTGATCTGGCGGTTGCTGCGGACGTTCGCCTCCTGGCCGGACCACTTGACCTGCGTGTCGACGGCGTACCCGGCACCGGCGAGCCGGTTCTCGAGCCGCGTCGTCGTCCGGTCGATCGCGTCGTGGTCGCCGCTCGTGGTGCCGACGAAGTAGCCGTTGACGGTGTCGGTGCCGAGCACCTCCTGCAGCGTCGAGAGCGGGACGTAGAAGTTCAGCCCGTTGTTCCACTGGTTCGAGGTCTCGCCGACGATCCGGAACGACGCCGGGCCTGCCGCCGTCTCGAGCGTCACCTCGTCGCCGACCTCGGTGCCCGTGACACGGGCGATGTTCTCCGCGATCACGGCGACGCGGGCGTTCGACGCGCTCTCAGCCGGCGTGTACCAGCGGCCGTCGATCAGCTTCGGCGCGAACATCTGCCGGTCGGCGAGGCCCATCGCGAACGCGTCGTCGCCCTCGAACTTCAGGCCGTTGGCCAGCATCGGCTGTGCCCGTGCCACGCCCGGCGTGTCGCGGATCAGGCGCTCCGCGCCGGCGTCGAACTGCTTGCCGACGACGGTGTCGAGGGTGAGGTCGTACGTCATCTCGTCCCAGACCTCGTTCGTCGTCTGGGTGACGCTGTTGACGAGCGCGAGCACGCCGAGGAGCGTCGCCACCGCGAGGCCGATCTGCACCACGGTGCCGAGGCTGCGTCGCGCGCGTCTGGTGACGCTGCGGACCCCGATCTGCGCCGTGCGCGGCATGAAGCCGAGCCGGCGCAGCGCCCGGTCGACGACGGCCTGCCCGCCTTCGAGCGCGGGCACCTCTTCGAGGCCCTCTCGCACGGGCACACGAGCCCCGCGGCGGATCGCCGGCAGCGCCGCCAGCGGTGGTGCGACGAGCCCGAGCACGATGCTCGCGATCACCACCGGGAGGACGACGTCGAATCCCGGCGAGATCGCGAAGAAGCTCGAGCCGAAGTAGCGGACGATCGCGTTCGCGATCAGCACCCCGAGCCCGACGCCGACGACCGAGCCGGCGGCTCCGAGCAGCAGCGCCGTGCGCAGGTACACGCGCGAGATCTGCCGGCGCGTGCCGCCGATCGCCTTCATCATCCCGATCTCGCGCCGCTGCTCGCCGATCAGGGTCGTCATCGTGTTCGCGATCAGCACGAGCGCCGAGATCAGCGCCAGCACCGTGAACACGTTCATCAGCGACGCGAGCTGGTCGAACAGGTCCTTGCCCGGGTACGTGCCCGGCTCGCGGATGTCCGGGAGGTCCGAGAACGACGTGAAGGCGGTGTTCGCCTTCAGGTACGCGGCGACGTCGTCGACGGTGCGGTCGGCCGCGGCGGCGCTCGCGTCGTCGAGGCGGAACTCGAGGCTGCTGAACCCCGGATCCGCGCCCAGCCGCTCGATCAGCTTCGGCGTCGTGTACAGGACGACGGAGGCGGCGTCGCTCGCGTACTGGCCCCCGACGAGGTTCCGTCCGACGCCGGCCACGCGGACCGTCAGCGTGCGGTCGCCGACGCCGATCACCTTCAGCTCGTCGCCGGCCACGCCCGCGTAGCGGCCCTGCTTCTCGTTCTGGACGTCCGTGAGGACGGTCCAGGAGTCGGGCGCGGCGCCGGAGACGACGGAGACGACGTTCACGGGTTGCCGCGCGAAGTCGGGGACGCCGATCACGAGGGCGTCCACGCGCCGCTCGCCGACCCACACCCGTGTCTGGAAGTAGCTGCGGGCGCCGGCGGCCCGTACGTTCGGCAGCCGGCCGAGCTCGGCGAGCTGCGCCGGCGTCACCTCGAGCGGCTTCGTGCTCAGGGTGAGGTCGGGGAGGCGGTTCGCCTCGACCTCGTCCTGCATCGCGCGGTCCATCAGCGACGGCGCCGCGAACACGCCGACGCCCGCGACCGCGAAGGCCAGCGTCAGGACGGCGAAGAGCGCGCGCGCCTTGCGCCGCGTCAGGTCCTTGACGGACTTCTTGAGGACGGCCGTTGCCATGACCGCCTCCTCACTGTCCGACGACGAGGCCGTCGCGGATCGTGATCATGCGCCCCGCACGGGCCGCGAGCCCCAGGTCGTGGGTGACGTAGAG
>DATIDD010000057.1:0-2693 GCA_035456465.1 Gaiellaceae bacterium | reverse complement strand
CGCTCGGCGGGCCGGGTGGCGCGGTCCTCACCGCGCTCGGGGCACTCGTCGCCACGAGCGCGAACCTCCCGGGCGGGCCCGATCCGAGGCGCATCGCCGACGTGCCGCCCGAGCTCGTCGCGGTCGCGGGAGCGGTCGTCGACGGAGGCGAGCTGCCGGGCACGCCGTCGACCGTGGTCGACGTGACGGGCACCGAGCCCGTGATCCTGCGCGAAGGCGCCGTCCGCGCCGCGGAGGCGCTCGAACGTGCCGGCGCTGCTCTTACGGATCGTTAACCCCGAGCCGACGGTGATCTAACGCGTCGGGAGAAGACTCGGGGCCGTGGGACGCATCCTCGCCGCCGCCGTCGCGGGCCTCGCGCTCGCCGCCACGCCGCAGGCGCTCGCGAAGGGACCGGCCGTGACCACGGGTGCGGCGACGTCGGTCGGCGCAACGACCGCGGTCGTCACGGGCAAGGTGGATCCGGGGGGCGAGGCCACGAGCTGGTACGTCGAGTACGGCGCGACGACCTCGTACGGGAGCCGAACGGATGCGCGGAGCGCGGGCAACGGGACGGGACAGGTCGACGTCACCGAGCAGCTCCGGGGCCTCACGACCGGCGTCACGTACCACTACCGACTGGTCGCGACGAACGCGAGCGGGACGAGCCGCGGCACGGACGCGACGTTCCAGACGCGCGCGGCGCCCGCCGTGACGACGTCCAACGCGTGGGCGCTCGGGCCGACGTCGGCGACCGTCGGGGGGTCGGTCGACCCGAACGGACGCTCCACTGGGTGGTGGATCGAGTACGGCACGAGCACGGGTTACGGGTCGCGCACCGACACGGCGTCGGCGGGATCGGGCAGCGAGCCCGTGCAGGTGTCGTTGCGACTGGGCGGCCTGAGGGCGGGGGTGACGTACCACTTCCGCCTCGTCGCCGCGAACGACCTCGGCACGACACGCGGCGCCGACCGCTCCTTCCGCACCGACCGGGGCCCGTCGGTCACCACCGGCGGCGCAGATGCGATCACCGTCTCGTCCGCCCGCGTGAGCGGCTCGGTGAACGCGAACGGCCGCGGCACCGTCGCATGGTTCGAGTACGGGACGTCGACGTCGCTCGGGAGCCGGACTGGCGACCTCGACGCGGGATTCGGGACGCGCTCGGCGAGGATCGACGCGCAGCTCGGCGGCCTGCAGCCGGGGACGCGCTACTACTACCGCCTCGTCGCCCGGAGCGACGCCGCGACGGCCGCGGGCTCCACCAGGTCCTTCACGACGAGCGCCGGCCCGCTCGCCGGCACGGGGCCGCCGCAGGTCAGCGGGGTCACCGTCGTCCTCACGGGCAGCGTCGACCCCGTCGGGCGCTCGACGACCTGGTGGTTCGAGCTCGGGACGACGACGTCGTACGGCACGTCGACCGTCGTCAGGAGCGCCGGCTCGGGGCGCGGCGCGGTCGCGGTGTCGGAGACGCTGGCCGGGCTCACGCCGGGCACGGAGTACCACGCTCGGCTCGTCGCACGCAGCTCGGCGGGGACGACGAGGGGGACGGACGTCGCGTTCCGCACAGCGGGTGTGCCGGCGATCGGGCGCGCGACGGCCTCCGCGATCTCGATGCGCCGTGCGCGGATCGGTGTCGACGTGACGACGAACGGGCTGGCGGCTCGGGTGTGGATCGAGCTCACGCGCCGCGGCGCGGTCGTCTCGCGGAGCGCCACGGTCGTCGCGGCGGCGTCGGCCACGCCGAGCCGCCTCTCGATCGCTCTCGCCGGGCTCACGCCCGGCACACGCTACGGCTTCCGCGTGGTGGCGGAGAACGGCGCAGGCACCGCGAGCGGGGCGACCGCCTCGTTCGGCACGGCATCGCGGCCGCGGGACGAGCGCGGCCGGGCCCTCCGCTGCACGATCGTGGGGACGAACGGCCCGGACCGTCTCGTGGGGACCCGCGGCCGCGACGTGATCTGCGGCCTCGGGGGCGCCGACGTGCTCGTGGGACGCGCCGGGAACGACGTCCTCGTCGGCGGGCCGGGTGGCGACTACCTCGTGCCGGGAGCGGGCCGCGACCGCATCATCGGCGGGTCGGGGAACGACTTCGTCGCCGCGCGCGGCGGGGGCGCGGACCTCGTGTTCGGCGGCCTCGGGAACGACCGCGGTCGCTTCGATCGCAAGCAGGACTTCACGCAGTCGGTCTTCCGGCTCCGCTGACGGCCCCAGGGCTCGACGGCGGCAGCCTGCAGTAGCATCCGCCACGTGGCAGTCGCCGCCGACCACCTGGAGCGTCTGCGGACCGGGGGGCTCGCGGAGCACGATCCCGAGATCGCTGCGCTGATCGGCCGGGAGGCCGATCGACAGCGCGGCCAGATCGAGCTGATCGCCTCCGAGAACTTCACGTGGCCGGCGGTGCTCGAGGCCGTGGGCTCGGTGCTGACGAACAAGTACGCCGAGGGGTATCCGGGACGCCGCTACTACGGCGGCTGCGAGTACGTCGACGAGATCGAGCAGCTCGCGATCGACCGCGCGAAGGCGCTCTTCGGCGCGGAGCACGCGAACGTCCAGCCGCACGCCGGGGCGCAGGCGAACATGGCCGTCTACCTCGGGCTCCTCGAGCCGGGCGACACCGTGCTGTCCCTGCGACTCGACCACGGCGGCCACCTGACGCACGGGCTCAAGGTCAACTTCTCCGGCCGCCTCTACGCGATCGTCCACTACGGCGTCTC
>DATIDD010000056.1:0-37500 GCA_035456465.1 Gaiellaceae bacterium | reverse complement strand
GGTTTCCCCGGGCTATCCCGGTGCCGAGGGTTGATCACTCACGTGTTACTCACCCGTTCGCCGCTGTCCCCAGGCCCGAAGGCCTGGTTCTCGCTCGACTTGCATGTGTTAGGCGCGCCGCCAGCGTTCGTCCTGAGCCAGGATCAAACTCTCCGTGAAGAAACTGAACCGTCCCTCGAGAGGGACGAACTTCTTCAGTCGAGCTTGAGCTCAAAGTGTCATCCCCCGAAGGGGTTGACGGGATTTGAGCCTCTCGTCCGAGCGACGCCTTGCACGAGGCAAGCCGGCGCCGGGACTCGAGGTCTCGGCGTTCGTTCACGCTGTTGAGTTTTCAAAGACCGCGCCGGCGAACCGACCGAAAAAAAGCCTCCGACTCGCGCCAGAGGCCTCCAGAGTAGCGGGTTCAGCGTCGTATCCGCTTGCGTCCGAAGGCGCTCCAGTCGTGGTCGGGACCTCGCGCCGCCCTGTCGAGCGGCCGGTGAATCCTAGCAGCGACGGCCTCGCTGTCAAGGAGTCCGGAGGGGTCGACGTCAGCTGGCGGCGAACCGCGCGAACCGGCGCTTCCCCGCCTGGACGAGCGTACCGGCGAGCCGGTGACGAGGCAGGTCGAGCTCCGTCACCGGCTCGCCGTCGATCCGCACCGCGCGCTGCGCGATCAGCCGGCGCGCCTCGCTCGTCGAGCCGGCAAGCCCGCTGTCGGCGAGGAGCCGCGGCAGGTGGACGGGATCGTCGGGCGGCAGCGGCAGCTCGGGCACGTCCTCCGGCGCCGAGCCCTCCCGGACGACGCGCGTGAAGTGCGCCTCGGCCCGCGCCGCCGCCTCCTCCCCGTGCGACCGCGCGACGACGAAGCGCGCGAGGGCGAGCTTCGCCTGCATCGGGTCGGCGTCGGCGGGGAGCTCGCGCTCCCAGACGAGCCGGTACCAGTCCGCCAAGAGCGCGTCGGAAACCCGCATCGTGCGGCCGAACTGCTCCTCGGGCGGGGCCGTCAGCGGGATGTTGTTGCCGACGGACGAGCTCATCTTCTCGCCGTCCCAGGAGAGCAGCAGCGGCGTCGTCAGCACCACCTGCGGCTCGAGCCCGTACGCCGCCATCACCTCGCGACCGGCGAGGAGGTTGTACAGCTGGTCGGTGCCGCCGAGCTCGACGTCCGCCTGGACGGCGACCGAGTCGTACGCCTGCATCAGCGGGTAGAGCAGCTCGGACACCGAGATCGGCTGCTGCGCGGCGAAGCGCTTCGCGAAGTCGTCGCGCTCGAGCAGGCGCGCGACGGTGAGGGTCCGCGTCAGGCGCACCACGTCGGCGAACGTGAGCTCGGAGAGCCACTCGCCGTTGAACCGGACCTCTGTCCGCTCGCGGTCGAGGATCAGGTACGCCTGCTCGACGTACGTGCGCGCGTGCTCGTCTATCTCCTCGTCCGAGAGGATCGGCCGCTCGGCCGAGCGGCCGGACGGGTCGCCGATCCGGGTCGTGTAGTCGCCGACGATCAGGACCCCGACGTGGCCCTGGTCCTGGAACGCACGCATCCGCTGGAGCGGGACCGCCCGCCCCACGTGGATGTCGGGCGAGGTGACGTCGATCCCGAGCTTCACGCGCAACGGGCGGCGGAGCGCCAGCTTGGCCTCGAGCCCTCCCTCCGGCAGGACGTCGACGGCGTTCCGCGTCAGCTCGGCGATCGCCACCGCGCGATTGTAGGGGCGGGCCCTAGAAGGGATACGGGAACACGCTCCACGCCGCGCCCCCGTACCAGAGGCCGAAGGCGAGCCCGCCCGCGCCGAGGGCCGGGGCGACCGCGCCGAACGCGGCGCGCACGGGACGGCTGACGAGAGCGCGCCCGAAGCCGGTGGTGAGGAGCGTCATCGAGACCGCGGTGCAGGCGGCGAGGAGCGCGAGGGCGACGACGGCGAGGGACGTCGTCGCGACGGACGCGACGATCAGGACGCCGACGCCGGCGCTCCCGCCCATGCCGTGCACGAGCCCGATCCCGAACGCGCCCGACGCGGTCCGCGCTCCGTGCGCGTGCGGATGCGGGTGGACGACGAGCCGGCCGCCACGCCAGCGGACGAGCAGGCGCACGGCGAGGCCGACGATCAGCAACGCGACCGCCGTCTCGGCCAGGCGCTGCACCGTGTCGGGAAGGGCCGCGCCGAAGAGGAGGAGCGGCAGGCCGAAGGCGAACAGCGCGAGCGCGTGGCCGAGGCCCCAGGCGGCGCCGAGCGCCGCCGCGCGCCGGGTGGCGCGGTCCTGGGTCGAGGCGACGAGCGTCGTCACCGCCGTCACGTGATCCGGATCGGTCGCGTGGCGGAGCCCGAGCAGGATCGCGACGAGCGCGACGAGCCACAGGCTCGTGCCGTCGGAGGCGGAGGCGATGGAGTCGTCGAGTCCGAACACGGGACCCTCCTTTCAGACGAGCGGGGCGAGCGCACGGACGGTCATGCCGAGCCCGAGCACAAGGACGAGGACGGCGCTGGCGGCGGGGAGCGTGCGGACGAGGCGGCCGTCGGAGCCGAGTCCGCCAAGGACGCGCCGGGCGCCGACGGCGAGGAGGCCCAGTCCCGAGATCGAGGCTGCGAGGCCGACGCTGAACGCGACGATCAGCAGCAGGCCGAAGCCGACGCGGTGCAGGGAGATCGCGGCGAGGAGGACGACGAGCGCCGTCGGGCACGGGACGATCCCGCCCGAGACGCCGACGCCGAGGAGGCCGCGGGCGGTGAGCTCGTGGTGACGGTGGTCGTGGTGGTGCCCTCGCACGGGCGCGCGTGCGTGCGCGAGGCGCTGGCGGAGGACGCCGGCGCCGACCCCGAGGACGAGCAGCCCGGCGGCGAGGTTGAGCCAGGGATAGAGCTGCTCGGGCAGGAGCACGCTCGAGAGCGCGAGCGTCACCAGCCCGATCGCGAAGACGCCGACCGTGTGCGTCACCGTCACGATCAGGCCGAGCAGCAGGGCATGGCGCGACGTGCCGCGTGCGCCGACGAGGTAGCCGGCGACGATCGCCTTGCCGTGTCCCGGCCCGAGGGCGTGGGCCGCGCCCCAGAACAGGGCGAGGAGCAGGGACGCGAAGACGAACCCGGGCGAGAGGTCGCCGGCGACGAGCGACTCGGCGCGAGCCGTCCGCATCCCCTCGCCGATCGCGGGCGGGCTGCCCGGCTCGCTGCCGGGTACCGCGACAGCGCTCGCGCTCCCGACGTCGAGCGGGTCCCCTTTCGGGTACCGGCGGAGCGCGTCGCTCGCGCTCGTGGCCGCCACGGTGGAGCGCTCGATCCGCGCGCCGCGCTCGGCGCGGACGACGAGCTCGCGCCAGCCGAGGCGATCGCCGAAGGCCCGCGAACGGACGAGCAGCGAGCGCCCGGCCGGCCCGGCGTCGTACACCGCCTCGAAGCGCAGCGTGTCGAGGCCGCCGGCGCCCGGCCGCGCGGTGGCGCGGGAATCGAGCGTGCGCAGCGGGGCGCGGCGGCCGTCGACCTCCACCGTCAGTCCCCGGGCGAGGCGTGCGGCGAACCCGGGCCGACGCACCTCGTCGCCCTCCTGGAAGGCCGGGATCTCGGCGAGGTCGAGCACGTAGCGGAGGTAGAGGCGGTCGCCCGAGACGACGAGCTCGCCGTAGCGGTTGACGGTGAAGTTCCCGAGCGGATGCGCCGTCGCCGCGGCGGGCAGCGCGAGCGCGAGCAGGCAGAGCACGAGCAGGCGCCTC
This sequence comes from Gaiellaceae bacterium, assembly GCA_035456465.1. Classification (GTDB taxonomy): domain Bacteria; phylum Actinomycetota; class Thermoleophilia; order Gaiellales; family Gaiellaceae; genus DATHTC01. The sequence goes on along the minus strand of DATIDD010000056.1, from coordinate 33,812 downwards.
ATGCGGCGGCGTTCCGTGCGACGGGCGCCCAGCGGGGCGAGAAGTACGGGTTGAGCCGGAGCGCGCGCCCGAACGAGTGCCGCGCGGCGAGCGGACGGCCGGCGCAGCGCAGGGCCATGCCGAGGTGGAAGAGCTTCGAGGCGTCGAGCGTGCCGAGGCGGAGCGCACGCTGCGCGTACCGGAGGCCGTCGTCGCAGCGGCCCGAGCGGGTCAGCGCCCAGCCGAGCACGTCGTCCGCGTCGATGCTCGGCCGCTCGCGGTAGGCCCGGCGGGCCCGCGCGAGCGCGTCCGCGAGGCGCCGGCCGTGGTCGACGTCGAAGAGCGCGGTCTCGAGGTCGGTGCGAATGCCGCCGGCACGCAGGACACGCTCGATCGCGCCGACGAGTCGAAGCTGCTCGCCCGCCCCGCGCCCCGACGCGCGCCGGAGGTCGGCGAGGGTGCCGACGAACTGCGGCAGCGGCACGCGACGGGTCGCGCGCTCCGCCAGCGAGAGCGCCCCGGCGCGGTCGCCGCGCGCGAACTCGATCCGGGCGAGCAGGTCGAGTGCGTAGACGTAGCCCGGGAACGCCGCAAGCGCGGCGCGGGCGTGACGGCGTGCCGGCCCGAGCTCCCCGAGGCCGAAGTGGAGCTTCGCGAGCTCGACGTGCGTCCACGCCTGCGGCTCGCCCGGGCCGGCGGCGTCGAGCGCCAGCCGCATCGCCTCCATCGCGGCGCGCGGCTGCCCGATGAGCTCCCGCGCGTGCGCCACGCGCGCGTATGCGCCGAGCCCCGGCTTGCGTGCCGCGAGGGCGTCGTACGCGGCGAAGGCCTCCTCGTACCGTCCGAGCTCGAGCAGGGCGTCGCCGACGATCCCGAGGTTGCGGGCGGTGCCCGGCGCGAGCCTGCGCGCCTGCCGTCCCGCGGCGAGCGCGTCGCGGAAGCGGTGTTGCGAGAGCGCCAGCGAGGCGAACGCGCTCGTGGCCTCGGGATCCCCGGGCGCGAGCGCGAGCGCCCGTCGGAGCGCGTCGCCCGAGCGGGCGAGGTACGAGGCGTCGGCCGTCTCGCGCCAGCGCTGCTGGAGCGTGATCCCGAGCCGGGTGAGCGAGCGGGCGTCGCCGCCCGCGGCCCGGACGCCGTCCTCGCCGCGAAGCGTGCCGCCCAGGGCGACGGCGACCAGGAGCACGAGGCTCGCGGTCGCGACGGCGACGGCCTTCCTGCGGGTGACGACGTTCGGCATCCGTGCTCCCTTCCTGGTCGCGGTTCGTTCGCCGGACGGGGCGGGCCGGTTCGGTCCCGCCCCGTCCGCAGGACGTCAGCCCGTGGTCGGGAAGGTGACGCCCTTCGAGTTGTCGAAGCCGCTCCGCGGGTCGGGCTCGTACGGGAACGCGGAGAGGTTCGTCCGGTCGTTCGCGTCGACGCCGTCGCCGAGGGGCAGGCTCTTGCCGATCAACGCGCCGGCGATCGCCCGCTCGGCGATGTCGATCACGTCGTCTCCGAGCCGCCGGCCGTTCGGCCATCCGGCGACGTCGCCGCCGAGGACTCCGAGCCGGTTGGGCTTCGCCGTGACCGGGGTCGAGAGGTTGAGTCGCAGCATGTCGGCGAGCGTCGTCCCCGTGTTGTTCAGGTTGGGGACGCCCGTCAGCAGCACGGCGACGAGGTCGTCGCGCCCGGTCGTCTGGAACGGCCCGAGCGACGGGTAGAGCTGGTTCAGCAGCGAGGCCAGGATCGGCTCGCGGACGTAGCGGGCGAACTGCGCGTCCTGGTCCGGGCCGAGCGCGTTCCACCGGTCCTTCAGCGGGGTCGGGATCAGCACCTCGTTGACGAGCGGGTTGCCGAGGCGCGCGACCTGCACCCACTGCGCGGCGGCCTTCGCCCGCCCCTTCGTCTGCCGGATCGCGATCCGCTGGCGCTCGGTCGTCATCCAGACGCCGATCACGTGGCTCGGGGTGTCGAGCTCGGCGATCGGCAGCTGGAGCGCGATCCCGTGGACGCCGTAGCCGGCGAAGAAGTCCTTCCCGCCGCCGGTCGCACCCGTGCCGTTGCGGATCGCGACGAGGTCGAAGATCGCCCCGATGTCGCCGAAGAAGGCGTCGTCGCGCTGGCCGGCGAACACCTTCGCGCCGCCCGGCAGGTCGTGGACGCCCGCCGCGGCGAGGCTGCGGTAGTTCGGGGTCGAGCGCGGGCCGATGTTGTTCGGCGGCGTCTGCAGCCCAGACGCCAGCACGGTCGAGCGGCTGCCGACGACCCGCGTGACGCTGTACGTCTGCGCGGTGTTGCCGAGGAACGCGACCGGCTCCTTGGTGCGGAAGCGGAAGTAGTAGGACACGTCGGCCTTGCCGTCGCCGGTGCGGTCGACGTGGAGCCCGTAGCGGGCCCGCGGCGAGAACACGTACCAGTTCGGGCCGGCGGCCGGGTCCTCGGCGGGAATCCAGTTGCCGAGGATCGTGACCGTGTCCGGGCGATCCGGGCTCCGGAACGCGTAGAGGTCGGTCGCGTCCGCGGCCGGATCCTCGGCGATCAGCGGCGCCTCCCGGTGGCTCGAGGCCGCGGCCGGCGCCGGCGCGGGCGCGCGGACGGCGGCGGCCACGGCCACTGCGAGCACGGCTGCGACGGCGAGCGCGGTGAGTGCGGCGGTGCGCATCGGTTCTCCTTTCCCGGCGGCCGTCGAGGTTGAGGGTGCCGCCGGCGCCGTCCATTCGCCCGAGGCCCCGGACCGGTTCGGCGCGCCGATCGCCCCGAACCGATCGAGGGCGGCCGGCGAACCACCCGCGTGAACGGGCTCTCCGCGGAACGGCGGCGGCATACCCTTCGGCCGGTGCAGGACGAGCTCGCGCACCTGTCGGACGAGGCGCTCGTGGCGCTCGTCGCACGCGGCGAGGACGGTGCGCTCGGCGAGCTCTACGACCGCTACGGGCGCACCGCGTACGGGCTCGCCCTGCGCGTCCTGCGCGACCCGGCGCTGGCGGAGGACGCCGTCCAGGACGCGTTCCTCGCGCTCTGGCGGACGGCGCGAAGGTTCGTGCCCGAGCGGGCGCGGGCGAGCACGTGGCTGCTCACGCTCGTGCACCGCCGCGCGGTCGACGTCGTGCGCCGCGAGGAGCGGCGGCGCGCCGAGCCGCTGGAGCACGCGCCGGAACCGACCGGCGGCGGCGCGGACGCCGACGCGCTGCTCCGGCTCGAGCGGGAGCGCGTCCAGGCGGCGCTCGCGCAGCTCCCCGACGCGCAGCGGGAGGCCCTCGAGCTCGCGTACTTCGGCGGGTTCACGCAGTCGGAGCTCGCGGACCGGCTGGGCGAGCCCCTCGGTACGATCAAGAGCCGGATGTTCGCCGGGCTCAGGCGACTCGCCGAGCTCCTCGGCGACGCGCACCAGGAGGACGCATGGACGCCCACGAGCTGATCGCGGCCTACGCCCTCGACGCGCTCGACGAGGCCGAGCGGGAGGCGTACGAAGCGCATCTCCGCACGTGCGAGCGCTGCCGCGCCGAGCTCCCGGCGCTGCGCGAGGCGGCCGCGTCGCTCGCCTTCGCCGCCGACTCGCCGCCGCCGCCGGCACGGCTCCGCGGACGGATCCTCGAGGCCGCCCGCGCCGAGCGCTCGAACGTCGTCCCGCTGCGGCCGTGGCGCCGCATCGCGCTCGTCGCCTCCGGCGTCGCCGCCGCGGCCGCCGCGATCGCGATCGGGCTCGGGATCTGGGGCGTCTCCCTGTCGAACGACCTGGACGCGCAGCGGGAGGCCACCGCGCTGCTCGCCGACCCGAACGCCGCCGCCGTCTCCCTGGACGGCGCCGACGGGCGCCTGCTCGTCTCTCCGACCGGCCGGGCGGCACTGGTCGTCTCGCTCGAGCCGGCGCCGCAGGGGAAGACGTACCAGGCGTGGGTGATCCGCGACGGGCGCCCGACGTCGGCCGGCGTGTTCGACGCCGAGGGCGGGCGGGAGGTGTTCGTGCTCGACCAGTCGGTGGACGAGGGCGCGACGGTGGCCGTCACGCTCGAGCCCGGCGACGGCGCGGACGAGCCGTCGGGCGCCGCGCTCTTCACCGCGAGCGTGACCTAGCCCACGCGAGCCGTCCGCGATCCGGCACGGAGGCGTCACGGAGCTGCGACGGATGCGGTCCACCCGCCTCCCTAGACTCGCCGGATGGCCGGGGACGACCTCTGGACGCCTCTGCACCTGCGCGGCAGGCTGCGCGAGCTCTTTGGCTTCGACGACTTCCGCCCCGGCCAGGAGGAGGTCGTCCGGAGCTCGCTCGCCGGCCGCGACACGCTCGCGCTGATGCCGACGGGGTCGGGCAAGTCGCTGCCGTACCAGCTCGCGGCGATGCTCCTCCCCCGGCCCACCGTCGTCCTCTCGCCGCTGATCGCGCTGATGAAGGACCAGGTCGACAAGCTGCCGCCCGCGGTCGCCGCCCGGGCGACCGTGGTCAACTCGTCGCTGCCCGCAGAGGAGACGGAGCGTCGGCTCGGGGAGCTCGCGGCGGGGCGCGTGTCGCTACTCCTGGCCGCCCCCGAGCGGCTGCGGCGTCGCGACTTCGTCGCCACGCTCGCCGCCGCGCGCGTGGGCCTCGTGGTCGTGGACGAGGTTCACTGCGTGAGCATGTGGGGCCACGACTTCCGGCCCGACTACCTGTTCATCCGCGCTGCGCTGGCCGAGTTGGGCGATCCGCCCGTGCTCGGGCTCACCGCGACCGCGACGCCCGAGACGGAGCGCGAGGTCGGCCGCGCGCTCGGACGCTCGTTCCGCGTCGTCCGCGCGAGCGTCGTCCGGCCGAACCTGCACCACGCCGTCGAGGAGGTCGACGGCGACGAGGAGCGCAAGCGGGCGCTGCTCGACCGTGTCCTCCGCACCGACGGGCCGGCGATCGTGTACGCGCGCTCGCGCGAGTCGTGCGAGAAGCTCGGGCGGTTCCTGCGCGGCCACGGCGTGCGCGCGCTCCACTACCACGCGGGGATGGACGCCGGCGAGCGCACGGCGGCGCAGGACGCGTTCCTCTCCGGCGAGGCCCGCGTGGTGGTGGCGACGACCGCGTTCGGGATGGGCATCGACAAGCCGGACATCCGTCTCGTCCTCCTCTACAACCTGCCGGGATCGCTCGAGGACTACGTGCAGATGGTCGGGCGCGCCGGGCGGGACGGGCTGGCGAGCGACTGCGTGCTCTTCTCCGGCCGGCGCGACGCGGCCTCGCTGCGGCGCTTCGTCGAGCGCGACACGCCCGAGGCGGACGCGCTCCGCACGCTGTACCGGCGGCTCCGCGCCGCGGCGGACGCGGACGTGGCGACGATCCGACCGGACGAGCTCGGCGAGGAGGAGCACGACCCTCGCGTGCTCGTCGGGATGCTCGAGCAGGCCGGGCTCGTGCGGCGCGGCTTCGACCGCGGGCGCGCGATGACCGTCGAGCTGCTCCCGCCCCCCGCCGACGCGGCGGACAGGACGGCGACGCTGCTCCGGACGGCCCGCGCGCAGGCGCTCGCGCGCGCCGAGCGGATCAGCGCGTACGCCGTGTCGCTGCGCTGCCGACAGGAGGAGATCGCGCAGCATTTCGGCGAGTCCGCCGACCCGTGCGGCGTGTGCGACCGCTGCAGCGGCGCGACCGCCCGCGCGCGCACGACCGCGGGGGAAGACCCCGCCGAGCTGCCCGAGGACGTCGCGGCCGCGATCCTCGAGGTCGTGCGCGGGCTGCCCCGGCCGCTCGGGACGACCGGGCTCGTCGCGACCCTCGGCGGCTCGGTCGCCGCGCCGCCGACGGGACGCCGGAGCCGCGGCTACGGGATCCTCGCCGCGGCGCCGCCGACGCGGATCAAGAGCTGGATCGGCGTCCTCGTCGCCTCCGGGCACCTCGAGCGGTTCACGAGCGAGGACGGGTTCCCGCTGCTCCGGCCGGGCGCGGCCGACGAGCCGCCGCCGCGGCTGGCGGCCCCCGCAGCGGCCCGCGGCGCCGCCGACGGCGACCCGCTGTTCGAGCGCCTCCGTGCCTGGCGGCTCGAGCGCGCTCGGGCCGAGGCGGTGCCCGCGTTCGTCGTGTTCTCGGACCGGACCCTGCGCGAGCTCGCGGCGGCGAGGCCGCGGGACGAGCGCTCGCTCGCGTCCGTCTCAGGCGTCGGTCCCGTGAAGATCGAGCGCTACGGCACCGAGCTGCTCGAGGTCGTCTCCGCGTTCCAAAGCTAGAATCCCGCCCTTCGCCGTGCTCACGCGAAGCCCGAAGGGAGCGCCGCGCACCGCGCGCGGGCGCCGGATCCGCAAGCTCCGCCTCCTCGCTCTGATGAGCGTGCTGGGGCTGCTGGCCCTGGCGTCGTTCACGTTCGGGCTCGTGTCGGCGGTCGCGAGCGAGGTCCCGTCGCTCGAGCCGTCCCGGCAGCCCGAGCTCAACGGCTACGTCTACGCGAGCGACGGACGCACCGTGCTCGCGGTGCTGCGCGGCGACGAGAACCGCGTGCTCGTGGACTCGAACCAGATCTCGCCGTGGATGAAGCACGCGATCGTCGCGATCGAGGACCGGCGCTTCTACGAGCACCGAGGCGTCGACGTGCGGGGCATCGTCCGGGCGCTCTGGGAGGACGTCCGCAGCAAGGAGGCGGTGCAGGGCGGCTCGACGATCACGCAGCAGTTCGTGAAGAACGTCTACGCCGACAGCGAGGTCTCGATCGGACGGAAGGTGCGCGAGGCGGCCCTCGCCTGGCAGCTGGAGAAGCGCTGGGACAAGGACAAGATCCTCACCGAGTACCTGAACACGATCTACTTCGGCAACGGCGCGTACGGGATCCAGCAGGCCGCCCGCATCTACTTCGGCCACGGCGCCGTGGAGCTCGACGTGCCCGAGGCGGCGCTGCTCGCCGGGATCCCGCAGGATCCGAACGCCTACGACCCCGTCACGCATCCCGCCGCCGCGCGGGCGAGGCGCACGGTCGTCCTCCGGGCGATGCTCGACCTCGGCCTGATCACGCGCGCCGACTTCCGCAAGGCCCGGGAGGCGCCGCTGCCCGACGACGTGCGGCAGCCGGGGACGCAGAGCCCGCACGCTCCCTACTTCACGAGCTACGTGCGGCAGCAGCTCGTCGACCGCTTCGGCGCCCAGAAGGTCTACGGCGGCGGCCTGCGCGTGACGACGACCATCGACCTCGGCGTCCAGGAGCTCGCGCGCAAGGCGATCGCGGCCTCGCTCGACGACCCGAACGGCCCGGAGGCCGCGCTCGTCGCCCTCGACCCCAGGACGGGGAACGTGCTGGCGATGGTCGGCGGCCGCAACTTCCGCGAGAGCCAGTTCAATCTCGCGGTGCAGGGCCAGCGCCAGCCGGGATCCGCGTTCAAGCCGTTCGTGCTCGCGACGGCGCTCCAGCAGGGGATCAGCCCCGCCACCACGATCGTCTCGAAGGAGCTGTCGATCCCGCTCGGCGACCGCTCGTGGCCGGTCCACAACTACGAGGGCGCCTACCTCGGGCCGATCACGCTCGCGACCGCCACGATCCACTCGGACAACTCGGTCTACGCGCAGCTGGCGGCGCTCGTCGGCATCGACAGGGTGATCCGGACGGCCCGCAGGCTCGGCGTGACGAGCCCGATGAAGCGCTACTTCTCGCTCGCCCTCGGCGCGCAGGCGACGAACCCGCTCGAGCTCGCCCGTGCCTACTCCGCGTTCGCGAACGGCGGGTACCGGCTGGACGTCGCCCCCCGCGGCGACGGGAAGCCCTGGAACCGGCCGCGCGCGGTCGAGGTCGTCCGCGACGCCAACGGCCACGTCGTCGACCCGTTCAAGGCCGAGTCGCACCAGGTGCTGTCCCCACGCACCGCCGGGTACGTGAACCAGCTGCTGAGCGACGTCGTCCGGGAGGGGACCGCGACGAAGGCGGCGCTCCCCAACTACCCCGTCGCCGGCAAGACCGGGACGACGGACAACTACGGCGACGCGTGGTTCGTGGGGTACACGCCCGAGCTCGTCGCCGCCGTGTGGGTCGGGTACCCGCGGGAGCTCCGGCCGATGATGACGGAGTACCACGGCGATCCGGTCGCGGGCGGCACGTACCCGGCGGAGATCTGGAAGGCGTTCATGACCAGGGCCCTCCCGTATCTCGGGAAGGAGCCGGTCGACTTCAAGCCGCCGCCCGGCGACTGGGCCGCGCCGGTCGCCGTCGTGCAGCGCGACGGCAGCGTCCAACGCGACAACGGCAACTGCCGGAACGCCTACACGACGTGGTACTTCGCGGGGGCCGGCCCGAGGCGGACCGCGAACTGCAAGCCGAACGAGGTCGAGGTGCCGAACCTCGTCGGGACGAAGCTGCCGGTCGCGCAGCTCCGGCTCGAGGCCCAGCCCCTGCGCCCGGTCGTGCTCTACCGGCCGGCGAAGCCGGGAGAGGCCCCCGACGTCGTCGTCTCGCAGGACCCGCCCCGCGGGCGCCTGTCCGCGTACGACCAGGTGCGCCTGTGGCTGCCGAAGCCGCTCCACGGCGTGGTCCCGAAGGTGCAGGGGCTCCCGCTCGGCACCGCGCGGCAGAAGCTCGGGCGGCTGAAGCTCGACGTGCGCATCGCCTCGTGGACGGACGGGCCGGCGTTCCAGGTCGTCGGCCAGCAGCCGGCGGCCGGGGTGGCGGCCGAGCCCGGCATGCGCGTGCGGCTGGTCGTCGCGCGGGGCTAGGGCTCAGTGCGACGGGCGCCGCGCTCCTCGGCTCGCGTAGCGCGAGCCGGTCACGACGTAGCGCCAGGGACGGTCGGCGGCCTTCGAGATCCCGATCCGCGTCGTGGCCACGATCTCCGGCTCGGAGGCGCGCGGGAGCAGCGCGAACGGCGGCTCGTCGAGCGGGAGGCCGTCGTGCGCGCGGGTAACGCCGAGCGCCTGGCAGAGCCGGCCCGGGCCGGCGCAGAGGAGCCGCTCGTCGTCGAGCCCGCGCCGCGCGCGCATCGCGTCGAGCCCGCGAGCCGGTTGCAGCGCGCGGATCAGCACCGCGCTCGCCACGCCTTCCGCCTCGCAGACGAGGTTGAGGCACCAGTGGATCCCGTAGGAGCGGTACACGTAGGCATGGCCCGGCGGGCCGAACATCGATGCGTTGCGCGCCGTCCGGCCCGCGTAGCCGTGCGCGGCCGGATCCTCGTGGTCGTACGCCTCCACCTCGACGATCGGCCCACCGACGCCGTCCACGAGCAGCGTCACCCCGAGCAGCTCCGGCGCGACCGCGTGGACGGAGCGCGCGAAGAACCCGCGGGCGATCACGCCGGAGCCTCCCGCGGGGCACGAGCGTCGTAGCGGGCGAGCGCCGGCAGCGCGAGCCCGATCAGGATCGTCCCGGCCACGCAGACGAGCCCGCCGGAGACCACGGAGAACCGCAGGCTGGTCAGCGAGGCGACGAGCCCGGCCTCGACGTTCCCGAGCGTCGGGGCGCTCGCGACCTGGGCGAACTCGATCCCGGCCAGCCGCCCGCGCATGGACTCGGTCGTCGCCGAGAGCAGGATCGCGCTGCGGAAGACGGCGCTGATCAGGTCCGCGCCGCCCGCGACGGCGAGGAGGACGAGCGCGGGCCCGAGCGAGCCGACGAGGCCGAACGCCGCGATCGCCACGCCCCATGCGCCCGCGGCCACGAGCACGGCTCGGCCCTGCCGCCGCACGTGGCTCGTCCAGCCGGAGAGCAGCGAGCACAGAAGCGCGCCGGCGTAGGGCGCCGCGTAGAGGTACCCGACCGTGGCGGCGCCGCCGCCGAAGCGCTTCTCGGCGAGCGCCGGGAAGAGCGCGCTCGGCATCCCGAAGACCATCGCGTTGGAGTCGACGAGGAACGTGCCGAGCACGACGCGGTGGTTCCGCAGGTACCGGAACCCCTCGACCACCGAGCGCAGGCCGGGCCGGTCGGCCCCCGGCGAGGGCGCGATGTGCGGCAGCGCCCAGAGACTGACAAGCGAGGCGCCGAAGCTCACGACGTCGATCAGGTACGTCAGCGGCAGCCCGACCGCCGCGATCAGCAGGCCCGCCGCCGCCGGCCCGGCGACCGCGCCGAGGTTCGAGTAGAGCCCGTTGAGGTTGGACGCCGCGACGATCTGCTCCTCCGGGACGAGGTGCGGGGTCAGCGAGCGCATCGCGCCGACGCCGAGGCAGAAGAACGACGCCGCGAGGAAGCCGAGGACGAACAGCGCCCACACCCGCGGCTCCTCGAGGGCGGCGTTCACGACGAACCCGATCCCCGTGAGCAGGAGCAGGCTCTCCGTCCACAGCAGCAGCCTGCGCCGGTCGACCGCGTCCGCGATCGCGCCGCCGAGCAGGGTCAGCGTCAGCAGCGGCACGAGCTCGACGAAGCTCACGAGGCCGACGGCCAGCGTCGAGCCGGTCAGCTGGTAGACCTGGTACGGGACGGCGACCCCGACGACCTGACTGCCGAGGTACGAGACGGACTGGCCCAGCCAGAGCCAGCGGAACGGGCGTGACTCCCGCAGCGGCCGCGTGTCGATCGTGAGCCGGGCGAAGAGCTCTCGGAGCCCCGGCCGGTCGGCGCCGGGCGGCGTTTCCGGGTGCGAGTCCACGGCCCGGAGGCGGGCCTAGAAGAGCTTCTCGGGCTCCGCCGATCGCGCCGTCGCCTCGAGCAGCCGGCGCGCGCGTCGCGTGAGGTCGTTCAGGTCGACACGGCCGCTCTCCGCGTCCTCGACGATCTTCTCCGCCAGCGCGAGCGCGTCGGTGAGCACGGGCGCCACGCTTTCGGCGCGGAGCCCCATGTCGAGCAGGATCGTGCGCTCCGTCCGGGACGCGACGATCGGCTCCGGGATCCCCTCGACCCAGACGCGCGTGCGCCGCCCGCCGCCCCGGTCGCTGCCGGTCAGCGGCTCGAGCGCGTAGATCCGGTCGGCGCGCACGAACTTGCCGAAGCCGAGGAACACCATCCGGGGCTGGGCGGCCACGCGGCGATCATGCCACGTGGGCCGGCGCGCTCACGTCAGCGCGCCGCGGAGCGACTCGGCCACGCGCTCCTGGTCGGCCTCGGTGATCCCGGTGTGGAACGGGATCGCGAGCGTCCGCCGCGCGAGGCTCTCGGCGACCGGGCAGAGCCCCTCGGCGAAGCCGTGGAGCTCGCGCATGTACGGCTGGAGGTGGATGCACGGCAGGTAGCGCGCGGACTGCACCCCGTCGCGCTCGAGCGCCGCGATCACGCGCTCGCGGTCGACGTCGTCGTCGAGCTCGACGACGTAGACGAACCACGAGCGGCCGTGGTCGGCGTCGTCCTCGAGCGGCAGCCGGACCCCGTCCGTCCCCGCGAGCAGCTCCGCGTACCGCGCGGCCGCCGCGGCGCGGCGCCCGAGGATCGTGTCGAGCTTCTCGAGCTGGCCGATCCCGATCGCGGCCCGGATGTCGTCGAGCCGGTAGTTGAAGCCGAGGCGGGCGTGCTCGAGCCAGCCGCCGCTGTCGGCACGCCCCTGGTTGCGGAGCGAGCGGAGCAGGCGCCACTCCTCCTCCGAGTGCGTCGTGACCATCCCGCCCTCGCCCGTCGTGAGCTGCTTGTTCGGGTAGAAGGCGAACACGGCGGAGGGGCCGTGGGACCCGGTGGAGCGGCCGCGGTAGCGGGCGCCGAGCGCCTCGCACGCGTCCTCGACGAGCGCGAGCCCGTGCCGCTCGCACAGCTCCCGCAGCGGGTCGAGCTCGCACGGGTAGCCGAAGATGTCGACGGCCACGACGGCCGTCGTGCGCTCGGTGATCGCCGCCTCGACCGCACCCGGGTCGAGGTTGTACGTCCGCGGGTCGACGTCGGCGAACACCGGCGTCCCGCCCTCGTAGAGGAAGCAGTTGGCCGAGGCGGCGAACGAGTACGGCGACGTGATCACCTCGTCCCCCGGGCCGATCCGGGCCGCCCGGCAGAGGAGGTGCAGGCCGGCGGTGCCGCTCGAGACGGCAGCCGCGTACGGCGCGCCGACCGCGTCCGCGAAGCGCTCCTCGAAGCGGTCGACCATCGGCCCGAGCGAGAGCCGCCCCGAGCGGAGCACGTCGAGCACGAGCTCCTCCTCGCGCGCGTCGAGGTAGGGGCCCGAGAGCCCCACGGCCCCGCGCTTGACCTGGGTCACGCCTGCGTCGGCGCCGGCACCACGTGCTCGAGCCACTGGGCCCAGCGCTCGCTCCGCCCGCGCACCGTGTCGAGGTACGCCTGCTGGAGCTCGAGCGTCACCGGCCCGACGCCCAGGACGTGGTCGTCGATCGCCCGCAGCGGCGTCACCTCCGCGGCGGTTCCGCACATGAACGCCTCGTCGGCGAGGTAGAGGTCGGAGCGGATCAGGTTCGTCTCGTGGACGCGGTGCCCGAGGTCCTGCGCGATCTGGATCACCGTGTCGCGGGTGATCCCCGGGAGGATCGACGTCGACAGTGCCGGCGTGTACAGCTCGCCATCCTTCACGACGAAGACGTTCTCTCCCGACCCGTCGGCAACGTGCCCCTCGGCGGTGAGGAGGATGGCCTCGTCGTAGCCGGCGCGGTTCGCCTCGGTGACGGCGAGCATGGAGTTGAGGTAGACGCCGGTGGCCTTCGCGACGTGCGGGATCACGTTGGGGCCGATCCGCTGCCAGGTGGAGATCTTCACGCTGATCCCGCTGCGGAGGCCCTCCTCGCCGAGGTACGCCCCCCACGGCCAGCTCATGATCACGGTGTCGATCGGGTTGTCGCGCGCGGCGACGCCGAGCTCCCCGTAGCCGTAGAAGGCGATCGGGCGCACGTAGCACTCGTCGAGCCCGTTGACGGTGAGGAGCTCGAAGGTCGCGTCCCGCAGCTCGTCGAGGGTGTACGGGAGCTCGATCGAGAGCAGGCGCGCCGAGTTCAGCAGCCGCTGCAGGTGGTCGGTCAGGCGGAACACCGAGGGGCCCTTCGGCGTCGCGTAGCACCGGATCCCCTCGAACACCCCGGAGCCGTAGTGGAGCCCGTGCGTGCCGACGTGGATCTTCGCGTCGGCCCAGTCGACGAGCTCCCCGTTCATCCAGATCTTCGACGTCTCCTGCACCTCGGTCTCCTTTCCGCGCCGGGCGGATGTTATGCGCCGCCCCCGACGACGTCCACGGGCGTCGCGCGAGAGAGGCGCACGAGCTCCGACGGCACGAGCCCCGCGATGTGCCGGGTCGATCCCGCCCCGACCCAGACGAGCTCTCGCGACAGCAGCGTGCGGTCGATCAGCACGCGATCCACCTTCGGGAGCGGGAACGGCGCGACGGCGCCCGGCTCGAATCCGGTCGCCTGCTCGACCTCGTCGCGGCCCGCGATCCGGGCGCGGCCGCAGCCCGCCTCCCGCGCCACCTTGGCGGCGTCCGCGCGGCGGTCGCCCGGGACGAGCGCGACGACGACACGACCGTCGCAGCTGAACACGAGCGACTTCACGATCTCGCCGAGCTCGCAGCCGACCGCGTCGGCCGCCTCCTGCGCCGTCGGCGTGCCGTCGGCGAACTCCTCGAGCCTCGCCTCGGCGCCGGCTTCGCGCAGGAAGCTCGCCACGCGCTGGACCGACTGCGGCCACTCGGACACGGACGAACGGTAGCTGCGCACCCCGGCCCGGCGCCCCCGCCGGAAGGCGGGGCTGCGCCGCGCCTCAGCCGCGAAGCGTCACGAACCGGACGTCGTCGAACCCCTCGCCGCGGAAGCGGTCCTGCAGCTCGGGCGGCGCCGCGGAGTCGATCGACAGCGCCATCAGCGCCTTGCCGCCCTGCCGGTCGCGGGACACGGTCATGTTGGCGATGTTCACGCCGGCCGACCCGAACAGCGTCCCGACCCGGCCGATCACACCGGGAACGTCGTCGTAGCGGAAGAAGACCATCCGCGGAGCGAGCTCGATCTCGACCTGGAACCCGAGTGCCGCGACGAGCCAGTGGCGGTTCTCGCGTCCGAGCAGCGTGCCCATCACCTCGACGTCGTCGACCGCGACGCGGACGAGGTTCGTGTAGTCGCGTGCCGCCGCGCTGCGCTCCTCGCGCACCTCGATCCCGCGCTCTGCCGCGATCACCGGCGCGTTCACGTAGTTCACCGGCGCTTCGACGCGCCCCTGGAAGGCGCCGTTCAGCGCGGCGACCGTGAGCAGCCTGGTGTCGCGCTCGGAGAGGCCGCCGAGGTACCCGAGCCGGATGCGAGCCGCGTGGCCCTCGTCGAGCTCCATCGCCAGCCGGCCGAGCATCGCGGCGAGCGGAACCCACGGCCCGAGCACCTCGAGGTCCTCCTGCCCGACCGCCGGGATGTTGACCGCGTTCGTGACGAGGCCGCCGTCGAGCGCGGCCACGACCTGCTCGGCCACGATCAGGCCGGCGCGGTCCTGTGCCTCCTCCGTCGAGGCGGCGAGGTGCGGCGTGAGGACGACGCCCTCCACGTCGAGCAGCGGCCCGCTGTACGGCTCCTGCGCGAACACGTCCACGGCGGCACCCGCGACCTTGCCCGAGCGCAGCGCCTCGATCAGCGCCTGCTCGTCGACGAGCTCGCCGCGGGCGGCGTTGACGACCCGCACCCCGTCGCGCATGCGGGCGAACGCGTCGCGGCCGAGGATCCCGCGCGTCTCGTCGGTCAGCGGGAGGTGCACGGTCAGGAAGTCGGCGGCGGCGTAGACGTCCTCGGGCGAGGCGGCCTGGTCGACGCCCAGCTCCCGGAAGCGCTCGGGCGAGACGAACGGGTCGTAAGCGACGACGCGCATCCCGAGCCCGAGCGCGCGTCGCGCCACCAGCTGGCCGATGCGGCCGAGCCCGAGCACCCCGAGCGTCTTGTCGGCAAGCTCGACCCCGCCCCAGCGGGAACGCTCCCACCGGCCCTGCTTCAGCGCGGCGTGCGCCTGCGGGATGTTCCGCGCGAGCGCCACGAGGAGCCCGACGGTGTGCTCGGCGGCCGAGACGATGTTCGACTCAGGGGCGTTCGCGACCACGATCCCGCGCCGCGTCGCCGCGTCGACGTCCACGTTGTCGACGCCCACGCCGGCGCGGCCGATCACGCGGAGCCGCTCGCCTCGCTCGATCAGGTCGGCGGTGAGCTTCGTCGCCGAGCGGATCACGATCGCGTCGTAGCCGCCGATGATCTCCGCGAGGTCGGAGTCGGTGTCGACGTCCACGTCGAAGCGCTCGCGCAGCAGGGCGATCCCCGCGGGGGCGATCTGCTCGCGGACGAGGACCTTCACGACCGCGGCGGCGTCACGCGGGAGCGTGCTCGAACGCGTTCAGCGCCGCCGTCACGGCGACGCCGCGGTCGACGTCGAGCCCGGCCGCGGCGAGGCCGTCCTCGATCGCCGCGAGCGCCGTGGTGATGTCGAACAGGTCGAACCAGCCGATGTGGCCGATCCGGAAGACCTTCCCGGCCCACGTGCCCTGGCCGCCGATCAGCTGGACGCCCAGCCGGTCGCGGAGGTCGAGCAGGAACGCGGTCACGTCCATCTCCTCCGGCGCGCGTACGGCGGTGACGACGGCGGCGCGGTCGTCGTCGGGCGAGGCGAGCTCCAGCCCCATCGCCTTGATCCCGGCGCGGCACGCGCGCCCGAGGCGGACGTGCCGGTCGAACGCGCGCTCGAGCCCTTCGGCGAGCAGCAGCCCGAGCGAGACGTCGAGCGCGCGCACGAGCGAGACGGCGGGCGTGAACGGCGCGTCGAGCTTGCGTTGCGCGTCGAGCGTCCGGCGCCAGTCGAAGTAGAAGCGCGGCGCCGTGCCGGCGGCTTCGAGCGCGGCCGGCGAGACGGAGACCATGCCGAGGCCCGGGGGCGCCATCAGCGCCTTCTGCGACCCCGAGACCACCACGTCGAGGCCCCACGCGTCCGTCTCGAGCGGGACGGCGCCGAGGCTGGAGACGGCGTCGACGACGACGAGCGCTCCGGCCTCCCGCGCGACCTGCGCGAGCGCCTCCACGTCCGCGACGACCCCGGTGGAGGTCTCGGAGTGGACGAGGTAGACGGCGTTGACGGGCCCGGCGCGCTCGAGCTCGTCCGCGAGCGCCGCGGGCGCCGGCGCCTCGCCCCACGGCAGGCGCAGGTGGACGAGGTCGGCGCCGTAGGCGCGCACCATCGCCGCCCAGCGCTCGCCGAAGTTCCCGGCCGAGACCACGAGGGAGCGCTCGCCGGGCACCGTCAGGTTGGCCACGGCCGATTCGAAGGCGCCCGTGCCGGACGCGGTGAACAGCAGCACGTCGTGCTCGGTCCGGAACACCTCGCGGAGCCGCGCGAGGCAGCGCTCGTAGACGGGCTGGAAGTCGGGACCGCGGTGGTGGACGACCGGCTCTGCCAGGACCGCGAGCACCTCGGGCGGGACCGGCGTCGGGCCCGGCGTGAACAGGTAGCGCTTCTCCGGCATCCCGGCTCCGAGGGTAGCGGCCGCCCCTACCGGCGTGGACGGTGGCCCGCGAACGACAGCACCTGCTGGAACGTCGGCCGGTTCGCGAAGCGCATCGTCCGAGGCAGGAAGCCGTAGGCGATCCGCGCTGCCTTCGCGTCCGCCCGCCACGACGCAGGATCGGGCCCCTGCGCCGCCTCGACCTCGGCCGCGGCGGCGTCGAGCGCCGCCCACAGCGACGCGCGGCAGGACGCGAGCTCGCCGCCGCCGCAGAACCTCGTCGCGTACGCGCCGCGCACCGGCTTCCCGAGCAGGGCGCGCAGGTCCTTGTCGACGTAGCCGTACCAGCCCGACCCGAAGGCGTTCCCGTTCGGGCCCGGGCGGTCGTCGCGCGGCTCGAGCGCGGCGAGACGGTCGACGAGCGGGCCGAGCGCCGGCGCGAGGACGGCGTCGGCCAGGCGCGGCCAGGCGGCGTCCATCACCGCGGCGCCCGGGCTGTCGATCCACCCGTCGAGGTCGCGGTCCAGCAGGCTCGAGCCGCTCGCCCGCCAGGCGTCGAGCTGCTGCGCGGCCGCGCGCGCCCGCTCCGACGGCGGCGCGCCGCCCGCGAGCACCTCGCGGATCACCGGCCAGACCTCCACCGCCCGGAGGTCCTGGGTCGCTGCGCGGTTCATCGCGCCGACGACGCTCGCGAGCGTGTGGCGGCGCCGCGCCCCGATGCCGCGATCCAGCAGCTCGACGCGCTGCACGGAGCCCCACGACCACGCGTCGTCGCCGGGGGCGAACCCCGGCGCGGGCCGGTTGTTCCAGTTCAGCAGCGTGCCGCCGGCCGGGTTCACGACCTGCGCGTGCCGCGCCGCCGGCAGCCAGCCGCGCCACTCGTGGGAGCCGTCGCCGACGACGGGCAGGCCGGGATCGGCGCCGGGGGCGCGGATCGGCAGGCGCCCGGCGCTGTACTGCGCCACGTCTCGGTCGTCCGCGTAGAGGACGTTGAACGTGAGCTCGAGCTGCGACGCGACGCGGAGGAAGCCGCGCGCGTCCCGCGGCACGTTCGCGTTGAGGTCGGCGAAGACGAGCGCGCTGAGGATCTCGCGCCCGCGGGTCGACCGAGCCGACGTGAGCGCCACGCGCCGGCCGCCGACCGTAGCGTAGCCGGCGACGGGCCCGTGCACGGTCTCGCGCAGCCGGACGAGGCGGTCCGGCTGGCCGCCGCGCCCCTGCAGGGTCCCCGCCTCGAGGACGGTCATCGCGCGGCACTCGCCCCGCCAGACGTAGTGCAGGTCGTCGCCGCCGCAGAGCGTCTCGGCGAAGGTGTCGACGAGGTCGAGGTTCGCCGAGGTCGCGCTCCACCCGAAGTCGCGGCCGCGCCCGAGCAGCACGTACATCGAGATCCCGGGGAACGCGGCGCCGCGGGCGTCGATCCCGCCGCCGTGGAGGTCGAGCTCGAGCAGGATCTGGGGGTACGAGTGGCCGACCTGCGGCCCCGCGACGAACAGCGGCCTGCCGGTGGCGGAGCGCGAGCGCGCGAGCAGGAGCGCGTTGGACATCCGCCGCCGCGCCGGCGGCGCGCCGGCGCCCGGGAGCAGCGGTGCGAAGCTGCCGTCGTCGAGGACGACGTTCCCCGAGCCGTCGGCGGCGCCGGCGAACGGCGTGCGCCGCGGCACCGAGACCGGCGACTCCGGGTCGTCGACCGCGCGCAGGTCGTTCCACGTCGCCGTCCCCTTCTCGGCCCCGAGCCGCGTGCGCAGGGCGGAGAGGAACTGCGCGCTGCGGCCCTCGTCACCGCCGCCCACCCCGAACACCGAGCCGATCAGCGCCGCCACCGCGACGACGTCGTTGCGCGTCCACGGGGTGATCGCGAAACCGGCGGAGCGGTTGTAGGCGTTCACGCCCGCGACGTAGCGGTCGACGTCGCGCAGGATCCGCCGGCCGCGCGGGCCGAGCCGCTCGAGCAGCCGGACCTGCGCGGCGAGCCGGGCCTCGGTCTGCGGGCTCGGGGTGAACGCCGTCGCCGTGCTCGCGAGCTGGAACGCGTCGAGCCCCGGAACGTCGAGCGCGGCGACCCGGCCGGGGCCGCGGAGCAGGTTCATCAGCAGCCCGCGATCCTCGGCCGTGACCCAGCCGGCACCGAACATCACGTCGTCCCGCGTCGCCCCGTCCACGTGCGGGACGCCCCAGCGGTCGCGCACGATCCGGAGGCCGCGCGTCGGGCGGACGGTGCGCACCGCGGGGCCGTCCGGGCCGAAGCGCGCGGACTTGAACAGGCGCCGGACGTCGGCCGTGGTCACGTCGCCGGCCTTCGGCGTCAGCGCGTCGTACAGCGCGAGCTGGTCGGTGGCGGTCGGCGGGAACGCGAGACTCCCCGACTGCCCGGGCGGCAGCACGTTGCGCGCGACCGCCGCGTAGTCGAGCCGGCCGGCCGCGTCCGCCGGGCCGACCGTGTGGACGACGGCCGCCGCGAGCACCGCCGCGAGCACCGCCGCGGCGGCAACGGCGGCGGCGAGGAGCGGGCGCTGCACGGGCCCGGACACTACTACGCTCCCCAGCCGGTGGACTCCCTCCTCGCGTTCGCGGCGACGCTCCTCTCCTTGCGCCTCGCCGGCCGGCTGCTCGACCGGTGGCGGGACCGCCGCGGGCCGGAGCTCCTCGCGTGGGGCGTCTCGCTCGCGTCGTTCGCCGTCGCGTCGGCGGCGCTCGCCTGGGGCGCCGCCGCGGGCTGGAGCTCGCCCGCCTTCCGCGTGTACTACCTCTGCGGCGGGCTGCTCACCGCGCCGCTGCTCGGCGCCGGCTCGCTGCTCCGCGCCGGCAAGCGCTGGGCGGCGCCGGTCGCGATCGCGTACGCGGGGCTCGCCACCGGCCTGGCGCTCGCTGCGCCCGTCCACGGCTCGTTCGGCGCCGAGACGATCCCGGAGGCCCAGAAGCACCTCGAGTTCTTCCCCGTGCGGCTGGTGGCGGTGCTGGGGAACTCGCTGGGCACGGTCGCGGTCCTGGCCGTCGCCGCGACGACGTTCCGGCGGCGCCCGCTCGGGAACGGCCTGATCGTGGCGGGCGTCGCCGTGGCCGCGCTCGGGAGCGCGCTCTTCGGGCTCGGGATCGCGGGAACCGCGGCCTCGCTCGCGCTAGCGGCGGGGCTCCTCTACGCCGGATTCGTCGCCCGCCGCTGACTCCTCGGCGACGGCGTTCCGGGAGCGCCACCAGACCCACCCCCAGAGCCCGAGGATCGCCACCACGCCGCCCAGCTCGGCGATCGCGCCGACCGTTCCCCCGTGGGCGAGGACGGTCTCCACGCGGGCAGCCTAGCCGTACAGGCGTTCGTGATGAACGTGTTAGGAACGACACGAGCCCCCGTTTCGATCGCTACAGTCCTCCGCCGCAGACGCAGAGAGGCGCCGGCCTGGGGCACTGCGGCCCTTCGGCCCCCGGCGCCGTCCATGCAAGCGACACAGGAGGACTCCTTGCGGAGCACCTTGCTCTTCGTCGCGGCGTCCGGCGCGCTCGCGCTCGGGACCGCGACGCTCGCACGACCGGATGCCGCGCCCGCCGAGGAAGGCGTCGCTCCCGCTCCGGTCGAGACCACCGAGTCGGCCGAGGAGACGGCCGAACGCGTGCTCGCCGCCCGTCGGATCGCGGCGCGGCAGGCGAAGCGAATCGACCGCTACCGGCTGCAGACGTGGCGCTGGCAGCGGCTGATGGGCCGGCCCCGGACGCCGAGCAGCGTCGGCGCGCGGCGCCTGGCGAGCCCGGCGTACCAGCGCTGGGTCGTGCGACTCTGGCAGCGGCGCGCGTCGGCCGCGCGCCGGCAGGCGCACAATCCGCCGCGCCGCGCCGCGTGGATGTGCATCCACCGGCACGAGGGCCCGTGGAACGACCCGAACGCGCCGTACTACGGCGGCCTGCAGATGGACCTCCACTTCCAGCGGCTGTACGGCCCCGAGCTGCTGCGCCGCAAGGGCACGGCGGACAACTGGTCGCCGCTCGAGCAGATGTGGGTCGCGGAACGCGCGTATCGCTCCGGCCGCGGCTTCTCGCCGTGGCCCAACACGGCGCGCGTCTGCGGCCTCGCCTAGGCGCGGATCCCGCCGCCGCGTGCGCCCTCGACGGCCGCGCGCGGCGGCCGGGACTCGCACGCACGGCGCGCGTGGCGGAGACTGCTGCCGTGCCCCGGCCGCTCCGCATCACCTCCGGGCTGTTCTTCTTCCCGCGCGGGGGCTCGTCGCACCTCGCGCGGTCGCTCTGCCGCTCGCTCGCCGCGCTCGGCGACCGCGTGACGCTCGCGGCGGGCTCGCTCGGCGACCCCGGCGGCCGCAGCCACGCCCGCACGTTCTTCGCGGGGATCGACGTCGAGCCGGTGGACTACGGCCCCGGGAGCGGGATCCCGTTCCAGCCCTCGTACGAGGAGCGGCCCGACGCGCCCGATCCCGTGTTCGCGTCGGTGCCGGACGAGCCGTACGAACGCCTCGTCGGCGCGTGGGCCGAGGCGCTCGCCCGGGCGGGGGCCGCGGAGGCGGACGTGCTGCATCTCCATCACCTGACGCCGATCCACGAGGCCGCGGCCCGGCGCTTCGACGACCGGCCCGTCGTCGCCGAGCTGCACGGGACGGAGCTCGGGATGCTCCGCGAGATCGAGGGGGGCGCCCCGTGGGCCCACGCCGCGGCGTGGGCGGAGCGGATGCGGCGCTGGGCGTCCGCGTCACGCTCGCTCCTCGTCGCCCCCGGGATCGCCGGCGAGGCGGCGTCGCGGCTCGGGCTGCCCGGCGACCGGTTCGTCGAGCTCCCGGGAGGCGTCGACCTCGACCTGTTCGACCGCAGGCCCGTGCGCGGCGACCAGCGGCTCGCGTTCTGGCGGCGCTGGCTCGTCGAGGAGCCGCAGGGCTGGGACGAGAGCGGCGTCCCCGGCTCGATCCGCTACGACGACCGTGACCTCGAGCCGATCGCCCGCGGGCTGCCCGTCGTGCTCTTCGTCGGCCGCTACACGGAGGTCAAGCGGATCCCGCTGCTGCTCCGCGCGCACGCACGGGCGCAGGCGGCGGCCGGGACGCCGGTCCCGCTCGTGCTCGTCGGCGGCCATCCCGGCGAGTGGGAGGGCGAGCACCCCGCCCGGGTCGCCGGCCCCGGCGTCCTCCTCGCCGGCTGGCACGCGCACGACGCGCTCGCCGACGCGATCAACGCGGCCGACCTCGTGGTGCTGCCCTCCCGGAGCGAGGCCTTCGGGCTCGTGCTCGCGGAGGCGATGGCGTGCGGCGTCCCGGTGGTCGCGACCGCCGCGCAGGGGCCGTCCCGGATCGTCGACGACGGGGAGACGGGGTGGCTCGTCGCCGTCGACGACGAGGGGGCGCTCGCCGTCGCGCTGGCGGAGGCCGTCGCCGACGAGCAGGAGCGCGAACGCCGCGGTCGCCTGGCCTACGAGCGCGCCCGGGCCCGCTACGGCGAGGCGGCGGTCGCGGCGCGGGTGCACGAGACACTGGCGCAGGCCACGACCTGACCAAGTGACAGTCTGTTACTTGGTCGTGCTCCAGGTCGCGGTCGGCTCCCCGCCGCCCTCCCAGACGCGAGCCTCCGTCACGTCGACGGCCAGGACGGCCGCGTCGGGCGGGTCGGCCCGGTACTGCGGGTACTTCTGCGCGAGCAACGCCAGGGCGCGCGCCCGCTCCTCCCCCGCGTCGAGCACCCGCGCCCGGCCGCGCAGCCGGATCCACCAGAGGCGCGCCCACTCCTCCTCGTAGTGGTCGACGAGGACGGTGACGTCGGGCCGCGCGCGGGCGTTCTCGATCCGCCGCAGCCGCGCCGAGCGCTTCGGCTTGCGGTCGACGGCCGAGTAGAGCGTCTCGCCCTCGAGCACGAACACGATCGGGACGAGGTGCGGCCGGCCGTCCGGATCCGTGGTCGCCAGCCTCGCCACCCTCGCCGCCGCTAGCCTCGGGTCGTGCATCTCGGGGTGATCCTGCCGAACTACGGCGAAGGGTCGTCGCCCGACGGCATCCGCCGCACCGCCGAGGCCGCCGAGGAGCTCGGGTTCGACTCCGTCTGGGCGACGGAGCACCTGATCGTCGGCCCCGCCGCCGTCGACCCGTACGGCCGTGTCTACGACCCGCTCGTCACCCTCGCCTGGATCGCGGGCCGGACCGAGCGGATCGGGATCGGCACCTCGATCGCGCTCGTCGCGCTGCACAACCCGATCCACCTGGCGAAGGAGGCGGCGACACTCCAGGAGCTGTCCGGCGGTCGCTTCATGCTCGGCGTCGGCGTCGGCTGGCACGAGGACGAGTACCGGTTCGTCGGCGTCCCGTTCCACGGCCGCGGCCGCCGGGCCGACGAGGCGATCGCGGTGATCCGTGCCCTGTGGAGCGGCGAGCGTGACTTCGCCGGCGAGATCTGGTCGTTCCACGACGCCACCCAGGAGCCGCTGCCGTCGCCCCAGCCGGAGCTCTGGGTCGGCGGGAGCTCCGTCCGCGCGATCCGGCGCGCGCTGGAGCTCGGCGACGCCTGGCATCCGTCGCGCGGCTCCGACGTCGACCACGTCCGGCGCGTGAAGGAGGAGCATCCCGAGCTCCGGGTGATCCCGCGGACGACGCCGGAGCGGGTCGAGGGGATGCTCGAGGCGGGCGCGGAGGGCGTGGTCGTGACGTTCCCGGACGAGCCGGCGATGCGCGCCTTCGCGCGCCGCTACCGCTGAGCGGCTACCGCCTGCCGGCGCGCTGTCGCCGCCACGGGCCGGGGATCAGCGTGACCACCACGTTCACGACCCAGATCAGGATCGTCGCGAGCACGTAGGTGTCGAGGCCGTGGACGTCGATGCCCGTCGTGAGCACGTCCGTGAGCCACAGCGTGAACGCGTTCACGATCAGCGCGATCAGCCCGATGGCCCCCCGCAGCCAGCGGAGGAGCACGAACGAGACGAGCGGCTCCACGATCAGGTTGACGACGCCGAAGACCGCCACGGCGAACGGGAACGTCACGGTCGAGACGTCGAAGTCGTCGAGCAGGATCGAACAGAGCAGGAGCCCGATGGCGCTCGCCGCGAGCGAGAGCAGGATCCGGATCCCGAGCCTGCGCATCCGCGGAACCCTACGACGACGCGGCACGCCTTGCACGTGCGAGCGCGTGAGGCGTACGGTCGCGCGATGAACCCGTACGCGTCCGCCGTCCGGGCGCTCGGGCGTACGCGGCCGTTCGCCTGGGTCGCCTCCCGCGTGCTCCATCGGATCGACCTGCGCGTCCCCCTCTCGAGCGCCGGGACGGGGTTCCCCGTCGCGTATGTGACGGCGACCGGACGCCGGAGCGGCGAGCCGCGCACGGTGCCGCTCCTCTACGCCGACTGGGAAGACGACTCGATCGTCGTGGCCGCCACGAACTGGGGCAAGGCGACCCATCCGGCCTGGGCTCTCAACGTCGACGCCAAGCCGGACGTGCTGGTCGCGACGACGGGGCGGCCGCGGCCGATGCGCGCGAGGCGTGCGGTGGAGGAGGAGCGCCCCGAGGCGTGGCGCCGGCTGGAGCGCATCTGGCCCGGCTACGCCGGCTACCGGCGGCGCGCCGGCCGCGACATCCCGGTGTTCGTGCTCGAGCCGGAAGCCCGACCGGCGCGCCGCCGCGGCTAGACGGCAAGCAGGCGCTGGAAGAAGGAGCGGTACCGCTGCAACGCGACGCGGAGATCCTCCGTCGAGGCCTCCTCCCCGCGCTGCCACTGCTCCTCGAGGGAGCGGCGCTCGTCCGCGAACATGCGCGTGACGTGGTCGAAGACGTCCTGGACGAGCTGGTCCGCCTCCTCGACCACGTCCTGCGGCGAGTCGACGAACCGCGCCTGGAGCCGCTCCCAGCGGTCGCGGAGCTCCGCCGCGTCCTCCTCCGAGAGCACGCCCTGCACCTCCGCCGCGCTCACGTCGTCGTCTCCACGTGGTCGTCGCGCGTCGTCGCGGTGTCGCCGGTCTCGAGCAGCTCCGAGAACAGCGCGCGGTAGTGCACCATCGCCTGCCGGAGCGACTCGGTGTCGCCCTCGCCGCGGATCGTCCTCCGGGCGATCGCGTGCCCTTCCCGGTAGTGCTCGACGACGTGCGGGTAGTCGACGGAGAGGTCCGCCGACCGCTGGTCGAAGTCGTCGACGGGATAGCCGCGCTCGCGCATCACCGCCTGGATCAGCTCGTCGGCCTCGCCGATCGCGGCTTCCGGGTCGTCGACGAAGCGCGCCTGCGCGGACTCCCACGACCTCGCGTACCGGTCCCGCGCCTCCGTCGACAGCGGCCGGATGTCGAACTCCTCGTGCCGCGCCACGCGCTCGCGCAGCTCGGACTCCGCCTCGCGCCGCGAGGGCGCCTCGGCGACGGTGCGATCGTACTCGGGGCCGAAGCCCTCCTGGAGCTCGCGCCGCCTGCGCTCGTTCACGACGTACCAGGCGACCGCGGCCAGGACGACGATCACGGCGACCGCGATCACGATCCAGACCCACGTGTCCATCTCTGCCTCCTTCTCAGCCTGCTCGGACGGCCGAAGCCGGAGGCGCGATACCCGCCTCGCCGCTGCGGAAACGACGCCGGCTAGCCGAGCTTCGCCCGGAGGAGCTCGCTCACGGCCTTCGGGTCGGCGCTCCCGCCGGTCTCCTTCAGCACCTGGCCGACGAAGAAGCCGAGCAGGCCCTGCTTGCCGCCGCGGTACGCGGCCACCTGGCCGGGATTCGCCTCGAGGACCCGCTCGACGACGGGCTCCAGCTCCGACGCGTCGGACACCGTCTCCTGGGCCAGATACCGATCGGCGGAGAACCCTGGGTCGGCGACGCGTCCGAGCGCCTCGTCGAACGCCTTCCGGGGGATCCGGTCGCGGGCCTCGATGAGCCGTCCGAGCTCCCCGGCGGCGACCGCCGCGACGTCCACGCCGGCTCCCGCCAGCTGGTTCATCACCACGTTCGCGACCGCGCGCCGATCGCCCGGCACGGCCTCGTACAGCGCGTCGCGGCCGCTGGTGACGAGGCCTTCGGCCAGCGCGAAGTCGAGCTCCCGCTCGAGGCGCCTGATCCGGGCGCCCGGCAGCTCCCCGAGCTCGCCGCGCACGCGCTCGACGAGCTCCGCCGGCGGCTCGACCGGCACGAGGTCGGGCTCCGGGAAGTAGCGGTAGTCCTCTGCCTCCTCCTTCGAGCGGCGCGCGGTGAGCCGACCGGTGTCGACGTGGAAGTCGAACGTCTGCTGCACGACCTTCCCGCCCGACTCCCAGGCCTCGACCTGCCGCGCGACCTCCGCCTCGATCCCGCGCCCGATGTGCGTGAACGAGTTCATGTTCTTGATCTCCGTCCGCGTGCGCAGCTCGTCGCTGCCCCGCGGGCGGACGGACACGTTGGCGTCCACGCGCAACGTCCCCTTCTCCATCTCGGCGTCGGAGATCCCCGTCTCGACGATCGTCTGGCGCAGCAGGCGGAGGAACCGGACCGCCTCGTCGGCGGAGTGGATGTCGGGACGGCTGACGATCTCGACGAGCGGCGTGCCGCCGCGGTTGAAGTCGACGAGCGAGTGCGCGGCGCCGCCGATCCGGCCGCCATGGCCGCCGACGTGCACCGTCTTCGCGGCGTCCTCCTCGAGGTGCGCGCGGACGATGCCGACCCGGTGGTCGCCCTCCGGCCCGGGCACGACGAACTCGCCGTCGACGCACAGGGGCTGGTCGTACTGGCTGATCTGGTACCCCTTCGGCAGGTCGGGGTAGAAGTAGTTCTTGCGCGCGAACACGGCGCGGTCGGCGATCCGGCAGCCGAGGGCGAGCCCGAGCTTGACCGTCCACGCGATCGCGGCGCCGTTCGGCACCGGCAGCGCGCCGGGGTGCGCGAGGCAGACCGGGCAGGTGCGGCGGTTCGGCTCCGCGCCGTAGCCCGACTCGCACGCGCAGAACATCTTCGTCCGCGTCTTCAGCTGGACGTGGATCTCGAGGCCGACCACCGGCTCCCAGCTCATGCGGGCGCCCCTGCCGCCCCGCGCAGCCGCTCGGGCACGGTGTCGAAGCCGAGCGCGCGCTCGACTGCGTGCCCGACGCGGAAGAGCGTGTTCTCCGCGAACTGGGGCCCGACCAGCTGCAGCCCGACCGGCAGCCCCTCCGACAGGCCGCAGGGCACGTTCAGCCCCGGCAGGCCGGCCATGCACGACGGGATCGTGAGCACGTCGGAGAGGTACATCGCCAGCGGGTCCTGCGCCTTCGCGCCGAGCGGGAACGCCACCGTCGGCGAGGTCGGCGAGACGAGCACGTCGAACCGCTCGAACGCGGCCGCGTGCTCCCGCGCGATCACCGTCCGCACCTTCTGCGCCTGACCGTAGTAGGCCTCGTAGTAGCCGGCGGAGAGCGCGTACGCGCCGAGCATGATCCGCCGCTTGGGCTCGTCGCCGAAGCCCTCGTCGCGGGTGCGCTCGACCATCTCGTCGTACGAGGCGCCGGCGGCCCGGGACGCGTACCGGACGCCGTCGTAGCGCGCGAGGTTCGAGGACGCCTCCGCCGGGGCGATCAGGTAGTAGCAGGGCAGGCCGTAGTCGACCGACCGCGGCAGCTCGCACTCGCCCACCTCGGCGCCGAGCTCGGCGGCGAGGTCGAGCGCCCGGCGCACGGCGGCCGCGACGCCCGGCTCGATCCCCTCCGCCTCGTTCAGCTCCCGCGGCACGCCGACGCGCACGCCGCGCAGGTCCTCGCCCTCCGGGAGCTCGACCGGCGGGACGTCCACCGTCGTCGAGTCGCAGGCGTCGCGACCGCTGATGATCCGGTAGAGCAGCGCGCAGTCGCGCACGGTGCGTGCGACCGGCCCCACCTGGTCGAGCGACGACGCGAAGGCGACCACGCCGTAGCGCGACACGGTGCCGTAGGTCGGCCGCAGCCCCACGTTGCCGCACAGCGCCGAGGGCTGCTTGATCGAGCCGCCGGTGTCCGAGCCGAGCGCCCACGGTGCGAGCCCCGCCGTGACCGCGGCCGCCGAGCCGCCGCCGGAGCCGCCCGGCACGCGGGTCGGGTCCCAGGGATTGTGCGTCGGGCCGTACGCGGAGTTCTCGGTCGAGCTGCCCATCGCGAACTCGTCCGTGTTCGTCTTGCCGAGGAGGCTCAGGCCGGCCGCCTTGCAGCGGCGCGTCACGGTCGCGTCGTAGATCGGCCGGTAGCCGGCGAGGATCCTCGACCCGGCGGTGGTCTCGATCCCCTTCGTGAGGATCACGTCCTTCAGCGCGATCGGGATCGACGTGCCCTCCGCCTCCTCGACCACGCGCAGGTAGGCGTGCAGCTCGCCGTCGCGCTCGGCGATCGCGTCGAGGTACGCGCGGTGGAGCTCTGCGGCCGAGACCTCGCCGCGCTCGACCAGACCGATCGCGGCCTCCGCCGTCAGGCGCAGCGTGTCGATCACCGCGCTCCTACGCCTCCCTCACCGCGCCGGTCGGCGGCACGCGGAAGCCGTCGTCCTCGACCTCCGGCGCGTTGGCGAACACGGCGTCCGTCGGCCACGAGGGCCGGGGCTCGTCGTCGCGCCAGACGTTGACGACGTCGAGCGGATGCGACGTCGGCGGGACGTCGTCGAGCTCGAGCTCGGAGACCTTCGAGACCGCCTCGAGGATCGCGTCGAGCTGCCCGCCGAGGCGCTCGACCTCCTCCTCCGTCAGGTCGAGCCGGGCGAGCCCCGCTACGTGCAGCACCTGCTCCCTGCCGATCGCCATCGCGTCAATCCTCCCAGAATGAGACCGGGCCCCTTGCGGGGCCCGGCGGCTTGCTGCGGTTCCCGAACGGGCTAGATCGCCTGGACGTTCGCCGCCTGGGCGCCCTTCGGCCCCTGGACGACCTCGAACTCCACGCGCTGCCCCTCGGTCAGAGACTTGTACCCCTCGCCCGTGATGGCCGAGAAGTGGACGAAGACGTCGTCGCCGCCCTCGCGCTCGATGAAGCCGTAGCCCTTCTCGTTCGAGAACCACTTGACGGTGCCCTGAGCCAACCTTCCTCCTTGGGTACTGCGACGGCCCGGGCACCGAGCCGCCGTCCTTTGCGAAGCGCGCGAACCATAGCCCTCACACCTGCGGATACGCAAGGAGGCCGCGGCGGAAGCGCGCGGCCCGCACGGCGTTGCGCAGGAGCAGCGCGATCGTCATCGGCCCGACCCCCCCGGGCACCGGCGTCATCCGCCCCGCGACCTCCATCGCGTCCGGGTCGACGTCGCCGACGAGTCCGGCGTCGGTGCGGTTCATCCCGACGTCGATCACCGTCGAGCCGGGCTTCACCAGCTCGCGCGAGACGAGCCCGGCGACCCCCACCGCCGCGACGAGGATGTCGGCGTCGAGCGTGTGGCGCGCGAGCTCGGCCGTGCGCGAGTGGCAGATCGTGACCGTCGCGTTCGCCCGCAGCAGGAGGTGCGCCACCGGCTTGCCGACGATCGCGCTACGGCCGATCACCACCGCGTGGCGACCCTCGACCGGCACCGACGCGGCGGCCAGCAGCTCCATGATCCCGAGCGGCGTCGCCGGGACGAGACCCGGCGTGCCGAGGTAGAGCAGGCCGGCGTTGACCGGGTGGAAGCCGTCGACGTCCTTCTGCGGGGTGACGGCCGCGACCACGCGGCGCTCGTCGATGTGGTCGGGGAGCGGGAGCTGGACGAGGATCGCGTCGATCCCGTCGTCGGCGTTGAGCCGCGCGACCTCCTCGAGCAGCTCGTCCTCGGTCGTGTCGGCCGCGAGGCGCACGTCCCGGGCGGCGATCCCCGCCTCGACGGCGGCCTTGTACTTGAGGCGGATGTAGACCTCGGACGCGGGATCGTCGCCCACGAGCACCGTGGCGAGCCCGACGTGGCCGAGCTCGCGGACCTCCTCGGCGACGCCCTCCCGCACACGCTCGGCGATCGCCCTGCCGTCGATCGGTTCGCCCATGGCGCGGCGGACGTTAGCCTCTCGTGACGATGGCGCGCCTGCCGCGGAAGAACGACGCCGCCTCGATCCGAGCGCGCCAGGAGGCGCTCGGGCTCGACGGACAGGTCACGGGCTTCGACCTCGAGCCCTGGGTCGGCGCGGCCGAGTCCGTCACCGGCGTGACGGTGATCCCGGTCTCGGTCGCACAGCTCTCCGTCTCGCTCGGCGCGTACGAGCTCTCGGACGAGGGCGACGTCGTCGAGACGGGGCGCGCCGTCGAGGAGGTGCCGGTGCCGCTCGCGCACACCGAGGGCGGCCTGACCGCGTCGATGCAGCGCGGCGCCAAGGCGGCCGCCGAGTCGGGCGGGTTCCGAACGTACGTGATCGCCGACCGAATCACCAGAGCTTCTTGTTTCGTCTGCAAGTCCGCAGACGAGGCGCTCGCGCTCGCGCGCTGGCTCGAGGGCGAGGTTCCCTCGATGCGGGCGTTCCTGGAGGAGGCCGACGTGCCCGCGCTGTCGCGTCACGCGCGGCTGCGCGAGGCGAAGACGCACGTCGTCGGCCCGATGTGCCACGTGCTCTGGCGCTGGACGACCGGCGACGCCGTCGGGCCGAACATGATGACGCGCAACAGCTACGCGCTGAACATGGCGTACGTGATGCAGCGGGCGCCGGTGAAGCCGGAGCGCGCGATCCTCGAGGCGAACATGGGCGGCGACAAGAAGCCGTCGTTCGAGTTCTTCCAGTCCGGCCACGGCAAGACCGTGCTCGCGGAGGCGACGCTCACCGACGAGGCGGTTCGCCGTGTCCTGCGGACGACCGTGGACGACCTGCTCGAGCTCGCCTGGGCCGGGACGCACGGCGCGGTCGCGTCCGGGATGCAGTCCGTCGCGTTCACGCCCGCGTCCGCGGTCGCCGCCGTCTTCGCCGCCACCGGCCAGGACCTCGGGATGGTCGGGACGTCGTCGATGGCGCACGGCGTCGGCCGCCGGGTCGACGGCGGGCTGAACGTGTCGATCCGCTTCCCGGGGCTCGAGGTGGGCACGGTCGGCGGCGGCACCACGCTGCCCTACGCGCGTGAGTGGCTCGCGCTGATGGGCTGTGCGGGCCCCGGCAAGGTGTACCGGCTCGCGCAGCTCGTCGCCGCGGCTGCGCTGGCGCTGGAGCTCTCCGCGTCGGCCGCGATGGCCACGGCCGGCTCGGAGAACTTCTTCCGCGCGCACCACGAGCGCGGCGGCCTCCGCTAGCCGCTCACGCGAGGCAGCGGTACCTGGTGCGTACCTGGTACCGGGTAGCCTCGGGCCATGCTCGCGCTCGTCTTCAGCTACGACGTCCGCGACACGGCCGAGTTCGAGCGCGTCTACGGCCCAGACGGCGAGTGGGCGCAGTTCTTCCGCGGCGGGCACGGGTACGTGGGCACGGAGCTGCTGCGCGACGTCGAGACGCCGGGCCGCTACCTCGTGATCGACCGCTGGGAGTCGCGCGAGGCCTACGACGCCTTCGTCGGCGAGCACCGCGAGGCGTACATGCGACGGGTCGACGAGACCGCGTTCCACTACGACCAGGAGCTCCGGCTCGGCACCTTCGAGAACGTCTGGTGAGCGCGCAGCGGATCCCGCCGCACCACGATCCCGCCTGCTTCGGCTGCGGCGACAGCCCCGCCGGCCTGCGGATGACGCCGCCGCCGGTCGAGGGCGCGCGGAGCTACGAGTCGTACGTCTGCTTCGACGAGCGGCACCAGGGCGGCCCCGGCGTCGTCCACGGGGGGATCGTCGCCGCCGCCCTGGACGAGGCCGCCGGGCTCCTCGCGACGTGGTACCGCTTCCCGACGGTGACCGGACGCATCTTCGTCCGCTACCGCCGGCCCGTCGCGATCAACACCGAGCTGCTCGCGCGAGCCTGGGTCGAGTCGCAGCGCGGACGTCGCATCCGGATCGAGGCCGAGCTCCTCGACGGCGACGACGTGCTCGCCGAGGCCAAGGGCGCGTTCCTCCACGTACCGCTCGAGCACTTCCTCGCCACCCCGGAGGGCAGAGCGGCCGGCGAGCGCTGGCGCGCGCGGCTCGCCGGCTCGTGAGGCGCCGGCCGACGCCCCGCGACGAGTCGCTCGTGCGCACGCAGCGGGTGGCAGCACCCCTCGAGGAGGCCTTCGCGTTCTTCGCCGATCCGCGCAACCTCGGCGCGATCACACCCCCGTGGCTCGGCTTCCGCCTGGTCGAGGCGCCCGCGCGGCTCGAGCAGGGCTCGGTGCTGCGGTACCGGCTCTCGCTGCACGGGGTCCCGATCCGGTGGCGCACGGAGATCACCGAGTGGTCGCTGCCGCGGAGCTTCGTCGACGAGCAGGTCGCGGGCCCGTACCGGCTGTGGGTGCACGCGCACCGGCTACGCGCCGTCGAGGGCGGCACCGAGATCCACGACCACGTCCGCTACCGGACGCCAGTCGCGCGCCGGCTCGTTCGCCGCTGGCTCGAGGAGATCTTCGACTTCCGCACCGCGCGCATGCGCGAGCTGCTCGGCGAGCCGCCGCGCTAGCTCTTGCGGTGCCCGCCGGAGACCGCGGTCGCGAGGCCGAGGCCGATGAACACGCTCCCCGAGACCCAGCGCTGCAGCGACAGGTGCCGCCGCAGCCACCCGGCCCCGGAGCCGGCGACGAGCGCCCAGCCGCTGTCGCTGACGACGGCGAGAACGACGAACACGAGCCCGAGCACGATCAGCTGCAGCGTCACGTGTCCCGCATCGACGTCGACGAACTGCGGCAGGAACGCGAAGAAGAACAGCGCCGTCTTCGGGTTCAGCACGTTGACGACGACGCCCTGGCCGTAGACCCGGCGCAACCGCCGCTCGCGCAGCTCGATCCGTGCGTCGTCCCGCTCGAGCAGCCGCCGGATCCCGAGCACGACGAGGTACGCGGCGCCCGCGTACTTCACCGCGGTGAACGCCGTCGCCGACGAGAGCACGAGCCCGGAGAGCCCGACGGCGGCGGCGGTGACGTGGACGAGGCCGCCCGTCGCGATCCCGAGCGCCGACACGAGCCCGGCGCGGCGGCCGCCGTCGATGCTGCGGGCGACGATGTAGAGGACGGCGGGGCCGGGGACGACGATCAGCGCCAGCGCGGCCGCCGTGAACACCGCGAGCGTGGTCGGATCCGGCACGTCCGGACGATACCGCCCGCGGGACGGAAAACCCGCAGCGCGGTTCGGGACCGACGCGGATGAGCCGACGCGGCCGCGGACGGACACTGACGGCCGTGGAGACGATGCGGGCGATCCGCAAGCTCGCCGCGGCCCCGGGCCTCGAGCTCGTCGAGATGGCGGTCCCCGCGCCCGCGGCCGACGAGGTGCTGGTGCGCGTCGAGGCGGCCAGCGTCTGCGGCACCGACCTCCACATCCACCACTGGGACCGCTGGTCGCGGGAGCGCA
The DNA here is from genome assembly GCA_035456465.1 of Gaiellaceae bacterium. Lineage (GTDB taxonomy): Bacteria > Actinomycetota > Thermoleophilia > Gaiellales > Gaiellaceae > DATHTC01. The sequence goes on along the minus strand of DATIDD010000056.1, from coordinate 1,363 downwards.
TCATGCCCCCGCTGACGCTCGGACACGAGCTCGCCGGAACGGTGGTGGAGCTCGGGCGGAGCGTCCGCACTGCCGCGGTCGGCGACTTCGTCTCGGCCGAGAGCCACATCACCTGCGGGGCCTGCTTCCACTGCCGCACGGGGCGCGCGCACATGTGCCGGGAGACGCGCATCCTCGGCGTCGACCGCGACGGCGGGTTCGCCGAGTACGTGGCCGTCCCGGAGTCGGTGCTGTGGCAGAACGACCGCACGAAGCTCCCGCCCGAGATCGCGTGCCTGCAGGAGCCGTTCGGCAACGCCGTCTTCGCCACGAGCACGCAGGAGCTCGCCGGCCGCACCGTGGCCGTGCTGGGCTGCGGGCCGATCGGGCTGTTCACGGTCGCGATCGCCCGCGCCTCGGGCGCCGGCCGCGTGCTGGCCACCGACCGGACGCCCTACCGGCTCGAGCTGGCCCGGACGATGGGCGCAGCCGAGACGGCCGACGTGTCCGAGGTCGACGCCGCCGCGTGGCTGCCCGCCGCGAACGAGGGCGAGGGGCTGGACGTCGTGTTCGAGATGTCCGGCGCGCCCGAGGCGATCGACACGGCGTTCCGCGTCGTCCGGAACGGCGGCCACGTGGTCCTGTTCGGCATCCCCGGCCGCCCGGTCGAGATCGACGTCGCCGAGTCGCTCATCTTCAAGAACCTCACCGTGACGGCGGTGAACGGGCGACAGGTGTGGGAGACGTGGTTCAAGACACGATGGCTGCTCGAGCACGGCGTCGTCGACCTGCGCCCGCTCGTCACGCACGAGATCCCGCTCGAGGGCTTCGCCGACGCGTTCGACGAGCTCGAGCGCGGCGAGGCGTGCAAGATCGTCCTCCGCCCCGGCTTCCGCGCCGAGCGCGCGCTCGAGCCGGCGACCGCCGGCCGCGTCGAGGCGGCGGCATGAACGAGCGGCTCCGCGAGGAGGCCGGCGCCGAGCTCGCCGCGCTGCGGGACGCCGGGACGCTCAAGCGGTTCAACACGCTCGAGTCGCCGCAGGGCCCCGTCGTGAGGATGGCGGGAAGGGGCGAGGTGATCGTCCTCTCCTCGAACAACTACCTGGGGCTCGCCGCCCATCCGGAGGTCGTGCGGGCTGGTCACGATGCGCTCGAGCGCTACGGCGCCGGGACCGCCTCCGTGCGCTTCATCTGCGGGACCTTCGCGCCCCATCGGGCGCTCGAAGAGGAGCTTGCCCGCTTCTCCGGGACCGAGGCGGCGCTGACCTACGTGTCCTGCTGGAACGCCAACGAGGGCCTGTTCGCCACGCTGCTCGGCCCGGACGACATCGTCATCTCCGACCAGCTCAATCACGCGTCGATCATCGACGGCATCCGGCTGGCC
>DATIDD010000055.1:0-6076 GCA_035456465.1 Gaiellaceae bacterium | reverse complement strand
GGCGAGTACTTCGCGGCGCGATCGGCGCGCGCGCTCGAGTCCGCGTACGCGGACCTCGGCTCTCGCCTCGGTCGCGCGAAGCGGCCGACGGAGGTGTCGTTCGTCTTCGTCGCCGCCGCAGCCGTCGCGCTGGCGGGAGCGGCCGGGCTGTCGCTCGTCCGCCCCTCCGGCCTGCCGTGAGCGACGGCGGGGGACCGGCACCCGAGGGCACCGGTCCCCGCAGTGATCTCAGGCCGCCGGCAGGATGTTCTGGTTGACGCGGAAGACGTTCTCCGGGTCGTACGTCGCCTTGATCTGCGCGAGCCTCGGGTAGTTCGGGCCGTACGTGGCCTTCACCCGCGCCTGGCCCTCGTCGTCCATCATGAAGTTGACGTACGACGCGCCCGCGGCGTACGGGACGATCGCCTCGTGGTAGCCGACCGTCCAGTCGCGCACCGCAGTCGCGGAGGCGGGGTCGGGGTCGCAGCCGATGAAGACCTGCGACCACGTGGCGTCGCGATAGCCGAACGCCGTGTCCTCGACCCCGACGTCGTTGACCGCGCCGTCGACGGGGTAGAAGTGCGTGCCGGCCTTGAAGCCGGGCATCCGCTCGTTCCACTCACGGTTGGTCGCGATCGCCTCGTCCGGGATCTCGCGCAGGAACGCCCCGCGCCAGTACCACTGGTCGCCCGGGCCGTAGAGCCCGTCGAACGCGCCGTTGAGCGCCGCGATCGGCATCCGCTGGACGCCGTGCAGGAGCGGCTCGACGGCCGACAGGAGCGGCGCCATCGCCTTCTCCGCCTCGTCGTCCGACCCGTCGATCGCCCAGACGACGCCGCACACCTTGCGGAGGTGCAGCTCCTCCGGGAACGCCTCCTTCACGGGCGGGATCGTGTGGAAGTTGAAGAACCCCATCACGTTCCGCGGCGCGGAGGGGAGCCACTCGCGGTAGATGCGCAGGAGTTCGTCGGCATCCTCGATCGCCCAGAACGTCGGCCCCCCGACGACCGTCTCGAGCGGGTGGGCGCGGAACGTGAACTCCGTGACGACGCCGAAGTTGCCGCCGCCGCCGCGGATCGCCCAGAAGAGGTCGGGGTTCTCGTCGGCGCTGGCCGTCACCTGCGACCCGTCCGCCAGCACCATCCGGGCGGAGAGCAGGTTGTCGACGGTGAGGCCGTGCTTCCGCGAGAGGTAGCCGTGGCCGCCTCCGAGCGTCAGCCCCCCGACGCCGGTCGAGGAGATGATCCCTGTCGGCACGGCGAGGTTGTGAGCCCCCGTGGCGGCGTCGACCTCGCCCCAGACGCAGCCGCCGCCGACGCGCACCGTGCGCGCCTCCGGGTCGACCGAGATCGCCTTGAGCGGCGAGAGGTCGACCACGACGCCGTCCTCGACGCTGCCGAGGCCGCCGCCGTTGTGACCGCCGCCGCGTACGGCAAGGCGCAGGTCGTGGTCGCGCGCGAAGCGGATCGCCGCGGCGATGTCGTCGGCGCTCGCGCAGCGCGCGATCAGCGCCGGGCGCCGGTCGATCATCGCGTTGAAGAGCGCGCGCGCCTCGTCGTACCTCGGGTCGCTCGGCCCGATCAGTCGGTCCCCGAACGACGAAAGCTCGTCGCGCGCGCTGTCTACTGCCGACACGGTCGTGCTCATCCGTTCCTCCTCGGCTCGTGGATGGTCGACTGTCGAGGGTAGGAACCGCCACCCGCCGTGTCATGACCCGTGTTGACCGAGTTTCGCGCGGCGCCCCACCGTGGGGCATGATCAGATCTGACTATCGATGATCGCTGGCGCGCCGCTTCCCGGGCCGCTCCGGCTCTCGCCGACCTTCGCGTTCGCCGGACGCGTCCACGAGCTCGCGACGTTGCGGGCGCTGCTGCCGCGCGCCGCGGGCGAGGGCCGTCGTGCCGCGCTCGTCGCCGGCGAGCCCGGGAGCGGCAAGAGCCGTCTCGTCCGCGAGCTCGCCCGCGCCGCGGCAGAGGAGGGCGCGGTCGTCCTCTACGGCGACTGCGACGCCGTCGTCGGCTCTCCGTACGGGCCGTTCGCGACCGCGCTCGAGGACCTCGTCACGACGCTGCCTCCGGAGACGCTCGCGCGGCACCTCGGTGCGGGCGGGGGAGAGCTCACCCGGCTGCTTCCGGGCCTCGCGGCGCGGGTGGGAGACCTCGCTCCGCCTGCGGCTGCCGACGCGGACACCGAGCGGCACCGTCTGCACACGGCCGTGACGGACCTCCTCGTCGGCGCATCGACCGAGGCGCCGATCGTCCTCGTCGTCGAGGACGTCCACTGGGCCGACACGTCGACGCTCGGGCTGATGCGTCACCTCGTCCGTTCGGCCGCGGCCGCGCGCATGCTGCTCGTTGCGACCTTTCGGGACGCCGAGGCCGACGTCCCCGCGGAGCTCGCGGATGCGCTCGTCGACGTCACGCGCGCGGAGGGCGTCGTGCGGATCCGGCTCGGGGGCCTTTCGGCCGACGAGGTTCGCGAGTTCGTCCACCTCACCGCCGGCGCCGAGCCGACCCCGGAGCTCGCGTCCGCGATCCACGAGCTGACGGGCGGCAACGCCTTTCTCGTGACCGAGCTCTGGCGCGAGCTGATCGACTCCGGCGCCGTGGAGACGGGGTCGCACGGCGCGCGTCTCGTCCGGCCCGCATCCGAGCTCGGCGTGCCGACGACGGTGCGGGAGGTCGTGAACCAGCGGCTCGCGCGCCTGTCGCCGGAGGCGAACGAGCTCCTCGAGGTCGGGGCGGTGACCGGCGCGGAGTTCGACCTCGAGACGGCCCGCGCGGCGTCGGCCGTCACGAACGAGGCGCTTGCGGACGCGATCGACGACGCCGTCCGGAGCGGCCTGCTCGTCGATGCCGCAGGGCGCCGCCTGACGTATCGCTTCGCGCACGAGCTCGTCCGCCGTGCCGTGAGCGATCGGCTTCCGGCGCGACGGCGCGCGGAGCTCCACCTGCGCGTCGCCGAGGCGCTCGAGGCCGACGCCGACGGGCAGACGCGCCTGGCGGTGCTCGCCCACCACTTCGCTGCGGCCTCACCCGTCGGCGGGCCGGAGCGCGCGGTCGCGTACAACCTCCGCGCCGCCGAGTCCGCCGTCCGGGCGCTCGCGTTCGACGAGGGCGTCGAGCACTATCGGACCGCACTCGAGCTCGGGCTCCGCGACGGCCCCGAGCGCGCCGCCGTGATGCTGCGCCTCGGCGAGACGTGCCATCGCGCGGGTCGTGCCGACGCGGCGCTCGAGGCGTTCGCGGAGACGGCCGAGCTCGCACGTACCCTGGGCGACCCGGAGCTGCTCGCGCGCGCCGCGATCGGGTTCGAGGAGACGTGCTGGCGCCCGGCGTTCCACGAGCTCGGCGCCGTCGAGCTGCTCGAGGAGGCAGCCGTGGCGCTCCCAGCCGAGGACTCCGAGCTCCGCGCGCGCGTCCTCGGCGGTCTCGCGCGGAGCCTCGAGCTGCAGGGCAACTCCGCCCGGGCGGCGCTCGCGCGCGACGAGTCGATCTCGATGTCGCGGCGCCGCGGCGACGGGCGCACGCTCGGGATGACGCTCGCGCAGTCGTACTGGTCACGCGGCAGCTCGTCGAACGAGGACGTCAACCGCATGCTCTCCGAGGCCCGCGCGCTCGGCGAGGAGCTCGACGACCTCGACCTCCAGGGCGAGGCGCTCTCGTGGCTCGTCCCCTCGTACGTCGTCCTCGGCGACCACGACGCCGCGAGGGAGCGTCTCGCGGAGCTGCTGGCCGTCGCCCGGCGCCAGAGCCAGCCCTTCCTCTCACACGTCGCCGAGCACTACGCGGGGGCGCTCGCCCTGTGCGACGGCGATCTCGCCGGGGCCGAGGCCGCGGCCGCGCGGTCGCGCGAGTGGGCCGGGCTGCTCACCGGACGCGACCCCTCCGGGACGCACGGCCTGCAGATGTTCTCGATCCGGCGCGAGCAGGGCCGGCTGGCGGAGCTCGCGCCCCTCGTGCGGCTGCTCGACGGCGCCGCGCGCGACGGCGCGTGGCGGCCCGGTCTCGTGGCGCTCCTCGCCGAGCTCGGCATGCGGGAGGAGGCCGCGGCCGAGCTGCGGCGGGTCCTCGCCGGCGGGCTCGGGCAGCTCCGCCCGTCGCTGTGGCTCGCCTCGCTCGTCTACCTCACGGACGCCGCGGCGCTGCTCGACGACGCACGGGCGGCCGAGGCGCTCTACCCCGAGCTCGCGCCGTACGCGGGAGCAAACGTGATGATCGGCCACCTCGTCGTCTGCTACGGCTCGGCCGACCGCTACCTCGGCACGCTGGCGACGCTTCTCGGCGACTGGGAGCGAGCGGAGCGCCACTTCCGCGCCGCGCTCGCCTTCGACACGCGCCTCGGGGCCCGAACGTGGCTCGCGCACACGGCGTACGAGTACGCGCGGATGCTCCTCGCGCGCGGCGCCGCCGAGGACCGCGCGAACGCCCAGGCGCAGCTCGGTCTCGCGCTCGGGCTCGCGCGCGCGATCGGTCTGCCGACGCTCGACCTCCGGGCGAGCGCGCTCGGCGCGGACGTCGAGCCGACGACGCACTTCCCGGACGGCCTCAGCGCCCGGGAGGTCGAGATCCTCGCCGAGCTCGCGCGCGGCCGTTCCAACCGCGAGATCGGTCGCATCCTGCACATCAGCGAGCACACGGCGGCGAACCACGTCCGCTCGATCCTCCGCAAGACGCGCTCCGCGAACCGGACCGAGGCGGCCGGCTACGCGCTCCGCCGCGGCCTCGTCCCGACCGAGGGCCCGTAGTACCATCGGGCGATGCCTCTCTACGTCATCGAGCGGAGCTTCGCCGAGCGCCTCGAGCTGCCCGAGGACGTCGTCCGTCGGATCGACGACGTCAACGCGGAGGAGGGCGTCAGCTGGCTCTTCTCCTTCATCACCGCCGACCGCCTCCGCACCTACTGCCTCTACGAGGCGCCGTCGCCCGACGCGATCATGGAAGCCGCACGGCGCGCCAATGTCCCGGCCGACGAGATCGTCGAGGTGAGCAAGTTCGTCCCGGCCGAGATGCTCGGCTCCGCGTAGCCGCCATACACTTTCTCCCGTGGCCTGGGACGTCCTGAGCGACGAGCAGCGCGAGCTGCGTGACCTCGTCCGCACGCTCGCCCGCGAGCGGATCGCGCCGCGGGCGGCCGAGATCGACGCGACGCACGCGTTTCCCTGGGACGTCGTCGACCTGTTCCGCGAAGGGGGCATCTTCGGCCTCTTCTTCGACGAGGAGGTCGGCGGCACGGGCACCGGGACGCTCCTCTCGCTGATCGCGATCGAGGAGGTCTCGAAGGTCTGCGCGACGAGCGGCCTCATCCTCGCGGTGCAGGAGCTGGGATCGCTCGGGCTCAAGCTCGGCGGCAGCGACGAGCAGCGCGCGACGTGGCTCCCGCGGCTCGCCTCGGGCGAGGTGCTCGCGGCGTACGCGCTGACCGAGGCCGGCTCCGGCTCGGACTCGGCGGCGATGCGCAGCGTCGCACGGCGCGACGACGGCGAGTACGTGCTCGACGGGACGAAGCGGTTCATCACAAACGCCGGGGTCGCCGGCCTCTACACGGTCTTCGCGAAGACGGACCCCGACGCCGGTCATGCGGGGATCTCCGCGTTCCTCGTCGAGTCCGACACGCCGGGCTTCGAGGTCGCGCGCCTGGAGGAGAAGATGGGCATCTCCGGCTCGACGACCGGCGAGCTCGTCTTCGAGGGCTGCCGCGTCCCCGAGGCGAACCGGCTCGGCCCCGAGGGCACCGGGTTCAAGCTCGCGATGCGGATCCTCGACCGCTCGCGACCCGGCGTCGCGGCGCAGGCGCTCGGCATCGCCCAGGGCGCCACCGACTACGCGCTCGAATACGCGCGGAGCCGAGAGACGATGGGGAAGCCGATCGCGCAGCACCAGCTCGTCGCGGCGAAGCTCGCCGACATGGAGACCAAGACCGAGGCCGCGCGTGGGCTCCTCTATCGCTTCGGCCAGATGGCAGACGCCGGCGTGCCGGAGGGCGAGCTCACGAAGGCCTCGGCGATGGCGAAGCTCATGTGCGGCGACGTCGCGATGGAGGTGACGACCGAGGCCGTGCAGATCCTCGGCGGCTACGGCTACGTGAAGGAGTACCC
>DATIDD010000054.1:0-33473 GCA_035456465.1 Gaiellaceae bacterium | reverse complement strand
ATCGAGACGCGGCCGCCGAGCGCGGTGCGGGTGAACAGGTCGCGGCCGAACGTGTCGGCGCCGAAGGGATGGGCGAGGCTCGGTGACGCGCCGCGCTGCGAGAAGTCGATCTCGTTCGGGTCGTACGGCGAGATGACCGGCCAGATGAGGCAGTAGAGGACGAGGAGCACGAACACGACCCCGGCCACGACCGCGCCCTTGTTACGTACGTAGCGGTACCAGGCGTCGCGCCACAGGCTCGTCTGGCGGATCGGCGCGCCGGCCGCCCCGCCCTGCGGCACCGGCTCCGCGGCGCCGGTCCGCTCACGGAGGGCCGTGGGAGTCGTCTCTTCGCGCGGCTCGACCGCCAAGGCCCGCCCTACGCCCTCGCGTCCCGTGTCCGCGGGTCGAGGAAGCCGTAGAGGATGTCCACGACCATGTTCGCGACGATGATGATCATCGAGAGGAGCACCGTCAGCCCCATCACCACCGAGTAGTCGCGGGCGGTGACCGACGAGACGTAGAAGCGCCCGATGCCCGGGATCGCGAAGATCTGCTCGATCACGAACGAGCCCGTGATGAGGTAGCCGAGCAGCGGCCCCGCCGCCGTGATCACGGGGATCAGCGAGTTCCGGAGCACGTGCGTGCCGACGACGCGCCGGTAGCGGAGGCCCTTCGCGCGCGCCGTGCGGATGTAGTCCTGCTGCAGGGTCTCGAGCATCGTCCCGCGGACGAGCCGCGCGAAGTACGCCATCGGGGCCAGCCCGAGCGCGATCACCGGTAGCACCTTCGACTGCCACGTCGTCCAGCCGCTGGTGGGCACGCCGACGTCCCACTCGAGCGCGAAGAAGTAGATGAGGAGCGTCGCGACGAGGAAGCTGGGCACGGCGAAGCCGACGTTCGAGAAGAACATGGCGCCGTAGTCGACCGCCGTGTTCGCCCTCAGCGCGGCAAGGGTGCCGAGTGGGATGCCCACCGCGACCGCGAACACGAACGCCAGCCCGCCGAGCTGGATCGAGCGGGGGAAGGCCTCGCTGACGATGTCGTTGACGGTGCGGTTGCGCTGGACGAGCGACGGGCCGAGGTCGAACGTGAAGACGTTCTTGACGTACCGCACGTACTGGATGTACCACGGCTTGTCGAGCCCGTACTTGCGCTCGAGGTTCTGCTGGATCGACTCGGGGATGTTCCGCTCGCTCGTCCGGAACGGGTTGCCCTTGATCTGGCGCATCATCACGAACGTGAGGAAGATCACCAGCAGGATCACCGGGATCGTCCAGACGAGTCGCCGAATGATGAACTTCGTCACGAGAGACGCTTCTTACCCGCTGCGGTCGATTCGGAACGGGTGGGGCGCGCGAGACGCGCCCCACCCGCGTCCGTGATCCGGTCCTACGACTCCTTCACCACGACCTTGGTGAGGTCGATCTGCGTGAGGAGGTTCTGATTGAAGGTGTCCTTGACGGACGGGTCTTCGCTCGCGATGTAGGTGTACCAGTAGATCGGCGAGAAGGGAACCGCGCCGTCCTGGCCGAGGAGCTTCTGCTCCAGCTGCGCGTAGAGCTCGTAGCGCGCGTCGTTGTCCGGCGTCTGGCGCGCCTGATCCACGAGCTTGTCGTACTCGGGGTCGCAGTAGTTCGTCGAGTTGTTCCCCGAGTCGCAGGTCCACAGCTCGAGGAAGTTCATCGCGTCGACGTAGTCGCCGATCCAGCCGTAGCGGTACACGTCGATCGACTTGTCCGGCGGCGGGCCGATGAACTCGAGGAACTGGGCCCACTCCTGCTGCTTGATCGAGGTCGTGATCCCGAGCTCCTTCCAGTACGACTGCACGGCGACCGCGATCTCGCGATGGCCCGGCGAGTCGTTCAGGAGCAGCGTCACGTCCTTCTTCGGGTTCTGCGCCTGCGACATCAGCTGCTTCGCCTGCTCGATGTCGCCGTTCTCGGGCAGCCACGGCGAGTTCGGGTTGATCGTGTCGAACCCGGGCATCCCCTTCGGGGTCCAGCCCGTCGCCGGCAGCTGATCCGCCTGGGCGATGTTGTCGATGATCTCGCGGCGGTTGATCGCGAGCGACATCGCGCGGCGCTGGTTCACGTCGGTGATGTTCTTGACGTTGAACCCGTACGTGTACGTCCCGAGACCCGGGTACTGCTGGTAGTAGTCCTCCGACTTGATCCGCTGGATCTCGTCGGTCGGCGGCGACTGGTTGTTCACGGTCAGCTCGCCGGCCTCGAAGGCCTGCTGCGCGGTCGTGGCGTCCGAGATCATCCGCCCGTTGACGCGGGTGAGGGTGACGTCGTCCGCGTTGCGCCACTCGTCCCACTTGACGAGGTCGATCCGTGAGTTGTGCTGCCACGCCTCGAGCTTGAACGGGCCGTTCGTGACGATGTTCGCGGCCTCGGTCCACTTCTCGCCGAACTGCTCGACCGCCTTGCGGTTCACGGCGAGGAACGAGTGGTGCGCGACCTGCTGGATGAACCACGGCTGCGGGGTCGTCAGCGTGACCTCGAGCGTCTTGTCGTCGGTCGCCTTGATCCCGACCTTGTCGCGAAGGGCGTTGCAGTCGTCCTTCTTCGCGTCACAGCCGTTGTAGTCGGCCGCGCCGACGATCCCGAAGAACTGGTACGCGTAGTCCGCGCCCAGCTCGGGCGAGATCGTCCGCAACCACGACCACTCGAAGTCCTGAGCGGTCACCGGGTCGCCGTTCGTCCACTTCAGGTCGTCGCGCAGCGTGAACGTCACGGTCTTGCCGTCCTCGCTGATCTCGTGGGACTCCGCTGCGAAGTCGACGGGGTTCAGGTCGTCGTCCAGCGTGATCAGCGGATCCATGATGTTGAGGAGGATGTTGGACGAGGTGGTGTCCGTGGCGAGACCGGGATCGAGCGACGGCGGTTCCGTCCCCCAGTTCACCGTGATCACCTGCTCGGCCGCGGCGGCACCCTGGCCGCCGGTGGTGGTGCCGGCTCCCTCCTCGTCGTCGCCGCCGCAACCCGCGGCGACGAGCGTGAGACCGGCGAGAATCGCGCCCAGCCAGAGCCAGGCCTTGCTCACCTTCATGCGCCTTATCCTTCCTTCCGATATCGCGGGTCGGGCCTGCGTGGGCGGGGGCCCCCCGTAGGTCACGAGTATGGCTGAACCGCGGCGGCGACAAACCCGAACCATGCCTTCAAACCACACGGTACGAGCGGATTTCGGCGGGTTCGAGCAGATTCGCATAGCGATCCTTACGCATCGTTCGCGCAGCGTTAACCGCGGCGCGCCGGCGGTGACTCGGGAGTGCCGGGCGCGCCTGGTGCTAGCGTCCGCCTGCGGTGGTGTTCCGGCAGTTTCTCGACGAGGACCTCGGCTGCGCGTCGTACCTCGTGGGCGACGAGTCGGCCGGGATCGCGATCGTGGTCGACCCGCCGCTCGCCGTCGAGCCGCTCCTCGAGGAGGCGGCGCGCCGGGGGCTGCGCGTGGTGAAGGCGGTCGAGACCCACACGCACGCGGATCACCTCTCGGGGCACGGCCGGCTGGCCCTCGAGCACGGGATCCCCGTGGCGATCAACCCGGTCGCGGAGCCCGCGTATCCGTTCGAGCCGCTCGAGGACGGTGCCCGGATCGAGCTCGGCGACGTCGTCGTCACCGCGCTGCACACGCCCGGCCACCGGCCCGAGCACACCGCGTTCGCGGTCGCCGACCGCTCGCGCTCGGACGAGGCCTGGCTCGTGCTCACCGGGGACTCGCTGTTCGTCGGCGACGCTGCGCGGCCCGACCTCGCGGTCGAGGCCCGCGAGGGCGCCGAGGGCCTCTACCGCTCGCTCCGCCGGCTCGTCGACCTCGGGGACGGCGTCGAGGTCTACCCCGGCCACGTCGCCGGGTCGATGTGCGGCGCCGGCATGAGCTCGAAGGGCTCGACCACGATCGGGTTCGAGCGACGCTTCAACCCGATGCTGCGGCTCGAGGACGAGGAGGCGTTCGTCACGGCGTCCGTCGGGTCGGCGGGAGTGCGCCCGCCCAACGTGGAGCGCATCGTCGCGCTGAACCGGGGCCCGTTCGTCCCGCTGCCGCCGCCGCTCGAGGCGGTCGGCCCCGACCCGGGCGACGCCGTCGTGCTCGACGTGCGGCCCGTGGCCGCGTTCGCCGCCGGTCACGTCCCCGGTGCGCTGAACGTCCCGGTCTCCGGCTCCTCGTTCGGCACGAAGGCGGCGTTCGTGCTCCCGGAGAACGCGCGCGTCGTGCTCCACGCGTCGTCGCCGGAGGAGGCGCAGACGGCGGCCGTGCGCCTGCACGCGGTGGGCCTCCTCGAGCTCGCGGGCTACCTCGAAGACCCGCCGACGCCGGAGCGCCTGGCGACGGTCGGCCTGGCCGAGCTCGAGCGGCTCGTCGCCGAGAACGCCGTCGACGTGATCGACGTCCGGGAGGGCGACGAGCGCTACGACGGCTACATCCCCGGCAGCCGCAACGTCCCGTACCGGCTCGTGGGAGCGCTCGCCGACTCGCTCGCCGACGGAAAGCCGGTGGTGACGATCTGCAACACGGGCCCCCGCGCGGCGATCGCGGCCAGCGTCCTCGCGGCGCACGGCGTCGACGCACGCGCGGTGGTCGACGGCGGCATGGAGGCGTGGAAGGGCGCGACGACGCACTTCCGCCGCTGCGGATCGTGAGCGGCGCGGCCGGGCGCCGCCGCAGTCTCTGTCGCAGCCTCGGAGGGCGGCTCGCCGCATGAACGTCGTCGCGCTCCACGGCGCCGGCTCCGGCCCGTGGATCTTCGACGACTGGCACCTCGACGGCTGCGAGCTCCTCCCCGTCGACCTGCAGGCCGGCCTCTCCGTCGCCGCGGCATCGATGCTCAACTACGAAGCCGTCGCCACCCGGGCCTGCGACGGCCTCGCGCGGCCGCTCGCGCTCCTCGGCTGGTCGATGGGCGGCCTCGTCGCGATGACGGCGTCCCGGCGCGTGGAGCCCGACGCGCTCGTGCTGCTCGAGCCGTCTCCGCCAGGCGGGTCCTCGGGGTTCGACGACCGCACGCCGCTCGGGGAGGGCACGTACGACCCCGAGGAGGCCTACGGCCCGTTCCCGGCGGAGGTCCGCGCGCGGCCGGAGTCGAGGCTCGCCCGCGCCGAGCGTCGACGCGGCATCTCCGTGCCCTCGCTCCCGGCGCGCACGCTCGTCGTCTACGGCGACGAGTTCGCGGAGGACCGCGGCGCCGGCGTCGCCCGCCGCTACGCGGCCGAGGAGCTGCACCTGCCGGGCCTCGACCACTGGGCGCTCGTCCGCGACCCCGCCGTCCGGGAGGGCATCGCGCGCTGGCTCAGGTGAGGCGCTCGACGGCGTAGCCCCAACGCCGCATGGCGTCGAGGATCGTCTCGCAGTGCTCCTCGTCGCGCGTGGCCAGGGTGAGCGCCAGCCCGGTGACGCCGACGGGGATGTCGACCCCCTCGCGGTGGTGCGCCACCTCGACCACGTTCACGCGCTCCTCGGCGAGCAGCGACAGCAGCTTCACGAGCTCGCCGGGCCGGTCGGGAAGCCGTGTGCGGACGACGAGGAAGCGCCCCGCGCGGGTCAGTCCGTGGCGCATCACGCCGATCAGGAGCGTCGGGTCGATGTTCCCGCCCGAGAGGAGCACGAGCACCGGCCCGGTGCCCCCCACGCGACCGGCGAGCAGCGCGGCGAGGGTCGCCGCGCCGGCGCCCTCGACGACGAGCTTCATCCGCTCCGCCAGCAGCACGATCGCCTCGGAGATCTCGTCGTCGGTGACCGTGACCACGTCGTCCAGCAGCCCGGCGAGGATCGCCGCGGTCAGCTCGCCCGGCGTCTTCACCGCGATCCCGTCGGCGATCGTGGCGCCGTGGACGGTGCCCCCCGCGAACGGCGCGCACGCCGCGGCCTGAACGCCGACGAGCCGCACGTCCGGCTTGACCGCGCGCAGCGCGATCCCGATCCCGGACGCGAGCCCGCCGCCGCCGATCGGGACCACCACCGTCTCGACGTCCGCCGCCTGCTCCGCGAGCTCGAGCCCGATCGTCCCCTGGCCGGCGATCACGCGCTCGTCCTCGAACGCGTGCACGAACGTCGCGCCGGTCTCGGCCGCCGCCGCCACTGCCGCGGCCAGCGAGTCGTCGAAGAAGGCGCCGAGGAGCTCCACGCGCGCCCCGTAGTTCCGCGTCGCCTCGACCTTCGACATGGGCGCGTCGACGGGCATGTACACCGTCGCCGGGACGCCGATCTCGCGCGCCGCCCACGCCACCGCCTGCCCGTGGTTTCCGGCGCTCGCGGCGACGACCCCCGCCGCGCGCTCCGCCTCGGACAGCAGCGAGATCCGGTTGACCGCGCCACGGATCTTGAACGCGCCGGTGCGCTGGAGGTTCTCGGCCTTCAGCAGCACGCGACGGCCGGTTCGCCGCGAGAACGTCTCGGACGCGTACACCGGCGTGACCTGGGCGATCCCGGCGAGCCGCTCGCGGGCCGCCTCGATGTCACGCGGCGTCGGCGCTTCCGGCTCGGTCGTCGTCAACGTGGAACACCTCCCGCATGATGTCCCGCACGGCCGTGAGCGGGTCGAGCTCCCGCCGCTGGACGGCGTCGAGCAGGCGCCGCAGCTCCGGATCGTCGGCGACCGCCTGCTCGAGGTGGGTCTTCGCCCGCGCCGAGGCCACGGCGAACACCTCCCCCGCGAGGTTGCGCCGGCGGCGCTCGTCCAGCCCCCCGTCCGCCTCGAGGTGCGCCCGGTGCGCCTCGATCCGCTCCCAGAGCACCTCGACGCCCTCGCCCCGCGTGGCCTCGGTGAGGACGATCGGCACCTTCCACTCCCGGTCGCGGTCGAGCGCGAGGATCGAGCGCACCTCGCTCAGCATGGTCTTCGCCGCCGGGTGATCCATCTTGTTGATCGCGATCACGTCGGGGATCTCCATGATCCCGGCCTTCAGCGCCTGCACCGAGTCGCCCGAGCCCGGCATCAACACGAGCACGACGGTGTCGGCGATCCCGATCACCTCGACCTCGCTCTGGCCCGCGCCGACGGTCTCGAGGAACAGGAGGTCCTTCCCGGCGGCGTCGAGCACGAGCAGCGCCTGGAGCGCCGCCTCGGACAGGCCGCCGAGGTGGCCGCGCGTGCCCATCGACCGGATGAAGACGTCGGGGTCGAGGAAGTGGTCGGCGAGGCGGATCCGGTCCCCGAGCAGCGCGCCGCGCGAGAACGGGCTGGAGGGGTCGACGGAGACCACGCCAACGCTCCGCCCCAGCTCGCGCACGTGCCGCACGAGCGCCGAGAGGAGGCTCGACTTGCCGACGCCGGGCGGCCCGGTGATGCCGACGGCGTACGCGTGGCCGGTGTCCCCGTAGATCTCGCGGACGAGCTCGTACGCCAGCGGGTCGCCGTCCTCGACGAGGGTGATCGCGCGCGCGAGCGCACGGCGGTCGCCGTCGCGCACGCCCGCGACGAGCGTCTCCCGCGTCCAGTCCCGGCGGCCCGCCACGCGGCGAACTCTAGAGGGGCGCTGCGTCGTCGCCCGCCTGCGCCACCGGCACCGCCGCCGGGGCGACGAGCAGCCGCTCCCCGTCCGCCTCCCCGCTCCGCGACGGCAGCGTGCGGCCGAGCACCCACGCCACGACCGCCGCGACGGCGAACACCGCCGCCGCCCCGCCCCAGAGCCAGCGCGGCCCGACCGCGTCGGTCAGCGGCCCGGCGACCGCCATCCCGAGCCCGAGCACGGCGAAGTTGACGCTCATCACGACGGTGAACGCCCGGCCGCGGACGCGATCCGGCGCGCCTGTCTGGACGAGGAGGGGGTTGCAGACGCTCGCGGCGCCGTTGCCGATCCCCGACACGATCACGCACGGGAGCGCCGCCCACACGCTCGGCGAGACGGCGGCGAGCGCGAACCCGACCGCCATCGTCGCGATCGACGCGCCGTAGACGAGCCCGACCGGCCGCCGCTCCAGCAGCGGCCCCGCGGCGAGGCTGCCGAGCACGAGCCCGGCGCCGGCCGCGCCCATCATCAGCCCGAGCTCGAGGTTCCCGGCGTCGAACGCGTCGCGGACGAGGAAGACCTCGGCGACGTTCACCGCCGCGTTGCCGCCCATCACGATCGTCCACGCGACGAGCACCGTCAGCAGCGCGCGCGAGCGGACGACGACGCGAAACCCCTCGGCGAGGTCGTGCCAGTGGCCGCGCGACAGCGGCTCCTCGGACGCGAGCAGCCGCGCCGGGAGCCGTGCGATGAGCAGCGCGGACACCGCGAACGTGGCCGCGTTGACGAGGTACGGGACGTCGGGCCCGAAGGCCGCGAGCAGCGCTCCGCCGAGGAGCGGGCCGAGCAGCCAGGTGAGGTTGTCCGTCGCCTGCAAGAGCGAGTTGGCGCGCGGGAGGTCGGCCGCGTCCACGAGGTTCGGCATGCCGGCGTACGCGGCCGGGCGGAAGAACCCGTTGGCGAAGCCGACCACCAGGGCGAGCGCGACGATCGTGGCCGCGTTCGGAGCGAACGGGAGCGCGAGGAAGGCGGCGAGCCGGACGAGGTCGGCGCCGATCATCAGCCGCCGCCGCGAGAGCCGGTCGACGAGCGGGCCGAGCAGCAGCCCGATCGCGATCGTCGGCAGGAAGTCCGCGATCAGGAGCGCGCTCACCCACGCGCCGGAGCCGGTGCGCTCGTAGACGTCGACCGTGAGGGCGATGACGGCCAGCATCGTCCCGACGCCCGAGCCGAGCGCGGCGAGGAACAGGAGGCGGAAGCCCGGGGCCTGCCCGAGGAGCGCGAGCGGCCCGGCGGTGCGCCTAGCCCCCATCGGAGCGGGGTTCTACAACGACCCGCGCCCCGTGACAACCGGCCGTTTCGGTCATGGCGTCGCTGCTGTGGCGACCTCGGCGAGCGCCGCCGCGAACACTGCCGTCTCGTCCGGCGTGCCCACGCTGACACGGATCGCGCCGGGGGAGCCGAAGCCCTGGAGGGGCCGGACGATCACGCCGAGACGCAGGAGCGCCTCGAACAGCGGCCTGGCGTCGTCCCCGACCGCGGCGTAGACGAAGTTCGCGACGGCCGGCGCCGCGACGGCGAAGCCGGCGTCGCGCAGCGCATCCTCGACGGCGCCGCGGCCCTCCGCGTTCAGGCGTCGACGGCGCGCGACCTCGGCCTCGTCGCCGAGGCTGGCGAGGGCCATCGACTGCGCGGGCGTCGACAGGTCGAAGGGTCGGCGAACCTGGCAGATCGCGGCAACGACGTCCGCAGGGCCCACGCCGTAGCCGATCCGCAGCCCCGCGAGCCCGAAGATCTTCGAGAACGTGCGGAGCACGAGCACGCGCCTCCCCTGCTTCGCGAGCTCCTCGACGCCGTCGACGTAGTCCGGGTCGGTCACGTACTCGAAGTACGCCTGGTCGAGCACCGTGAGCACGTGCTCGGGGACCCGCTCGAGGTAGCGCAGCACCTCGGCGCGCCCGTTGGACGTGCCGGTCGGGTTGTTCGGATGCGCGATGCAGACGAGCTTCGTCCGCGGCGTGACGGCGTCGGCGACCGCGTCGAGGTCGTACCGCAGGTCGCGGAGCGGGACGAGCACCGGCGTCGCCCCCTGGCGCCGCGCGTAGATCACGTAGCTCGGGAACGAGGGCCAGCCGCAGACGAGCTCGTCGCCGGGGTCGAGCGTCGCCTGGGTCAGCGTGTCGAGCACGCCGTCGGCCCCGGCCCCGAGCGCGATCGCCCCGGGCGCGACGTCGTGACGCTCGGCAAGCGCGAGGCGCAGCCGGTAGGCGCCGCCGTCGGGGTAGCGGTTGAGCTCGGGCGCGCCCGCCGCGAGCGCGTCGAGCGCGGCCGGGAACGGCCCGAACGGGCCTTCGTTGGAGGCAAGCTTGACGACCCGCTCGAGGCCGAGCTCGCGCTGCACCTCCTCGACGGGCTTTCCCGGCTCGTAGGGCTGGAGCTCGGCGAGCGCGGGCCGGAGGAGTCCCCGTCTGCTCTCGCCGGTCAGGGGCGTGAGCCTATCCGAGCGGCTCGACGCTCTCGCCGCCGCGTCGGCGCCAGAACAGGAGCGCGCCTCCGGCCGCCGCGAGCGCTCCGAGCAGCATCGCCGAGCGGTTCGGCCGCCTCGTCTTCGTGTCGACGGCGGGGACGGCTCGCCGCGCCTTCTCCTTCGCCACGAACTTGCCGGCCGACCAGACCGCCCAGCCGATCAGCGCGTTCCGTCTGTTGAGGATGCTCATCGGTCCTCCTTGTCGCGTCGGCCGAGGCTACCCCGCGCGCCGCGGCCCGTAAACGGGAGTGTGGCGGGTCGAGCGCTCAGCCGCCGCGCTTGCCGTTGCCGCCGCCGTTCCCGCCCCCGTTCGCGCCGCCGTTGCCCTGCGCGGGCGGCTTCGCGGGGGACGAGCGGGGCACGGGACGTTTCACGGACGTCCGCACCCTCGGCTGCGGCGAGCGCGCCTTCGGCGGCTTCACGTTCTGCGCCTTCGACGCGGGCTTCCACGAGCTCGGCCTCTGCGTGCGCGCGAGGGGCCCGCGCGGCTCGTGCCGGGCCTTCGTCTGCTTCGGCGTCGCCGACCGGCCGCGGGCGACGACCAGGGCGACCGGCTCCGGCTCGGCCCGACGCTCGGCCGGGCGAGCCTGGCCGCGGGCGCGGCCGGGCGGCGCTTTGGCCCGCTCGTCGGTCCGGTCGAGGCCGGCGGCCTTCGCCGTCCCGTCGGCGGCGGCGGGCGTCACGGCGCCGCGGGCGCCGGACGCGACCACCGGCACGGTGCGCCGGGCAGGGGCGGCCGCGGCGACCGGCGTCGCGCGCGCGGTCACGGGCGCCTTCACCGGCGCCTTCGTCGCCGGGTCGATCTCCCGCAGCGCGACGGTGCCCCCGACGCCGACCGCCACCGTGCCGACCGCCGCCACGGCCGCGGCCTTCACCACGAGGCCCCCGCCGCCGGCGACTGCCGCGGCGCCGCCCGCGGTCGCTCCACCCCCCATCCAGCTCGCGAGCGAGGACGGCAGGGGGACGAGCGCGAGCGACCGGATCGCCGACCGCTGGGCGCGCTGCCTCCGCGCGAGCGACGCGCACTCCCCGCACGAGCGAAGGTGCGCGCGGAGCGCGGCACGTTCCCCGCGCGGCAGGCGCCGGTCGAGCTGCCGCGAGATCGCGAGCTCCGCCTCGCGGCAGGTGAGCGCTCCCTCCAGCTGCTCGCGCAGCGCGCGCCGCGCGCGGAAGAGGAGCGTCTCGACGGCCGAGGCGCTGAGGTCGAGCGCGGTCGCGATCTCGGCGTACGAGCGGCCCTCGAGCTCCCGCATCACGAGCGCGGCGCGCTGGTTGAAGCCGAGGTGCGCGAGCGCGCGGCGGATCTCGTCCGCCGTCGGCGTATCCGGGTCGGCCGAGGCCGCCTCGAGGGCCGTCTCCTCGAGAGCGACCTCGTCGACACGCCGACCGGCGGTGCGGAAGCGCTGCCGGCAGACGTTGTGGGCGATCGCGATCAGCCACGCACGCGGCGCGTCGGGCCGGTCGCCGCGCCTGAACGCCCGGTACGCGTTCAGGAACGTCGTCTGGGTCACGTCCTCCGCGTCGTCGGGGTTGCGGAGCAGCGCGAGGCTGTAGCGGTAGACGTCACCGACGTGGCGACGATAGAGCCGCTCGAACGCGCGCTCGGAACGGAGACGGTGGCCCAGACCGGGCGCCATGCCCACACGATGCCACGGCGGCCAAGAACCTGCGTCACGCTCCCGCCGTGTTGTCCCTTGGCACGCGAGACGGTGCAGGGTAGCGTCCGGCGGGTGAGGGTGAGGACCGCGTTGGGCGCTCTCCACGAGCGCCCGTTCAGGCTGCTCTGGATCGGCCAGACGCTGTCCGCGGTCGGAGACTCGCTCGTCACGGTCGCGCTCGCGTTCGCCGTGCTCGAGCAGGGGGACGCCCGCGACCTCGGCTTCGTGATGGCGTGCTACATGCTCCCGCGCGCGCTGCTGACGCTGGCCGGCGGCGTGTGGGCCGACCGGCTGCCGCGGCGCGTCGTGATGGTCGCGGCCGACCTCGCCCGGGCGGCCGCGCAGGGACTCGCGGCGATGCTCCTGATCGGCGGTACCGCGGAGACCTGGCACCTGGCCGCGACGTCCGCGCTCGTCGGCGCCGCCTCGGCATTCTTCGGGCCGGCGTCGACCGGGCTCGTCCCCGAGACGGTCAGCCCGGCGCGACTGCAGGAGGCGAACGCGCTGATCGGCGTGTCGCGCAACGGCGTCGAGGTGTTCGGCCCGCTGCTCTCGGGCGTGCTCGTCGCGACCGTCGGGCCGGGATGGGTGCTGGGTATCGACGCGCTCAGCTACCTCGTGAGCGTCGCCTTCCTCGTGGCGCTGCCCCGGAGCCGGAGGCCGGCGGTCGCGGCCCGCAGCTTCGTCGCCGATCTCGTGGCCGGCTTCCGCGTGGTGCAGGCACGACGCTGGCTCTGGTCCGGCTTCCTCGTCTTCTGTATCGGGAACACGGCGATGGCCGCCACCTTCGTGCTCGGCCCGACCGTCGCGAAGGAGGAGCTCGGCGGCGCCGCCGCCTGGGGCGTGATCCTCACCTGCTGCGCCGTCGGAGGCACGGTCGGCAGCGGGCTCGCGCTGCGGATCCGGCCGGAGCGCCCGCTGCTCGTCAGCTTCCCGGTGGTCACGCTGCTCGGCGCGTACATGCTCGTGTTCGTGCCGCCGCTCCCGGTCGCGGTGATCGCGATCGCGGCGGCCGCCGCGTGGGCTGCCATCTCGCTCGCGAACGCCCTGTGGGACACGACCGTGCAAGAGCACGTGCCGCGCGAGGCGCTCTCGCGCGTGACCGCGTACGACTGGCTGATCTCGTTCGTGTGCATGCCGCTCGGCTACGTGCTCGCAGGCCCGCTCGCGGCAGCGATCGGGCTCCGCGAGACGTTCGCGCTCTGCGCGGTCGTCGTCGTCGCGGCGAACCTCGTCGTGCTGCTCGTCCCGGAGGTTCGCAGCCTGCGGCGCCTCGCGATCCCCCGCGAGGCGCGCGCGCTCGAGGCCGCCTGACCGAGGCCCGCCCTAGGCCCGCGCGGCGGCGGGCCTGCGGTTGGTGATGTGGATCGCGCGGCCGAGGGCCGCCAGACCCGCCTCCTTGACCGCCTCGGACAGGGTCGGATGCGCGGTCATCCCGTCGGCGACCGTCTCGACCGTCGCCTCGGCGTCGATCGCGACAACGCCGGCCTCGACGAGGTCGGTGACGTGCGGGCCGACCATGACGAGCCCGAGGAGCTCGCCGTACCGGCTCTCGTGGATCGACTTCACCCAGCCGGTCGTCTCGTTCTGCATGACCGCGCGCGCGTTCGCGATCCACGGGAAGCGGCCGACCGCGACGTCGTCCCCGTACTGCTCGCGGGCCTCCGCCTCGGTGAGGCCGACGCCGGCGATCTCCGGGTCGGTGTAGATCGGACGCGGGACCGCGCGGTTGTCGACGACCGCGTCGTGGCCGCAGGCGTTCTCGGCGGCGACCTCGCCCTCGCGGAACGCCGTGTGCGCGAGCTGCCAGTAGCCGGCGCAGTCGCCGACGGCGTAGATGTGCGGGACCGTGGTGCGTCGGCGCTCGTCGGCGGCGATCCCCTTGCGCGGGTCGAGCTCGACCCCGATCGCCTCGAGCCCGAGGCCCTCGACCTGCGGGCCGCGGCCGACCGAGACGAGCATCAGCTCCGCCTCGACGGACTCGCCCTCGCCGAAGTGGACGATCAGGCCGGAGCCGGTGTCCTCGACGCGCGAGCACTGCTTGCCGAGCTCGAGCCGGATCCCACGCTTGCCGAACTGCTTCGCGAGCTCCTTCGCCGCATCCTCGTCCTCGGCCGGGATCAGGCGCGGCAGCATCTCGATCACCGTCACCTCCGAGCCGAACCGGGAGAAGATCGAGGCGAACTCGACGCCGATGATCCCGCCGCCGAGCACGACGAGCCGGCGCGGCACCTCGGTCTGCCCGAGGAGCCCGGTGGAGTCGACGCAGCGCGGCGAGTCCAGGCCGTCGATCGGAGGGCGGAGCGGGAACGAGCCCGTCGCGACGATCGCCTCCTTGAAGGACACGTCTTCCCCGCCCTCGACGGCGATCGTGCTCGCGTCCCGGAACGTGCCGACGCCCTGCACCCACGCGACGCCGTTCGCCTTGAACAGGCTCGCCACGCCGCCCGTCATCTGGGCCGTGACCGCGGACTTCCACTCGTTCGCGACGCCGAAGTCGAGCTGCGGCTCGCCGACCCGGACGCCGAACCGGCCGAAGCTCTCGTGCGCCTCCTTCAGCGCGAACGCCGTCTGCACCCACGCCTTCGTGGGTACGCAGCCGACCCGCAGGCACGTGCCGCCGAGCTCGGGCTCCTTCTCGATGCAGGCCACCTTCGCGCCCAGCTGCGCGGCGCGGATCGCGGCGGTGTAGCCCCCGGGGCCGCCTCCCAGGACGGCGACGTCGCATTCCATCGTGTCGTCTCCTCAGTCGCTTGCCGCGGCCGATGCTAGCTCCGCCCGCATCACCACGGTCTCGCCGTCGGGGCGGACCTCGCGGAAGCCGAAGCGCTCGTAGAGCCGGATCGCGGGGTTGCCGCGGTCGACGGCGAGGGTCAGGGCCTCGTGGCGTTCCTCGCGCGCCCGCTCGAAGAGCCCGGTCAGGAGCTCGTCGCCGAACCCGCGCCCGCGGCGGCTCGGGACGACGGCGATCGCCAGCTCCGGGGTCCGCTCGTCGACGAAGCCGTAGCCGGGCTGGTCCGCGGTGAACAGCCGGTACCACGCCGCGCCGACCGGGAAGCCCTCGTCGAGCACGACCACCCCGGCGTCGCCGGGCCGGCCCCAGTTGTAGACGTACCGATACGTGGGCTCGTCCTCGGACGGCGACGCCTCTCGCCAGTAGAACGCGTGGTGGAGCATGTCCCGGAGGAAGCGCACGTCGTGCGGGCCGGCACGGCGGATCACGCGGCGGGGTCTCCGAGCGCCGGGCCTGCGCTGCGCGCGGCGCTCGGTCGTGTCGGGCGCCGATCCGGGGTCATCGACGCGGGGGTCACAGCTCCTGCGCGAACTGGATGCGGTTGCCGTCGGGGTCGAACACGTCGAGGAGCCGCATCTCGCCGTGCAGCTCGACGACGACCCCCACCTCGACGCCCTCGGCCCGCAGGCGCTCGGCCTCCGCCTTGACGTCGGGGACGTCGACGTGGGCGACGCCGCCGTCCTCCGGCTCGCCGCGCGCGAGGCCGACCTCCATCCCGCCCCGGCGAAGCACGGCCCACCCCTCGGCCGCGTCGTGCGCGGTCTCCTCGAAGCCGAGCTTGTCGCGGTAGAACGCGCGGCCCGCGGCGAGCTCGCGGACGCGGTACCAGACGACCGGGGTCACAGCGCGAGCGCGGGCTCCTCGAGGAACGCTCGCACCGTGGCCAGGAACTCCGACGCGCCGGCGCCGTCGACGGCGCGGTGGTCGCACGTGAGCGTCAGCGTCATCAGCGGGACGACGAGGAGCTCGCCCTCGCGCACCACGGGACGCTCCTCCGCGGCCCCGACGGCGAGGATCGCGACCTGCGGCGGGTTGAGCACGGCGACGAACTGCTCGACGCCGTACATGCCGAGGTTCGAGATCGTGAACGTGCCGCCGTCGAGGTCGGCCTGCTGCAGCCTGCCCGCCCGGGCGCGCCCGACGAGGTCGACGCGGCGGGCGGCGATCTCCGCGATCGTGAGCCGCTCGGCGCCGGGCGTCACGGGCACGACGAGGCCACGGTCGGTGGCCACGGCGATCCCGACGTTGGCGCTCGGGTGGAGGTGCACCGCGTCGCCGTGGAAGGTCGCGTTGAGCTCGCGGTGCCGCATCAGCGCCGCGGCCGCGACCTTGGTCAGGACGTCGGACACGGTCGGCTTCGCCTCGCCGTCCCGCAGGCGCTCGACGAGCTGCGCGCGCACCTCGTTCGCCCGGGTCATGTCGGCGGACATCGAGATCTGGAAGACCGGCGCCTCCCACGCCTCGGTCATCCGGCGCGCGATCGTCTTGCGGATCGTCGTGAGCGGGACGACCTCGACCTCGCCCGGCGGCGGCGCGGCGGCTGGCGGTGGCGCCGGCTGCGCCTCCGCGCGCTCGACGTCCTCCGCGACGATCCGCCCCTCCGGGCCGGTGCCGCGGATCTGCGCGAGGTCGACGCCCCGTTCGCGCGCGATCCGGCGCGCGAGCGGCGACGCCTTGATCCGCCCGTCGGCGCGGTCGCCCGCGGGTGCGGGTGCGGGCTGGGACTCCGCCGCGGCCGCGGCCGCCTCGCGCCCCTGCTCGCGCTCCGGCTCGCGCGCCGCGCCCTCCGCGGGCCGCTCGGCCCCCGCCGGCTGCGCCTCGGCCGGCGCCGAGCCGGGGCCGGCGCCGTTGCCGGAGCCCTCCGGCACCTCCTCGCCCTCGCTGCCGATGAACGCCAGCGTCCGGCCGACCGGCACCTCGCCCTCCGGGACCGCGATCTTCAGCAGCACCCCGTCTGCCTCGGCCTCGACCTCCTGCGTCACCTTCTCGGTGTCGACCTCGTAGAGCGGCTCGCCCTTCGCGACCTGCTCCCCCTCGGCCTTGAGCCAGCGGACGATCGTCCCCGACTCCATCCCCTGGCCGAGCCGCGGGAGCTTGACCTCGGTCGCCACGCGCCCTACCCCTTCCCGACCGTGCGCTTGACGGCCGCGAGGACGTCGGCGTCGTGCGGGATCACGTACTGCTCCATCACGGGGGCGAAGGCGAGCGGCGCGAACTTCGCCCCGACGCGCTCGATCGGCGCGTCGAGCCAGTCGAAGGCCTCGTACTGGACGACGGCCGCGATCTCGGCGCCGAACCCCATGCGCGTCACGGCCTCGTGCGCGGTGACGCAGCGGTTCGTCTTCTTCACGGAGGCGACGATCGTGTCGGTGTCGAGCGGCTGGAGCGTACGAGGGTCGACGACCTCGACCGAGATCCCCTCCTGCTCGGCCTGCGCCGCCGCCTTGAGCGTCTCGTGCACCATCGGGCCGGTCGCGACGACGGTGACGTCCTCGCCCTCGCGCACGACCCGCGCCTTGCCGAGCGGGATCGGCTCCAGCTCGTCCGGCACCTCCTCCTTGATCGCGTAGAGCAGGCGGTGCTCGAAGAAGAGCACGGGGTTGTCGTCGTAGATCGCGCTCCAGAGCAGGCCGCGGACATCGGTCGGCGTGGACGCGAACACGACCTTGAGGCCGGGGACGTGGACGAACCACGCCTCGAGCTGCTGCGCGTGCTGCGCGCCCGGCGACCAGCCGGCGCCGCCCTGCGTCCGGATCGTCAAGGGCACCTTGAGCTGCCCGCCCGACATGTACCGGTGCTTCGCGGCCTGGTTGACGATCTGCTCCATCGAGACCGTCAGGAAGTCCTCGTACATGATCTCGACGACCGGGCGCATCCCCTGCATCGCCGCGCCGATGCCGGCGCCCGAGATCGCGAGCTCGGAGATCGGCGTGTTGCGGACCCGCTCCGGGCCGAACTCGTCGAGCATCCCCTGGGTGACGCCCATCGAGCCGCCCATCTCGGCGATGTCCTCGCCCATGATGAAGACGTCCTCGTCGCGGCGCATCGCCGTCGACAGCGCGTCGCGGACGGCCTCGCGATAGGAGAGCTCAGGCACCCCGGCGCTCCTCTCGCCGCGCGCGGAGGCGGGCTCCGCCCGCCGGGAACGTGCGGCGGTGAGGAGCGTCAGGCATAGACGTTCTCGAGGGCGTCCTCGGGCTTCGGGTCGGTCGCGTCCTCCTTCGCGAAGCGGACGGACTCCTCGACGATCCCCGTGACCTCGCGGTCGAGCTCGTCGAACTCCTCGTCCGGCACGTCGAGCCGCTCGCGCAGCTTCGTGATCGGGTCCTGCGTCTCGCGGAGCCGGCGGAGGTCGCCCTTGGGACGGTAGACCTGCGGGTCGCCGATGTAGTGGCCGGCGAGGCGGTACGTCTGCACGGCCATGAACACCGGGCCCTTGCCCGAGCGGGCGTGCTCGAGCGCCTTCACGGCCGCCTTGTACACGGCCTCGACGTCCTGGCCGTCGACCTTGACGGCGTGCATGCCGTAGGCCTTCGCACGGTCGGCGATGTCCTCGATCGGCATGTGCTGCGAGCGTGGCGTCGACTCGGCCCAGTCGTTGTTCTCGCAGACGAACACGGCCGGCACGCGCCAGAGCTGCGCGAGGTTCATCGACTCGTGGAAGTGCCCGATGTTCGTCGAGCCGTCGCCGAAGAACGCGACCGCGACGCGCGGCTCCCCCCGCAGCTTGAACGCCAGCGCGGCGCCGACGATCTGCGGCAGGCCGCCGCCGACGACGGCGTTCGCGCCGAGGTTCCCGCGCTCCACGTCGTAGAGGTGCATCGAGCCGCCGTAGCCGCCCGAGCAGCCCTCGTTCTTGCCGTACAGCTCGGCCATCACCGCGTTCGGCGGCGTGCCGCCGGCGAGCGTGTGCCCGTGCGCCCGGTGGGTCGAGGCGAAGACGTCGACGTCCTCCATCGCCTGGCAGACGCCCACCGCGATCGCCTCCTGTCCGATCGCGACGTGGAGAAAGCCCGGCAGCTCGCCGGCGCGGAAGCGGTCCTCGACCTTCTCCTCGAAGCGCCGGATCAGCAGCATCTCGCGGAGGAAGTCGCGCAGCATCTCCTGGGACAGCGAGCCCCGTTTCTCGACCTTGGCCATGTCCTCCAGTGTAAGCGGAGGGGCTCGGCGGCAGCGCAGGCACTATGCTGCCGCCGCGGTGGACCTCCTCCGTCAGTGGCGCCGGACCGAGTCGTCGCTCCCCCCGGACTGGGGCGAGGCGCGGCTCGCGCTGGCGGTGCGCGACGAGGCTCGGAGGCCGCGTGCGGCCGCGCTCCTCGCGCCCCTCGCGCCGGGGCGGGCGGGCGACGAGCTCCGCTTCTCCGCCCTCCGGGGGCGTGCGGCCCCGGGGCGGGCCGGCGGGTCGCCCGGCACCGTCGCGCGGGCGCTCGGCCGGCTCGACGAGGAGGGGGTCGCCGGCGAGCTCCGGCTGGTTGCCGTCGACGAGGCTCCCGCGGCCGAGGCTCGTGCGCGCGAGCCCACCGCGGCGGACTCCTGGGACGCCGAGCTCGCACGGCTGCCGTCGGACTGGTCCGACGCCTGGGTCGAGGTGCGCTTCCCCTCGTCCGATTTGGTCGAGCCGGCCGCGCTGCTGGGCTCGCCGCTCAACCCGACCCGGACGCCGGACGGTCTCGGCTTCCGCTTCCGCGCGGCCCGCGTCGCGGGCTACGGCGCGCCCCCCGAGCTCGTGCGGCGCTGCCTCGCGAGGCTCGACGAGCACGGGATCCCGGCCCTCGTGCACGTGCTGCGCGTGCTGTCGGACACCCGGCACGTCGCCACCCAGGGCCCCGTCTGGTACGTCGGCGGGAAGGTCGTATGACGGCGCGGCCGGTCTCGTGGAAGGTGATCGAGGCGGGCTGGCGGGTCGTCTCCGCCGCCGGCGACGGCGTCGGCACGGTCCGCGAGGTCGTCGGCGAGGCGACGATCGACATCTTCAACGGGCTGGTGGTCTCGCCCGGGTACCTCCACACGTCCCGGTACGTCCCGTCCGAGCAGGTCGGCGAGATCGTCGACGGGGAGGTGCGCCTCACGCTGGCCAAGGCCGAGTTCGACGCGCTCGACGAGTGGCACGGCTCGCCGCCGAGCCCGCCGTTCGAGCCCGGACGGACCGAGCGCTAGCGGGCACTCCCGGCCGAGGTTTGCGCCGAGGGTCGCTCGGCAACACGCATCGCGATGTTGCGGAGGACGCTGTGGACCGGTCTCTACGCCCTGATCGGCGCCGCCGCCACGATGGTGGCCCGCGCGGTGGCCGCCAGGATCTGGCGCGTCGCGACCGGCGAGCAGCCGCCGGCGAAGCGGTGATGACGACCGGCGACGGAGCGGTCGAGCGGGCCGCCGACAAGCTCCAGGAGACGGCCGACGCGGCGGCCGGGCGCGGCGGCCTCGTGGGCAAGGCGGCCGAGCCGCTGGCCGACGACGCCGCCTTCCTGCGCAAGCTCAAGCCCAGCCTCATCGCCGCGCGCGCACGAGGCGAGCTGCCGACCGACGCGCCGCCTGCAGCGGGCGCGCCGAAGGCGCCGTCGGGGCCGCAGCTCGGCAAGCGCCCGTCGTCGGGCGGGCCGAACCCGTTCGTCGTCGTCGGCGCGGCGCTCGCGCTGGGCGTCTTCCTCGCGAAGGTGCTCGACTGGAGGAGCCATTCCCACCCCCGCGATTGACGGGACCGGTAACCGCGGCGTCGGCGAGGCGGCCAAGCGCGTCGCGGATCACGCGAAGGCCCTCGCCGGGCTCGAGGTCGAGCTCGCCACGCTCGAGTTGAAGCAGAAGGCCGGCGCGCTCGGCCTCGGCGCCGGACTGCTGGCGGCGGCCGCGCTGCTCGCCGTCCTCGCGCTCGGGTTCCTGTTCGCGACCGTCGCCGCGGCGCTCGCGACGTTCCTCCCCACGTGGCTCGCGCTGCTGCTGACGACGGCGCTCCTGGTGCTGCTCGGCGCGATCCTCGGGCTCGTCGGCCGCGCCAGCGTCCGCAAGGGCACGCCGCCCCTCCCGCAGCAGGCGATCACCGAGGCGAAGCGGACGACCGAGGCGATCAAGGAGCCGACGCGGTGACGGCCCGGAACGGACGGACGCCGGAGCAGGTCCGGCGCGAGATCGAGGCCGAGCGGGAGGCGCTCGCCGGCGCCGTCGAGGATCTCCGCGGCGGTCTCGGCGCCGCGACGGACGTCGGCGCCAGGCTGCGCGAGCGGCTGCCGGTCGCCGCCGCGGGCGCGCTCGGGGCCGGCTTCGTCCTCGCTGGCGGCGTCGGCGCCACGATGCGCCTGCTCGCCCGCCGCGGGCGCGAGGGCCGGACGACGGCCAGGCTCGGCCGGTTCCGTCTTGTCGACCGCGGCTGAGCGCACGCGCCGGGCGCCGGTCGGACACGCTCCGGCCGGGCCGACGCGCCTGGCGCCACGCGAGTGGATCGCCGTGCTCAGGCGCACGTTCGTCGCGTTCCTCCGCGACGACGCGATGGGGCTGTCGGCGCAGATCGCCTACAGCTCGCTGCTCGCGTTCTTCCCGGCGATGATCTTCCTCGTCGGCGTGCTCGACCTGTTCGACGCCTTCGACGACCTGCGCGGGTTCCTCGCGCCGGTGGCGCCGGCCGCCGTCGTGAACCTCCTCGACGACGTCGCCGCGACCGCCGCCGGGGGCACCGGCTCGGTGCTCGCGCTCCTCCTGGGCGCCGCGGGCGCGCTCTGGGCGGCGAGCGGCGCGATGACCACGGGGATCAAGGCGGTGAACCGCGCCTACGGGACGCCCGAGACGCGGCCGTTCTGGAAGCTCCGCCTCACCGCCGCCGCGCTCGTCCTCCTCACCGCCCTCGTCACCGTCGCGATGCTCCTGCTCGTCGTGTTCGGCGGGCCGATCGGCGAGGCGATCGCAAGCCGGGCGCGGCTCGGCACCGCCTGGGACTGGATCTGGCTCGTGGCGCGCTGGCCCGTCGCGTTCGCGGCCGTGCTGGTGTTCTTCGCCATCGTCTACTACTTCGCGCCCGCCGACCGCCGGCGCGGCTGGCGCTGGATCACGCCGGGGTCGCTCGTCGGAGGCCTCGGGTGGCTGGCTCTCTCCGGGCTGTTCGCGCTCTACACCAGCTTCGCGGGCTCGTACAACGAGACGTACGGCTCGATCGCCGGCGGGATCGTCCTGCTCCTGTGGCTCAACTACTCGGCGTTCGCGCTGCTGTTCGGCGCCGAGCTCAACTCCGAGCTCGACCGGCAGGCCGACATCCGCGCCGCGGGCGGCGCGAATGCCGGCCTCGTCAAGCCGGCCCGGCGCCTCCGCTAGCGGACGCGGAACGAGCCCTTCATCTGCGACCGGTGCGGGTCGCAGACGAAGCGGTAGGTGCCGGCGCGCAGGCGGACCGTCCACGTGACGGTGCCGCGGAACGCGACGCCCGTCTTCTTGTTCACGCCCGGGCCCGTCAGGTGGAAGTCGTGGCTCGCCGAGCGGTCGCGGATCGTGATCCGGTACGTCCCCGCCTTCACCTGCCGGGCGATCCCGCCGGCGGCGGTGCGCATCGAGATCGTGAACGACGGCCCGACGGTGCCCGTGAGGCGCTTCGGCGCGGCCGTGCCGCCGCCGCCTGCGGGGGCGGCCCCGACCCGGAACTGCCCCCTCATCGTCGACGCGTGCGGGTCGCACATGAACCGGTACGTCCCGTCGCGGAGCGTGACGGTGAGCGTGCGGGTGCCGACGAAGTCGACGTCGGTCGAGGCGTCGACGCCGGGCCCGGAGAGGTGGAAGTTGTGCTCCTCCGACTTGTCGTCGACGACGATGTCGTAGGTCCCCGGCTGGAGCTGCGTGACGCGCCCACCGGAGGCGTCGCTGAGGGAGATGCTCGGCCCGGGGCCGACCACCCCTCGGAGCTGCTGGTTGTCGGCGGCCGCGACACCCGGCGCGAGCAGGGCGACTGCGGCCACGGCGGTGACCGCGACGATGACGAGACGGAACGGACGCAAGGCTCATCCCCCTTCGGACGACGGACGCGACTGACTCGACCGCTGGTACGCCGGGGCGGCCGGGCCGGTTTGCGCTACGCACGGAGGGTTGCGCCGAAGCGGCGTGCGGCCTCCGCGACGATCCGCTCGCGCAGGCGCGCCGCGTCCTCGTCGGAGAGCGTCCGCTCCGGCGACGCGAACGTGACCCGGAGCGCCAGCGACTTCCGGCCCTCCCCCACCTGCTCGCCGCGGTAGACGTCGAACACGTGGACGTCGCGCAGCTCTGGTCCCGCGGCCTCGCGAACGGCCTCGACGAGGTCGCCGGCCGGCACCGACTCGTCGACGGCGAAGGCGAGGTCCTGCTTGAGCGCGGGGAACGTCGTCACGTCCTCGTAGTGCGTGACGCCGGGAAGCCGCTCGAGCAGGGAGTCGAGGTCGAGCTCGAAGCCGGCCAGCCCGTCGGCGAGCTCGCTCACGACTCCGCCGTCGACCTCCGCCGCGCCGGGCCCCGCCGGCCGGAACCTCGCCGGCAGCCGGAGCGCCGCGAGCAGGGTCTCGAGCGCCCCCTTCGCGCGTGCGAACGCGCGCTCCCCCGTCTCCGCGCGGAGCGCTGCGGCCACGTGCCAGCGCTCCTCGGGCAGGTCGTCGCCGCGCGGCAGATACACGCGAGCGACCTCGAACAGCGCCGGATCCTCGTTGCCGAGCGCCTCGTTCGTCCCGACCGCGGCCGCCACCTCCGGCAGGAGCGTCGTGCGCAGCGCCGCCTGCTCCGGCGCCGGCGGCTCCGGCAGGCACAGCGCCTCGTCGTCGTCCCCGGCGGCGACGAGGCTCGTCGTGTACGCCTCCGAGAAGCCGGCGCCGACGAGGACGTCCTCGACGGTGCGACGGAGCCGCTGCGCCGGCGTCAGCGCCCCGAACATCGCGCGCCGGCGGGGCAGGGTGAACGGCACGCGGCCGAGCTCGAACCGCGCGACCTCCTCGACGAGGTCGACCTCGCGCGTGACGTCGCGCGCCCGCCAGGTGGGCACGCGTACCTCGTGCGCGGCCCCGGCGGCGCCGACCTCGAAGCCGAGACGGCGCAGGATCGACTCCTGCTCGTCCGCGTCGACGTCGAGCCCGATCAGGGCCGAGGCGCGTTCGGGGCGGTAGCGGACGACCGGTTGCTCGGGCAGGTGGCCCCGAACGTCCGCCGCCCCGGTCCAGCGCGCCCCCGACGTCTCGACGATCAGCTGCGAGCAGAGGCGAGCCGCCGCCTCGGCCAGGTAGGGGTCGACGCCCTTCTCCCAGCGGTTGGAGCCGTCCGTCCGCAGCCGCAGTCGCCCCGACGAGCGGAGGATCCCGACCGGCTCGAAGTTCGCCGCCTCGAGCAGCACCGTCGTGGTCGCGTCGGTGACCTCCGTCTCCTCGCCGCCCATGATCGCCGCGACCGCGATCGCCCGCTCGGCGTCGGCGATCACGAGGTCGCGGGGGTCGAGCGTCCGCTCCTGCCCGTCGAGCGTCGTCAGCTGCTCGCCCGGCCTCGCGTAGCGCACGACGATGCGGCCGCCGGCGAGGGTGGCGTGGTCGAAGGCGTGGAGCGGCGACCCGAGCGCGACCATCGCGTAGTTCGTCGCGTCGACGACGTTCGAGATCGGGCGCATCCCGGCGGCGGTGAGCCGCGCACGCAGCCAGACGGGCGACGGGCCGACCCGGACGTCGCGGAAGAGGCGGCCGACGTAGACCGGGCAGGCCTCGAGCTCCTCGACCGTCACCGAGACGTCGTCGCCGCCCACGGACGGGGGGTCCTCGCCCGGCATCGGCGCGAGCGCCGTGTCGAGCAGCGCCGCGACCTCCCGCGCGAGGCCGTACACAGAGAGCAGGTCGGGCCGGTTCCCGGTCACCTCCAGCTCGAGCACGTCCTCCGCCAGCGGGAGCACGTCCGCGAGCGGCGTTCCCGGCTCGTACGGCTCGTCGAGGACGAGGATGCCGGCGTGGTCCTGCCCGAGCTCGAGCTCCCGCTCCGAGAGGATCATCCCGCGCGACAGCTCGCCGCGGAGCTTCGCCTCGCCGAGCGGCTGCTCCGCCCCGGGCAGGAGCGCGCCCGGCAGCGCGACGGCCACGGTCGCGCCCGGGCCGAAGTTCCAGGCGCCGCAGACGATCTGGCGCGGCTCGCCCTCGCCGACGTCGACGCGACACAGCTGGAGGCGGTCGGCGTTCGGATGCTTCCCGGCCTCGACGACGCGGCCGACGAGGAAGCGGCCGAGGTTCCCGTCGGCGTCCGGCACGCCGCGCCGCGAGATCCGCTCGACCTCGCTCGTCGACACCGCCAGGCGGTCGGCGAGCTCGCGCAGCGTCAGGTCGAAGGCGACGTACTCGCGGAGCCAGGAGACCGGGACCTTCATCGCGCGCGGACCACCGTCAGAACTGCCCGAGCACGCGGAGGTCGTTCTGCCAGAGCAGGCGGATGTCGGGCAGCCCGTGCCGCAGCAGCGCGATCCGCTCGAGCCCGAGGCCGAACGCGAAGCCCGACACCCGCTCGGGGTCGTACGCCGCGGGGTCGACGAACTCGAACAGCGCCGGATCGACCATGCCGGCGCCGCCCATCTCGAGCCACCCGGAGTGCTTGCACACGGAGCAGCCCGCGCCGTCGCAGAGGAAGCACGACACGTCCGGCTCGATCGACGGCTCGGTGAACGGGAAGTAGTGGGTGCGGAAGCGGACTCGCCGGTCGGGCCCGAACACCGCGCGCATGAAGTGGAGCAGCGTGCCCTTCAGGTCGGCGAGCGTGATCCCCTCGTCGATCGCGAGCCCCTCCACCTGATGGAACGTCTGCGTGTGCGTCGCGTCGACGTTCTCCCGCCGGTAGACGCGTCCGGTCGTGATCATGTAGATCGGCGGGCCGCCCCGCCCCTCCATCGTCCGGATCTGCGACGGCGAGGTCTCCGTGCGCAGCATCCGCGTGTCGTCGAAGAAGAACGAGTCGCCGGGCGAGCGCGCCGGATGCCAGTCCGGGAAGTTGAGCGCGTCGAAGTTGTACCGGGTCGTCTCCACCTCGCGGCCGTCGACGACCTCGTAGCCGAGCCCGAGGAACACGTCCTCGACCTCGCGGCGGATCTGCGTGATCAGGTGGAGGTGCCCGCGCCGGGGCGCCTCGCCGGGCAGGGTGACGTCGTAGCCGCCCGTGACGCGGCCGCGGTCGAGTCGCGCGCGGGCCTGCTGCTCGGCCTCCTCGAGCCGGCGCCGGAGCGCGTTGAGCGCCATCCCGCTCTCGCGGTCGCGGACGCCGCGCAGCGCCTGCGGCAGCGGCGCCTTCCGGCCGAGGTGGCGCACGTGCGCGGCCTCGAGCTCCTCGGCGCTCGCCGCCGCCTCGTACGCGGCGACGGCCTCGCGCTCGTAGGCGTCCCAGTCCGTCGCGGAGGCGGCCACGGCGGCGACTGTATCGGGTGTGCGGTCCATCCTTCCTCCTGGGTCGTCGGGCTGCGGAAGCCCCGGTCGGAGGACGACGGACGCTAGGTCGCGCGCGCCCCGGTACCCGACCGGGGCCGGTGAAACAGCGACGACCTCGCGCGCGCCTGCATCCCTGAGAGCATACCGCCGATGTCCGCGCGCAACGCCTCCGAGTACGACTCGATCGCGCGCCTCTACGACCCGTGGAGCGCGTCGGTCACCGAGGACGTCGAGTTCTACGTGGCGCTCGCGGTCGAGGCCGGGTCGCCGGTCGTCGAGCTCGGCGTCGGCACCGGCCGCATCGCCGTGCCGACGGCGCTCGCGGGCGTGCACATGATCGGCGTCGACTCGTCGGCCGGGATGCTGGAGGTGTGCCGCGCGGCCGCCGAGCGGGCCGGCGTCGGCGCCTTCCTCGACCTCCGCCTCGGCGACCTGCGCGAGCCTCCGGTGGACGAGCGCGTGCGGCTCGTGACCTGCCCGTTCCGCGCGTACCTCCATCTCCGCACCGACGAGGAGCGCGTGCGCGCGCTGCGGGCCGCACGCGGGCTGCTCCTCCCCGGCGGCCGCCTCGTCTTCGACGTGTTCGAGCCGAGCCGGGAGGACGTCGAGGAGACGCACGCCCGCTGGCTCGAGCGGGAGCCCGGAATCTTCGAGCGCGCCGACTGGGACCTCGACGCGCGCACCCTGACCCTGTCGGTGAGGGGCGGCGACGAGGCGACCACGATGGCGCTCGCGTGGCTGTCGCCGCCCGAGTGGCGGGCGCTGATCGAGCGCGCGGGGCTCGCGGTCGAGGCGCACCTCGGCTGGTTCGACGGCCGCCCGTGGCACGGCGGCGAGGACAGCGTCTGGATCGCCGTCCGCCAGGGGGAGTAGGTTCCGCGCGTGCTCTGGGCCCTGATCCTCGTCGCGGTGCTCGTCCTGATCGCGATCGCCGTCGTCGTGATCTACAACCGGCTCGTTCGGCTCCGCAACCGGGTCGAGAACGCGTGGGCGCAGGTGGACGTCCAGCTGCGACGCCGCTACGACCTGATCCCGAACCTCGTCGAGACGGTCAAGGGCTACGCCGCCCACGAGCGGGCGACGTTCGAGGAGGTGACGAAGGCGCGGACGCGCGCGCAGGAGGCGCGGACGGTCGAGGAGCAGGCCCAGGCCGAGAACGCGCTCACGGCCGCGATCGGCCGGCTGTTCGCGGTGGCCGAGGCGTATCCGGAGCTCCGCGCGACGGAGAACTTCCAGCAGCTCCAGGGCGAGCTCGTCGAGACCGAGGAGAAGATCCGCGTCGCGCGACAGGTCTACAACGACTCGGTTCTCACGTACGAGAACGCGCGCGAGACCGTGCCGACGAACGTCGTCGCGGGCCAGTTCGGCTTCCGCGAGAAGCCGTACTTCGAGATCGAGGAGCCGGTGCGGGAGGCGCCACGCGTCACGTTCTCGTAGGCGCCGCCGGCCGGCGCGCCTGAGGACGCGGGCCTCGCGGCGGGCGGCGGTGCTCCGGCGACACGACGTGTTGTTCCGGCGGGTCCTTCTCGCGGCCGTGGTCGCGGTGCTGGTCGCTCCCGGCTCGGCCGCGGCGAAGTCGTACACGCTCCCGGAGGCGGACGTCGCCGTCACGGTCTCGCCCGACGGCTCGCTGCTCGTGGAGGAGTCGATCAGCTTCGACTTCGCCGGCGACTTCGAGGGCGCGTTCCGCGAGATCCCGCTGCGCGAGCGCGAGTCGGTCGACGCGATCGCGGTCGCCGAGGGCGGCGAGGCGTACCGTCCCGGCGCCTCTGCCGAGCTCGGCTCGAGCGGGGCGCCCGGGACGTTCGGCGTCGCCCAGCTCGACGGTGCGGTCCGCGTCGTCTGGCACTACCGCGCCTCGTCCGAGCGCCGGACCTTCCTCGTCCGCTACCGCGTCCGCGGGCTCGCGGTGGCCTACGACGACGTGGTCGACGTCGACCTGAAGGTCTGGGGCGACGAATGGGAGGTCGGCGTCGGCCGGCTCACCGCCTCGATGCAGGCGCCCGACGGACCGGTGCGGCGGGCGTGGGGCCACCCGGTCTGGGTCCGAGGCGACGTCACCCTCGACGGCCCGAGGGCGCTGCTGCGGGCCGTCGACGTGCCCCCACGTCAGTTCGTCGAGCTCCGCGCGCTGTACCCGCGGGACGTGTTCCCCTCGACGGCCGGCATGCAGGTCCGCCCCGGTGCGGCCCTCCCGCGGATCGTGGCGGAGGAGCGGGCCGACGCAGCCGCGTACACGCGCGACCAGGAGCGGATCGACGATTGGGCCGCGCACCCGCTCCGGAGCGTCGGGGCGCTGCTGCTGCTCGGCCTCGGACCGGCGCTCGCGATTCTCGGCCTGGCCTGGTGGATCTGGGGGCGCGAGCGGTCGACGGGGTACGACCGCGAGTACGAGCAGGAGCCGCCCTCCGACCTCGAGCCGGCGCTGGTGCCCCCGCTGCTGCGCCAGTCCACGGAGGCCGGCTCGAACGAGTTCACGGCCACGCTCTTCGACCTCATCCGCCGCGGCCGCTACCGGTCGAGCCCCACCACGACCGAGCGGCGCAGCTGGGGCGGGCTCCGCAGCGAGCACGTCGCCGACCTCGAGCTCGCGCGCGGGACCGACGTCCCGCTCGCGCCGTTCGAGCAGTCGGTGACGGAGGTCGCCGACGCCGTCGTCGCCGACGGGCCGTGGCCGCTGTCGAGATTCCGCGAACGCATCACCGAGGACCGCACGGAGAACAGCACGCGCTTCGCCGCGTTCAAGCGCGAGGTCACGGCCGCGATCAAGGCACGCCGGTGGTACTCCGCGGGCGGGCTGAAGCTGCTCGTTCCGGCGGCGGGGCTGCTCCTGCTCGGCGGCGCGCTCGCGCTCTGGCTCGGGATCGAGCGATTCCGGCCGGTGGCGCCCAGCTGGGGCAGCGTCGTCACCATCGCGCTGGGGGCGTGCGCGCTCGCGAACGGGGCGCTCCTCACGGGCGTCGGGCTCGTCCGCCGCTCGCTCTGGCGCCGCCGCCGGCCCGACGCGCAGCGGGAGGCCGAGCGGTGGGACGCCTTCCGCCGGTACCTCGTCGACTTCCCGCGGCTCCACGAGGCGCCGCCGGCGTCGCTCGAGCTCTGGGAGCGCTACCTCGTCGTCGGGATCGCGCTGGGCATCGCCGAGCGGGTGCTCCAGGGCGCGCAGCTGCACATGCCGGCGGAGCTCCACGACGCCAGCTCCATCTACTGGATCACGCCCACCGGCGACCTCGGATCCGGCCCCAGCGCGCTGGCGATCTCGGACCTGTCGTCGGGCTTCGGCTCGGCGCTGGCGCCACCGTCGTCCGGCTCGGGCGGCGGAGGCGGCGGCTTCTCGGGCGGGGGCGGCGGCGGAGGGGGCGGCGGAGGCGGCGGTGCCTGGTAGCCCCGGGGACAGTCCCTAGGACTGTCCCCGGACATGGCCTACGTGTTGCGACTTCGTGCCGATTCGTCCACAGCGGCTCGCCGCGCCCACTCGTAGAGCGCGACCGTCCCCGCCATCGCGACGTTGAGCGACTCCGCCTCGCCCGGCTGCGGGATCGTCGCCCGGCGGTCGCAGGCGGCGACGACGTCGTCCGGCAGCCCCCGTCGCTCGGCGCCGAGCACGAACGTCACGCGCGGCCCGAGCTCGACCGACGGCAGCGGCTCACCACCGTGCGAGACGAGCGCCACCCGCGGCGCCTCGACGTCCGCCGCGGCGGGGGGCTCGAACCGCGAGAGCGGCACGCGGAACACCGCGCCGGCGGACGCGCGCAGCGCCTTGGGCCCGGTCGGATCCGCGCATCCGGCCGACAGCGCCACGCCCGCGCCGAACGCGTCGGCGGCGCGGAGGAGCGTCCCGACGTTGCCGGGGTCGTTCACGTGCCAGAGCGCGAGCGTCGCGTCGCGGCGCCCGACCGGCAGGTCGGCGCGGCGGAAGATGCCGACCACGCGCGGCGGATGCGCGAGCGTCGAGACCTCCGCGAGGAGCGCCGGCTCGACGGTCTCCCCCGCCACGAGCAGCTCGACCGGCTCGATCCCCGCGCCTTCCGCCGCCGCGACCAGATCCTCGCCCTCGCAGACGAACATCCCCTCCCGCTCCCGCTGCCGGCGCGACGACAGGAGCCGCCGCACCAGCCGCAGCCGCGGGTTCGAGGCCGAGGTGATCAGCGCCGGCTTAGGCGGCGGTCGCGGACTCGGGCTCGCGCTCGAGCGCGGCCTTCGCCGCTTCCGCGATCGCCGCGAACGCGGCCGGATCGGAGACGGCGAGATCGGCCAGCATCTTGCGGTCGAGCTCGATCCCCGCCTTGCGGCAGCCGGAGATGAACTGGTTGTACGAGAGCCCGTGGCGGCGGGCGCCGGCGTTGATCCGGGTGATCCAGAGCCGGCGGAAGGTGCGCTTCTTCGCCTTCCGGTCGCGGTAGGCGTAGACCAGCGACTTCTCGACCTGCTCCTTCGCCCGCTTGTAGCTCGAGTGCTTCAGGCCCCAGTAGCCCTTGGCCTGCTCGAGCACCTTGCGCCGCTTCTTGCGCGCGTGGACGGAACGCTTGACGCGAGGCATCTAGCTCACATC
This sequence comes from Gaiellaceae bacterium, assembly GCA_035456465.1. GTDB lineage: Bacteria > Actinomycetota > Thermoleophilia > Gaiellales > Gaiellaceae > DATHTC01. Next base: position 3,140 of record DATIDD010000054.1, on the reverse strand, counting down.
CCCAGCTGCTTGCGAACCCGCGGCGCGTCCTGCGCCGCTACCGGCTGGTCCTTCCGGAACCGGCGCTTCCGCTTCGGCGACTTGTGCTCCAGGTTGTGCGACTTCATCGCGCGGCGGCGCAGGAGCTTCCCCGTCGCCGTCACCTTGAACTTCTTCTTGGCCCCGCTGACTGTCTTCTGCTTCGGCATCTGTCTTCTTCACTCCCGCGTTCTTCGTCGGCCCCAGCACCATGACCATGTTGCGGCCGTCCTGGAGCGGCGGCGATTCGATCAGCCCGATGTCCTTGAGGTCCTCGGCGAGCCGCATGAGCAAGGTGCGTCCCCGCTCGGGGTGCTGCTGCTCGCGCCCCCGGAACATGATCGTGACCTTCACCTTGGCCCGCTGGTTGAGGAACCGCTCGACGTGCCCCTTCTTCGTCTCGTAGTCGTGCACGCCGATCTTCGGCCTGAACTTGATCTCCTTGATCTGGACGTTGGTCTGATGCTTGCGCGCGAGCTTGGCCTTCTGCTCCTGCTCGTACTTCCACTTGCCGAAGTCCATCACCCGGGTGACTGGCGGGTCGGCCTGGGCCGCGACCTCGACGAGGTCGAGCCCCTTCGCGTAGGCGTACTCGCGGGCCTCGTCGGACGTCTTGATCCCGAGTTGCGTGCCGTCGGAGTCGATCAGCCGGACGCGCGGAACCCGGATCTGCTCGTTGATCCGTTCCTGGCGGACGACCGGCCGGACTGGCTCGAAGCGGGGCCGACGCGGCCTCAAGGATGCTTCACCAAGCTGCTGCTTTCCTCCTTCTGAAACGACAAGACCGCTGCAAGCAGCGGCCCACGCGACCCTCGTCGTTCGACTCGGTTGAACCCCCGATGGGCGCGGCGGCCCCGGAGGTGAGGGACGTGAGACCCTGCTTGAGCAGGGCTACAGGGTAGCAAGCTCGCCCACGAAGTCCACGAGCGACGCCTGGTACTGCCGGCCGCCGCGGTCGCGGATCGCCAGCGCGTCGACGGACTCGCGGTCGCCGTAGACGACCACCTTCGGGATCTTCTCCAGCTCGGCGGCGCGGATGCGGCGGCCGACGGTCTCGTCGCGCTCGTCGGTCTCGGCGCGGTAGCCGGCCTCGCACAACGCCGCCACGACCGACGCCGCGTCCGCACGGTGCTGCTCGCCGACCGGGAGGACGCGCACCTGCACGGGCGCGAGCCAGAAGGGGAAGGCCCCCGCGTAGTGCTCGATCAGGATCGCGATGAAGCGCTCGAACGAGCCGTACAGCGCGCGGTGGACGACGAACACGGGGTGCTCGGCGTTGTCGGGCCCCATGTACGTCAGCCCGAACCGCGCCGGCATCTGCCGGTCGAGCTGGATCGTCCCGAGCTGCCACGACCGCCCCAGCACGTCCGCGACGTGAAGGTCGATCTTGGGGCCGTAGAACGAGCCCTCGCCGGCGCCGATCACGTAGTCGATCCCCTGCCGCTCCAGCGCAGCCTCGATCTCCCGCTCGGCGAAGTCCCATTCGTCGTCGCTGCCCAGCTTGTCGTCGGGCCTCGTCGAGAACTCGGCCCGCGGCTCCAGCCCGAACCGGCCGTACAGCGCCCGCATGTAGTCGACGCAGCCGTCGAGCTCCGCCGCGATCTGCTCCCGCGTGCAGAAGATGTGCGCGTCGTCCTGCGTCACGTAGCGGACGCGCGTGAGCCCGTGGAGCGCGCCCGCGAGCTCGTTCCGGTGCAGCGGCGCCGCCTCCGCGTAGCGCAGCGGCAGGTCGCGGTAGCTGCGCAGGGCGCTCCCGAACAGGAGCATGTGCCCCGGGCAGTTCATCGGCTTGATCCCGTACACCTGCTCGTCGTCGAGCGGGATCAGGAACATGTTGTCGCGGAACTTCTCCCAGTGCCCCGAGGTGACCCACAGCGCCTTGTCGTAGATGAGCGGCGTCTTCACCTCGACGTAGCCCCGTGCGTCGTTCTCGCGCCGGCGGATCGCCTCGAGCTCGTTCCAGATCACCATCCCCTTCGGGTGCCAGAAGGGCGAGCCCGGCGAGTGCGGGTCGAAGTGGAAGAGGTCCAGCTGCGGGCCGAGGCGCCGGTGGTCGCGGCGCCGCGCCTCCTCGAGCTGCTCCACGTACCGGTCGAGGTCGGCCTGGTCGTAGAAGGCCGTGCCGTAGATGCGCGTCAGCTGCGTGTTCCGCTCGTCGCCGCGCCAGTACGCGCCGGCGAGGCCCGTGAGCTTGAGCGCCTTGATCGGGGTCGAGTCCTGCAGGTGCGGTCCGCGGCAGAGGTCGGTGAAGTCGCCCTGCGTGTAGAAGGAGATCGGCCCCTCCGCCGTGCCGACGAGCTCGACCTTGTAGCGCTCTCCCTCCTGCTCGAAGCGGATGCGCGCCTCGTCGGCCGCGACCTCCTCCCGCGTCCACGAGCGCCCTTCCTCGAGCTCGCGGAGCATCTCCGCCTCGATGCGCTCGAGGTCGGCCTCGCTGATCGGCTCGGGGAACTCGAAGTCGTAGTAGAAGCCGTTCTCGATCGGCGGCCCGATCGCGACCTTCACCCCCGGGTAGAGACGACGCACGGCCTCGGCGAGGAGGTGGGCGCTGCTGTGGCGGAGCACCGCGAGCGCGTCCGGGTCGTCCTTGTCGCGCGTCGTCAGGATCTGGATCCGCTGGCCGTCCTCGAGCGGCAGCCGCAGGTCCTGGACCGAGCCGTTCGAGCGCACGAGCACGGCCTGCTCGGCGAGCTTGGGCCCGATCGCGCGCGCGGCGTCGAGACCGGACGCACCGTCCGGAAGTTCCAGCTCCGAGTTGTCGGGTAGGACGACCTTCATGACCGAAGACAAGGATATGCACCCCCGTGAGGACGATCGGAACGAGGAGCTCGACGAGTCGCCAGTCCCCGACCCGACTGCCAAGGACACGGACGCCGGGGACGATCCCCAGGCGGACTAACCCGCGCGCGGCCCGGCGACGGAGCGCCGCGCGCGGCGGGCTGTCAGCCGGATCGCCATCCCCGGAGCCTAGCGCCTCGCCGGGGCGGCGCAGCGCGGCCGTCCACCCGCGCTGCCACACTCGGCCGCTGGCGGTCGACGTCCCGGCCCACACGCCCACGGGCGCCACCGCGGGCGCGACCAGGTCGTGGTGGGCGTCACGGGGGCCGCGTCCGGGACGCCCG
>DATIDD010000053.1:0-70279 GCA_035456465.1 Gaiellaceae bacterium | reverse complement strand
CACGGGCGCCGACGCGGCCGCGCGTCTCCACCGCGAGACGGGCGGCAATCCGCTCGCGCTGCTGGAGCTGGCGCACGAGCCGCTCCCGGACCTCGTCCCGGATGCGCCGGTTCCCGTGGTGACGAGCGTCGCGCACGCGTACGTGCAGCGCGCGGAGGGCCTGCCCGAGCGGACGCGCCTGGCGCTCGTGCTGGCGGCCGCGACCGACCGCGGCGACCTCGCGCTGCTCGCGCGCACGGCGGCGAGACTCGAGCTGACGCTCGCCGACGTGAAGCCCGCCGAGGACGCCGGTCTCGTCGCGGTCCGGGAGGGCCGCCTCGAGTTCCGCCACCCGCTCGCGCGGTCCGCGATCTACGGCGCGGCGCAGGCCGACCAACGGCGGCGCGTGCACCGGGCGCTCGCGGACGAGCTCCCGGACGCCGACGCCGACCGTCGAGCCTGGCACCTCGCGCTCGCGGCGGTCGGACCCGACGAGGCCGCGTCCGATGCGCTGGCGCAGGCCGCGCAGCGTGCGCGGGGGCGGAGCGCGTACGACGTCGCGTCGCAGGCGTTCGAGCGCGCGGCGCGGCTCGCGCCGACCGAGGACCGACGCGGACCGCTGCTCCACGCCGCCGCCGACGCGGCGTGGCTCGGCGGCCTGGCCGATCGCGCCGTGCTGCTCGTCGACGAGGCGGCACACGTCGTCGGGAACGGGCCGCTCGCGGCGGAGGTCGACCATCTGCGCGGCCACATCGCCCTCCGCCGCGGCCCGCTGGGTGCGGCGCACGCCGTCCTGCTCGGCGCAGCGGAGCGTGCCGATCCGGCGAGCGCAGTCGTGATGCTCGCCGAGGCGGCCGAGGGAGCGTTCTACGCCGCCGACACCGCCGCGCTGCTCGAGTGCGGGGCGCGCGCGAGCGCCCTGGCGGCGGAGGACGGCAGCGACCGCACGGCGTTCTTCGCCGCGATCGCCGACGGGATGGCGCTGGTGATCGCCGGCGAGGGAGAGCGGGGCGCGGCCTCGCTGCGGGACGCCGCCAACGTGCTCGAGCGATCGGACGAGCTGCGGTCCGACCCGCGGCTGCTCGTGTGGGCGGCCATGGTCCCGCTGTGGCTGCGCGAGGGCGGTGCCGCGCACGACGTGGTCGATGCCGCCGTCGCGACGGCCCGCGCACGCTCCGCGGTCGGCGTGCTCCCGCATCTCCTCGTCCACGTGGCGATCGAGCACGCGACCACGGATCGCTGGGTCGAGGCGCAGGCCGCCTTCGACGAGGCGATCCGGCTCGCGCGCGAGAGCGGCCAGGACGTCGTGCTCACCGCGGCGCTGGCACGGCTCGCCTGGCTCGAGGCGCGGCTGGGCCGCGACGAGGACTGCCGGGCGCACGCCGGGGAGGCGCTCGGGCTCGCGCGCGAGCGAGGCGTCGCCCTCTGCGAGATCTGGGCGCTCGCGGCGCTCGCCGAGCTCGAGCTCGTCCTCGGACGGCTCGACGAGGCGCGCGCGCGCGTCGAGGAGCAACGGGCCGCGATCGAGCGCCACGGGATCGCCGACGTCGACCTCTTCCCGGCCGAACAGGTCGAGATCGACCTCCGCCTCGGCCGCGTCGACGAGGCGGAGCAGGCGGCGAGCGCGTACGAGTCGGCCGCCGCGGCGAAGGGACAGCCGTGGGCGCTCGGGCGCGCCGGGCGCAGTCGCGCGCTGCTCGCCGACGACGCGACCTTCGAGGCCGCGTTCGAGGACGCGCTCGCGCTGCACGCGCAGACGGCCGACGTCTTCGAGCGGGCGCGCACCGAGCTCGCCTACGGGGCGCGCCTGCGCCGCTCCGGGTCGCGCGTGCGCGCGCGCGAGCAGCTCCGCGCCGCGCACGACGCCTTCGACGCACTCGGCGCCGCACCGTGGGCCGAGCTCGCGCGCGTCGAGCTCGCCGCGACGGGCGAGACCGCCCGCCGCCGCCACGCCGTCGGCCTCGACGAGCTGACGCCGCAGGAGCTGCAGATCTCGCTGCTACTCGCGGACGGACGGACGACGCGCGAGACGGCGGCGGCGCTCTTCCTCAGCCCGAAGACGATCGAGTACCACCTCCGCAACGTCTACCGGAAGCTCGCGATCCACTCCCGCGACGAGCTGCGGCGCGCGCTCCACACGGCGACCGGCCCGGGCCGGCCGTCCGAGTAGATCGAGGCGGCGTCGGAGGCTCGAACCGGGTCCGCCGCGCGCGCCGAATCCGGGCGGCCGCCACGCCCGCGCGAGCGCGGTTGCGGCGGCTGCGCAGGCTGCGAGATAATCGGCGACTGCTGCGGCGCCTGACGTCCGAGGAGGACGCGATGGAGTTCGTCGAGCGCTGGCCAGCCCTCTCACCGGACGGCGTCGTGCGGGCCTCGCACGGCGGCCGGCCGTGAGCGGGCCGCCCGGATAGGAGCTCCCCTGCGCTACCTGCGCGCGATCCTGGCCTTCCTGCGAGCGATCCTCGAGGCGCTCGCGTTCCGCTGGGTGCTGAGCCTGCTCGCGATCCTTCGGCTGATCCGGGACGCGCTCGCGCGCAACCGCGACTTGCGTCGCCTGCCCGTCCGCGTCCGCCGAGCGGCCCCGCAGCACTGCGTGAAGATCAGCGATCCGGCGTACAAGCGGCCCGACCCGCTGATCTACGACCAGTTCTTCCTCATGCAGCAGGGGCTCGCCGTCACCTGGGACAACCCGGATATCGAGCTCCAGCAGGGAGGCGTCGCGGTCCCCTCGCACGCGCTCCTGCCCGACACGGAGTACGACCTCATCGCCCGCATCTGGAACGGCTCGACGGAGGCGCCCGTGGTCGGCCTTCCCGTGCAGTTCTCGTACCTGAGCTTCGGGGTCGGGACGGTCTCGCATCCGATCGGACAGACCCATGTCAACCTCGGCGTGAAGGGAGGGCCCGACCACCCGGCGTTCGCGAAGGTGAAGTGGCGGACACCGCACGACCCGGGTCACTACTGCGTCCGAGCCTGGTTCACGTGGCTCGACGACCTCAACCCCAACAACAACCTCGGCCAGGAGAACACGGACGTCGGCGCCGTTCACTCGCCGGCCGAGTTCACGTTCCGGCTCCGGAACGACACGCGCCGCCGCGAGCGGTACCGATTCGAGGTCGACGCGTACGCGATCCCGCCGCCGGACCCGTGCCGGCCGCGACCGAAGCGGCCGCGGCCCCCGCGACAGGCGCCCGGCACGGTCGAGCACGTGCCGCCGCAGCACGACCGGCGGAACGCCCCCCTTCCCGCGGGCTGGACCGTGACGTTCGACCCGGAGCACCCGGTCCTCGCGGCCGGCGACGAAGTCGACGTCGCCGCGACGGTGACCGCTCCGGACGGCTTCCACGGCAGGCAGCCGGTCAACGTCCACGCCTTCACCGGGGAGGGGCTGGCCGGCGGAGTCACCCTCTACGTCGAGGGCGCCTAGCACGATGGCCTACCGCCAGTACACCAAGTGCACGTCGATCAACAACTACATCGGCAAGGTCGCCGCGCAGGTCATCATCGCCGCCGCCGTCGGCGCCTTCCCGCTGATCGCGGCGGCGATCGCAGGCGCCGCGCTGGCGCCCGCGATCCTCATCCCGATCATGCTGGCGATCATCGCGTACTGCCGGTGGTGGCTCTACGACCGGCTCATCTGCCTGGGCGGGGATCGCTGCGCCGTCGGGCTGCTCATCTCGGTCGAGCCGCCGAGCGAGAAGTCCGGGCTGGACGCATTCGACACCGACTACAGCGTCAACCTGCTGCTCGCCGACAACCCGATCGGCGCGACCCAGGCGGAGGTCGAGGGCAGCCACCAGGGAGAGCTGGTGGCAAACCAGCTCTCCGGACACGGGCTCGACTGGAAGGGCGAGAAGGCGACGACCCCCAACTCGGGCGATCCCGACTCAGCAGTCCTCCACGCCGAGTTCGAGGGCGCCGGCGTCTACGATCTGCTGCTCGCGGCCCTCGCCGCGCTCGCGCTCGCCGCGATCGCGACCGTGATCTGCGCCATTCCGGTGGTCGGCTGGGTCGCCTGCATCATCATGGCGCTGATCGTCGCAGCCGTCGTCGGGATCGGCATGGCCGTCGCGCTCAACGACACCGGAAACCCGACCGACGTGAACGCGAACCTCGGCAACCTCGAGCAGGGAGTCGACATCCTCGCCGTCCGGGGAACCTGGGTCTACGACTCCGCGCACGAGGGTTGGAACGAGCTCCACCCGATCAAGCAGGCGCAGAAGATCGGGGAGTTCACGGGCCACTGGGAGGACGAGTACGAGAAGCTCGACGACCTCCTGCCCTCCGGCACGACTCCGGACGTCGCGACGTACGTCACGTACTGGTGCGACGCGCTCGGGAAGGTGACCGATCCGGGGACCGTCATCGCCCAGGAGCGCCCCGAGAACCAGTGGGAGATCCATCCGGTGATCGACGGTTGCGAGCCCGAGGACGACGACTACGAGCCGCCGAAGTAGACGCGCGACGCGGCGACCCGGGCGTCGCGGGCGCTGCGCCTGCGACACTGCCGGAGCGACGACGCCGAGAGGAGGCGCATGAGCGACGACCGGATCCACGGGCGGATCGAGGAGCTCGTCTCGGAGGAGCACGAGCTGTGGCAGCGCGAGGCGGCCGGCGCCGCGAGCGACGACGACCGCAGGCGGCTCGCGGAGCTGCGGGTGACGCTGGACCAGTGCTGGGACCTGCTGCGCCAGCGGCGCGCGCTTCGCGGCGCCGGGCTCGACGAGCACGCCGCGCAGGTCCGCGACCCGGAGGTGGTCGAGCGCTACCAGCAGTAGCGCGCGACGATCGGCGGAACGACGGCGATGACGACGGACCCGGACGGCCGGCGCGACGTCGTCGTCGTCGACAACCCGGAGCAGCTCCGCTACGAGCTCCGCCTCGGTGACGTGCTCGCCGGCCTGATCGCCTACCGCCGCGAGCCCGGCATCGTCGTCCTGGTGCACACCGACGTCGACCCGGCCTTCGAGGGCCGGGGGCTGGGCGGGCGCCTGATCAGCGGCGCGCTGGCCGACATCCGGGCGCGGGGCCTCCTGTTCGTGCCGCTCTGCCCGTTCGTCGCGGCCTACGTCGGCCGGCACTCCGAGTATGCGGACCTCGTCGTCCCGGACCCCGCCGTGAGCGACTGACGGTGCCCGGCTGCTCGCACGTCGACGCCGTCCAGGTGACGGAGCTGCCCGTGCCGCTGCTCGGGTGCGAGGAATGCCTGAAGACCGGCGCCCACTGGGTGCACCTGCGCATGTGCCTGACCTGCGGCAAGGTCGGCTGCTGCGACTCGTCGCCCAACCGGCACGCGACCGCGCACTTCCACGAGAGCGGCCACCCGCTGATCCGATCGGCCGAGCCGCGCGAGGACTGGGCGTGGTGCTACGCCGACGAGGTCGGGCTCCGGCTCGAGCGGGAATGAGCGGCGCCGCGTCCGCCGGCGACGGCTGGCCCGCGCTCCCCTACGAGGCCTGGCGCGCGACGAAGCAGACGCTGCACATGGAGCTGCAGGTCGTCGGGAAGCTGCGGCTGGCGCTGGCGCCGATGGAGCCGCAGTGGGGCCAGGTGCCGTTGTACGTGACCGCGCGCGGCCTCACCTCCTCGCCGATCCCGCACCCGAGCGGCAGCTTCGACGTCGACGTCGACCTCGTCGACCACGTCGTCTCGGTCCGAACCGGCCGCGGCGCGGTCGAGCGCGTGCGCCTCGAGCCGCGGAGCGTCGCCGACTTCTACACGGCCCTGATGACGGCCCTCGACCGCGCCGGCGTGCCGGTCGAGATCTCGACCGTGGCCGTGGAGGTCCCGGACCCGATCCCGTACCCCGAGGATCGCGTCCACGCGAGCTACGAGCCGGAGTGGGCCGAGCGGGCCCATCGTGTCCTGCTCCTGGTCGACGCGGTGCTGAAGGAGCACCGGGCGCGCTTCCGCGGGAAGACCTCGCCGGTCCAGTTCTTCTGGGGCGCGTTCGACCTCTCCTACGCGCGCTTCTCCGGTCGCCTGCTCGAGCCGCCCGCCGCGGCAGGGAGCATCATGCGCGCGACCCACGACGCCGAGCAGGCGTGCGCCGGCTTCTGGCCCGGCGACGACACGCACCCCGAGGCCGCCTTCTTCGCCTACACGTGGCCGCAGCCCGACGGGATCGAGGGCGCTCGCATCGAGCCGGGAGCCGCCGGGTGGAGCGCCGCGTTGGGCGAGTTCCTGCTCCCCTACGAGGCCGTGCGGAAAGCAGCGGACCCCCGTCGCGCCCTGCTCGACTTCCTCGAGACGACCTACCGCGCCGGTGCCGAGCGCGCAGGGTGGGCGCCGGAGCTGGCCGGGGAGTCTCCGCCGGCCTGACGCCCGCTCACGGGCGGGGCGATCCGGGTGCGTCGCGCGCCTCGAGCAGGTCGCGGACGCGTACCTGCTCGGTGAGCAGGCGACCGAAGCGCTCCGGCGCTCCCGCGACGTAGGAGCGGCAGAGGTCCCGCCCGGCGGAGTAGGTCGTCACGTAGCTCCGCGACGACGGCTCGGTGAGGAAGCGGATCACGTGTGCGGCGAGCTGCGGTGTCGTCAGGCCCCAGCGCTCGAGGTACGCGTGCACCTCGGCCTCGCTCGCTCCGGCGTCGTGCAGCAGCAGTGCCGCGTTGACGTCGGCCCCGTCGCACGGCTCGTGGGCCCGCGCGACGGCGAGCGCGTGCGCGAGATCGAGCTCGATGCCGGCGTCGCGCACGACGGCGGCCAGCGCCTCCCCGCCGTCCCCTTCGAGCAGGAGGAACGGCGCGAGCGTGGCGATCCCCTCCGAGACGAGCGACTGCGGCGTCGGCACCAGCACGAGCGCCTCCTCGAGCAGCCCCCGGCCGCGCACGAGCAGGTGCTCCTTGCTGCAGCGCTCCGCGTGGTGGCCGGGATAGGTCTCGTGGATCGCGAGCCGGAGCAACTCGAAGCCCGACAGCGGCAGGTCGACGTTGACTGAGATCCGGCTGCGCAGGTCGCCGAGATACGCGCAGAACGCCATGAACGGCTCGTCGTGCACGATCTCCAGGACGACGTCCTCGCCGTCGGGCAGCTCGACCAGGCCGCGCGTCCAGGCCCGCGCCTCCTCGACGACCGCCGCCAACGCGCGCTCGACCTGCTCGACCGGCACGCGCTGCGAGGCTCGCCAGCGCTCGTAGCGGTCGGCCAGCGACCCGTCGCCGGGGAGCAGCTCCTCGAGCCGCTCGTGCGCGGCCCTGAACACCGCCTCGTCGGTGTAGGCCGGACGCAAGCCGTAGCACCCCTCCACCTCGTCGGCATACGAGCCGGACTCGCCCGCCAGCACGCCGGCGTACGTGCGCAGCCCGACCACCTGGTCGCGCAGCCAGCCGTCGTCGAGCTCCTCGAGCAGCGCCTCGGCGGCTGCGACGAGCCTTCGGGGCTCGGGGAGCGGGGCGGCCTCGATCTCCGCCGCGAGCTCGGACGGTCCGAAGTAGGCGTCAACGATGCCGTCGACGTGCCGGCCGAGCTGCAGCCCAAGCCGGAGGTAGCGCTCCGCGGCGGACTGGATCACGCCCCGAGCCTAGGCGTTTTCCGGTTGCGTCCGACCGCCTCGTCTACCCGACGTCGCTCGCCGACGACGCCGCGAACTGATGCTCGACCTCGTCGGCGAGCTCGAGGTGGAGCTCGAGGAGCCGGCGCAGAAACGCGATCACGAGGAGCAGGTACTTCTCGCGGTGAGGGAGGCTCCTCGCGGTGCGCTCCGCGTCGTCGAGGCGTTGCTCGAGATCGGCGATGTCGTCACGCAACGTCGCCATGCTCTCGCGCGTGACCTCCTCGCCGACGAGGTCGCAGATCAGCAGGCGAAGGAGCGCGTCGCTCTTCACCGGCATGACGGCGACGGGGGTTCGTGCATGCTCGACGAGCGCCTGCCGTCCCTGCTCGGTGAGGGTGTAGACGGTGCGCTCGCGCGTCTTGCCCGGTTCCTTGCGCGCGGCGAGGTAGCCGAGCGTCGCGAGCCGCTTCGGCTCGGTGTAGTACTGGCTCTCGCCCGCCCAGGCGAGCATCCGCCCGCGCTGCGCCAGCCGCAGGAGGTCGTGCGCGGCGGCACCGGCGCGCCCGACGAGCCCCAGGATCTCGTACGAGAAGAAGGTGAGCTCGCTGTTGACTGAGCTACGTCCCATAGTTTATAACTACAGATCATAGTCTAACGAAGGAGCGACCATGCCCGCACGTTCGGCGACCGGCGCGCGTGGCAGCGCGACCCGCTGGGGGCCACTCTGGGGCGCGCGGCCCGCCGACTGGGCGATCAGCGAGGACCAGCAGCTCCCGAACTACGAGGCAGCGCTGAGCCGGGTCGGCTTCCGGCCGGGCGAGCGCGTGCTCGACATCGGCTGCGGTGTCGGCGCATTTCTCCGCCTCGTCGTCGACCGAGGCGGCGAGGCGTTCGGAATCGATGCCTCGGAGGCGCTGATCGAGCTGGCGCGCGAGCGGCTGCCCGAAGCCGATCTCCGGGTCGGCGAGCTGGAAGACCTCCCCTACGACGACCACTCCTTCGACCTCGTCACCGGGTTCAACTCGTTCTTCTTCGCGAACGACATGGTCGCGGCCCTTCAGGAAGCCGGTCGCGTCGCCAGGCCGGGCGCTGCGGTCGTCGTCCAAGTCTGGGGAGCGCACGAACGCTGCGAGCTCGAGGCGATGAAGGCGATCGCCCGACCGTTCCTGCCGCCGCGTCCGCCCGACGCGCCACCCGACCCCGACCTCTCCCAGGACGGCGCGCTCGAGACGCTCGCGGCCCGCGCGGGGCTCACGCCCGAGACCACCTTTGCGACGACCTGGGCCTTCGAGTACCCGGACGCAGAGACGCTCGGCCGCGCGCTCCTCGCCCCCGCCGGCCTGGTCGTCCTCGCCGGCCCTGACCGCGAGGACGCGGTGAAGGCCGCGATCGTCGAAGGCCTCGCTCCCTACCGCGCCGCCGACGGCAGCTACCGGCTCGAGAACGAGTACCACTTCCTGATCGCGCGCGCATAACGCACGCCGTCGCGACGAGCCGGGGGAACGGCACGTTCCGGCCGCTCGGCTCGACCCGTGCGGGCCGAGCCGAGCGCCGGATCGCGGGCTCGTCGATCGCTCCTCTCAGAACCCGCAGTTGCCCGGAGCCGGCATGTCGTCCCGCCTCGTCGCACCCTTCGGGAGGATCTGGACGGCGACCGTCTCCGCCTGTGCGTCGGTCTCGTTGCGCAGCAGGTGCACGTGACCGTCGCCGGGGTCGACGAACCCCTCGCCCGCCTTGTAGCGCGTGGGGGTGCAGGTGGGATCGTCCCCCTCGTAGGCGGTGATCTCCCCCACGGCCACGATGATCAGGCTCGGGCCGGGATGGGTATGCCATCCGCTCGCGCCGCCGGGCGCGATCACGTTCCTGGTGACGTAGAGATCCGATTCCCCGCGCGTCTCGAGCTTGACCTTGTGCCCAGGCTGCTTGGCCTCCTTGGTGGCGACGTGCAGGTCGATCTCTCCGAAGACGCCCTTCCACTGCTGTGCCGCGGTGAAGCCCGACGGCGGGGTCGCCAGCACGTTGGTCACGTACACCGCAACCACGACGACGCAGACCAGAACGGCCCAGGGCCACTTCCTCACTGCTCCTCCTTTCCTGACGAGACCGCCTCGACGACGCGGATCGGATCGAGCCCGGCGCGCCGTGCGACGACCGCCGCGCGTCGGCCCGATGGGGCGTCGAAGACGAAGAAGCAGATCTCGTCCTCCGGAACGTACGTCGCGCGCACGTACCGCACCTCGCCGTCCGCTCCCGACAGCCGTCCGGCTGCCAGCCTCGCTCGGCGCTCGGCGGTCGCGAGCTCCCCGGCGCTCGGCCGGGGCGTGAAGACCTCGACGAGGAACTGCTTCACGCCGCCGACGCTACGAGCCCTCCGTCCCCGCGGAAAGTTGGAGGATTCCTACACTTTGCCGGCGGGCCGCTCGGCGAGACGGCGGATCAGCTCGGTCCGCGAGTGGACGCCGAGCTTGGCGTACAGCCGGGACAGGGTCGTCCCGACCGTCTTGGGCGTCACGAAGAGGGCGGCCGCGATCTCCTTGTTCGAGCGGCCCTCGGCCACGAGCTCGGCGAGGCGCCGCTCGGTCGGCGTCAGCTCGCCGTCGCGGGGGGCCCGCCCGCCGATGCGCGCGAGCTCGGCGCGGGCCTTCGCCGCCCAGCCCGAGGCGCCGATCGTCTCGAAGGCGTCGACGGCGGCGTCGATGGCGTCGCGGGCAGGGCGCTTCCGGTGACCGCGACGCCTGACGACGCCGAGCCCGAGCAGCGCCCGTGCGCGGCCGAACGGATCGCCGACGGCCTCGTGCTCGGCGATTGCCTGCTCGAGCAGGGCCAGCGCCTGCTCGAGGTCGCCGCGGGCCGCGGCGACGAGACCGCGGCAGCGGGTCACCTGAGCGAGGACCCACTCGCGGCCGAGGCGCGTCGCGTCCTCCTCCCACCGGTCGAGGACGGGAACGGCGTCGTCGATCCGGCCGAGCTCGAGCTGCAGCTCGACGAGGTCGGCGCTCCACCAGCGGATGCTCGGCTCGCCCCACCCGAGCCCTGCGGCCTGCCGGTCGGCCTCCCCGAGCCGCGCCGCTGCCTCCCGCAGGTCTCCCGCCCCGAGCGCGACGAGCCCGAGGATCGCCACGTGCTGGGGCGGGCGAAGGCCGAACTGCTCCTCGGCCAGTGCGAGGGCCCGTTCCGAGTGCCGCCGTGCGAGGTCGAGCTGGCCGCGATGGACGGCGACGAGCGCGATCGGGAGGTGGTCCTGCGGGACCTCGAGGCCATACTGGCTCGAGATGTCGTGCGCGCGAGCGGCATGCTCGGCCGCGAGCGCCCAGCGTCCGGCCCAGAACTCGATCCACGAGAGGCCCCAGAGGGCGCGCGCGCTCCGCGGCTCGTCGCGCTCGCACGAGTCGCGGTACTCGCGCTCGAGCAAGGCCCGTGCCTCCTCCCTCCGAGCGGACGGGGCGAAGGTGTTCACGACGGCCAACGTCGCCTCCTGCACGGAGCGCTCGCCGCCGAGGGCGCTCGCGAAGTCGTCCGCCCTCGCCGGCAGCGCCGGCGCGTCGGCGTCGCCGGCGAGCCAGCCGAGAATGGCGTGCACGACGCCGGCGCGCGCTCGAAGCACGTCGTCGTCGAGGCCCTCGGCCAGCTCGAGCGCTGCACGGGCGTGCTCGAGCGCGCGCACATACCCCGACCGGAAGCGCGTCGCCCACGCCAGTCGGCAGTGGATCTCCGACTGGAGCGCCGGACGGGAGACCGCCTCGCCAAGTGCCTCCTCGAGCAGCGGGACCGCGCGGCCGACGCTCTCGAGCTCGGCCAGGAGGACCAGAGCGTCGGCGCGCAACGAGCCGTCCTCCGTCTCGGCCAGGAGAGCGGTCGCGATCGTCCGGGCGCGCGTCCATTCGCCCGCGGCGTGGTGCGCCCGAGCCGCAGCCAGTGCCCGCCGGCGGCGCTCACCGGCCACCGGTGGGGTGAGCCGGAGCGCCAGCTCGGCGAGCTCGGCGGCGAGCGCCGGCGCGCCGCGCTCGGCCGCCAGGCTCACCGCGGCGTCGAGCTCGGCGGCCACGTCGCCATCCGGCTCCCGCCTCGAGAGCGCGAGGTGACGAGCGCGGAGGAGCGGATCGTCGACGATGTGTGCGATCCGTCGGTGGACGTCCTCCCGGTCCTCTCCCAGGTCCTCGTAGAGAACCGACGAGAGGAGCGGATGCGTGAACCGAATCGACCCGTCCGCGCGCTCGATCACCTCCGCGTCGAGTGCCGGCGCAAGCTCCTCTCCCGCAGCGCCCGCCAGCTCCAGGAGCGGCTCGGACGTCGTGCCCAACGCCGAGGCGAGCGCGAGCGCCTTCCGCGTCGCGGCGGGAAGCTCGGAGATCCTGGCGCGCACGAGCTCGTCGAGCGTCTCCGGAACCGGCAGCGGCCGCGCCGGGTCGGCGCCCGCGTCGAGAACGCGGGCCAGCTCGATCGCGAAGAACGGATTCCCGCCCGACCGCTCGTGGATGCGGAGCAGGGTCTGGCGCCCGAAGGGCTTGTCGAGCCGATCGCGGAGGAGACGGTGCAGCGCGCCGATGCTGAGCGGGCCGACCGGCAGACGCCGGATGCCGTCCGGGCCGACCGCCCGCTCGAGCTCCGACAGTGCCGGCTCGGCGCTGCGGACGGCGACGAGCAGCAGCACCGGGCTGGCGACGAGCCGTCGCAGGGCGAACGTGATCGCGTTCGCCGACGCGGCGTCGAACCACTGGAGATCGTCGATCGCGACGAGGAGCGGCCGTTCCTCGGCGAGCAGCTGCAACGCGCTGCGCGTGGCGATCCCGAGCGCGCGCGCGTCGACGGCGACGTCCCCCGCCTCCTCGAGGAGGAGCGCGATCTCGAGCGCGCGACGCCTCGGCACGGGGAGCGCGGGCAGGACGTCGTCGAGAACCTGCTCGAACAGATCGCCCAGGCCCAGGTGCGCCAGGCTGCGCTCGGCCTCCGCCGGCCGCGACGAGAGAACGCGCCACCCCCGCGTGCGCGCATGCTCGACGCCGGCACGCCAGAGGGTCGACTTCCCGATGCCGGCCTCGCCCTCGAGCGCGAGCACGGACAGCGCGTCCGGGACGTCGTCGAGGAAGGCGAAGACGGAGGAAAGCTCTACCTCTCTGCCGATGATCTGAGCGACGGTCACCTCGCAGCGATCGTGACACGCCCGGCGCAGAAGGCAATCTCGGTCGACGGGGCCGGCGCCTCGCCGCGAGGACTCCACCAGTGAGAAGGCCCGCAGGCCTGTTCGAGGCGTTCGTGAACGATGCTCAGACCGGACCGGGGAGCGTCCTCGCCTGCGGCGCCTCGGGCTCGCCGGCGGGCACGGCCGCCGGCGCGAGGACGTCGAGTGCGATGAGCGCGAGGTTTGCGCCGAGGATCGCCCCGACGATCGCCGTCAGTGAACCGAGCGCCGGCCCGTCCGGCACGCGGAATCCGAGCCAGGCGCCGACCACAGCGCTGCTGAGCGCGACGAGGGCCGCGACCATTCCGTAGGCAGCGGGCCGGTACCAGCCCGCGTAGACGGCGAGCGCAACGGGCGGCGCGATCGACACGACCGCGAGCGCGGCGCTGGTGAGCGGCACCGTCGGGAACGCGATCAGGACGATCAGCACCCCGGTGAACCACCCTGCCAGCCCGAGGACGAAGGGGAGCAGCGACCGCGCAGCGACGCTGCCCTTCCGCCCGAACGTCTGGCCGCGGAACAGACGCCGGGCGAGCCAGACCAGCGAGAAGAGGGCCAGCGCCGCGAATCCGAGCATGACGCCGACGGCGACCTTGGCCAGCTCCGAGTGCGTGAGCGACGGCGTGAGGTCGAGACGGTTCTCGGTGTAGGCCGACGTGTCGACGCGGCCGGTATCGAGATACGTCTTGATCAGCCGTGTCGACGCCGCCTCCTGGTAGGCCCAGAAGTCCTCGGTGTGCCCAAGGTTCGGGAGCACGACCTGCTGCCCGTTTGGGAGATGGGGCAGCAGCTCGCGGCGTGCGACCTGCGGCGGCGTGGAGAAGTCCAGCGCGCCGCCGACGAGCAGCGTCTCGACGTTCGAGTCCTGGAGGCTGTTGTACAGCTTGTCGTCGGGGGTCGCCGGCCACGCGTCGACCAGTCGTCCGCCGACCCAGACGAACTCGGTGAAGCCGCTGCCGAGGGCGGCGCCGCGGTCGACCGGTGCGGCGAAGAACCGCCTCGCATACGCGTCGTCGATCCGTCCCATGGCGGCGACGTCCCCGGCGACCTGCACCCGCGGAAAGACGAGCTGGGTCGCTACGGAGAGCAACCACATGCCGCTCGCGTCGCCCTCCTCCGACGAGAGGAAGGTGTCGAGCGTCAGCGGCCCGGCGAGCGGCCCCCCGCCGTCGGACGTCGCGTTGAACAGACCGGCGAGTGCCGCCGCCCGGATGTTGCCCTCCTTGATCGGCAGGAACGCCCAGCGGCTCGGGATCCGCTCGAACTCCGAGTTCACCGTTGCGGCCAGATCATCGGTTCGCGCGCGACAGCCCTCGTCCTCGGCACACAGAGCGCTGTAGCGCTGGAGCTGCTCCTCGGTCGTCTTCGCGTCCCAGAGGAAGTGGCCGGGCGGGTTCGCGCCGACCATCACCGAACGGTGGATGCTCTTGGGGTAGCGCCAGGCGTAGATCAGCGCGAGACGCGTGCCGAAGCTCTCGCTCACCAGGTCGATCGGCCCGTACCCGAGCTTGCGCCGCACGAGCTCGAAGTCGTCGATCCGCTGCGGAATCGTGTACCCGGCCAGGTCGACGCCGTCGTCGCGGATCCGCTCGGCGCAGGCGCGGAACGCCGCCGCGTCGGACTCGAGTGACGACGTCCTGAGCCAGTCGGGTGAGCTCTCCCGCGAGTCGACGACCTCTGGGCAGTCGAGGCGCACCGAACCGTCGACACCGCGATAGCCGACGAGGACCACGTCCCGGTCGCCCGCGAACCGCGTCATGGCGGTGAACTTGAAGTTGCTGTGGCCGGGGCCGCCGTACAGGCCGAAGACCGGCACGCCGGGATTCGCCGATTGCGTCCGAATGCGCTTCACGGGCAGCGCGATCAGGCGTGAGTCGGGGTCGCGCCGGTTCTCGCGGACGACCAGCGTCCCGCAGTCGGCGGGCTCACCCTCGTACGTGCACGACTCCAGTGTCAGCTGCCCCTCCTGCCCGCCCGACGGCACCGAGACCGAGTCCGAGCCACCGGCGAAATGGAGGTAGCCGAGCCAGAGTGCGACCAGCGCGATCAGCACGAGCGCGACTACCCGGCCGCGGCCGAACTGTGCGGATGAGGCGTTCATCGAGCCTCCCTCTCGACCTGACGCACAGTCGCTCCTTCCAGCTGTCGCAACCGGCGACGATCCGTCGCGGAACTCAGTCCTCCATCCGGGAGAGCACCGATACGGCTCCGTGTTTTTCCGAAGCCGGACGCGAGCCTGCGAGCTCGGCGTGGAGCACCTGACCTGCGGCTCGCCCGAGCCCCGGAGCCGCTCCTACCACGCGACGGAGAACCGTCGCGGCGCAGCGGGAGATCAGGTGCTCGACGCGAAAACCCTGTCGATGCAAAAACCCCTGTCTATGCAGGGGTTTTCGTCCTTCGAGGCTGAGCGACGTATCCGCGCAGCGCGGTGCGGGGCTCGCAACCGCCTCTCACGTCGACGTCGGCGGCTCCTCGAGCATCAGCATCCCCCGCCGTCGCCGTCGTCGTCGAGGTACACGACGCGGTATACGCGGTAGATGCGGTCACGTAACGCGATCGTGTCGACGACGCTCCAGTTCGGCTCCGAGAACTCGGGGGGTGCCCAGGTCGTCGCCGTCCTTGGCGTACAACCGGAACCTATACCCGCTCACGACGGGATCTTCCCGTAGGCCCGTCGTCAGCGCGAGATGTCCCGTCGGGCCTCGGCCGTCCTAGAAGTTGACCCCCGGCGGCATGTCGACTGGGCCGAGGTCGCGTTCCTCACCGCAGTCACGGCAGACGATGTACCTGTTCTGCTCACCGTGCTCGTCGCGCCATCTCACCACCCATCGGTGCAGTCTCACGTAGCAGCGCCAGCGCTTGGCCATGATCAGCCTCGCCTAGTCACCCTCGGCGCCACCGCCTTCGGCGGGACCGGTGTAGGCGGGGTCGTCCTCACGCCCGTCGCCCGCCCCACGACGCCGCCGCCGAGCTCCGTTCCACACCTCGCGCACACCTTCGTACTTCTCCCCCTGCTCGACGCGCGACGTCCACTCGTGACGACCGATCCAGCACGCCAGCGGTCTCATCGCGGCTCCTGTCCTGAGGCGGGTGGTGGCCGATCCTACGCCCGCACGCGGGCCGGGGCAATCGACCGACCCACCGCGCCGATGAAGACTGCAGCGGGAGCCGTTCTTGCGCAGCGCCGTGCGGTTGATGTCCTTGCGGCTCAGGAGTAGCGTCGAATCGTGAGTCGCCTCGGTGTTCTCGTTGGTCTGTACTTGCTTCTCGCGGTCGTCCTCGGATTTGCGTTTTCGTGGGGCTGGGCCGCGGTCGTCGTGTTCGCGGGTCTGATACCGGGCGTAGCGCTGTGGTTCGCCGTCGGGCGCATGGAGGATTCACACCTCGACTGGGATCAGGCGGAGAGAGACAGGCACAAACGCCACTAGGCCGTTTTTGCGCGGCGCGGTGCGGGGGTGTTGCCGGGATCCGCTGCTTAGGAATCGGCGGCGAGGCGGGAGTTGCAGGAGCGGCAGGCGGTGCAGCACCGAAGACCTCACCGTCGACCTCGACCCAGCCCTCCACGGCAACCACCACCTCGCGACGGGCGTGACGCTGCGTGACGCCCGCGACGCTCTACATGAAGCCCGCGCTGAAGGCCGCCGGGATCACCAAGCCGTTCCGGCCCTGGCACGACCTTTCGGCACACCGCTCTCACCCATGAGGCGGCCGCCGGCAATCCTCACGCCTACGTGCAGGCGAAGGCAGGGCACTCCCAGAGCACGATCACGGACCGCTACATCCACGCCGCCCAGGTGCTGTCCCCGGCGCAGCCGAGACGAGCGAGGTCAGGATGTTCGGGCCTGTTTGGGTAGCAAGACGGGTAGCAAAAACCGAACGATCCGCAACCCCGGAACGAGAAAAGCCCCGTTATGCGGGGCTTTTCGATAGCGGGGGCGGGATTTGAACCCGCGACCTCCGGGTTATGAGCCCGGCGAGCTACCTGACTGCTCCACCCCGCGTCGCTGGCTCGAGTATAGCACCGTCCCCGCCGGGCCAGAGGCGCCCAACCGCCGCTGCCAAGCCGAATCCGAGCGCCATCACGAGCAGTCCGGCGGCCGCGTCGAAGAGGAAGTGGTTGCCGGTGACGACGATGGTCAGGATGACGAGCAGCGGGTAGAGGACGCCGACGACGCGCACCCAGCGCCGGCGCGCGTAGAGCACGAGTCCGGCCCCCACGCCGGCGGCGTAGCCCGCGTGCAGCGACGGCACCGCGAACACCGGGTTCGACAGCGCCTCGCTCCTGTGCGAGCCGATGTCGATCCCGGAGAGGGCGCGGAGGGTGTCCACGAGGCCGACGTCGGCGAGGCGCGGCGGCGCGGTCGGGAACTGCCAGTGCACGAGCAGGGCGATCGTCGTCGCGACGAAGAAGCCGTTGCGGAAGGCGCGGAAGCCCTCGCCGCTGCGCCGGTACAGCCACAGGAAGAACAGCCCCGTGAGCAGGAAGTGGCCGACGAAGTAGAAGACGTTCAGGGCCTCGACGGCGTCGGGGATGGCGAGGAAGAACTGCTGGATCGGCTCCTCGAGGTTGACCCGCAGCGCCTGCTCCCATTCCCAGATGCGCTGCGCGTTGCGCATCGCCAGGTCCCAGTTCGGCGTGATCGCGATCCGGACCGACTCGTAGACGCCCACGGCCGCCAGCACGATCGCGATCTGCTGCAGCCCGTTGCGCCGCCGGCGCAGCGCCGGCAGCAGCGCGGTCACGAGGCCGAGCACGGGTAGGATCGCCGACGCCGTGGTGCTCGTCTGGCTGTCGCTCGGGATCTCCATCGCCGCCCTGGCCGGATCGATCGCCTTCCTGGTCGTCAGAACGCTCGCGGCCTGGCGCGGATTCCGGTCGTTCTCGCGAGTCGTCTCGGAAACGTCGCTGCGGCTGACCGAGGCGACGGACGCGGCCGCGGCCAAGGCCGGCGCGCTCGAGGACGGCAGCGGACGCCTCGCCGAGGCGACGGCGCGCCTCGCGCGCAGCCGCGCGCGGCTCGCGATCCTGACCGCGGCGCTGGCCGACGTTCGCGCAGGCATTGCGCGCGCGACCTGGGTCGTCCCGCGCAAGTGACGGTCGTCGGAGCGGTCGACCTCGGCACGAACTCCACCAGGCTGCTCGTCGCCGACGTCGACGACGGCAGCGTCCGCGCGCTCGACCGCCGGCTCGCGATCACGCGCCTCGGCGAGGGCGTCGACGCGCGCAGGCGCCTGCTCCCGGTCCCGATCGCCCGAGTGCGGAACGTCCTCGCCGAGTTCCGCCGGGCCGCGGAGGCGCACGGCGCCGAGCGGGTGCTGCTCGTCGCGACGAGCGCGGTGCGGGACGCCGAGAACGGAGAGGCCTTCCTCGGCGAGATCGAGTGGAGCTACGGCTTCGCCACCCGGCTGCTCAGCGGCGACGAGGAGGCGGAGCTGACCGTGCGGGGCGTGTCCGTCGGTCGCACGCTCGACCCGGCCACGGTCGTCGTCGACGTCGGCGGGGGCTCGACGGAGCTCGTCCTCGCCGACGGCGGCTTCCGTGCGAGCCTCGACGTCGGCTGCGTGCGGATGACCGAGCGCTTCGGCGACGACGTCCCGGCGCTGCGACGCGAGGTCGCGCGCGTGCTCGCCGGACGGGTCCCCGACGGCGTCGCCGCTCGCGTCACGGGCGCGGTCGGCGTCGCCGGCACGGTCACGACGCTCGCGACGATCGACCTCGGCCTCGCCGCCGAGGATCCCGACCTCGTCCACGGCCACCTCATCGGCGTCGACCACGTGGAGGCCCAGCTCGCGCGCCTGGCGGGGCTGCCGCCGGACGAGCGGCGACGCGTCCCCGGGCTCGACCCCGAGCGGGCGCCCGTGATCGTCGCCGGTGTCGCGATCGTCGCGGAGGTGCTGCGGCGCTTCGGGCTCGACGAGCTCGAGGCGAGCGAGCGGGATCTCCTGGACGGGGCGGCGCTCGCCGCCGCCGACCTCCCCGCTCCGCTCGAAGGTGCCGCGCCCCCGGGCGCCTACACCTGCTGCTGACTCGGACGCCATGACCCGAGCCTATGCCTTCGAGCCGACGGAAACGGTACGGCTACCTCGACACCGGTGCGGCGGACGGCGCCACTGCGGCGGAGGAGAACACGACGACACTCGTCCGCAACGGCGCCGCGCCTACGGCGACGCGCGCGGTGCGGACAGCGCCGCGCCCCAGGGTGCGGCGTTCCAGTAGCCGACGAGCCAGCGCCCCGCGCGGCGCACCAGCACGACCTCGAACACGTACTCGCCGATGTCTGCCGCCGTCAGCGAGACGAGGCTGGCGCGCTGGCCGGGAGGCGCGTCGCGCGGCGCCACCCGGACGGTGACGCGACCGGGCAGCGCCGTGTGGAACGGGATCACCGGGATCTCGCCGGCGGCCCACTGCTCGCGCGTGAGCCCCTGCCGCAACTCGGGCGTGACGAGCTCGTACGAGCACGCGGTGTCGACGCGCAGGACGGCGGTGGCGACGAAGCGGTCGCGGACCGCCGTCGCGCTCGTCCCGGGCGGCGCGCACGCGTGGCGCTCCCTCGCGGCCGCGCCGCCTGGCGCGAGCACCCACACCATCGCGCCGCCGGTCGCCAGCGCGGCGAGCGCGCACAGCAGCACGAAGCCGGCCCGCCGGAGGCGCCACCTCTCCACGGGCGGACCCTACGCCGCCGCGGCCCGCCGTGCACGACGGGGCTCCACGGCCGGGGCCGCCCTACGCGTCGGCCGGCTCGGCCTCCTCGTCGTAGGCGAGCCGGCGCTGCAGCACGCTGCGCGAGAGCACGCCGACCAGCCGGCCGTCCTCCGTCACCGGGACGCGCTCGAGGTCGTGCTCCTCGAGCATCCGGAAGGCCTCGTCGAGCGGGAGCGACGCGTCGAGCGTGAACAGCGGCTCCTCCGCGATCTGCCGCAGCCGTGTCGCCCGCGGGTCGAGGCCGCGCGCGACCACCTCGCGGACGAGCGTCTTGCGCGTGACGACGCCGACCAGCCGGTCGTCCTCGCACACGAGCACCGCGCGCACCTCGGCCGGGGACAGAGCCTCGCCCGCCTGCTGCGCCGTCGCGTCGCCGGGGAGCGCGAGCGGGTCGCGCAGCATCGCGTCGCGAACGTGCTCCTGCTCGTCGCGCACGGTGGTCACGGGTAGATCCCGCGGGCGTCGAGGGCGGCGGCGACGTCCCGGATCCCGGACACGAGCGCCGCCTCGCGCAGGCTGATCCCCTCGCCCTGCGACAGCTCCCAGACGCGGTCGAAGGCGTCGGCCAGCTTGTCGGCGAGCTTGGCCCGGATCTCGTCGCGCCCCCAGAACAGGCGTCCGAGGTCCTGCACCCACTCGAAGTAGGAGACGGTGACGCCGCCCGCGTTCGTCAGCACGTCCGGGAGGACCGGGATGCCGCGCTCGCGCAGGATCGCGTCGGCCTCGACCGACGTCGGGCCGTTGGCGCCCTCCACGATCAGGCGCGCGTGGAGCCGGTCCGCGTTCTCCTCGGTCACCTGGTCCTCGCGCGCGGCGAGGACGAGGATGTCGCACGGCAGCTCGAGCAGCTCCGTGTTGGAG
Organism: Gaiellaceae bacterium; assembly: GCA_035456465.1. GTDB lineage: Bacteria > Actinomycetota > Thermoleophilia > Gaiellales > Gaiellaceae > DATHTC01. The sequence goes on along the minus strand of DATIDD010000053.1, from coordinate 50,065 downwards.
ACGTGCTCGACGTCGGGCAGGCCCTCGAGCGTCCCGTGCTCGGCGATCCACGCGCGGAGCGCGGGCAGGTCGAGCCCGCGCTCGTCGTGGACGCCGCCGGACACGTCGGAGACGGCGACGACGAGCGCGCCCTTGGCGTCGAGCTCCTGCGCGGCGACGCCGCCGACGTTGCCGAAGCCCTGCACGACGCACCGCTGCCCCGGGAGCGGCAGCTCGAGCCGCTGGCACGCCCGCTCGGTCACCATCACGACGCCGGCGCCGGTCGCCTCGTGCCGGAACACGGAGCCGCCCACGGAGATCGGCTTCCCGGTGACGATCTCCGGCACCGCGTGCCCCTTCTGCATCGAGTACGTGTCCATCAGCCACGCCATCGTCTGCTCGTTCGTGGCCATGTCCGGAGCGGGGATGTCCTCCTGCGGCCCGATCACCGGCAGCAGCTCCGAGGTGAAGCGCCGCGTGAGCCGCTCGACCTCGCCCAGGGAGAGCGCGCGCGGATCGCAGCGGACGCCGCCCTTCGCCCCGCCGTAGGGGAGCCGGAGCAGCGCGCACTTCCACGTCATCCAGACTGCGAGCGCCGCGCACTCGCCGAGGTTGACCTCGGCGTCGTAACGGATCCCGCCCTTCGTCGGACCGAGCACCGTCGAGTGCTGCACGCGATAGCCCGGGAAGACGCGCAGCGAGCCGTCGTCCATCCGCACCGGGATCGAGACGATGAACGCACGCTCGGGATACCGCAGGCGCTCGGCGACGCCGTCCGAGATGCCCGCGTACGGAAGCGCCTGCTCGAACTGCGTCTGCGCCGTGCGGAAGAGGGGCGTGTCCCACTCGAGCTGCGGCTCGGCGGGAGCGTGGCCGACGTCGGTCACGCGGCTGAGTGTAGTGAGGAGGCGGCGATCCGGGGGGCTACCATCCGGGCCGGCCGGGGTGGCGGAACTGGTCAGACGCACCCGACTTAAACTCGGGCGGCCCTCGGGCCGTGAGGGTTCGACTCCCTCCCCCGGCACTCGACCCCCGCGTGCGTCCGCGTGGGCTAGGTGCCCGGCGCGAGCATGATGCGGTCGAAGCGCTCCGGGCCGTGGAAGCCGTACTCGTCGACGAACGCGTCGAACGCGCCCTCGTCGAACGCCGGGCACTTGGCGAGGACGCCCTGCTGGTCCTGCGGCGACGGGTCGCTGCCGCGGTACTGCGCCGTCCACGCCGCGAGGGCGATCGTCTTCTTCAGGGCGGGGAGCGACGCCACGACGATCCCGTTCGGGTCGTCGCGCCACCAGGCCGCGATCCGGTCGCGCTGCTCCTGCGGGACCTCCGAGCCGTACTGCACGACGATGCCGCCGTGCTCGAGGTTGTGGACGAGCCGCAGCTCCTCGACCGGCTGCTCGTAGAAGTCGTACGGCGCGGGCACGGGGTTGTGCGGCCCGGTCGTGGGCGGGAACGAGTTGTACTTGAAGCCCTTCGGAAGCTGCTGGACGTGCGCCTGGCCCTGCGACGTGTACGTCTGCACGGTGCAGCCCGCGTCCTTCAGCGTCGCGGCCGCCGACTCGGAGCCGCCGAAGAGGATCACGCCGAGCGCGACCGCGAGGCCGAGGAATCCGAGCGCCCCGACGACGATCAGCGCGCGCCACGTGCGCCGCTCGTCCGGCGTGCGCTCGGCAGCCCGCTGCTTCGGCGCCTGGACGCGGCGCGGCGGCTTCGGAGTCTCGGACTTGCGCGGCACGGCGGGATGAGGGTAGCGGAGCGGCTGCGCGCTTCGGAAAAAGCCGCTGCGAGCGGCATTTTCGGCACCGCGGTCTTGACGGGGCGGCCGCAGGTGCCTAGCGTCTCGCCTGCCGGATCCCGAAGGGCCGAAAGGTTCGTCGGATCCGGCGTTTTCTTTGGCCCAAGCGGGTATGCGGCGCCCACACACCCTGCGGAGGGAAGGAGCCTCGATGGGCCTGCTCGACAAGCTGCTGGGCCGCGGCAAGCAAGCCGCGGGCGACGTGATGGACGACGCCGGCATGCGCTCCGAGGGGGTGCACCAGGAAGCCGAGGGTGCGGCCGAGGAGCGCGCCGAGGCGGCCGAGAGCGAGGCCGCCGAGGAACGCGCCCGCGCGGCCGAGCACCGCGCCGAGCGCGAAGGCATGTAGCCCGGACGGGGCCGCGCGGCGGCCCCGTTCCGTCCGATCCGGCGACTAGCGTTCGTGGGCCCGGGATGCTCACGACCGCCGTCATCGTCTTGCTCGCCCTCGCCGCCCTGGGCGGTGGGGTCGTGCTCGTCCGCCTCCTGCGCACGGAGCTCGGCTCGTTCCGCAGCGACAGCGCCGCGCAGCTCTCGGAGCGCAACGCCGACGTCGACCGGAGGCTCCAGGCGCTCGTCGAGACGATGGACCGCCGCCTCGGCGAGCTCGACACCAAGGTCGACCGGCGGCTCGAGAGCGCCTCGAAGACGAGCGAGGCGATCCACGAGCGACTCGCCCGCGTCGACGAGTCGACCGCGCAGGTGCTGGAGCAGGCGAAGGCGTTCGGCAAGCTCGAGCAGGCGCTCCGCCCGCCCAAGGCCCGCGGCGGCTTCGGCGAGCTGCTGCTCGCGAACCTCCTGCGCGACCGGCTGCCCGCCGACGCGTACGAGCTCCAGTACGGCTTCCGCGGCGGCGAGCGCGTCGACGCGATCATCAAGGTCGAGCGGCTGATCCCCGTCGACGCGAAGTTCCCGCTCGACAACTGGGAGCGGATGGTCGAGGCCGAGGACGACGACGCCCGCACGCTGTTCGAGAAGGCGTTCGCCCGCGACCTCAAGACGCACGTCGACGCGATCGCGGCCAAGTACATCCGGCCGGACGAGAACACCTACGACTTCGCGCTCATGTACCTCCCGGCCGAGGGCGTCTACTACGAGCTCGTGTGCGGCAAGACCGGGTCGCTGCTCTCGTACGCGCACGACAAGCGCGTGTTCCCGGTGTCGCCGACGACGCTGTACGCCCAGCTCCAGGTGATCGCGCTCGGGCTCAAGGGCCTGCAGATCGAGCAGCACGCCCACGAGGTGATGGCCTACGTCGCGCAGCTCCAGAAGGACTTCGGGCGGTTCAAGGAGGACTTCGACCTCGTCGGCACGCACCTCGGGCGTGCGCAGACGAAGTTCGGCGAGGCGGAGCGGCGGCTCGACCGCCTCGAGGGGAAGCTCGAGCGCGCGAGCGAGCACGAAGCGGTCGACGCGCCGGCCGAGCCGCGCCTCGAGCTCGACGCCGCCTAGCGCCGCCTCAGAAGCGGAGCAGCGCGCCGATGCCCTCGGCGGGGCCGAGGTCGTCGTGGTGCCGCACCGGCTGGATCCTGCCGCCGTGGGCGAGCGTCCGGTGGATCGCGACGTCGATACCGTTGGCGTGCTCCTCCAGCGGCGTCCCGTCGAGCGGGCACTCCCCCGGCTCCCCCGCGCCGCGGCCGCACACCCTGCACCGCCAGGCCGGGCGCCTCACGGCACGGTTGTTCCCGTTCGCGTAGAGCAGCACGTCCACGCGGCCGTCGGACGCCGCCTCGAGCGTCTCCTTCCAGCCGGACGTCGCGCGCTCGCCGCGCCCGGCCAGCTCCCGCCAGCGCTCCAGCACCTCGGCCTCCTGCGCGGCCTCGGCGTCCCCGAGCAGCGGCGCGATCGCCTCGAGCACCTGCGCCGGCGTCGCGTGCGCCTCCGCCGCCCCCCATCCGACCACCGCGCGCCGCGTCTCCTGCGCGAGGTAGCCGCAGAACTCCGAGCGAAGCTCCTCGGGGCCGACGAGCACGACCGCGTCGGGACGCTCGCGGATGCGCCGGTCGAGCTCGGCGGCGACGGCCTTGACGTGCTTCTCGGCGAGGTCGTCGACGTGCCGCTGGTAACGGGCCTGCGACCATCCACCCTGGTCGCTGCGCCGGAACGGGAGCTCGTCGCTGTGGTCGGCGACCTGCCGGAACGAGCCGTCCTGCAGCCGGTACACGTCGCCGCGCTCCCGATTCACGACCGCGACGAGCGGTCCGTCGCCCTTACCCACGAACGGCACGAGCGGCCCGATCCTCAGCTCGCGGTCGAGGTTGATCTCGTCCTCGACCGGCCCCATCAGCCGCACCGCCCGGAACAGGCCGTCGAGCCCTGCGGCGAACACCGCCACGCCTCGCGTGCCGGAGCGGTCGAAGTCGTGCTCGAACCACGCGCGGATGCGGTCGAGATCAGCCTTGACGCCTTCGCGGGCCTCGTGGCCGAGCTCGCCCCGGCGCGCCTCCAGCCGCCGCTCGCCCTCCGTGAGCAGCGAGCTGACGCGCGCGTCGAGCTCCGCGGCGGTCGGCGTCGTGCTCGGGTCGAGGCCCACGTAGAGGCTGATCGCCCGCCCGCGCTCCGCACGAAAGGCCGCGAGCTCGCGCAGCGTGTCCCAGCTCACCGAAGCAGCCACGGCGCCTCCCTCTCCACTTGCAGCGATCTTATGCCTGATGACCGTCTTTACCGTCGGCCACGGAGCGCGGCCGCTCGAGGAGCTGCTCGAGACGCTGCGCGAGGGCGGCGTGCGGACGCTCGTGGACGTCCGCCGCTTCCCGCGATCGCGCCGCCACCCCCAGTTCGACGGGGAGACGCTGGCCGCGGCCGTCGAGGCTGCCGGGATCGCGTACCGCCACGAGCCGGAGCTCGGCGGCCGGCGCTCCGGCGAGCCCGGCGAGGAGCGCTTCGCGTGCATCCGGGTCGCAGGCTTCCGCAGCTACGCCGCGCGGATGGCCGCCCCCGAGTGGCAGCGGGCGCTCGACCGCTCCCTCGCCGAGCCCGCGCCGGCGTTCCTCTGCGCCGAGACGCTGTGGTGGCGGTGCCACCGCCGGCTGATCGCCGAGCTCCTGCACGCGCGCGGGCACGACGTGGTGCACCTGCTCCGCCCCGGGCACGCCGACCCGCACCGGCCCTGGCCGGTCGCCGAGGCGCGGGACGGCCGCCTCTACCTCTGCGGCGCCCTGGTCGCGTAGGCGATCCGCGGGGGATGATCCGACCGGTGCGTTTCGTTTACTACAGAGGACGGAGACAGACGCTCAGGAGGATTCGTGACCGAGGTTCGTGACGTGATCGTGATCGGCGGTGGACCCGCCGGCTATACCGCTGCGCTCTACGCAGCGCGGGCCAACCTGCACCCGTTGGTGATCGAGGGCTTCCAGTGGGGCGGGCAGCTGATGATCACGAGCGACGTCGAGAACTACCCCGGGTACGCCGACGGGGTGCTCGGGCCCGAGATGATGCAGGACTTCCGGCGCCAGGCCGAGCGCTTCGGCGCCGAGTTCGTGACGGACGACGTCACTCGCGTCGACTTCTCGGAGCGGCCGTTCCGGGTGTACGTCGGCGACGACGAGCACCTCGCGCGCAGCGTGATCGTCGCCACGGGCGCGACCGCGCGCCAGCTCGGGCTCGAGTCGGAACGCGCGCTCCACGGCCGCGGCGTCACCTACTGCGCGACCTGCGACGCGGCCTTCTACCGCGGCAAGGAGGTCGTGGTGGTCGGCGGCGGCGACTCCGCGATGGAGGAGGCGCTGTTCCTGACGAAGTTCGCCTCCAAGGTGACGGTCGTCCACCGGCGCGACGAGTTCCGCGCCTCGCCGATCATGGTCGACCGCGCCCGCGCGAACGAGAAGATCGCGTTCCTGACGCCGTACGTGGTCGACGAGGTGCTGGGCGGCCCGGAGGGCAAGCTCGAGGGCGTCCGCCTCCGCAACCTCGACACCGGGGAGACGCAGGACTACGCGGCCGACGGCCTCTTCGTCGCGATCGGCCACGATCCGACGACGGGGCTGTTCCTCGACTGGCTCGACCACGACGATGCCGGCTACCTCGTCACCGTCGGGAAGACGACGGTGACGAACGTCCCGGGCGTGTTCGCCGCCGGAGACGTGCAGGACCACGTCTACCGGCAGGCGGTCACGGCCGCCGGCTCGGGCTGCCAGGCGGCGCTCGACGCCGAGCGCTTCCTCGCCGCCGAGGAGGGGCAGCTCGCCGCGGCGCTGACCGCGCCCCGGGCGGAGGTCGAGACGGTCTGATCCGACCGGCGGGGGCAGTACCCTCGCCGCGGATGGCGCGCTGGCAGGACCTGCTCGACCCTGGCGCCGCCGCGCTTCGCGACGCCGCGCCGTGGCCGCTCGGGCCGCAGCTGCTCGAGCGGCTCGCCACGCCGGCCGACCCGGGGCTGCGCCCCGGGATCGTCGAGCTCGAAGAGCGCCTCGTCGCCTTCCTCGTCGTCCCCGTCGTCGAGCGCACGGAAGACGTGCTCTTCCTGCAGGAGGTCGACCTCCTCGCCGCGGCGGACGAGGTCGTGACGGTGCGGAAGACGCCGGCAGGCCGGCCGGCGTTCGACCTCGAGCCGGTTCGCGAGCTCGTCGGCGACGACCCGACGGCGGCCGAGCTCCTCCACCGCATCGTCGACGAGGTCGCGGAGCACTACCTCGACCTCGTCGACGACCTGGACGACGAGATCGAGGAGCTGGAGGACGCGATCGACGAGTTGCCCGCCGCGCGGGTCCGGACGCGCATCGCCGAGCTGCGCCGCGACGTGCTCGTGATCCGGCGCACGCTCGCGCCGACGCGCGACGCCGTCCGACGGGTGGTCGACGGGCGCGTACTCCCGGACGCGCCCAAGGGGCCGTTCGGGGACGTGTACGACAAGCTCCTGCGTGCGTCCGAGGGGCTCGACTTCTCGCGCGACCTGATCGCCGCGCTCCGCGACCACGAGCAGGCGAGGATCTCGATCGAGCAGAACGAGGTCGTGAAGCGGCTCACGGTGATCGCGTCGCTCGTGCTCATCCCGACCTTCCTCGTCGGCGTGTGGGGCCAGAACTTCCGCCACATGCCCGAGCTCGAGTGGCGCCTCGGCTACGCCTTCTCGTGGGCCGTGATCGTCGTCGTCACGATCGCGCAGCTGGTGGTGTTCCGGCGGCTACGCTGGATCTAGCTCCACTCTCGTCGCCAGCCGATGCCCGTCTTCATCTGTCCGAACTGCAAGCAGCGCACCGTCGACAACGACGGTCGCCAGGGCCTGCTCGACCAGGCCGTCGCGTGCGAGAGCTGCGGCTTCGGCTTCCTGTTCGAGTTGATGGAGGACTACTACCCGGGCCCGAACACCGGCTTCGTCGTCTGCGACGGCGACGGACGCGTGATCGCGCTCGGGCGCGGCGTGTTCGAGCTCACCGGCTACCGCGAGCTCGACCTGATCGGGCGCGACCTCGTCGACGCGCTCGGCCTGAACGGCTTCGAGCCCGAGCGGAACCCGGCCGCGATCGCGCTCGAGTGGGGCGTGCGGCGACTCAACGAGGAGCTCGAGCTGCGGACCCGCGCGGGGACGGCGAAGCGCGTGCGGGCGGACTTCTTCCCCGCGTACGACGAGGACGGCGGCCTGCTCGTCGCGCTCGCCCCGCGGTGAGCGCGCGTCCGCCCGCAACGGCGGACGTCGTCGTCGTCGGGGGCGGCGTGATGGGTGCGTCGGTCGCGTTCCACCTCGCCGCGCGCGGCGCCGGCGCGGTCGTCCTGCTGGAGCGCGACGTCGTCTGCTCGGGCGCGACGCGGCACTCGACCGCGATCGTCCGGCTGCACTCCACGCAGCCGCTGCTCGTCCGGATGGCGGCCCACGGCCTGCGTGTGTACCGGTCGTTCGAGCAGATCGTCGGCTCGCCCTCCGGCTTCGAGCGGACCGGGATGCTGTTCGGCGCCGACCCCCGCGACCGGGAGATGCTCGCGGGGAACGTCGCCGTCGGACGCTCGGAGGGCGCCGAGATGCACCTCGTCGACGTCGAGCAGGTCGGCGAGATCGACCCGCGCGTGATCGCGGAGGACCTCGCCTGGTGCTACGAGCCGGAGGCCGGGAGCTGCGACCCCTACCTCGTCACGGCCGGCTTCGCCGCTGCGGCAGCGCGCTCGGGTGCCGCGGTGGTCGAGGGCGTCCGCGTGACGGGGATCGCCCGGGGCCGCGTCGCGACCGACGCGGGGCCGATCGACGCCGGCGCCGTCGTGGTGGCGGCGGGAGCATGGTCGACGGCGCTCTTGGCGCCGCTCGGCTACGAGCTGCCGGTCCGGCCGGCCCGCGCGGAGGTCGCCCGCTTCCGGCTGCCGGACGGCTTCGGCACGCCGCCGCCGGCCGTGGCGGACTTCTCGCCGGCGCAGCTCTACTTCCGTCCCGCCGGCCCGGGCTTCCTCGAGGTCGGCTCGCTCGACCCGCGTCACGCCGACGAGCCGCTCGCGGATCCCGACGACCTCCCGGAGGGCGCCGAGCGGACGACGGTCGAGGCGTACCACGACGGGCTCCGGCGACGGCTGCGGGGCGCCGACCACGGCCACTTCCGCGGCGGCTTCTCCGGCGTCGACGACGTGACGCCGGACCGGGAGCCCGCCATCGGGCTCGTCCCCGGCGCCGAGCGGGTGGTGGTCGCGGCCGGCTTCTCCGGGCACGGCTTCAAGCTCGCGCCCGCGGTCGGTCAGGCCGTCGCGGAGCTCGTGCTCGACGGCCGGGCCACGAGCTTCGACCTGACGCTGCTCGACCCGCTCCGGTTCGCGCGCGGCGAGCTCGTCGGCGCACGGTACGGGTACTCCGTCCTCGGCTGAGCCGCACCGCCGCCGGAACGGAAGACGAACGGCGGCAGCGCCGTCCGGTGGTCGAGGGACGATCTGGAGGCACCCGTGGACGAGCTGACGAAGCGGATCGAACGGCTCCGGGTGGAGCGGCAGGCGCTGCGCGCCGAGGGGGCCAGCGGCGACGCGCTGGAGCGGAACCGGCGCGCGCTCGTGGACGCGCATCGCGCATTCGTCCTGGCGCTGCTCGAGCGGTACGCCGGCCGGCCGCTCGCGGCGTAGCAGCGGCGCCCGTCAGACGCGGCTGGACGGGCACAGGTCGTTGACGACGCAGTCCTCGCACCGCGGCCGGCGCGCGTCGCAGACGCGCCGTCCGTGCCAGATCAGCAGGTGCGGGAAGCGGCCCCAGTCCTCGCGCGGGACGAGGCGCATCAGGTCGCGCTCGATCTTCTCCGGCGCCTCGTGTCGCGTGAAGCCGAGCCGCTGCGAGAGCCGGCGCACGTGCGTGTCGACGACGATCCCCTGCGCGTGCCCGAGCTCGGCTGCGACGACGTTCGCCGTCTTGCGCCCGACGCCGGGCAGCCGGACGAGATCCTCGAGCCGCCGCGGCACCTCGCCGTCGTACTCCTCCAGCAGCATCCGCATCGTCCCCCGGATCGCGCGCGCCTTCTGACGGAAGTACCCCGTCGCGTAGATCTCCCGCTCGAGCTCGCCGACGGGGACGGCGAGGTAGTCCTCGGGCCGACGGAACCGCGCGAAGAGCCGCTCCGTGACGCGATTGACGTTCACGTCCGTCGTCTGCGCCGAGAGCATCACCGACACGAGCAGCTCGACCGGCGTGCGGAACCGTAGCGCGATCGTCGCATCCTGGTGCTCGGCCGCGAGCCGCTCGACGACCGGACGGATGCGCGCGCGCTTCGGCCCCGCGCGCCGCCGCGCCTCGCGAACGTAGCTCCTCACGCGCGTTGCGACTCGAAGTACCTCGACGTCTCCTCGGGGTCGACGGGCTCGAGCAGCCATTCCGCGAGCTGCTCGGCGTCGGGATAGCCCGTCGCGCGAATCCGTGCGACCGCGTCCTCGACGTCGTACTCGGTCCGGCGGAGGTCGACGTCGGGTCCGAGCACCGCCCAGAACGCCCCGCGTGTTCCCTCGTACGGCATGCCGACGCTGCCGGGGTTCACGTAACGGTGGCGGCCGACGACGCGATCGACCCGGACGTGGACGTGCCCGGCGACGACGGTCCGCTCCTGGACCTCCGCGAGCGCCGCGGCGAAGGCGTCGTCCGGCGTCAGCCGCGTGACGATCTCCTCGTCGCTCCGCGGCGTCCCGTGGCAGAAGAGCGTCGGCCCGAGCCCGTCGACGTCGAGCGTGGCGGTGAGCGGGAGCGCGGCGAGGAACGCGCGCTGCGCCGCGTCGAGCTGCGCCGCAGGCCACGCCGCCAGCTCGCGGTCGGCGTTCCCGCGGACGAAGGTCGCAGCTCCGAGGGCCTCGAGGCATTCGCGGGGCATGGGCCCGGCGCAGACGTCCCCGCCGCAGACGATCGCGTCGACGCCTTCGCGCTCGACCTCCGCCAGCACCGCCTCGAGCGCCGGGAGGTTCCCGTGGACGTCGTAGAGCGCCGCGACCCGCACGGCCCGAGGCTAACGCGCCGCGGCGAGAGCGCGCACGCCGCCGCCCTGGTCGCGGAGCCGCGGCCCCGCACAGACGAGGTCGAGCGCGGGACAGCCGCTACAGGCGAACTCGGAGGGCCGCGGCCGGAACTCGCCCTCGTGGATGGCCGCGATCGCCGCCGAGAGCTCGGCCTCGAGGGCCGGCACGTCGGCGCGCCGGAAGGTCGCGGCGACCGGCGCGTCGGGACGCTCGAGGAAGCTGTAGACGACCTCGACCTCGTCGGCGCCGTCGCGGAAGCAAGCGAGTGCGTAGACCAGCCGCTGGAGCCGGTACTCGTGCTCGACCACCTCGGCCGGCTCGAGCTCGGCGAGCAGGTTCGTCTTGTAGTCGACGACGAGCGCGCGGCCCTCCTCGCGCTGCAGGACGTCGATGAACCCGTGCAGCAGCACGCCGTCGTGCTCGAAGGTGAAGCGCGCCTCGCGCTCCACGTCCGGGAGCGCCGCCACGCGCGCGCCGAGCTCCGAGCCGTGCCACGCCGCCACGAGGCGCCGGATCCGGTCGGCGTCCTCGGGCGACGCTCCCTCCGGGACGACGGCGTCCGGGCGCTCGAGGAGCGCGTGGACGACGCTGCCGAGGTCGGTGGCGGCCATCGCCGCGGCGGCTCCCGCCTCTCCGGGCGCCGGCCGTCGCTCCTGCATGCCGACGACGTAGCGGGCGTAGTACTTGTACGAGCACTGCTCGAAGGTCGAGAGGCCGGTGAACGAAAGCCGTCTGATGCGGTGCAGCGGCGGTGCCGGGATCGGCTCGAGGGCCGGCAGGATCGGCGCCGGCGGCAGCGGCGCCGTCGCGTCGCCGTTCGCGAACAGCGACAGCTGCGCCTCCGGGCCCGGCGCGGCCTCCCCGGGGTCGTCCGGCGGCGAGAAGCGCTCGAGCCGGAGCAGCAGGCGCGCCGCGCCGCGCTCGAGCTCGACCGGCGCGTCGGCGGCCGCCGCCAGCTCCTCGTCGCACCGAAGCCGCCCGAGCACCCAGCCGATCGGCGTCGAGGCGTCGGCCGCCGACTCGCGGTCGATCGCGCCGGAGACGATCAGCCGGTCGATCGCCCGCGTCATCGCGACGTAGTACAGGCGGAGCCGCTCGGCCTGCTCCTGCTTCTTCCGCGCCTTCCGCACCTCCTCGTACGCGAACGCCCCCTTGCGGACGCTCGTGACCGGGTCGGCGACACGGAAGCCGAAGCGGCCGTCCGAGAGCGCGAGGATCTCGTCGGAGCCGGGCGGAGCCCTGTCGCGCCCCGCGTCGGCGACGACGACGACCTTGAACTCGAGGCCCTTCGCCGCGTGGATCGTCAGCAGCCGGACGGCGTCGGCCCCCTCCTCCTCGGCCACGGCCTCGAGCTGCTTCGCGCCGACCGCCTCCTGCTCGCGGACGAAGCGGACGAAGCCCTCCACGTCGGGGCCGCGCAGCTCCTCGTACGACCGCGCGAGCCTCGCGAGCTTGCGGAGGTTCGCGTACCGGCGGCGCCCGTCCCACTGCGCGAGCACCGCGAGGTCGTAATCGTGCTCGGCGAGCACCCGCTCGCACAGGCGCTCGAGCGAGAGCCGCGGCATCGCGGTGACGAGCCGGTCGTAGCGCTGGCGGAACGCGCGCACGAGCCGCGCGTCGGCCTCGGGCAGCGTCTCGGGCACGTCGCGCTCGATCCCCGTGAACAGCGGACGCCGGGAGGCGGCGCGGCGGATCAGCACGAGCGCGTCGTTCGACACGCCGACGAACGGCGAGGCGAGCACGGACGCGAGTGCGACGTCGTCGTAGCGGTTGTGGAGCAGCCGGAGGTACATGAGCAGGTCGACGACCTGCTGCTGGCCGAAGTAGCCGCGACCGGTCGCACGGTAGGTCGGCAGGCCGACGCGGCGGAGCTCCTCCTCGTACCGCTCGGCGTCGGTGCCGGCGGCGAACAGGAGCACGATCTCGCCCGGGCTCGCCGCGCCCGTGTCGACGAGCTCCCGCACGCGCCGCGCGATTGCCTGCGCCTCCGCGCGGCGCCAGTGCGTGCCGGTGTCCGCGAACGACGCCTTGTCGGTGACGAGCAGCTCGACGGGCTGCCCGAACACGGGGTCGGGGAACTCGCCCGAGGCGTGGAGCGGCTGGAACCCGTCGCCGAACTCACCCCCGAAGAGCTCGTTGACGGCGGCGAGCACCTCGGGCCGGGAGCGGTAGTTGCGGACGAGGGCGAGCCCGCCGCCGGCGTCCGCGCGCCGCTCGCGGAAGACCTGCACGTCGGCGTGCCTGAACCCGTAGATCGACTGGAACTCGTCGCCGACGGTGAACACCTCGCAACCGTGGCCGGCGATCAGGTCGACGAGCTCGCACTGGAGGCCGTTCGTGTCCTGGAACTCGTCGACCATCACGGCGCGGAAGCGCAGCTGCTCGCGCTCGCGGATCGCGGCGTGGTCACGGAGCAGGTCGCGTGCGAGCAGCTGGAGGTCCTCGAAGTCGAGCGCGGACTCGCGTCGCTTCGCCTCCGCGTACGCGTCGGCGAAGCCGTCGAGCAGCTGCTGGAGGAGCTCGCGGTCGTTCGCGGCGAGTGCGTCGAGCGCCGCCTGCTCCAGCGCCTTCCGCGCGCGCTCGAACGTCTCCGCGCGCTCGCCGCGCGCACGGTGCGCGGACAGGTCGAGCAGGCGCTCGGGCGGCGGCGTGCCGTCGACGGCCTCGACGACGCGCGCGGCGTTGGCGCGCTGGAGCTCGGTCGCCGCGTCGTCCTCGGCGAGGCAGCGTGCGGCGACGCGAAGCTCCTCGACGAGCTCCTCGAGCGGCGGCCGCTCCCCGAGCTCGAGCACGAGTGGCCGGCCCGCGGCGCGGAGCGTCTCGTAGACGCCGGTGAGCATGCGCCGGAGCCCGTCGACGCGGTACGTGGCGAGCAGCCGCAGCCGGTCGGGCTCCTCGCCGCCGCAGAAGCGCTCCAGCGCCGCATCGAACGCCTCGCCGCGCAGCACCGCCGCCTGTGCCTCGTCGAGCTCGCGGAAGCGCGGGTCGAGCCCGGCCTCGAACGGCCACGCCTTCAGGAGCCGGTTGCAGAAGCCGTGGATGGTGGAGATCCAGGCGCCGTCGAGCTCTCGCGCGAGGTCGTGTCGGCCGCGCTCGCGCAGCGCGTCTCGAATCCGGGCGCGGAGCTCGCCCGCCGCCCGCTTCGTGTACGTGATCACGAGGATCGAGGCGACGTCGACGCCCTCGTCGCAGACGGCGCGGACGAACCGCTCGACGAGCACCGAGGTCTTCCCGGTGCCGGCGCCGGCCGAGACGAAGACACGGCCGCGAGCGTCGATCGCCGCCTGCTGCTCGGGGTTGGGCGCCCGGCTCACGCCGCTCCTCCACCACGGATCCGACGACGATCGCTTCCTCCCGTGCCGGGCGGGTAGCCGCCGGAGGCCGGCTCCGCCGGCCGGGAGGCGCAGCCCCAGTCCTCCCGTGCCGTGCGAAAAAGGAGGGGGCCCGTGGGGGAACCATGGGTTCCCCCACGACGTGATGTCCGGCTCACGCCCGTCTCACCCTGCACATCGTCCAGAGGTCGCACCACGCGGGACAGTCCTCCCCCTTGGGGTCGTGGCGGACGTCGCCACGGCGGATCCGCTGTGCGAGCCGCAGCGCCGTCTCGCGCGACCGCTCGACCTGCCCCCAGAACGCCTCCTCCTCGACGTAGTCGCCGGGCGCGTACCCCTCCGGCGCCTCGCCGTCTCGCAGCAGCCCGCGCGCCTTGCGGTCGCCGGCGAGCGGCCGGTAGACGCCGCCGATGGGCTCGATCCCCACGAGGTCGCGCAGGACGAGCATGTAGAGCGGGATCTGGAGGCGGAGCTCCTTCTCGATCTGCGTCGCCGAGTGCGCGCCCTTGCCGGCCTTGTAGTCCTGCACCATCCCGCGCGCCGAGAACGGGTCGACGTCGATCCGGTCGATCTTTCCCGAGAGGACGATCCCCTCGCCGAGCTCGAGCCCGCGCTGGAGCTCCTGGGCCGAGCGCTCCGAGCCGAACGAGACCTCGAACCGGCGCGGGACGAGCGGTGCCTCGGAAGCCGCCTCGTCTCGCACGACGGCCTCGAGGTCGCGCCACAGCCCTTCCGTCAGCTCGCGGCGCTCCATCGCCGTCATCTCCACCCGCTGTCCGTCCACCGCCTGCTCGAGGCAGCGGCGGAGGAACGCGAGCGCGTCCTCCAGCCGCTCCGGGACGACGCGGTCGACGCCGAGCTCCTTCGGGAGGCCGGCGAAGAAGCGGTGCAGCGCCGTGTGCGCGACCGAGCCGCGGAGCCTCGCGTCGACCTGCGCGTCGATCGTCCGCGGCTCGATCAGCCGGTCGAAGAACCACGCGGACGAGCAGTCGGCGAAGCGCTCGAGCTCGGTCACGTTGAAGAGGGAGCGGCCGCCGAGCTGGTCGAGCACGAGCGGATGGCGGAGGCCCGTGCGGCGGTCGAACGCCGACAGCGCGCGCTCCAGCCGCCGCTCCCAGCCGTTCGCGCGGGCCACCGCGCGGGCCGGCTCGCGCTCCGTCTCGTCCGCCGCGAGGAGCGCGAGCGAGCGCAGCCGCTCGCGCTCGCTCGGCGCGGACTCGAGCGGCCAGGTGAGCGCGGAGAGCGCGCGGCGTCGCGTCCACCGCGCCACCTCCTCGGCGGGGAAGAGCGCAGCCACGCCCTCCCAGAACGGGCTCGGCTCCCGCGGGCTGCCCTCGTCGGTCGCGGCCTCGCGGACGAGATAGAGCCGTCGCGTCGGTCGTGTGCACGCGGTGTAGAACAGGTAGCGGTCGCGGCCGGCCTGCTCCGGACGGACGAGGCGGCCGCCGAGCGCGCGGCGCACGTCGTCGCCGAGGAACGGCGAGCCGTCGCCGCGGCGCGGCAGGCTCCCCTCCTCGAGCCCGAGGACGAACACGACGTCGAGCCGCCGAGTGCGCACGCGCGAGAGATCGGTGACGGAGACGCGGCCCGGGTCGCCGGCGGAGGCGCCGCGGACGGTCGCGCGCTCCAGGGAGGCGACGACGTCCTCCCGCGACACGGGCCCGGCCAGCCCGGACCAGTCGTCGAGCTCGTCGAGCAGCCGTCGCACCGCCTCGAACGCGCGCAGGTCGCCCCGCGGGCCCTCGCCGACCGGCGGCGCCTCGGTCCCGAACGCGGCCCGAAGCATCGCCTCCGTGAGCGCCCTCACCGCGGGGACGGGCGCCTCGCCGGCACGGAGCGCCTCGAGCGCCGGCACGGGGCCGCCGCGCAGCGCCTCCATCTCGGCCTCCACCCGCTCGGCGGCCGTGATCGCCCGGCCGCGGAGGCGTCCCTCGACGAAGTCGACGTTCGCGCGCGCCAGCCCCGAGTAGGGGGAGCGCAGGTACGAGAACAGCGCGTGCCGGTCGGCGTCCAGCCACGCGTAGCGGAGGAGGGCCAGCAGCGCCGCCCCGTAGGGCGTCTGCGCGAGCCGCTGCGGCGCCTCGATCGCGTACGGGAGCTCGAGCGTCGCGAACGCCGTCTCGAGCGGACCGCGCCAGCGGTCGAGCGAGGGGCAGACGATCGCGATCCGCTCCGGCGGCGTGCCGCCGCGAACGAGGTCGAGCACCTCCTCGGCGACGAGCTCGAGCGCGCCGCGCGTGCCGGCGCCCTCGAAGAAGCGGACGCCGCCCTCGAGCGCCGGCGCCTCGCCGGGGTCGTCCTCGAACAGGCGGCGCTCGACGTGGGCGATCGCGGGATGGGCGATCTCCGCGGCGCGCGGCGCCAGCTCCTCGACGCGGCCCGCGGCGAGCGCGGCGAGGTCCTCGGCGGTCGTGCGCAGGGCGGCGAACGCGGCGCGGCCGGGCTCGTACGGCAGCGAGAGCGTGACGTCGGTGCGGGCGGCGAGCGCCTCGAGCAGCGCCCACTCCGCGGCCGTCAGGTCCTCGAAGCCGTACGCGAACACGGGCTCCCCGTGCCAGGCGTCGAACTCGGAGCGCAGGCGCTCGACCGCCGCCGCGCGGCGGAGGCCGCGGTCGACGAGCCCGAGCCGGTCGAGCTCCTCGCGGTAGGCCGCATAGAGCGCGGCGAGGTCGCCGTCGAGCGCAGCAGGCTCGATCAGGCCTCCCTCGAGCTCGCGGACGGCGTCGCGGAGCGCGTCGACGAAGCCGGTCGAGCGCGCGGACGGCGCGAGGCCGTTCAGCCGGGCGCGCGCGACGGCGCGGCGCAGGACGAACGTCTGCTGGGCGTCCGTCGCCGTCCGGCCCGCCGGCGCGAGCCGGCGGAACAGGTCGTCGAACGTGCCGATCGTGCCGCCGAGGAGCGCGGGCCGGCGTGCGAGCAGCTCGCGCTCGCGCACGACGACGTCCGACCCGTGCGGCACGATCAGCACCGGCTCGCGATCGAGGACGTCCAGGTATCGGTCGAGCAGGCGCTCGACCTTGCCCGCGTTGGCGGGCCCGACGAGGAGCGTCAGGGCCATCGAGCCATCGTAGAGCCGGGTCCCGACGGATTCCGGCTCGAAATCAGGAAACAGCGGGGAAAACGAGAGCGGGCCGTGCGGCCCGCTCCGGTGTCGCAGACGGCCGGGGCGCACCCCGGCCGTGCCCGCTCACGAGGTCGTCGCGCTCTTCGGCCGGCGACCGCGACGGGCGACGGCGCGGCCCTTCCCGCCGAGATCCTCCGCCTCGTCGTCCGTCACGTCGAGCTCGCGGACGCCCTTGCGCGCATCGTGAAACGTGATGCGAATGGTCGCTCCCTTTCCCTCGGCAATCTCCTTGCCCGATAGATCCGAGACGAGCACCGTCTTCCGTGCCAACGATTCCTCCTTCTTTTCGACGCCGTGCCGGCGAATGTACCCGAAGGAGGCGTCGAAATCTACGCTGCAAGGCGCGAGCGCTTGATCCGCCACGACCGCAGTAGGCTGAGCAGCGCCTGCTCCTCGCGACTCAGCCCGATATCCCTGGCTCCGACGACGCGCAAATGCCGGGGCCGGAAATCGTCGATCGTCGTACCGTCGAGATACTGCTCGATCACGGCCGGGCTCACGTATGAGGCTCGCGCAACGGCCGGCGTATTGCCGAGCCGCTCGGCCACGCGCCGCATCACCGCCGCGACGCATCTCCGCGCCGCCGTGTCCGACTCCGGCGGGCCGTGCTCGGCGAGCGCCGTCGCGGCCTCGAGCGTTCCGCCCCAGGTGCGGAAGTCCTTCGCGCTGAAGTCGTCGCCGAGGTAGATGCGGACGTAGTCGTTGAGGCGCTTGCCGGTGAGGTTGTAGAGGTCGCCCTCCCACTCGTACCGGAACAGCTGCCGGCCGCCCGGCACCTTGAGGAGCCCGCGCACCGACGTCGCCAGCTCGTCGTCCACGATCGTCGTGCGCACCTTGATCCCGTGCTTGCCGCGGAACGACAGCCGGATCCGCTTCCCGGAGACGGTGACGTGGCGCTTCGTGAGCGTGGTCACGCCGTAGGTCCGCGACTCCCTCGCATAGCGCTCGCCGCCGACCCGAAGCCAGCCGAGGTTGACGAGCCGAAGCGCGACCGCGCTGACCCGCTCGCGGTCGAGCAGGTCGTGCTCCATGTGCGCGCTCATGGCCTCGCGGAGCTGCGGCAACCGCTCCGCGAACGCGATCAGCTTGTCGTACTTCGCCTGCTCCTGCCGGGCCCGGTACTCGGGGTGGTACAGGTACTGGCGTCGCCCGGCCGAGTCGAGTCCGACCGCCTGGAGCTTCGCGTTCGCCCGCGGCGAGATCCAGACGTCGCGCCACGCCGGCGGGATCGCCAGCGCCTCGATCCGCGCGATCTTCGCCTCGTCCTCGATCCGCGTCCCGCGCGAGTCCACGTACCGGAACGCACCCTTGCGCCCTCGACGGCGCCAACCCCCGGTCCTCGGCATGGCCGCGGTATTGCCGACGGCGCGAAGCGCTAATCGGCAGAATCGCCGCGGGATGGACACGCGCACGATCGTCGTGCTCGAGGGCGACCAGACGGGGCAGGAGCTGCTCGACGAAGCGCTGCGCGTGCTCGCGCCGGAGGTGACCGGGCTCGAGCTCTCGTTCCCGCGCATCGACCTCTCGCTGGAACGTCGCCGCGAGACCGGGAACCAGGTCGCGTACGAGGCCGCCGCCGCGATCCGCGAGCACGGGCTCGGGCTGAAGGCCGCGACGATCACGCCGGAGCGGCGCGGTGACGTCGGCTCGCCGAACCGGATCATCCGCGAGGAGATCGGGGGGAAGGTGATCGTCCGCACCGGACGCCGCATCCCGGGCGTGGTCCCGTTCGGCGGCGTCCACGCCCCGATCTCCGTCGTCCGGATGGCGGTCGGCGACGCGTACGGGGCGAGCGAATGGCGCGAGGGGCAGGGCGAGGAGGAGGTCGCCTTCCGCACGGAGCGGATCGAGCGGCGGATCTGCCACGCCGTCGCCGAGTACGCGTTCCGCCACGCCGAGCGGACGGGCGCGACCGTGTTCGGCGGGCCGAAGTACACCGTGTCCCCGACGTACGAGGGGATGCTCAAGGAGGAGATGGACGCCGCGGCGGTGCGCCACCCGGACGTCCCGTACCAGCCGCAACTGATCGACGCGACGTTCGCGCTCTTGATCGGCTCGTCCGGCGACCCGCTCGTGATCCCGTCGCTGAACCGCGACGGGGACATCCTCTCCGACCTCGTGCTCCCGCTGTTCGGCTCGATCGCGGCCTCCGAGTCGCTGCTGATCGCCTTCGACGACGACTACGTCCCCGACGCGGTGATGGCGGAGGCGGCGCACGGGACCGCGCCCGCGCTCGAGGGGAAGAACGTCGCCAACCCGATGGCGATGATCCTCGCCGGGGCGGCGCTGCTGACGCACGGCGACGAGACCGCGCAGCAGGCGGGTCGCGCGATCCGCGAATCCGCGCTCGAGGCGGTCGCGCAGGGGATCCGCACCGCGGACCTCGGCGGCCACGCGTCGACGACCGAGTACACGGACGAGGTGATCCGCCGGGTGCAGGCGAAGCTCGAGGTCTGGGCGACGCTGTAGCGGAGCCGATCCTGATCGTGGCGTACGACCCCTCCTGGCCGGAGCGGTTCGACGAGGAGCGACGGCTGCTGGAGGACGCGCTCGCTCCGTGGCTCGTCCGCGGCGTCCACCACGTCGGCTCGACGGCCGTTCCGGGCCTCGCGGCGAAGCCGGTCGTCGACGTGCTGGCGGGCGTCGAGAGCCTGGAGGCCTCGCGGCCCGCGATCGAGGCGCTCGCGCCGCTCGAGTACGTCTACGCGGCCTACCGCACCGAGTACATGCACTGGTTCTGCAAGCCGTCGCCGGCGCGCCGGACGCACCACCTGCACCTGATCCCGCACGACCACCCGCAGTTCGCGGCGCGGCTTCGGTTCCGGGACGCGCTTCGGGCCGACCCCGTGCTCGCGGCCGAGTACGAGGCGCTGAAGCGCCGGCTCGCCGCCGAGCACCGCGACGACCGCGAGGCGTACACCGACGCGAAGGCCGCCTTCGTCGAGCGCGTGAGCGCGGCCTAGCCCGTGGCTGCGAAGGAGACGGCGGCGACCCGGGCGGCGAGGGCGGCGGGGATCTCCGTCCGCCTCCACGAGTACGCGCACGACCCGCGCGCCGAGTCCTACGGCCTCGAGGCGGTCGAGCAGCTCGGGCTCGACGCCGGGCGCGTGCTCAAGACGCTCGTCGCGGACGTCGACGGGACGCTGACCGTGTGCGTCGTCCCCGTCGCGCGGCGCCTCGACCTCGGTGCGCTCGGAAAGCGGGCGCGGATGGCGGGCGTCACGGCGGCGGAGCGCGCGACGGGGTACGTCGTCGGCGGGATCAGCCCGCTGGGGCAGCGCCGCCGCCTCGCGACCGTGGTGGACGAGAGCGCGCTCGCGTTCGAGACCGTGTACGTCAGCGCCGGCCGTCGCGGGCTGCAGCTCGAGCTCCCGCCCGCCGAGCTCGTGCGCCTGACCGGCGCGCGGGTCGCGGCGATCGCGCTCTAGGCGGTGCCGACCGCGGCGCGCGGAGCCGCGCCCCAGACGGCGAGGAAGGCCTGCGTGAGCGCCGGGTCGAACTGGGTGCCTGCGCAGCGGTCGAGCTCGGCGAGGGCGTGCTCTCGAGCCAGCGCGCGGCGGTACGGCCGGTGCGTCGTCATCGCGTCGTAGGCGTCGGCGACCGCCAGCAGCCGCGCCGCCTCGGGGATCTCGTCGCCCTCGAGCCCGGTCGGGTAGCCGCGGCCGTCCCAGCGCTCGTGGTGGTGGAGCACGCACGGCAGCGCGGGCCTCGCGGCCGCGATCGCCGCGACGATGCGCGCGCCCGCCGAGGGATGGACGCGGATCTGCGCCAGCTCCTCCGGCGCGAGCGGGCCGCGCTTGCGCAGCACGGCGACCGGCACGGCGAGCTTGCCGATGTCGTGGAGGCTCGCGCCGAGACGCAGGGCGGCGAGCCGCTCGCCGCTCCAGCCGAGGCGCAGCGCCACCGCCTCGGCGAACGCCGTCACCCGTGCGCCGTGCCCCCTGGTCGAGGGCTCGCGCGACTCGATCGCGAACGACAGCTCGGCGAGCATGCGGAGCGGGATTCGCGGGCGCGGGACCGATCCCTGCAACGGTCAGAAGCCGCGGCACGGCTGCGGCTTTCCACCGCTGCACGCGCTCGGCCGGCCGGTCTAGAGTGCGCGCGCATGGTGGTCGGCGTCCCCCGCGAGACGGCACCCGACGAGCGGCGCGTCGCCCTCGTGCCCGAGACCGTGAAGCGACTCGCCGCCTCCGGCCTCGACGTGGTCGTCGAGCCCGGCGCCGGCACCGCGGCGGCCTACCCGGACGAAGCCTACGCCGAGGCGGGTGCAGCGCTCGGCGACCCCTGGCGCGCCGACGCGATCGTCGCGGTGCAGCGCCCCGACGCGGCGCACCTTCGCGACGGGCAGGTGCTGATCGGCTTCCTGCGTCCCCTCGACGACCCGTCGGGGCTCGAGCAGCTGCGCGCACGCGGGGTCGTCGCCTTCGCGCTCGAGTCGATCCCCCGCACGACGCGCGCGCAGACGATGGACGCGCTGTCGTCGCAGAGCACCGTCGCGGGCTACAAGGCGACCCTGCTCGCGGCCGACCGGCTGCCGCGGTTCTTCCCGATGCTGACGACCGCGGCGGGCACCGTACCCCCGGCCAGGGTGCTCGTGCTGGGCGCGGGCGTCGCCGGGCTCCAGGCGATCGCGACCGCACGGCGTCTCGGCGCGCTCGTCTCCGGCTTCGACATCCGGCCGGTCGTGCGCGAGCAGGTGGAGAGCCTCGGCGCGGCCTTCCTCGACCTCGGCGTCGTCGGCGAGGAAACCGCCGGGGGCTACGCGCGGGAGCTCACGGCCGAGGAGCAGCAGCGCCAGCAGGCGGCGCTCGAGGAGCGGCTGCCCGACTTCGACGTCGTGATCTCGACCGCGCTCGTCCCCGGCCGCGCGGCGCCGCGGCTCGTGCCCGCGTCGGCGGTCGAGCGGATGCGGCCGGGCTCGGTCGTCGTCGACCTCGCCGCCGAGGCAGGCGGAAACTGCGAGCTCACGCGCGCCGGCGAGATCGTCGAGCACGGCGGCGTCACGCTCGTCGGCCTGACGAACCTCGCGAGCACGATGCCGGCCGACGCGAGCCGGCTGCTGTCGCGGAACGTCCAGGCGCTCCTCCAGCACCTCGCCCCCGAAGGCGAGCTCGCGCTCGACTTCGACGACGAGATCACGTCCGGCGCCTGCGTCGTCCGACCGCGGGAGGTGCCCGCGTGAACGCGCAGCTCGTGATGGAGCTGACGATCCTCGTCCTCGCCGTCTTCCTCGGCTTCGAGGTGATCTCGAAGGTGCCGACACTGCTGCACACGCCGCTGATGTCGGGGACGAACGCGATCCACGGGATCGTGATCGTCGGCGCGATCCTCGTCGCCGGCCGGGAGGACGCGGACACGTTCACGAAGATCGTCGGCTTCGTGGCCGTGGTGCTCGCGACCGCGAACGTCGTCGGCGGGTTCGTCGTCACCGACCGGATGCTCGAGATGTTCAAGCGCAAGCCCGGCGAGCCCCGGTAGCCGGTGAGCGAGAACCTCACCGACCTGCTCTACCTGCTGGCGATCGTCAGCTTCATCGTCTCGTTGCGCTTCCTCTCCTCCCCGCGCCGGGCGCGCCAGGGAACGTGGGTCGGCGCCGCCGGGATGACGATCGCGATCGCGGTCACGCTCGCGCAGGAAGGGCTGTCGAACTACCTGCTGATCATCGTCGCGATGGCGATCGGAGCCGTCGTCGGCGTCGTCGGCGCGCGAACGGTGAAGATGACCGCGATGCCGCAGATGGTGGCGCTGTTCAACGGCGTCGGCGGCGGTGCGGCGGCGCTGATCGCGCTCGCGGAGTTCGACAAGCTCGGCCCGGAGCCTGGCCGGATCGGCGGCAGCGAGCTGGCCGGGATCCTCTTGTCGGCGCTGATCGGGTCGATCTCGTTCGCGGGCTCGATGGTCGCGTTCGCGAAGCTGCAGGAGCTCGTCAGCGGGCGCCCGATCGTCTTCCCGGCGCAGAAGCTCGTGAACGCGCTCGTGGGCGGCGTGGCGGTCGCGTTCGGGGTCGCGGTGGCGGCAGGCGCCGAGCCGCTCTGGACGCTGCTCGTGCTCGGCGCGGCGGCGCTCCTGTTCGGCGTCCTCTTCGTGCTGCCGATCGGCGGCGCGGACATGCCGGTCGTCATCTCGCTGCTCAACGCCGGCACGGGCGTGGCGGCGTCCGCAACCGGGTTCGCGCTCCACGTCAACGTGCTGATCGTCAGCGGCGCGCTCGTGGGCGCCTCGGGCACGCTGCTCACGATCCTGATGGGGCGCGCGATGAACCGGTCGGTCGCGAACGTCCTCTTCGGCGCGTTCGGCCAGATCGCGCCGACGGCGGCCGGCGCCGCGGCCGGTGACGGGAAGCCGGTGCGGTCGACGACGCCCGAGGACGTCGCCGTGATGCTGGCGTACGCACGGCGCGTCGTCTTCGTCCCCGGCTACGGGCTCGCGGTCGCGCAGGCGCAGCACGACGTCCGCGCCCTCGCCGACATGCTCGAGGAGCGCGGCGTCGACGTGAAGTACGCGATCCACCCGGTCGCGGGGCGCATGCCGGGGCACATGAACGTCCTCCTCGCCGAGGCGAACGTCCCCTACGACGAGCTCGTCGAGATGGATCAGATCAACCCGGAGTTCCCGCAGACCGACGTGGCGGTCGTGCTCGGCGCCAACGACGTCGTCAACCCGGCGGCTCGGAGCGACGCGGCCAGCCCGATCTACGGGATGCCGATCCTCGACGTCGACCGCGCCGGCGCGGTCGTGGTCGTGAAGCGCTCGATGAGCCCCGGCTTCGCGGGGATCGACAACCCGCTGTTCTACGATCCGAAGACGGTGATGCTGTTCTCGGACGCGAAGGGCGCGCTGGAGCAGATCGCCGCTGCGCTGAAGGACGTCTGACGGTCGCTCGCCCGACGCTCGCTCCCGTGGCGAAGACCGCGCCGTGAGCGGGATCCCGCTGCTCGCCGGCCGCGACGTGGAGCGCGCGGTCCCGCCCGCGCGGGCGCTCGAGGCCGTGCGCGAGGCGTTCGTCCGCTACGCGCGCGGCGAGTGGGCGATGCAGCCGAAGCTGTACGTGGCGAACTACCCGGCCGGCGACTTCCGGGCGATGCCGGCGCTGGGCGGCGGGCACGCGCTGCTGAAGTGGGTGACCTCGTTCCCCGGCAATCCGGCGCGCGGGCTGCCCACCGTGACGGGGCTCGTCCTCGTGTCGGACGCCGAGACCGGGATGCCGGAGGCCGTCCTCGACGCAGGTGCGGTGACCGCGATGCGGACGGGCGCGGCGGCCGCGGTCGCGTGCGACGTCCTCGGCCGGCCCGGAGCTGCGGCCGCCGCGGTGGTCGGCGTCGGCGTCAACGGCGAGGCCGCCGCTCGGATGCTCGCCGAGACCGGCCGGGAGCCACTGCTCTGGGACCTCGACGAGGAGCGGGCCCGCGCCGTCGCCGCGCGGGTCGGGGGCCGGGTCGTCGGCCGCGACGAGGCGCTCGCCGCCGATCTCCTCGTCACCGTCACGCCGGGGAAGGTCGTGCTGCTCGACGAGGGCGCGCTCTCGCACGGGCAGCACGTGTCGCTGATGGGCGCCGACGGCCCGGGCAAGGCGGAGATCGCCGTCGCCGAGCTTGCACGCGGCCGGCTGTTCTGCGACGACTGGGAGCAGGCGAGCCACGGCGGAGAACTCGCCGCCGCGGTCGAGGCGGGCGTGGTGCGGCGCGAGGACGTGACCGCGCTCGGCGACGTGCTCGCCGGCGCCGCCGAGGGGCGCCGCTCCGACGACGAGATCACGCTGTTCGACTCGACCGGGCTCGCGATCCAGGACCTCGCGATCGCCCTCGCCGCGCTCGAGCGGCTGGACGAGCTCGACGTGCCCCGGTTCGAGCCGTAGGCCCCTGGGGCCGCTCAGGGCAGCGCGGCGACGGCCTCGATCTCCACGAGCTGGCCCTCGTACCCGAGCGTCGAGACACCGAGGAGCGTGCTCGGCGCACCCGCGAGCGGCGAGCTGCGGACGACCTCCCAGACCTCCGCGAGCGGGCCGCGTCCGTGGTCGGCGACGACGTACACGGTCGTCTTCGCCACGTCCTCGGGCGCCGCGCCGGCCGCGTCGAGCGCGGCGAGCACGTTGGCGATCACCCGGCGCGTCTGCTCGCCGTAGTCGCCCGGCCCGACGAGCGCGCCGTCGTGGTCGAGCGGGACGCCGCCGGCGGTGAAGACGAGACGCCCCGCGCCGACGGCGACATGTGCGTAGTCGGGCGGTGGGAACAGCCCGGGGACGATCCGCCGCTCGACGGTCACGCGGCCGCCGCGAGGAGCCGTTCCGGCCGGAACAGGTCGAGCATCGGATCGCGGTCGCCGAGCAGGGCACGGGCGAGGGCCTCGCCGCATGCGAATCCGAGCACGTTGCCGTGACCCGAGTAGCCGCCGGCGACCCAGACCCGGTCGTCGCGCGGGTGCGCGCCGACGACGGGGAGGAAGTCGAGCACGAGCCCGAAGATCCCGGCCCAGCGGTGCTCGACACGGAGCGGTCGCCCGACGAGGTCGGCGACGAAGCGCTCGAGCGCGTCCTGGATCGTCGCCGTCGTCGCCTCGTCCGCCGTGAACTCGGTGTCGAGCGCGGAATCCCGGAAGCCGCCGGCGAGCAGCCGGCCGTCGTCCGTCTGCTGCCAGTAGTCGAACCCGTGGCGGCCGTAGTGCGGGCAGGCGAACACGCGCTCCTCGAGCGGCTCCGTCGCGATCATCTGTCCGCGCGTCGGGATGATCAGGCCCTCGAGCTCGCCGAGCAGCCCGCTCGGGTAGCCGTCGGTGGCGACGACCACGCGGTCGGCGTCGAGCTCGTCGACCGAGCGGACGCGGTCGTGCTGCCGGACCTCGGCGCCCGCCTCGACGGCCGCGGCGGCGAGGCGCCGGACGAACCGCGCGGGGTGCAGCGCCGCGTCGGGCGGATGGAAGATCGCCGCGCGGAAGCGCTCTCCGACGCGGCCCGGCAGCTCGTCGCGCCACTCGGCGGCGAAGCCGTCGTCGCGGAGCGCCTCGTACTCGCCGCGCAGCTCCTCCCGCTCCTCCGCATCGGCCGCGAGCCGGAGGCTGCCGCTCCGGCGGAAGGCGTCGGGACCGAGCGCGAGCATGCGCTCGAGCGCGCGCTCGGTCCAGCGCCAGTACGCGACGGCGGCCTCGCCTCCGAGCCACTCGCGCGCGCGGTCGTACGGCATCGCACCGCCGCGCAGCGCGAAGCCGCCGTTGCGCCCGCTCGCGCCGCCGGCGACCTCGCGCGCCTCGTGCACGCGCACCGTGCGCCCTGCCCGGGCGAGCGTCAGCGCGCAGGCGAGCCCCGTGACGCCGCCGCCGACCACGGCGACGTCGACTCGGCCGGAGGTGCCGCGCTCCGGGAGCGGCTCGGGCGGCTCGGAGAGCCAGTAGGAGCTCATCGGCCGATCCTAGTCGCACCTCCTGTAGACCCCGTCGACGACCGCCACGACGCCGTCCAGCTCGAGCTCCGCCAGCCTCGCCGCCAGCTCCGCCGCCGCCAGCCCCGATGCCCGCGCGAGCTCGTCCGCGCTCCCCGGGAGGAGGTCGAGGATCGGTGCCTCCGCCGTCGCCCGCGCCGAGACCTCGATGCGCTCGACACCGAGCGCCTCGAGCAGGTCGCCGACCGAGCACAGCGGCGTCGCGCCGGCACGCAGGAGCGCGTTCGTTCCGGCCGACAGTGCGCTCGTGATCTCGCCCGGGACCCCGAACACCTCGCGGCCCTCCTCCATGGCGAAGTCGGCGGTGATCAGCGCCCCGCTCCGCTCCCGCGCCTCGACGACGACGGCCGCGACCGACAGGCCCGCGACGATCCGGTTCCGCGCCGGGAAGCGCCAGGGCGCCGGCTCGACGCCCGGCGCGTACTCCGACACGATCGCACCCGCCGCCGCGATCCGCTCCGCGAGCCCGCGGTTCGCAGCCGGGTAGTCCCGGTCGATCCCACAGCCGAGCACGGCCACCGTGGGGCCGCCCGCCTCGAGCGCGCCCTCGTGCGCCCGCGCGTCGACGCCGCGCGCGAGCCCGCTGACGACGACCAGCCCCGCCCCCGCCAGCTCGCGACCGAGACGCCGTGCGACCTCGGCACCGTAGCCGCTGCACGCGCGCGCGCCGACCACGGCGACGGCGGGTCGCGCGAGCAGCTCGAGCTCGGCGGTACCGCGGACGAACAGGCCCGGCGGCGGGTCGTGGATCGCCCGCAGGAGCGGCGGGAACTCCTCGGCCGACCGCGGCACGAACCGCAGACCCTCGGCCTCGAGCCCGGCCCGGAACCTCGCCTCGTCGAAGGACGCCGCGAACCGGCGGAATCCCGGCGCCCGCGGCCCCTCGGCGGCGTACACGGACGACGCGAGCTCGCTCACGGCGCCTCCAGCTCCCGCGGCGCCCGGTACGACAGCGCCTCGGCCACGTGCGCCGCGCCGACGGCGTCTGCCCCTTCGAGCGCGGCGATCGTCCGCGACACGCGCGCCACGCGAGCCCGCCCACGCCCGGACAGCGGCAGCCGTTCCACCGCGCGGTCGAGGAGCGCGTCGGCCTCGCGCACCCGCCGCAGCGGCTCGCCCGCGAGACGCTCGCGGGCGGCCGCGACCCGCTCCCGCACCGGCGCGGACGGCTCCGCCGGCCCGGCCGCGAGCTCCTCCGCCCGCGCCCGCGGCACGACGACCGCGAGGTCGAAGCGGTCGAGCAGCGCACGCGAGAGCTTGTCCCGGAACGCGGCGAGCCGCTGCGACGAGCACGTGCAGCCGCCGCGCCGGTCGCCGCGCCCGCCGCACGGGCACAGGTTCATCGTTCCGACGAGCTGGAACCGGGCCGGGAACAGCGCGCGGCCGCCGACGCGGGCGACGCTCACGTAGCCGTCCTCGAGCGGCTGCCGCAGCGCCTCTAGGGCCGGTCGCTGGAACTCCGGCAGCTCGTCGAGGAGCAGGACGCCGCGGTGCGCGAGGCTGGCCTCCCCGGGCCGCGGCCCCGGCCCGCCTCCGACGATCGCCGCGGTCGAGGCGCTGTGGTGCGGCGCGCGGAACGGTCGCGTCAGCACGACCGGCCGATCGGCCGCGAGCAGGCCGGCGACCGAGTGGATGCGGGTCACCTCCAGCACCTCCTCGTCGGCGAGCGGCGGAAGGATCCCGGGCAGGCGGCGGGCCAGCATCGTCTTCCCGGTCCCGGGCGGCCCCGCGAGCAGGAGGTTGTGCGCTCCGGCCGCGGCGAGCTCGAGCGCGCGCCGCGCTCGCTCCTGACCCCGCAGGTCCGCGAGGTCCGGCGCGGCCGACCACTCGGGGGTGCCGCGCTCCGGCGGCGGCTCCCACGGCGCCAGGTCGAGCTCGCCCGCGAGGTAGGACGCCGCCTCGGCGAGGTGCCGGACCGGCACCGGCTCGACGCCGGCGAGCGCCACCTCCGTCGCGGACTGCGCCGGGCAGAGCATCCGGCGCAGCCCCGACCGGCGGGCCCCCTCGGCGACGGCCAGCGCGCCTCCGACGGGACGGATGCGCCCGTCGAGCGACAGCTCGCCGAGCGACGCGTGCGCGGCGAGCAGCTCCGTCGACACCTGCCCCGACGCCGCGAGGATCGCCAGCGCGATCGGCAGGTCGAACCCGGAGCCTTCCTTCCGCAGGCTCGCCGGAGCGAGGTTGACGGTGATGCGGCCGCCCGGCCAGTGACGCTCGGCCGAGGCGATCCCGCTGCGGACCCGCTCCTTCGCCTCCTGGCAGGCGCGGTCGGCGAGGCCGACGATCGACAGCGCCGGGACGCTGCCGCGGACGTGCGCCTCGACCTCCACGCGGCGCGCCTCGAGCCCGACCACGGCCTGGGTGACGGCACGCGCGAGCACGCCCTCGACGGTACGGCGCAACCCCGCGCGCGACCGTTCCGATGTCGTGTCGGAACTGTGAACGAGCTTCGGGCCAGTGGAGGGCAGAACCGGAGGCCGCGCCGGCCGAGGCCGATTGACCTCGCGACTCGGGATCTCGCGCCCGGCGCGCCCGGCGCCGGAACGAGCAGCTCGACCGCGGGATTCGCATAGCCTGGCCGCGTGGCGTGGGAGCGACTCGGCGAGCGGACGGCGTACGACGGCTACCGGCGCATCGTCGCCCGCCGCTACCGCCTGCCCGACGGCAGCCAGCGCGAGCTCGAGGTGAAGGCCGAGGGGCCGACCGCCGTCGTCCTCGCCCTGACGCGGGACGACGAGGTCGTGCTCGTCCGCGAGTTCCGGCCCGGCATCGAGGAGGTGCTGCTCGAGCTCCCCGGCGGCGAGATCGACGCGGGCGAGGAGCCGTCGGCGGCGGCCGAGCGCGAGCTGCTCGAGGAGACGGGCTACGCCGGCGAGCTCGTCCCGCTCGGATCGACGGTCGACTGCGCCTACTCGACGCGGATCCGCCACGTGTTCGCGGCGACGGGATGCCGCCGCGTCGCGACGCCGAGCGCCGAGGACGCGCAGCTCGGCGTGGAGCTGCTGACCGTGGCGGCCTTCCGCGAGCACCTGCGCAGCGGCCGCTGCACCGACGTCGGCCCCGGCTACCTCGCGCTGGACCGGCTCGGGCTGCTCTAGGCTGGGCCGCCCGCAGCCCGGGCGACGAGGACGTCCTCGAAGAACTCGCCGGCGCGGCGGCCGGTCCGGCGGTTCACGTGCCGCCGCAGCCGCTGCTCGAGGCGGAGCCCCGCCCGGTCGAGGATCTCCGGGTAGAGCCCACGGCGGTCGGCGACGACGATGCAGACGCGGGCGCCGGGCTCGAGGTGGTCGCGCGCGTTCGCGAGCACCGCGGCGACCCCGTCGACGTACGCCGCGAGGGCGGCCTTCGACGTGCCCCGCCCGAGCTCGAGCGGGCCGAGGTCCGGCAGCCCGAGCAGCTCGTACGCGTAGCGGTGCTGCTCGTGGTAGTCGATCAGCCCCGGATAGGGCGGCGAGGTGACGACGCCGTCGAAGCGGCGGCCGTACGAGAGCTCGCGCGCGTCGCCGTGCAGCACGGTCGCCTCGCGCCCGCGCGCCCGCACGCGGGCGAACGCCTTGATCCTCGCCACGGTGTCCAGGCCGTAGCGCTCGAGGAAGTGCGACGCGCGCCCGACCGGGCGGCACTCCCGCTTGTGCTTGTGGCACCAGTAAGGGCCGTGCTGCGGCACGCGGGGGAAGTCGAGGTCGAAGTGGGTGGTGAGCCGGGCGGAGCGGGCGGCCCGGGCGAGGACCACGCGCAGCACGTCGGCGTGCTCGTAGCCGTCGACCAGCGAGCGGAAGGCGAGCAGCTCGCGGGCCGCCTGCGGGGCGTACCAGCGACGGACGTAGCCGCCGGCCGCGGGCGCGGGCGTGTCGACCAGCCGGCGGAGGGCGTCGCGGACGTCGCGCTCGAGCGTGAACCGGTTGACCTCGGCCGTCTTGACGCGGCCGAGGAGGACGTTGAACGCCGCCACGTCGGCGCCCGTCGCGTCGCGCCCGCTCTCGAGCGCCTGGGCGAGCGTCGTCCCCGAGCCGGCGAACGGGTCGAGGACGTGGCCACCGGGCCGCACGTAGCGCTCCAGCAGCACCTCCACGAGCTGCGGGATGAACTTGCCGAGGTACGGGTGCAGCGCGTGGACGTGCTTCGTCCGCTCGCGCTGGGGCAGCGCCGACTCGGACCACGACAGCGCGAGGTCGAGCTCGGCGTAGAGGGCGTCCTGCGTCGGTGCCACGGCCCCACCGTCGTTCGACGGCGGGGCCGCGACTCCTGGACTCACCCGTAGTGGACGCCCGCGGCCGCGTCGAGCGCGCGGAGCCGGCGGATCCGCTCCTCCATCGGCGGATGCGTGGAGAACAGCGCCGACATCCCCTGGCCCTTGAACGCGCTCAGCGGGTTGGCGATGTACAGCGCCTCCGTGGCGGGGTTGACCCGCATCGGGATCGCCTCCGTCCCGCGCTGGAGCGTCTCCAGCGCGCGAGCGAGCGGCTCGCCCTCGCCGATGTAGCGGGCGGCGCTGGCGTCGGCCAGGTACTCCCGCTGCCGCGAGACCGCGAGCTGGAGGATCATCGCGGCCATCGGCGCGAAGATGATCGCCGCGATCACGCCGATGAAGCCGAGCGGGCTGTCGTCGTCGTCTCCGCCGCCGAACAGCATGGAGAACTGCAGGATGTTCGCGATCGCGGCGATCGCGGCGCCGATCATCGCGGCGATCGTCTGGACGAGCACGTCGCGGTTGGCGATGTGCGCCAGCTCGTGCGCCACCACGCCGCGAACCTGCTCGGGCGGGAGGTGGTGGAGGAGCCCCTCCGTCACCGCGACGGCGGCGTGCTTCGGGTTGCGGCCGGTCGCGAACGCGTTCGGCTGCTCGGAGGGAATCAGGTGCAGGCTCGGCATCGGGATCCCGGCCTTCCCCGCGAGCTCGCGGACGAGCTGGTGGAGCTGGGGCGCATCGTCCTCGGCGAGCGGCCTCGCGCGGCTCGACTTGAGCGCGAGGCTGGCGGAGAACCAGTACATGACGAGGTTGAAGACGACGGCGATCCCGGCGAACAGGACGATCCCGCTGGTGCCGCCGATCAGGGCGCCGAAGCCGACGAGCAGGGCCGAGAGGCCCGCGATGAGCAGCCAGGTGCGCGTGCGCGTCGCGATGCTGGTACGCGTGATCGACATGTGGAGTACGTGTTCCTTTCCGGCTGAAGCGTTGTCGGGTTCAGCCGGAAGTTTCTCCCGCCCCGCGGTGGAGGCCTGCGCGCCCGGGCCGGCGAAGGCCGTTCTGACGAGCGCGCCCGTTGGGGGATAGTGCCCTCCGGCACGCGGAATCGTACCGGTCGGAGCCGTCCTCACCGCCGCGCGCGGCGGGCTCGACCGAGGGCGCGCTCAGTCGAAGGGGACGCGCCTGACGCCCTGCGGGCGCACCGAGACCGCCTCGAGCCGCACGTCGAGCGCCGCCAGCCCCGGACGGCCTGCCAGCCAGGCCTCGGCGGCGGAGGCCACACGGCGGCGCTTCTCGGCGTCGACCATCTCCAGCGGGTCGCCGAAGCGATCGCCCGTCTTCTCCTTCACCTCCGCGAACACGACCCGCCTCCCGCGCCGCGCGACCAGGTCGAGCTCGTAGCCGCCCGCCCACGCGTTGCGGGCGAGGATGCGGTAGCCGCGGAGGCGATAGTGGTTGGCCGCGCGGCGCTCGGCCTCAGTTCCCCTGCGCGGCATAGCAGCGCGCCTCGAAGCTGCGCCGGTGGATCTCCGATGGGCCGCGCGCCCGGACGACGGCGGAGTGCGCGGGCGTGATGTAGCCGACGTGGGAGGAGAACCCGTAGTGCGGGTAGAGGGCGTCGGCACGGCGCATGTAGCGGTCGCGGGTGACCTTGGCGACGATCGAGGCGGCCGCGATCGCGGCGCTCTTCTCGTCCCCGTCGACGACGGCGCGGTGCTCGGGCGCGGCCGGCCCCAGGCGGAAGCCGTCGACCAGGCAGACCTCGGCGGGCGGCGCGAGCTCGCGGAGGCACGACCGCATCGCCTCGAGGTTCGACCGGTGCAGCCCGTTGCGGTCGATCGTGCCCGCGGGGATCACGCGGACGACGACCTTCTCCGCGCACGAGAGCACGGCGTGGAACAGCTCCTGGCGGCGCTCGGGCGGACACTGCTTCGAGTCGTTGAGGAACGCCAGCGGGCGGACGCGATGGTCGCGCAGCGTGTCGTAGTCGAGCAGCACGCCCGCGACGACGAGCGGGCCGGCGAGCGGGCCGCGCCCCGCCTCGTCCACGCCCGCGACGAAGCGGGCGCCGAGCTTGCGATCGAAGCGGAGGAGCCTCTGGCCGGTGCGGGCGGGCGGCACGCGGCGAGGATACCCGCCGCCCCGGCCCGCTCCCGGCCCCGGCACAGACTCGGCACAGTTGCCCGCCGGGGAGGCCGGTGTCATGCTCGGAGCGAACCGCTGCGGCACGTCGCCATGCTCGGATCGACTGCGATCGGACGCCAGCTCCAGCTCGACGAGCTGCTCGGCGTCGCCCGCGCCGCGGCCGAGGGGCGCGGGTCGGTCGTCTTCCTCGAGGGGCCGACCGGCAGCGGCAAGTCCTTCCTCCTCGCGGCCTTCGCCCAGTCCCTGGCACCCGAGGGCGAGGTCGCGCCCGTCGAGGTCGTGTCGTACACCTGTCGCCAGGCAGGCGGCGAGGACCGCCACGGCCCGTTCGTCGAGATGCTCGCCGCGTTGACGGACGAGGACCGGCGCGGCGACCGTGCGAAGCGCTGGCTCAAGGTGATCGGCGACTACGCGCCCGATCTCCTCGAGCTGCTCGTCCCCGGCGGCAAGGTGGTGGGCGTGGCCGTGAAGACCGCGACCGGGCTCGGCGTCGAAGCGATGGGCGGTGACCACGAGAGCCAGAAGCTGGAGCGCGCAGACGACGTGACCCGAGCGTTCGTGGGCATCGCAGCGGACTCGCCGCTCGCCGTCGTCCTCGACAATGCCCAGTGGATCGACGAGGGCTCGATCGGCGTCGTGGAACGACTCGCCGACGGGATCGACGGCCGCCGCCTGCTCCTGCTCGTCGCCTACGACCCGGAGGCCGTCGACGGCGGCGGGATGTTCGCACGCGTTCGCGCGACCATCCTCGGAAGCGGCCAGGGGCGACGGATGACGCTCGACGACCTGACCCTGACGGAGGTGGAGTCGATCCTCGAGCACCGCTACGGGACCGTCCGCGAAGCAAGCCTCGCGGCCTGGCTGCTCGACCGCAGCGACGGGAACCCGCGCTTCCTCGAGCAGCACCTCGCGACCCTCGAAGAGCAGGGCGTGCTGCGGCGCGACGGCTCCGGCTGGACGCTCGCCGGGACGATCGACGGGGAGCCCGGCGCCTGGCGTCTCGGGGGTGAGCTGGCGCGGGCGCAGATGCCGGGGACGCTCGTGGAGCTCCTCCGCCCCCGCGTCGCGCTGCTCGAGCAGGACGACAAGAAGCTGCTCCAGTACGGGTCGGTCCAGGGGCTGCGCTTCCTCTCGATGGTCGTCGTCGCCCTGGCGAAGGCCGACGAGAGCGACGTGGAGGACCGCCTGGCCGAGCTCGAGCAGACCCGACGCATGATCACGGCCGAGGAGACGGACGACTGGTTCAGCGATCACTCCACGGTCTACGCCTTCGACCCGAGCGTCCTGCAGGAGCTGCTGTACGACGATCGCTACGCCGGGAAGGGGTTCGAGCGACGGAAGCGCCATCGCGAGGTCGCCGGCGCACTCGAAGCCCTACTCGACGACGGGCAGCAGCCGCCGCGCCTCGTGCTGCTGGAGATCGCGCGGCACTACGAGGAAGCCGGCGACAAGGCCGAGGCAGGGCGGCGGCTCGCCGACATCGCGGCCTCGCTGCTCGACGAGGGAGCCGACAAGGAGGCTGCGGCGACTGCCGAGCGGGCGATCGCGCTGCTCCGCGACTCGCTCGACGAGCGGCTCGACGACGAGAAGCGCACGGCAGCGCAGGCGTCGCTCGCCCGGGCGCTGATCCTGTTCCTCCTCGGCGGCGAGCCGGGCTGGCAAGCCGAGCCGGAGAGGTACGGCGGCACCAAGCTCCTCCCGCTGGCAGACGAGGCAGAGCGGCTCGCCGCCGACGTCGGGCTGCGGGCGAACGCGTGCTTCGCGAAGGCGCGCGTGCTGACCGCGTACGGGGAGCTGCCGGAGGCGATCGCGGTCTACCGCTCCGCGCTCGAGCTCGCGCGCGCCGCGAAGGACGAGACGGCCGAGTTCGCGATCCTCCTCAACCTCGGCCACCACCTCGACAGCGTGAGCCTCGAGCAGGGGCGGGCGGTGCTCGAGCAGGCGCACGCGCTCCTCAGCGGGCCGTTCGGTCAGGGGCTCGCGCCGACCACGCTCGCCTACGAGACCGGGAGGCTCGAGAGCCGGCTCGGCGTCGCCGACTTCGACCTCGGCCGCTACGGCGAGGCGATCGAGTACCTCGTCCGCGCCTCGGAGGCGCTGAAGGCGACCCGTCGGCGCGAGGAGGCCGCGTGGGCTCTGTGCTTCCTCGGCCAGCAGTACACCGCGATCGGGCTCTACGAGGAGGCCGAGCAGACGCTGCGGGAGGCGATCGCGCTCTTCGGGGACGAGCCGAAGGCGCCCGCCGTTCGCGGATACCTCCGCTCGCTGGTCGGGCGCCTCTTCGTCCAGTGGGAGCCGCCGCGGCTCGAGCAGGCGCGCGAGGAGCTGACGCGGGGCCGCGAGGAGGCGCTCGCGTCGGGCAGCCACTCGATCCGGGCCCTGGTGGACTCGTACTGGGCGGAGCTCCTCCTCGCCGAGGGGACGCCGGACGCGGTGCGCGAGGCCGACGAGGTGCTGTCCGCCACCGCGACACACGGTTGGGCGCGAGGCGAGATCGCGACGTCCTCCCTGCGCGCCCGCGTCGCCCTCGCGCAGGGCAACGTCGACGAGGCCGTCACGCTCAGCACGCACGCCGTCGACCTGCTGACGGAGCACGAGGGCGCGGTCCCGGCGGTTCGGAGCGAGGAGATCCTCCTCACGCACGCGCGAATCCTCGAGGCGGCGAGGTCGGACGACGCGTCCCGCTACGCGGCGGACGCGGCGGCGATCGTCCGGGCGAAGGCCGACTCGTTGCCCGACGAGGCCCGGCGCCGGTCGTTCCTGGAGCGGGTGCGGGTCTCCCGCGACGTGCTCGCGGCGGCGGAGCAGTGAGCCGGCGACCGGCCGACCTGAGGTCGGCCGCGCCGCCGCGGCGGCGCTAGTCGGCCTTCTCGGCCGCGACCGGCTCGGGCTCCGGCTCGGCCTCCGCGACCGGCTCGGCCTCCTCGGCCTCGGCCGCCGGCTCGTCGGCGGGAGCCGCTTCCGGCACGGCCTCCTCGACCGGCGCCTCGTCCGTGACCTCGGGCTCCGCGTGGGCGAGCCGGCCGGTCGCCGTCGCGTTGTTCTCGGCGAGGCGCACGCGCTCGGCCGGCGTCATCTGCTTCTCGCGGACGCGCGCCTTCTTGCCGACCTTCTCGCGCAGGTAGTAGAGCTTCGCGCGGTTGACGTCCCCGATCGCCGCGACGTCGATGCGCTCGATCTTGGGCGAGTGCAGCGGGAACGTCCGCTCCACGCCGACGCCGAACGACTGCTTGCGCACCGTGAACGTCTCGCGGACGCCGGCGCCCTGCCGCTTGATCACGATCCCTTCGAACACCTGCACGCGCCGGCGCTGGCCCTCGATCACCTGGAAGTGGACACGCACCGTGTCGCCCGCCTTGAACTGGGGGACGGAGCGCAGCTGCCGCCGCTCGAGTTGCTCGATGACCTTGCTCATGGGAGGACGGCCGCGGGGCGGCCGACGCGGGATGGTAGCGGAAACGGCGACGGCGATGCGACGCCGTCGCGGGGGCGCGGAGCCGCTCGGAAAGCGGTCCCGCGCCGCACGTCAGTGCAGCGACACGCGCCCCGGCGGCCAGTACGTCGCCGTCACCTTGCCGATCAGATTGTCGCGCGGGACGGGGCCCCAGACGCGCGAGTCGCAGGAGTGCTCGCGGTTGTCGCCGAGCATCACGTACTGCCCAGGCGGCACCGTGCGCGACGGCTGGACGTCGTGGCCGCGCCGCTCCGGCCGGAGGTACGGCTCGGCGAGACGCTTGCCGCCGACGTAGACGACCCCGTCCCGCATCTGCCAGGTCTCCCCCGGCAGCACGATCAGGCGCTTCACGAACACGCCGCCGGCGCCGCAGCGCTCCGCCGCGAGCGGCGGCGTCCGGAAGACGATGATCTCCCCGCGCTTCGGGTCCCTGAAGTGGTAGAGGAAGCGGTTGGCCAGCACGCGGTCGGAGAAGCGGCCGCCCTCGCAGCCCGCCTCGCCGGTGCAGTGGAGGGTCGGCTCCATCGACGGCGAGGGGATCCGGTACGGGTTCACGATCCAGGCCTTGATCGCGAGCACGAGCGCGACCGCGGCCACGACCGTCACGACCCAGTCGACGACCGACCGCCACGGCTGCGGCAGGCTCGAGGCGACGCGGTCGACGGGATTGCGCACTAGCGGGCCCGCTCGGTGCGGCGCCTGCTCTGCTCGCGGCGCCAGGCCTCGATCCGGGCGTGGTCGCCCGAGAGGAGCACGTCCGGCACGCGCCAGCCGCGGAACTCGGGCGGCCGCGTGTAGTGGGGGTACTCGAGCCCGCCGTCGAGCGCGTCGGAGAAGCTCTCGTGCTCGCCCGACCCCTCGGCGAGCGCGCCCGGAAGCCGTCGCGCCACCGCGTCGAGGAGCACCATCGCCGGCAGCTCGCCGCCGGACAGCACGTACGGGCCGATCGAGACGGCGTCGGTGACGAGGTGCTCGAGGATCCGCTCGTCGAAGCCCTCGAAGCGCGCGGACAGCAGCGTGAGGCGCGGCTCGCGCGCGAGCTCCTCGACGAGCGGCTGCGTCAGCCGGCGTCCCTGCGGCGTGAGCGCGACGATCCGCCGGGGCGGGTGACCGCCGTAGACGGCGTCGAGCGCCGCTGCGACGACGTCGACGCGGAGCACCATCCCGGCGCCGCCGCCGTAGGGCTCGTCGTCGACCTGGCCGGAGCGCAGCGGCGTCGTGTCCCGGTAGCCGAACAGCCGCAGCTCGAGCTCGGTCCCGAGCACCGCGGCGAGAGGGCGCTGCTCCGTCATCCACGCGAACGCGTGCGGGATCAGCGTGAAGACGTCGAGCTGCACCGGCGGTGCAGCTTACGTACGGAGGGCTCTACGCACCCAGGGCGATCCGGTCCGGCGGCCAGTAGGTGGCGAACACGGTCCCGATCAGGTTCTTGCGCGGCACGGCGCCCCAGACCCGGGAGTCGCACGAGTTGGAGCGGTTGTCGCCCATCACGAAGTACGCGTTCGGGCCGACCTGCCAGCGACCGTCCTGCGCCGCCGAGCGCCCGTGCGCGTACGGCTCGTCGAGCCGCCTGCCGTCGACCGAGATGAAGCCGTCGTGCTGCTCGACCGTCTCGCCGGGAAGACCGATGATCCGCTTCACGAAGGTCCCGGCGGTGCCGCAGCGCGCCAGAGCCTCCGCCGGCGTGTCGAACACGACCACCTCCCCCCGCTCGGGATCGCGGAAGTGGAGGATGAAGCGGTTGGCGAGCACCCGGTCCGAGGAGCCGGCGAGGCAGCCCTCCGCTGGCTGCGCGCAGTGCAGCGTCGGCTCCATCGAGGAGGTCGGGATCCGGTACGGGTTCACGACCCACGCCTTGACCGCCAACACGATCCCGACGGCGACGGCGAGCGTCACCACCCAGTCGATCGCGACGCGGGCGGGATGCGGGAGGCCCGCGGTGAGGCGGTCGATTGGGTTACGCATCGGCGTCCGCACCAGCGTACCCAGGCTCCACGACGATCCGTCCCGCCTGCAGGTCGACCTCGCGGACGCACGCGCCGACGAGCGGCAGGAGCAGCCCGGTGTCGAGCTCGAGCACGTCGTTGGCAGGCGCGCCGATCACGTCGGCCACGCGGCCGAGGTCGCGGCCGCCCGCCTCCTCGACGCGGAGCCCGACGAGCTGGTACACGTAGTAGGCGTCCTCGTCGGGCACCGGCAGGCTCTCCCGCGGCACCTCGAGCGGGGTTCCACGCGGCACGGGCCGGTCCAGCCGGACGACGAGCCGGCCGCCCCCCGCCCGCTTCGACTCGACGACCTCGACCTCCTCGCCCGCGGCGAGCAGGCGCGCCCCGACCGCGAACCGCGACGGGTCGTCGCTCGCGCGCTCGACCACGAAGGCCCCCGCGAGCCCGTGCGGCCGCCCGACGCGGCCGACCTGGACCACCGGATCCACTCAGTCGGCGATGTCGAGATGCACGCGCTCGTGCCGCCGTGCCGCGCTCGCCCGGACGAGCGTGCGGAGGGCCCGCGCGATCCGTCCCTGGCGGCCGATCACCTTGCCGACGTCGTCGGGGGCGACGTGGAGGCGGATGACGGCGATCCCCTCGCGCTCGCCGCGCTCGACGCGGACCTCGTCGGGATTGTCGACGAGGCGGCGCGCCAGCTCCTCGACCAGGCGCTCGCTCAGGGGTGCTCCTTCCGGCGCACGGCCGCTACCGGAGGCCCTTGATCTTGAGCAGCTTCGCGACGGGGTCGGTCGGCTGCGCGCCCTTCGAGAGCCAGTCCTTCACGCGGTCGTCGTCGAGCTCGATCGTCGACGGCTCCGTCTGCGGGTTGTAGCGCCCGACGATCTCGATGAACTTGCCGTCGCGCGGGGAGCGCGAGTCGGCGGCCACGACGCGGTAGATCGGGTTCTTCTTCGACCCGACCCGCGTCAGCCTGAGCTTCACTGCCATGCGATTCCTCCGATTTCTCGCTAGCGCTTCCCGGCCATGCCGGGAAAGGCTGGCATCTTGCCCTTGCCCAGCTGCTTCATCATCTTCTCCATCTGCTTGCGCGCGCTCAGCAGCTGGTTCACCTGCTGAACCGTCGTGCCGGACCCCGCGGCGATGCGCTTGCGCCTCGACCCGTCGATCAGGTGCGGCATCCCCCGCTCCTTCGGCGTCATCGACAGCACGATCGCCTCGACGCGCTTCATCTGGCCCTCGTCGATCTCGACGTCCTTCAGCTCGTTGCCCATCCCCGGGATCATCTTGATCACGCTCTGCAGCGGCCCCATCTTGCGGAGCATCTTCTGCGCGGCGAGGAAGTCGTCGAAGGTGAACTGGCCGCGGCGCAGGCGCTCCTCCATCGCCGCCTGCTCGTCCTCCTCGACCGCGGCCTCGGCCTTCTCGATCAGCGTCAGCACGTCACCCATGCCGAGGATCCGAGACGCCATCCGGTCGGGATGGAACCACTCGAGCTGGTCGAGCTTCTCGCCGACGGACGCGAGCTTGATCGGCTTGCCGGTGACGGCCTTGACCGAGAGCGCGGCGCCGCCCCGCGCATCGCCGTCGAGCTTCGTCAGCACGACCCCGTCGAAGTCGATCCGCTCCTGGAAGGCCTGCGCGACGTTGACCGCCTCCTGCCCCGTCATCGCGTCGAGCACGAGCAGCACGTCGTGCGGCTTCGTCTCGCGCTTGACCGCGGCCAGCTCCTCCATCAGCGCCTCGTCGATCTGCAGGCGGCCGGCGGTGTCGACGATGACGACGTCGCGGCCGTCCGCCTGGGCGCGCTGGAGCCCCTTCCGCGCGGCGACGACCGCGTCCTTCGTCTCGTCCCGGTAGACGGGGATCTGGATCTGGCGGCCGAGCTGCTCGAGCTGGTCGATCGCAGCGGGTCGCTGGAGGTCGGCTGCGACGAGGGCGGGCTGCTTCCCCTCCTTGCGCAGGAGCAGCGCCAGCTTGGCGCAGGCCGTCGTCTTGCCCGACCCCTGGAGGCCCGCGACGAGGATCACGGTCGGCGGGCGGCCGGCGAAGGCGAGCTTCGAGCTGCCGGCGCCCATCAGCCCGGTCAGCTCCTCGTGCACCACTTTCACGACCTGCTGGCCGGGGGTGAGGCTCTTCAGGACGTCCTGGCCCATGGCCCGCTCCCGCACCTGGGCGACGAACTGCTTGACGACCTTGAGGTTGACGTCCGCCTCGAGCAGCGCGAGGCGGATCTCGCGCATCGCGCGCGAGATCGCCTCCTCGTCGAGCTTCCCGCGTCCGCGGAGGTCGCCGAGGGCGTGCTGCAGCCGGTCGCCGAGGGCGTCGAACATCCGGCGCAGTGTAGAGACGCCCGTGCGTGGCCGGGTTGCGCCGAGATCGCGCCGATTCACGCACAGGCCATGTCCGGGGACAGTCCTAGGGACTGTCCCCGGACGGTGTCGCTCCGAGCGCCGCCCTTTCGCGACACGGCCGCTGCGACTAGGGTCGAGACAGGAAAGGAGGCGGCGATGACAGTCACTGCCGTTCCCGAGGTGACGGTGAGCCGGCGCGACGAGCAGCCGACGCTGGCGGTTCGCACCCGCGTCGACGTCCGCGTCCTGCCGGTCGTCGTCGGAAGCCTGATCCAGGAGGTGCACCACCACCTTCGCGAGCTGGGCGAACAGCCGGCCGGAGCGCCGTACGGCGTCTTCAGCGGCCCGGACGAGCACGGGACGATGGCCGTCGAGATCGGCTGGCCGACGACCCGGCCGCTGCCGACCCGAGGCCGCGTCGAGCAGCACGTTCGGCCTGCCGGACGCTATGCGGAGACCGTCCACCTCGGCCCCTACCAGGAACTGGACGAGGCGTGGTTCACGGCCCTCGACGAGCAGCTCCGAACGATCGGGCTCGAGCCGATCGGCGACCCGATCGAGGTGTACGAGTCGGATCCGGGCGTCGGTCCACCGGAGGAGATCCGGACGACGGTGCTCGTGCCGGTGCGGTAGGGCTCAGGCGCGCAGCGCGCGCAGGGCCGGATAGAGCGCCCGGAAGCGGGTGAGCTCCCGCTCGTAGAGTCCCTGCCACTCCGGGTCGGGCTCGATCGTCTCCCGGACGCGGACGCAGGCCGCGACGGCCTCCGTGGGGGTCGCGAACACGCCCGCGGCGACGCCTCCGAGGAGCGCGGCGCCGAACGCGGCGCCCTCGTCGACGGCCGTCCGCTCGAGCGGCAGGCCGAGGACGGACGCGACGATCCGCAGCCAGAGCGCGCTCCGGGCGCCGCCGCCCGAGACCCGCGCTGCGACCGGTGCCACGCCGAGGTCGGCGAGCAGGTCGAGCGAGTCACGGAGGCCGAAGGCGACGCCCTCGAGCACGGCGCGCGCGAGCCCGCCTCGGTCGTGCCGGAGCGACAGGCCGACGAAGGCGCCGCGGGCGTCCGGGTCGGCGTGCGGCGTCCGCTCGCCCGCGAGATAGGGCGCGAACAGGAGCCCCTCCGCGCCGGGCGGCCAGCGCTCCGCCTCCGCGACGAGGACCTCCTCCGAAGGCGCGCCGAGCGCGTCGCGGAGCCAGCGGAGCGACCCCGCCGCAGACAGCATCACGCCCATCGCGTGCCACGCGCCCGGGACGGCGTGGCAGAAGGCGTGGACGCGCCCCTGCGGGTCGGCGCGGAACGCCGGCAGCGCGGCGAACACGACGCCCGAGGTGCCGAGGACGACGGACAGCCGCCCGGGAGCGTCGACGCCGGCCCCCAGCGCGCCGGCAGCCTGGTCGCCGGCGCCTGCCGCGACGGGGACGCCGCCGGACGTGGCGGCCGAGACGGCGGGGGACTCGAGCGCGGCCGGGAGCCACGCGCGCGGCAGCTCGAGCGCCTCGAGGAGGTCGTCGCTCCACCGTCGGCCGGCGACGTCGAAAAGCAGCGTGCCGGACGCGTCCGCCACGTCGGTCGCGCGCTCGCCGGTGAGCCGGAGGCGGACGTAGTCCTTCGGCAGCAGCACGTGCACGATCCGCTCGTAGGCCTCCGGCTCGTGTCGGCGCAGCCAGAGGAGCTTGGGCGCCGTGAACCCGGCGAGCGCGCGGTTGCCCGTCAGCTGCACGAGCCGCTCGAGCCCGACGCGCGCCTCGATCTCGGCGCACTCGGCGCCCGTCCGCTGGTCGTTCCAGAGGATCGCCGGGCGAAGGACGCGGCCGGCCGCGTCGAGGGCGACGAGACCGTGCATCTGGCCCGAGAGGCCGATTCCCAGCGGCTCGACCCCCAGGCGGCCGAGCGCCCGTTCGCTCGCGCGCCACCAGTCCTCCGGGTCCTGCTCCGCCCAGCCCGGGCGCGGCGTCGCGAGCGGATAGCCCTCCTCGGAACGTGCGAGCACCTCCCCCGCCGGCGAGATCGCGATCGCCTTGACACCGGTCGTGCCGACGTCGAGCCCGACGAGCGCGCTCACGCGTCCGGCGTGCCCACCGGCCTCACTCGCCCCCCAGCGCGCGGTAGACGAGCTCGAGCGCCCGCACCGCGTCCTTCGCGCGCTGCGCCGCCCGCAGCTCCTCGCCGTCCAGGCGCGCGGCGACC
The DNA here is from genome assembly GCA_035456465.1 of Gaiellaceae bacterium. Lineage (GTDB taxonomy): Bacteria > Actinomycetota > Thermoleophilia > Gaiellales > Gaiellaceae > DATHTC01. The sequence continues at coordinate 7,733 of DATIDD010000053.1, read as the reverse complement.
GAGTCGATGAACCGCCACTGGAGCACGCTGCGCCGGACGGCGGCGACCGCGTCCTCGGTGTACGGGTAGAGGTCGAAACCGAGCCGCTCGCCGTTCGCGCCGTAGTTCGCGCGCCGCAGCTCGACCGCGAGCTCGAGCGTCTCCATGAACCGTGTGGCGCCGACGATGTTGTCGTCGTCGAACGTCCCCCAGCCCGAGTTGGCGTGGTTGTGGCCGAGCAGCCCCTCGGCGGCGAGCAGCGCCGCGTACTCGGCGAGGTTCTCGCCGTTCATGATCAGGTGCTGCCAGTCCATGTTGACCTGGACGTTGTCGAGGCCCTGTGCCCGCAGCGTGTGGATCACGTGCAGGGTCATGCCGACGTTCCGCATGAGGATGTTCATCGCGGGCTCGGAGTTCTTGTGCTCGAGGAAGAGCTTGATCCCGCACTCGCGGCACCGCTGCGCCGCCTCCCCGATCCCCTCGATCAGCCACGCCCAGCTCTCGGCGTACGGGGCCTGGAACGGGTAGTTGTAGCCCTCGATCCCGGGCCAGATGATGAAGTTGGCGTCGAGCTCGCCGGCGAAGTCGATCGCGTCGAGCGTCCGCTTCAGCGCCTCGGCCCGGACCGCGGCGTCGGGGGAGACGAGCCCGCCCTTGCCGAAGAGCGGGTCGAGGTGGAGCCCGGTCGCGACGCAGTACACGTCGTGCCCGTCGAGCGCGTCGCGAACCTCCGCGAGGTTCTCGTGCGAGAGCTCCTGCGGGTAGTGGAACTCGTATCCGTCGATCAGGTCGCCGAGGCCCTCCACGGCGCGGCGCACGCGCTGCACGGTCGTCTCGGCCGCCAGCTCGGGCTTGTACCCCGACGGCACGAAGCGGGTGGCCATCGGCCCGAAGGCCCAGATCCCGAGGCTCGTCTTCACCGGTCGCTCCCTTCGGCCGCGTGGTACAGGGCGTCGATCGTGCGAGCCTGCGCGACGGCGTCGGCGCGACCGAGCAGCGGCTCGCGCTCGCCGCGCGCGGCGGCGGCGAGATCCTCGAGCTCGCAGCGGTAGGCGTCGGCCGCGGGGATCTCGATCCGCTCGACGTCGTCCCCTCGCCGGAGGAGCACGTCCCCGCCGAGGTCGACCCGCCACGGCGCCTGCACGAGCAGCGTGCCCTCCGAGCCGAGCACCTCCAGCTCCTGGCGCGACGGCAGCGCCATCGAGGCGTGGAAGGTCGAGAGGACGTCGCCGGCGAGCCGCATCGCGCCGGCGAACGTGAGGTCGACGCCCGTCGGCCCGAGGACCTGCTCGCCCGCCACGTGCAGCGGCTCGCCCCCGAGCAGCCGGATGCCGCTGACGCAGTAGCAGCCGACGTCCATCAGCGCGCCCCCGTCGAGCTCGGGACGGAGGCGGACGTTCTCCTCGCCCTGGAGCGGGAAGCTGAACGCCGCGCGCAGCACGCGGAGCTCGCCGACCGCGCCGCCCCGGACGAGCTCGACGACCCGCTTCGCCTGCGGGTGGTGCCGGTACATGAACGCCTCGGCGAGGATCCGCCCCGCGCGCTCGGCGGCGTCGAAGGCGCGCTCCGCGTCCTCCGGCCGGCGCGCGAGCGGCTTCTCGCAGAGCACGTGCTTTCCCACCTCGAGCGCCCGCACCGACCAGTCGACGTGCATCGAGTTCGGCAGCGAGACGTACACGGCGTCGACCTCCGAGTCGTCGAGCAGCGCCTCGTAGCTGCCGTGCGCCCGCGCGAGCCCGTGCTCCCGCGCGTACGCCTGGGCCCGGCCCGCGTCGCGGCTCGCGACGGCGACGACCTCGACCTGGTCGGAGGCCTCCGCGGCGACCACCACGGCCCGATTGATGTTGGCCGTCGAGAGCATGCCGAGCCTGAGCGGGGTCACGCGCGCGCCGTCCCGTCGAAGGAGCAGAGGGCGAGGGCCCACGCCTCCTTGCCGCAGGCCGAGCCGGTGACGCCCTGCGACGGGCCCTCGACGACGACGGCGAGCGCCGCCCGCGCGCTACGCCGCACCGGAGGCGACCCGCGCTCGTTTCGCGAACGAGTCGACGAGCACCGCCGCGAGCAGCACGCCGCCCGTGATCACGAACTTGTACCCCGATGCCAGGTTGAGCAGGTCCATCCCGTTCGCGACCGTCGCGATCACGGCGCCGCCGAGAAGCGCGCTGACCACGCGCCCGTGGCCGCCGAAGAGGCTCGTGCCGCCGATCACCGCTGCGGCGATCGCGTTCAGGAGCAGCTGCCCGCCGCCCGTGCCGGTATCCACGGAGCGCAGCCGCGAGGCGAGGATGATCCCGCCGACGCCGGCCATGAAGCCGGAGATCCCGAACACCGCGATCTTGATCCGGTCGACGCTGATCCCGGCGCGCCGCGCGGCCTCGGTGCTGCCGCCGACGGCGTAGACGTGCCGCCCGAAGCGCGTCCGGTTCGCGACGAACGTCCAGAAGACGAGGAACACGCCGACGATCAGCGCGACGACCGGGACGCCGCGGTCGGTGTTGGCGTAGCCGACGGCGAGCGCGCCGATGACCCCCATCGCCGCGGTCTGGAGCACGATGATCACGAGCGGCTTGTGCGCGAGGCCCCGCGACCGACGCGTCCGCACCTTCCACAGCTCGAGCGCCGCGTAGGCCGCCACGGCGCCGACGAGGACGATCCACCCCCACACGTCGGGCAGGTAGTCGTTGGCGATCCCGAGCACGACGTCGTCCTGGATCCGGATCGTCCCGGAGGACGAGGCCTCCGTCGTGAGGATGAGGACGACGCCGCCCCAGGTGAGGTACCCCGCGAGCGTGACGACGAACGACGGGACGTTGGCCTTCGTGATGATCCCGCCCTGCAGGACTCCGATCGCCGTCGTCACCGCGAGCCCGGCCGCGACCGCCGCGTACCACGGCCAGTTCTGCTGGTCGGGGCGCAGCAACAGCGTCATCACGACCGCGCCGACGCCGCTGACGAAGCCGACGGACAGGTCGATCTCGGCAACGAGCAGGACGAACACGACGCCCATCGCGATGGCCGTGTAGCCGGCCATCTGGAGCAGGATGTTGACGAAGTTCCGCTCGGTGTAGAAGTTCTCGTCGAGGCTGCCGAACAGGAGCGCGAGCGCGGCGAGGCCGATGAAGATCGGCAGCGCGCCCCAGTCGCCCCGGCGAAGCCGCGTGACCCAGTCGCGCCAGGCCTGGACGAGCGTGTCGACGACGCCGTCGGCGGGCTCCGTGGTGGGCTCCGGCGAGCCCTGGGCCGGAACGACCGGCTCGGTCACACCGCCGCCTCCTCGGCCATGCCCGGCACGTGCGCGAGCTGGCCCGCCGTGATCGCGTGGACGACCTCCTGCTGGTTCGTGCGCGCCCGCTCGAACACCGAGACGTTCTGGCCGAGCCGCAACACGGTGATCCGGTCGGCGACCTCGAACACGTCGTGGAGGTTGTGCGAGATGAGCACGACCCCGAGCCCCCGCTCGGAGAGGCGCCCGACGAGGTCCAGCACCTGCCGGGTCTGGGCGACCCCGAGCGCCGCCGTCGGCTCGTCGAGGATCACGACCTTCGAGTTCCACATCACCGCCTTGGCCACGGCCACCGCCTGCCGCTGACCGCCGGACAGCCCGGCCACCGCCTGCCGCACCGAGCGGAGCGTCGTGACCGCGAGGCTGTCGAGCGTCTCGCGCGCCGAGCGCTCCATGTCCGGCTCGTCGAGGACGATCCCGTTCAGCCGCTCGCGTCCGAGGAACATGTTCGCGACGACGTCGAGGTTGTCCGCCAGCGCGAGGTCCTGGTAGACGACCTCGATCCCGAGCGCCGCCGCGTCGCGCGGGCCGTGGACCGTGACCCGCTCGCCCTCGAAGTGGATCTCGCCCTCGTCGAAGGCGTGGATGCCGGCGATCCCCTTGATCAGCGTCGACTTGCCGGCGCCGTTGTCGCCGACGAGCGCCATCACCTCGCCCGGCCGCACCTCGAAGTCGACCTTGTAGAGCGCCTGGACGGCCCCGAAGCTCTTCGAGACCCCGGTGCAGTCGAGAATCGGTTGCTCAGCGGCCATCGGCGGTCGTCGCCTTCCGCGAGACCGGGCGGGGACGCAGCGCGCCCCCGCCTCGGGCTCGCGTGAAGGGGTTCGCTAGCTCCGGTCCTCCGGGCAGTACTGCTCGAACTCGCCGGTGCAGACCTCGTCCCAGGTGCGGAACCCGTCCGCGATCACGGTGTCGGCGATGTTGTCCTTCGTCACCGCGATCGGCGTCAGCGCGATGTACGGCAGGTCGGCCTCGCCGTTGTTGATCGAGATGACCTCCCAGTCGCCCTCGATCGCCTTCACGTCCTCGCCGTTCAGGAGCGCGAGCGCCGCCTTCGCGCCGGCCTCGGCCTCGGCCTTGATCGGCTTGTAGACGGTCATCGTCTGGCGGCCGGCGAGGATGTTCTGGATCCCGGGCGCGGTCGCGTCCTGGCCCGACACGGGGATCGGCCCGACGCCGGCGGAGTCGAGAGCGGAGATGACCGAGCCGGCGATGCCGTCGTTGGCCGCGAACACCGCGTCGACCTTGTTCTTGTTCGCGACGAGGATCTGCTCGAACAGGGTCAGCGCCTGCTGGTTGTCCCAGTCGGGCACGTCCTGGTCGGCCACGACCTCCCACTCGCCCGCGTCGGCCTTCTTCTTGACCGCGTAGTCGCCGCTCTCGTAGTAGCCCTGCTTGAAGAGCTTCGAGTTGTTGTCGGTCGGGCCGCCGTTCATCATCACGATCTTCGGCTTGTCGACGCCGAGACCGTCGATCACGGGGCCCACCGTGTCGGCCATCGTCTGACCGACCTTCACGTTGTCGAAGCTGACGTACACGTCGGCGCCCCCGCCGGCAGCGGTGAGCCGGTCGTAGTCGACGACCTTCACGTCGGCCTCGCGGGCCTTGTCGATGATCGTCGCGCCGGACTCGGAGCTGAGGTTGACGAGCAGGATCACCTTGGCGCCGGCGTTGATCGCCTGCTCCGCCTGCTGCAGCTGCGTGTTCGCGTCGCCCTCGGCGTTGACGATGTTGTAGTCGACGCCGGCCGCGTCGAACGACTCCTTGAAGTACCGGCGGTCGTCCTTCTCCCACCGGTCGGAGCTCGCGGAGTCCGGCAGGAGCACCCAGATGCTCCCTTCGGCTGCCGCCGCGCCCGTCGAGGTCTCACCGCCGGTTGTGGCCGCTCCTTCCTCGTCGTCCCCGCCGCACCCCGCGGCGACGAGTGCGAGCACGAGCGTTGCGAGCGCGAGGAGCAGCCAGCGGCTGCGCGCGCGCCTCGACGGTGGACGATACGTATGCACGATCGAACCTCCTGCGGCGGTGGTGGGGGCAAACCCGGACGAGGCGACCTTACGTGGAGCGCAAGCGCCTTTTCAAGCGGAGGTCTCGCCCGAGACCAGCGCCCGGGCGAAATCCTGCGGGTCGAACGGGCGCAGGTCGTCGAGTCCCTCGCCCACACCGACGAGCTTCACCGGCAGGCCGAGCTCGTGGGCGATCGCGACGGCGATGCCGCCCTTCGCGGACCCGTCGAGCTTCGTCAGCGCCACGCCGGTCACGTCGACGGCGGCACCGAACAGCCGCGCCTGCTGGAGACCGTTCTGCCCCGTCGTCGCGTCGACGACCAGCAGCGTCTCGTGCGGGGCGCCCTCGAGCCGGCCCGCGATCACGCGCCGGATCTTCGCGAGCTCCTCCATCAGGTTCGCCTGCGTGTGGAGCCGGCCGGCGGTGTCGATGACGACGACGTCCCGCCCGCGGGCCTCCGCGGCGCCGACGGCGTCGAACGCGACCGCGGCCGGGTCGGCGCCGCGCGTCGAGCCGACGAAGTCCGCCTGGGCGCGCCTCGCCCAGATCTCCAGTTGCTCCTCGGCGGCGGCGCGGAACGTGTCCGCCGCGCCGAGGATGACGCTGAGCCCGTGCTCGCGCAGCTTCGCCGCCAGCTTCCCGATCGTCGTCGTCTTGCCCGTGCCGTTGACGCCGACGACGAGGATCACGGTCGGCCGCTCGCCGACGTCCAGCGTCGCCGGCTGCCCGAGCATCGCCGTGAGCTCCTCCACGAGCGCCTCGCCGAGATCCCGGAGCTCGCCCCGCGCCTCCAGCCGCTGCACGAGCTCCGCCGTCGCAGGCACGCCGACGTCCGCGGCGATCAGCGCCTCCTCGAGCCGCTCCCACGAGGCGTCGTCCGCCGGGTCGAACGCGGCCACGGCGAGCTGCTCGGTGAGCGCGCGGCGGCTGCGCCCGAGCGACTCGGCCAGGCGGCCGAAGAAGCCACGCTGCTCCTCCGGCGTCTCGTCCGGCCGCGCCTCGCCGAGCAGCTCTCCCCACGTCCGCGTCACGGCGCGGAACGTTAGCCTCGGCGGATGGTCGGCTGGGAGCAGGTGCGCGAGCTGGCGCTCGCGCTGCCGGAGGTCGAGGAGGGCACCTCCCACGGCGCGCCGACGTTCAGGGTCGCGGGCAAGGCGTTCGCGGGCGTCAGCCGGCACGAGGGCGCGTTGTGGGCGCGCTGCGACCGCGACGAGCGACCGCTGCTCGTGGCGGCGAAGCCCGACGTGTACCGGCTGACGCCGCACTTCGAGCGCTCGCCCGCGTTCCTGCTGGTCTGGCTCGAGCACGCGGACGAGGACGACGTGCGAGAGCGGCTGCTCGACGCGTGGCTGATCCCGGCCCCGAAGCGCCTCGCGGCGCGGTTCGGCGTCGGGTAGCTAGCCGGCGGCGGCGGCCGGCTCCGCCTGCGGCAGCCGCCGCGAGACGACCTGCGACACGCCGTCGGCGCCCATGGTCACGCCGTAGAGGACGTCGGCCGCCTCCATCGTGCGCTTCTGGTGCGTGATCACGACGAACTGGGCCCGGTCGGCGTAGCGCCGCAGCAGCTCGACGAACCGCCCGATGTTCGTGTCGTCGAGCGCGGCCTCGACCTCGTCGAGGAGGTAGAACGGGCACGGCCGCGCGAGGAACAGGGCAAACAGGAACGAGATCGCTCCGAGCGACTTCTCGCCGCCCGAGAGCAGCGAGAGGCGCGTGATCTTCTTGCCTGCTGGCCGCAGCTCGATCTCGATCCCGCGCTCGCCGGCGCCCTCGTCGCCGTCGTCCTCGGCCTCCGTCAGCCGGAGCCGGCCCTCGCCGCCGGGGAACAGCGTCGCCGCGACCTCGTCGAAGTGCTCGGCGACGGCGGCGAACGTCTCCTCGAAGCGTCGCTCGACCGTCTCGGTCAGCTCGGCCCGCAGGCGCTCGAGCTCGTCGAGGCTCGCCTCGAGGTCGGCGCGCTGAGTCGACAGCTCCTCGAGCCGCGCCTTCTCCGCCTCGTACTCCTCCTTCGCGAGCGGGTTCACCTGGCCGAGCTGGATGCGGCGGCGCTCCAGGCGCTCCACGCGCTCCGCGAGCCCGTCGCGGTCGGCGTCGTCGCCCTCGTCCGGCTCGGCGCCGGCCTCCTCGAGCCGCCGCCTCGCGTCGTCTGCCTCGGCTCCGATCCGCGCGAGCTCGACGTCGATCGCAGCCGTCCGGTCGCCGGCCTCGGCGGTCTCGCGCCGCAGCTCGGCCTCGGTGCCGCCGAGCTCGCGCAGCCGTGCGGCCAGCTCGGAGGCTCGCAGCGAGCCGGCGTCCACGCGCGCCCGGAGCGGCGCCTCCGCCCTCGTCGCGGTCGTGGTCGCGAGCCCGAGGCCGGCGTCGAGCCGCCGCGCGCCGTCGAGCGCCCGCCGCAGGACGCCGGCGTCGCGCCGGCGCCCGGCTGGCGTGGCCGCCGCCAGTGCCTCGCGGGCGCCGCGGGCGCGGGCCG
>DATIDD010000052.1:0-17817 GCA_035456465.1 Gaiellaceae bacterium | reverse complement strand
CACGGGGGAACCCATGGGTCCCCCGTGAGCCCCCTCCTTCTTCACGACGGCGTGACGCGGTACGCGTCGAAGACGGAGTCGATCCCCCGCAGCGACGTGAGCAGCGAGCGCAGCGCCTGGATGTCGCCGACCTCGGCCGTGTACCAGTTGCGCGCGAGCTGGTCCTCCACGTGGCCGCCGTACTCGACGATGTTCGCGCCGTGCTCGGCGAACGTCCGCGCCACGTCCTCGAGCAGCCGCGGGCGGTCCCACGACTGCACCGCGATCTGGACGCGGAAGCTCTGGCTCGCGCCTCCCTCCCACTCGACCGGCGTGAACCGCTCCGGGTTCCGCTTCAGTGCCTTCACGTTCGGGCAGTCGGCCCGGTGCACCGTGATCCCGCGCCCGAGCGAGATGTAGCCCTCGATCGCGTCGCCCGGCACGGGGTTGCAGCACTTCGCGATCCGGACGAGCACGTCGTCGACGCCGAGCACGCGGATCCCGAGGTTGTCCCCGGCGGTCGCCCGCTTCGCCTTCGGCTGCTTGAGCGGCACCGCCTCCTCGTGCGCGACCTCGTCCGTCTTGAGGCGCTGGAGGACCTTCTCGACGATCTTCCCGGCCTGGAGCTTGCCCTCGCCGAGCGCGAGGTAGAAGTCCTCCGCCTTCTTGAACCCGGTCTCGCGGATCACCTGCGCGAGCACCGAGGAGCCCGCGAGCTTGCGATACGGGAGGTTCTGCGCCTTGAGCGCCGCCTCGAGCGCCTCGCGCCCCTTCTTCTCGCTCTCCTCGCGGTTCTCGCGGGAGAACCACTGGCGGATCTTGTTCCGCGCGCGCGAGGACTTCGCGAGCGACAGCCAGTCGCGGGACGGCCCGCGCCCCTGCTTCTGCGTGAGGATCTCGACGATGTCGCTGTTCACGAGCCGGTAGTGCAGCGGCACGATCCTCCCGTTGACCTTCGCGCCCACGGTGCGGTGCCCGACGTCCGTGTGGACGGCGTAGGCGAAGTCGATCGGCGTCGCGCCGGCGGGCAGCGTCTTCACCTCTCCCTTCGGCGTGAACACGTAGACCTCGTCGTCGAACAGGTCGGTGCGGAACGAGCGCATGAACTCGCCCGGGTCCCCGTCCTCCTGCTCCGACGTCTCCATCAGCTGCTTCACCCACGTGAGCCACTCGTCGTCGGCCTGCCGCTTGCCGCCCTTGTAGGCCCAGTGCGCCGCGATCCCGAGCTCGGCGAGCTCGTGCATGTCGCGCGTCCGGATCTGGATCTCGAGCGGGCGTCCCTCCGGCCCGATCACGGTCGTGTGCAGCGAGCGGTAGCGGTTCGCCTTCGGCATCGCCACGTAGTCCTTGAACCGGCCGGGCATCGGCTTCCAGAGCGAGTGGATCAGCCCCAGGGCGCCGTAGCAGTCGCGCGTGCCCTCGTCGCCCGAGCGCTCGACCGTGACGCGCATCGCGGTCAGGTCGTAGATCTCGTTGAAGGCCCGGCCCTTCTTCGCCATCTTCTCGTAGATCGAGTAGAAGTGCTTGGCGCGGCCGGAGATGTCGGCCGGGATGTCCGCCTTCTCGAGCTCGGCGCCGAGCAGGGCGGCGGCCTTCTGGACGTGCTCCTCCCGGTCGGCCCGCCGCTCCGCGACCATCGTCTTGATCTCCTCGTACTTCCGCGGGTGGAGGGTCTGGAAGGCGAGGTCCTCGAGCTCCCACTTGACGGCGTGGATGCCCAGGCGGTGCGCGAGCGGCGCGTAGACCTCGAGCGTCTCCTTCGCCTTCTGCACCTGCTTCTGCTTGCCCAGGTACTCGATCGTGCGCATGTTGTGGAGGCGGTCGGCGAGCTTGATCAGGATCACGCGGACGTCCTCCGCCATCGCCACGATCATCTTCCGGTAGTTCTCCGCCTCGGCCTGCTCGCGGCTCTGGAACTGGATCCGGGTCAGCTTGGTCACGCCCTCGACGAGCCGCGCGACCTCGTCCCCGAACTCGCCGCGGAGGTCCTCGACGTCGGTGTCGGTGTCCTCGACCGTGTCGTGGAGGATCGCGGCGGCGATCGTCGCGTCGTCGAGGTGCAGCTGCGCGCAGATCCGGGCCACGCCGATGGGGTGCACGACGAAGTCCTCGCCGCTGCGCCGCCGCTGCCCCTCGTGGGCGCGCGCAGACCAGCGGAACGCCCGCAGGATGAGGTCGCGATCGGCGCCCGCGTTGTAGGCGGCGACGTCCGCCAGCAGCTCGTCGAGGAGGTGCTGGTGCTTCTCGTGAGCCTGGACGACCGTCATTGGCTCAGTGTACTCCGGCCCCCTGCGGGCCCTCACCGCCCGGACGGGGGGCGCAACCGGTGGGAAGGGATCGGCGTCTCGACCGGGAACGGGAACCCTCCATGCGCTGGATCAGGGCCTATCGAGAGCGGAAGGCGCTGGCCGAGGTGGCGCGGCTGCTCGCCGCCGTCGACGCGCCGCGGCGCGAGCGCGCGTTCGTCCGTCGCGTGCATCGCGTCTCGCTCGGCGCGCGCGCCTAGCCCCCGCCGGCTACGACGGGAACGTCCGGGGATAGACCACGCGACCGCGGGGCAGCTCGGCCTCGTCGTCGAGCACCGCCACCTGGAACGCCCAGTCGTAGCGCGCCTCCGGCGGCGGCAGCAGCCCGAGCTCGTCGGCGCGGACGAACCCGAACCGCCCGTAGAAGGCCGGGTCGCCCTCGACGAGCACGAGCGGCTCGCCGAGCGCCCTGGCGCGCTCGAGCGTGGCGCGCATCAGCGCCGAGCCGATCCCGCGCCCCTGGTGTTCCGGGAGGACGCCGAGCGGGCCCGTCTGGAGCAGCCGGCGCCGGGAGCCGCGGAGGCCGACCCGGCTCGTCAGCGCGTGGCCGGCGACCGCTCCGTCGGCCTCGGCGACGAGCGAGAGCTCGGGCACCCAGCCGTCGCTCGCCCGGACGGCGTCCGCCATCCGCGGCTCGACCTCCCCGCCGAAGGCGCGCCGGTGGACCTCGAGGACGGCGGACCAGTCGTCGTCGGTCGACGGCCGGACCGTCACGCGGCGCGGGCGAGCGCCGGCTCGCCCGCGAGCAGCGCGCGGAAGCGCTCCGACTCGAGCAGGTGGCGCTTCCCGAGCCCGGCCTCGGCCAGCTCGAGCTCCGCGAAGATCGCCGCCGCCTCGGCGTCGCGCGCCTCCGGCGCCTTGCGGTACTCGGCCACGAGCCACGCCCGCAGCCCGTCGAACCGATCGTCGGCGTCGAAGATCCGCCGCACCACGAGCTGCGGCGCCACCGTCCCGTTCCAGCGGTTCTCCTGCAGCCGGAACGCCACGTCGTAGCGCTGCTCGCGCCGGAAGCGGTCGAGCTGCCCGCCGAGCCCGAAGGCGATCGCGCCGCCCGCGTCGCGCCCCTCGCGGTGCACGCGGAAGCGCAGGTGCCTGCCCTCGCCGACGGTCGCGACCTGCTCGAGCCGGCACGCCGGCGCGAGCAGCGTCACCTCCGGGTTGCCGAGCCCGAACGGCGCGAGGCGCTCCAGCTCCGTGCAGAGCTCGAGCGTGAGCTCCGTCCCCGCCGGCAGCACGGCGTCGACGCGGGTCAGGGGCACCAGGTCGTCGTCGGTCAGCGCCGCGGCCGCGTGCGCGGCGAAGGCCTCGGCGAACGGCTCGACCTCGTCCGGACGGATGGAGAGCCCGGCGGCGGCCCGGTGGCCGCCGTAGCGCTCGAGGTGGTCGGCACAGGCTCCGAGGCCGCCGTGCAGGTCGAACGCCGGCAGCGACCGCCCCGACCCCTTCCACAGCTCGTCCGTGCCGGCGATCAGCACGACCGGCCGGTTGAACCGCTCCACCAGCCGGGAGGCGACGATCCCGATCACGCCCTCGTGCCAGTCCGCGCCCGCCAGGACGTAGCCGCGGCGGCGGCGGCGCGCTTCCGGCCACGAGTCGACCTCCGCGACCGCCGCCCGCAGGATCCGGTCCTCGACCTGCTGGCGCTCGCGGTTGAGCTCCTCGAGCCGCGCGGCGAGCCGCGCCGCCTGCTCCTCGTCGTCGGTGAGGATCAGCTCGAGCGCGTCGCCGGGATGCCCGAGCCGGCCCGCGGCGTTGATCCGCGGCGCGAGGCGGAACCCGACCGCTCCGGTGTCGACCGCCGCCGGGTCGACGTGCGCCGTCCGCATCAGCGCCCGCAGCCCCGGCTTGGACGTCCGCGCGAGCGCCCGCAGGCCGAGGGTGGCGAGGGCGCGGTTCTCGTCGAGCAGCGGCACGACGTCGGCGATCGTCGCCAGCGCGACGAGGTCGAGGTGCGGCGCGGTGTCGACGCCCAGCGCCTGCGCGAGCTTGTGCACGACCCCCGTGCCACACAGCTCCGGGAACGGGTACGCGGAGGGCCGCGTCGCCACCACGGGGCAGTCCGGGAGCTCGTCGCCCGGGCGGTGGTGGTCGGTGACGACGACATCGACCCCGAGCGCGCGCGCCTCCGCGACCTCCTTCACCGCCGTGATCCCGCAGTCGACCGTGACGACGAGGCCGCAGCCCTCCTCCGCCAGCCGCGCGATCGTCGTCGAGCTGACCCCGTAGCCCTCGTCGAACCTGCTCGGGAGGTGCCAGTCGACCTCGGCACCCCCTCCCACCCGCTCGATCAGCGCACGGAACGTGAGCACGGCGAGCGTCGTCGCGCAGATGCCGTCGACGTCGTAGTCGCCGTGGACGCAGATCCGCTCGCCCCGCTCGACGGCGAGACGGATGCGCGCCACCGCGGCGTCCATGTCGCCGAGGAGGAACGGGTCGTGGCGTGGGTCATCGGCGGCGAGGAACGTTCGCGCCGCGTCTGGGTCGCCGTACCCGCGACGAACGAGGACGGACGCGGTCACCTCGTGCAGACCGAGGTCGTCGACCAGGCGTCGTACCTGTCCGTGCGGGCAGGGACGAAGCGTCCAGCTGCCCTGCATCGCACGTCGAGGCTACGGAGGCGATCGGACGGAGCCGTCGCGGGCGCGCCGCCCCGGCGCGCGTCGTTACGAGCCCGTGACGGAATCGTCGCGCTCTCGGCGCGAGCCGCGGACGGTCTCGACGATCACCTTCGCCCACAGCACCGCGAGCGCGACGACGGCGAACGACCCGAGCACGAGCACGGGCGCGAGGTAGAGCGCGCGCTCCCACGAGACCTCGAGCAGCCAGGCCGCGCCGAGCCCGGCGAGGATCGAGAGCGCGAGGAAGACGATCGTCTGCCGCCGCATCGCCGCCAGCGTAGCCGCGACTATCCTCAGAGGCCGTGGCCGAGGCCAACTACACGTCGGGCGACGACTACGTGGTCGAATTCCTCGGCTACCGCTTCGGCTTCTCGGCGGCGGACTTCGAGGAGCGCGTGACCGCGGCGGCCTTCCGGCTCGGGCTGCTCGACCGCAACGAGCTCGAGGACGAGGAGACGGCGGACCTCGTCGAGCTCGCCGCCGACGGGCGCATCACCGAGCCCCGGAGCCCGCTGGGGCGCTACCTCGTGCGCCACTGGGAGCGCGTCGCCCTCGTCGAGGGAGAGTCGCTCGTCTACTGGCTGCGCAAGCTCGTGTTCCGCGGCGCCTGGCTCGACCACCGCGTCAAGGAAGGGCTGCTCGAGGTCGCGTGGGACGACGCGGCGGCGGACTTCACCTACCGCGACCCGAACGGCGGGCGCGCCCTGCTCGAGCTGGCCCCGGTCCCGTCCTGGCACGAGCTCCAGTTCAAGCGGTGAGGGCGCGCGCCGCGCTCGCGTGCGGCGGCATCGCCGCCTTCCTCGGCGTGCTGCTCGCGCTCGACCAGCTCGTCTCGCTCCGGGGACAGGTCCTGCTGGGCCTCGTCACGGCGCTGGCCCTGATGGTCGCGCTGCGCGCGGTCTCGCCGGAGCTCCGCGCCCAGACGCTCGTCGTGGTCGTCGTCGCCACCGGCGGCGAGCTCGTCGGCTCGATCCTCTGGGGGCTCTACACGTACCGGCTCGAGAACCTGCCGGCGTTCGTGCCGCCGGCGCACGGGCTCGTCTACCTCGGCGGCGTCGCGCTCGCCACGCTCGCCGCCGGCCGCGAGCGGCTGCTCGTCGGGCTCGCGCTCGCGGCCGTCCTGTCCTGGGGGCTCGCCGGCGTCACCGTGCTGCCGCGGGAGGACGTGGGCGGGCTGCTCGGTGCGTTCCTGCTCGCCCTCTTCCTGCTCCGCGGCCGCGCGCCCGCCACCTACGCCGGCGTCTTCGTCATGGTCGCCGCGCTCGAGCTCTACGGGACCGCGCTCGGCACCTGGCGCTGGGCGGAGGTCGCGCCCGGCACCTCGATCACCCAGGGCAACCCGCCGAGCGGGATCGCCTCCGGCTACGTCTTCTTCGACGTCGCGGCGCTCGCGCTCGCGCCCCTCGCCCTGACGCTCATCCGGCGGGGACGGCGAAGCCGAACCGCGACCGCTGCTCCTCTGCCCGACCCAGCTCGATCCGCTTGATCATCCCCAGCGGGACGATCACCCGCTCCGGGATGTCGTCGTCCGAGGGGTCGCGATGCGGCACGAGCGTCACGAAGCCGAACCCCGGCTCGGGATGCACCTCGTCGAGCGTGTAGCGCACGCCGTCCACGAGCTCGACCTGCACCCACGCCCGCTCCACGTGCGCCTCGCCGGCGAACCGCTCGATGGCGCGATGGATCCGCGTCACGAACTCGTCGACCGGGCCCGTCATCCCGGGCAGCCACAGCCCGCTCGTCACTCGAACAGCCTCGCGTCCCCTGCGGCCGTCGTCGGGCCGACGTGGGCGCGCCCCGCCCGCGTCACGACTCGCCCGCGCGGCGTCCGCTGGAGGAAGCCGAGCTGGAGCAGGTAGGGCTCGTAGACGTCCTCGATCGTGTCCGGCTCCTCCCCGAGCGCGACGGCCAGCGTCGAGAGGCCGACCGGGCCCCCGTCGAACCGCTCGACGACGGCGCGCAGGAGCTCGCGGTCGGTCCGCTCGAGACCCAGGCCGTCGACCTCGAGCAGCGCGAGGGCCTCGCGCGCGACGTCGGTCGTGATCGTGCCGGCGTGCCGCACCTCCGCGACGTCGCGGACGCGCCGGAGGATCCGGTTCGCGATCCTCGGCGTGCCCCGCGAGCGACGGGCGATCTCCTCGGCGGCCTCGTCCGCCACCGGCACCCCGAGGATGCGCGCGGAGCGGCGGACGATGAGCCCGAGCTCGGCGGCGTCGTAGAGGTCGAGGCGGAACGTCATCCCGAAGCGATCGCGAAGCGGCGTCGTCAGCAGGCCCGTTCGCGTCGTCGCCCCGACGAGCGTGAACGACTGCAGGTCGAGGCTGAGCGTGCGCGCGCCCGGTCCCTGGCCGACGACGATGTCCATGCGGAAGTCCTCGAGCGCCGGGTAGAGGATCTCCTCGATCGCGCGGTTGACGCGGTGGATCTCGTCGACGAAGAGGACGTCGCGGGCCTCGAGGCTCGTGAGGATCGCGGCCATGTCGGCCTTCCGCTCGAGCGCGGGACCGGCCACCGTGCGGATGCCGACGGCGAGCTCGTGCCGGACGATCTGCGCGAGCGTCGTCTTGCCGAGCCCCGGCGGGCCGACGAGGAGGACGTGGTCGAGCGCCTCGCCGCGCGCCTTCGCCGCCTCGAGCGCGATCGCGAGCTGCGCCTTGACCCGCTCCTGGCCGACGAAGTCGGCGAGCGACTGCGGGCGGAGCGAACGGTCGAGCTCGTCGTCCCCTTCGCGCGCGACGGGGAGCAGCAGGCTCTCGGTCATGCCGCCTTCCGCAGCGCCAGGCGGACGCGCTCTTCGACGGGCAGGTCGGCGTCGACCTCGGCGAGCGCGCGCTCGGCGTCGGGAACGCTGTAGCCGAGCTCCACGAGCGCGTCTCGCGCCGTCAGCTCGTGGCCCGCGACCTCCGGCGCGGGGCCGACGGGGCCCAGCTTCTCCTTCAGCTCCAGCACGATGCGCTCCGCCGTCTTCTTGCCGATCCCGGGGATCGCCTGGAAGCGCGCGGCGTCCTCCAGCACGATCGCGCGCCGCAGGTCGGCGGTCGGAGACCCCGACACGACCGCGAGCGCGACCTTCGGCCCCACGCCGTTCACGGACAGGAGCTGGACGAACAGCTCGCGCTCGGCGGCGTCCGCGAAGCCGTACAGCTGGAGCGCGTCCTCCCGCACGTGCAGGTACGTGTGGACGGTCAGCTCGTCGCCGTCGTGCCGCATCGCGGCCGGCGTCGCATGGACGAGGTAGCCGACGCCGCCGACGTCGAGGACGAGGCCTTCGGGGGTGCGCGCCACCGGACGGCCGCGGAGGCGCGCGATCATCGCGTTCTCCCGCGACGGGTCATCGCGTGCACGGTACGGGTACGGGCGGACGACTCCTCCCAGACCGCGGCCCACTGGCGGGCGTCGAGGTCGCGCGGCGCGGCACGGCGGTCGAAGCCGAGCTCGGCGGCCCTGGCGGCGGCCCCGGGCGGCAGCCGGGCGGAGCGGAAGGCGCGGGCGAGGAAGCGGGCGTAGTCGCCGGCGTCCCGGCCGGCGACGAGCGCCGCCTCGCGGCGCGTGGCCCTCAGCACCGCGGCCACGACCGACGGCGGCGGCGCGAACGACGCCGGTGCGACGCGACGGACGAGCGTGAGCTCGAACCACGCGCCCCAGAGGACGCCGAGCATCGTGCTCGGCCAGACCCTCGTCCGCTTCGCCGCGAAGCCCCACTCGACGACGAGGTCGGCGCCGAGCAGCGGGACCGACGGCCGGAGCAGGCTCCGGCAGATCTCCGTCGTGTGCGCGAAGGGCAGGTTCGCGACGACGCGGAACGGCTCGTCCGGCCACGGCGTCTGCCGCGCGTCGCCACGGACGACGTCCGCGGCCGCGCACGCCCGCTGCAGCCGCGCGGCGAGATCGCGGTCCTGCTCGACGGCCACGACACGTGCGCCCGCATGCAGGAGCGCCCGCGTGAGCATCCCCGATCCCGCGCCGACGTCGACGACGAGGTCGCCGGGCTCGACGCCGGCGTCGGCGACGATCAGCTCGGCGAACCGCCCGCTACGAAGGAGATGCCGTCCGCCGGGCCGCGCGTGCGCGCGGTCTCGGACGGAGGACACGGGCCATCACCGACGTCATGACGCCGCGCAGTCTACGGCACGCCCGTCGCTAGCCCGCAGCGCGGAGCAGCGGCGGGGCGAGCGCGTGGCAGATCGCGACCGCGAGCGCGTCGGCTGCGTGGTCCGGCGCCGGGATCGTCTCGAGCGACAGGATCGTCTTCACCATCAACCCCACCTGGCGCTTGTCGGCGCGCCCGTAGCCGCAGACCGACTGCTTCACGCGCGCCGGCGCGTACTCGGCGCAGTCGAGCCCGGCGCCGGCGGCCGCGACGAGCACCGCGCCGCGCGCCTGCCCGACGGAGAGCGCGGTGCGGGCGTCGGCGCCGACGAACGACTCCTCCAGCGCGACCGCATCCGGCGCGTGCGCCGCGATGAGGGCGGTGACGCCGTCGTAGATCGTCCTCAGGCGCACCTCCGGCCGCTCGCCGGCGGACGTCCGCCAGCACCCGTGGTCCACCCGCCTGAGGCGGCCGCCGCTTTCGTGGACGATGCCGTACCCGCACGCTGCCGTCCCGGGGTCGATGCCGAGAACCTTCACGCGGAGAGGGTAGGCGCGGCCCCGGACGTTTCGGCATGGGGGAACCCGTGGTTCCCCCATGGCCCCCTCCTTCTTCGCGCGGCGTAGGAGGTCTCGTGCTGCGCCTCCCGGCCGGCAAAGCCGGCCTCCGGCGGCAACCCTTACGTCATGGGACGAAGAACATCGTGGCCATGACCACGGGGTTCCCCCACGCTACGAGGCGACGGCCTCCAGGACCCCCTCGGGGATGTCGAAGTTCGCGTACACCTCCTGCACGTCGTCGTTGTCGTCGAGCGCGTCCACGAGGCGCAGGATCTTCTTCGCCGTGGACTCGTCCTCGACGTCCACGGTCGTCTTCGGGAGCATCGTGATCTCGGCCGACTCGACGGGGATGCCGGCCTCCTCGAGCGCCGCCCGCACCGACCGGAGGTCCTCCGGCGCCGAGAGCACCTGCCACGAGGAGCCGTCCTGCGCGATGTCCTCCGCGCCGCCCTCGGCCGCGGCCAGCAGCACCTCGTCCTCGTCGAGCTCGCCGGCGACGAGCACGACCCCGCGCCGCTCGAACAGCCACGCGACGGCGCCCGAGGTGCCGAGGTTGCCGTCGTGCTTCGCGAACAGGTGCCGCACGTCGGAGGCCGTGCGGTTGCGGTTGTCCGAGAGGGCCTCGACCAGGACGGCCACGCCGCCGGGTGCGTAGCCCTCGTACACGATCGTCTCGTACACGGAGCCGTCGTCCCCGGTGCCGGCGCCCTTCGCGATCGCGCGCTCGATGTTGTCCTTCGGCATCGAGTAGGAGCGCGCCTTCTCGATCGCGTTCTGCAGCGCGAGGTTGGCCGCAGGATCGGGCCCGCCCTCGCGCGCCGCGACGATGATCGCGCGCGACAGCTTCGAGAAGAGCTTGCCGCGCTTCGCGTCGGCCGCGCCCTTCTTGTGCTTGATCGAGGACCACTTGCTATGCCCTGACATGACGCTCCTCCTCGACGAGCTCCAGGAAGCGCGCGTGCACCCGGGTGTCGTCCGTCAGCTCAGGGTGGAACGACGCGACGAGGAACCGGCCGTCGCGCAGCAGCACCGGCTCGCCCTCGTGCTCCGCGAGGACCTCCACGTCCGGGCCGACGTCGCGCACGCGCGGCGCGCGGATGAACACGCCGGGCAGCGGGTCCTCCTCGCCGGCCAGCGCGAGCGGAGCCTCGAAGCTCGCGACCTGGCGGCCGTAGGCGTTGCGCTCGACCACCATGTCGACGAGCCCGAGATGCTCGCGGTCGAGCAGGATCATCCCCGCGCACGTGCCGAGAACCGCCCCGTCGTAGCGTCGCAGGGCGTCGTCGATCCCGTAGAGCCGCGCGAGCCGCATGATCGCGGTGGACTCGCCGCCGGGGACGACGAGGCCGTCGAGCCCGGCGAGCTGCTCGGGCTTGCGCACCTCGACGACGTCGGCTCCGAGCGCACGCAGCATCGCCGCGTGCTCGCGGAAGTTGCCCTGCAGCGCGAGGACGCCGACGGTCATGCGGCCAGTGTAGAGCGAGGCCGGATAGACGTTCCTCGATCCGAGGTGTACCCTGCGCACCCGCACGCATCGCACGGAACCGACGGACAGGGGAGGTCTTTCACGTGCGTCGTACCCTCATCCTCGCGGCCGCGGCCGCGCTCTCGACCGTGGTGGTCGCCGGAGCGCTCGCCGCCAAGCCGCCGAACGGCTCCAGCACCGGCGTCGGCACCGTGTTCCTGCCCAACCCGGTGGCGGAGCTCCAGGACCAGTCGCTGACCGACCAGAAGGACGCCGACTACGCGGCGCTCGCGCCCGCCTACCACGACGTGACGCTGACCAACCTGGACGGCAGCGGGCGCCTGTGCGGCGATTGGGCGTGCATCCGCGCCGAGACCGGCGTCTCGGCCTACTCGCCCACCAACACGTTCCGCTACCGACGCGACGACGATCGCTTCGAGCAGGTGATGGCGTACTACTGGGTCACGCAGGCGCAGCTGTACCTGCAGAGCCTCGGCTTCGGCTCCGAGCTCCGCGCGATCAACGCCGAGCCGCAGGACATCCGCATCAACCAGTGGGGGCAGGACAACTCCTACTCGTGGGACAAGCACGACATCCTGCGCTTCGGCAAGGGCGGCGTCGACGACGCCGAGGACGCCGAGGTGATCCTCCACGAGTACGGCCACGCGGTCCAGGACTCGCAGCAGACACCGTTCGGCTTCGGCCTGACGGCCGAGTCCGGCGCGCTCGGCGAGGGGTTCGCCGACTACCTCGCCGGCACCGTCTCGGCGCACGTCGCCCCGACACCGGATCCCGCCTGCATCGCCGACTGGGACTCCGTCTCGTACGACCCGACGGCGCCGCACTGCCTGCGCCGGCTGGACGCGAACCTGCACTATCCGGCGGACGTCGACCTGACGCGGATCCACCGCACCGGCCAGATCTGGTCACAGGCGCTCTGGGAGATCCGCACGGCGCTCGGGCCGGTCGTGGCCGACCGGATCATCCTCGAGGCCGGGTTCCACTACGGCACGAGCCCGACGATGCCGTCGGCCGCCGCCGCGACGATCGAGGTCGCGCACGACCTGTACGGCCCGGCCACCGCGGCCGTGGTCCAGCAGAAGTTCGCCGACCGCGGCCTCGCCTAGCGCACGTCGAGGCGCCGTCGCCGCTGCAGCACCGCGGCGGCGACGGCGCCGTAGACGGCGTGGTCCGCGAGCTGCGGCACGAGCGGCAGCGCCCGGAAGCGCGCCTTGCGCCTGCCGAGCAGCCCGAGGTCGAGGGCGGCGATCGCGAGGCCTGCGACGGCGCCCGCGAGCGGCGTCGGGCGCCGCAGCGCGTGGGCGAGCACGACGCCCCAGAGGAGCGACACGCCCGCGTGGACCGGCACGGCCGCGAGCATCAGCGGCCCGCGCCGCGTCTCGCGCGGCAGCAGGAGGGAGCCGGCTGCCAGCGTCGCGTCGAGCGGGTCCCGGCCGCGCAGCAGCGCATGCGCCGTCGAGGGCAGGCCGCTCGGGAGCGCGGCGACCGCCCCCGCGGCGAGACCCGACCTGAACCTGGACACGTAGCCGTCTGTCACTCGTGCCGTTCCGGCTCGCATCTCGCGCGAGCCGGACGGACGCCGCTACCAGCCGCGCGTCTCGAGCAGCTGCTCGGGCGCGAGCGAGGCGGCGGAGATGCCGACCATCGGCTCGCCGAGCCCGGCGGAGACCTCCGCCAGCACCTTCGGGTCGGCGTAGTGCGTGGTCGCCTCGACGATCGCGCGTGCGCGCTTGTCCGGGTCGCCGGACTTGAAGATCCCCGAGCCGACGAAGACGCCGTCCGCGCCGAGCTGCATGCACAGCGACGCGTCGGCCGGCGTCGCGATGCCGCCCGCCGTGAAGGTGACGACCGGCAGCCGCCCGTGCTCGGCGACCCAGCGGACGAGCTCGACGGGCGCCTGCAGCTGCTTCGCCTCGGCGTACAGCTCGTCCTCGCGCAGCGACTGGAGCCGGCGGATCCCGCCGTAGACGGCGCGCATGTGCGTTACCGCGTTGACGATGTCCCCCGTGCCGGCCTCGCCCTTCGTCCGGATCATCGCCGCGCCCTCGGAGATTCGGCGCAGCGCCTCCCCGAGGTTCGTCGCGCCGCACACGAACGGCACCGTGAACTGCCATTTGTCGACATGGTGCTCGAGGTCGGCCGGCGTCAGCACCTCGGACTCGTCGACGTAGTCGATCTCGAGCGCCTCGAGGATCTGCGCCTCGGCGAAGTGGCCGATGCGGCACTTCGCCATCACGGGGATCGTCACCGCCTCCTGGATCTCCCGGATGATCTCGGGATCCGACATCCGGGCGACGCCGCCCTGCACGCGGATGTCGGCCGGGACGCGCTCGAGCGCCATCACCGCGACGGCCCCCGCCGCCTCGGCGATCCGCGCCTGCTCGGCGTTGACCACGTCCATGATCACGCCGCCCTTGAGCATCTCGGCGAGGCCGCTCTTCACGCGCATCGTCCCGAACTCCGCCATGCGGCGATTCTAGCCTTCGAGGCACCCGCCGACGGTGCGCGCCTGCTCCTCGGTCGGCGGCTCCTCCCAGAGCAGCACCGTGTTCTTCTCCTGGAACAGCAGGTCCTGCAAGGGGATGCGCTTGCCGGCGAACTGGCGGTAGGCGCGCACCGTCCGCGCGGCGTCGGCGGCCGAGTCGCCGAACGCGAGCACGACCCGGTTGCCCATCGGACGCGCGATCAGCGCCCCGCCGAGCGCCGTCGAGGCGACGAAGTCGAGGCCCTCGGTCGACGTCGCCACGTCCTCCCCCGCGAGGCAATCGCGTGTCGGCTCGAGCACGTAGCGGTCGGGCGACGCGGAGCCGCCGCAGCCTGCGAGTGCGAGGCCGGCTGCCGCGAGCGCCGGCAGGGCTCTGCGGTGCCGGAACATCGGCCCGGCACTCTACGCGAAACACCGGCGGCGTCCGCGGGCCGGACGGACGCGCGAGGCCGGCACGGTCGCCGGCCTCGCGGATCGGGATCACAGCGGTGTTACTCGGCCCAGGCGGCCTCGCTCCAGGCGGCCTCGCTCCACGCAGCCTCGCTCCAGGCGGCCTCGCTCCAGGCGGCCTCGCTCCAGGCGGCCTCGCTCCAGGCGGCCTCGCTCCACGCGGCCTCGCTCCAGGCAGCCTCGCTCCAGGCAGCCTCGCTCCACGCCGCCTCGCTCCAGGCCGCGGTCGACCAGGTGCTGTTCGCCGACACGCTCGCGGCCCACGCATCGCCGTCGAAGCGCCGAGCGCCGGACGCGTCGGTCGTGACGAACTGGTACAGGCCCGCGTTCGGGTTCCCGGGCGACGAGGTGTAGATCGAGCCGTACACGTCGACCTCGCCGACGCCCGCCTTCGTGCCCTGCCCGGCGAGCGGCCGGGCGCGGAGCATCAGCGCGCCCTTCACCTGATCGGGCGTCCACCACGGTCGCACCGCGAGCAGGTCGGCCGCCATCCCGGCCACGATCGCCGAGGAGAACGACGTGCCCGACATCCACATCGTGCCGCTCCCGGTCGCCCGCTCGGGGAACCGGTTGCGCAACGTGCTCCCGCCCGGGACGGCGGCGACGAGGTAGCGGCCGGGCGCCGCGAGCTCGGGCTTCGCGAACCCGTCCTTGGTCGTGCCCCAGGCCGACCACGACGGCACGAGATCGTCCGAGACGCCCGACGTCTGCCGCTGGTCGACGGCGCCGACGGTGATCACGAACGGGTCGTTTCCGGGCGCCTTGATCGCGACCGGCCCGGTGGCAGAGCCGTGGTTGCCGGCGGCCGCCACGACCACGACGCCGGCGAACCAGAGCCGCTCGACCGCGCGCGCGAGCGGGTCGAAGCGGATGCTCGTCGCGTCGGAGCGCGCGAGCGAGAAGTTCGCGACGCGGACGTTGTACGCCGAGCGGTTCGCGAGGATCCAGTCGGCGGCGGCGATCACGTCGCTGACGCGGGAGCGCCCCTCGGAGTCGGCCGTGCGCAGCGAGACGATCCGCGCTCTCGGGGCCACGCCGATGCGGTACGAGTTCGAGCCCGCCGCGAGCGCGGCGACCATCGTGCCGTGGCCGTAGTCGTCCCCGGTCGCCAGCGCGGAGCACAGGCTGCACAGGTTCACCTGCGCGACGCGTCCGCCGAAGTCGTACAACTTGGTCGCGTCGACACCGCTGTCGACGATCGCGATCGCGGGCGTGCGCGAGCTCGTGAGGTAGTCGGAGAGGACGAAGCTGTCGAGCATGGAGCGCACGCGGACGGTGTCGCGCCACATCTCCGCGTTCTCGTAGCCGGTTGCGGCCGTGATCGAGTCGGGCGTGATCGAGAGCACGTTCGGATGCCGCGCGAGCTTGAGCAGCTCCTTGCCGGAGACCTGTGCGAGGACGCCGTCGACCGAGGCGAACCTCCGCCTGCTCGCGCCCTTGGCCTTCGAGACACTCGCGGCCACGTCGTCGCTCGACGCGCCGGGGCGGCCCTCGACGATCACGTCGAACGTCGCCTGGGGCGAGGCCTCGGCGGCTTCGAGCAGCCCGGCCGGAACGTACGCGCGCGGCTCCTTGTCGCCCGCGACGGCTGCCGCGGGCAGCGCCAGGACGAGCGCGGCGATCGCCGCCACCACCGCTCCCACGCGCGCAGAGCGGCGCTCGTCGCCGCGCTTGCCCCAGAGCGCGCTCGAGCGGCTGTCGCCACCCCGGTTCCCCGTTCCCCAGAGCGCACTCGCTCGGGTGCCGGGAGCCTCGCGTGTGTCCATTCCTGCCTCCTCTACGCGCCCGTGGGCGCGGCCGCAGTGCCGCAGTTGTGCTGCCCATCGTCCGCGGGAGCACGGGTCGCAGCCTCCCCACGACGGGGGAGTCGGCGAAGTTCCCTCGAACGGGCTAGGCCTCGTCGCCCCCGAGCTCGTCCGCCAACAGCACGAGCGCGGTCCAGCGCCAGGCCAGCTCGCTGTCGGCGCGGAGCGCGGCGAGCGCCGCCGCGACGTGCGGCAGGTCGGAGGCGAGCGCGCTCGCACGCGCGACGACACCGTCCAGGCGCCGCCGCCGCTCCGGCGCGTCGAGGTCGGCCGCGAGCGACCGCACCGCCGGCCCGTCGGGGTCGAGCCCACGGCGCGGATCCCCGCCGGCGGCGAGCACCAGCACCGCCCGGCGCAGTGCGGCGGCCAGCTCGCCCTCGTCGAGCGTCAGCGCGGTCGCGAGGACGTAGGCGACCGGCGCCAGCGCGTCGTCCGGCGCCTCCGACGAGGCCTCGACCCGCTCGAGCAGGGCGCGCGTCGCTTCCACCCGGCCGCGATCTTCCCACGACGGCGCTCGGTAGTCGCCCGCAGCGGATCGGCGGCCCGCTGCCGATGAGCGGCGCGCGGCCGGCTGCTGGGATGCCTCTGTCGCTCCCTCACGGCGGCCGGACACGAGCCGCCGCACAGAGTCGCCGCACGAGGAGCCGGGGCCGCCCGGCTCCCCTTCCCCCGAAGAGGCGGCCCGCCCCGGCGGGCCGTTTCTTCGTCCCCGTAACCCGATCCGCCCGTCGGCCGTTGTCCCTCCAGCAGGCGACCGCGAAAGGAGCAGCATGAGCCTTCTCTGGATCATCCTCATCGTCGTGCTCGTCCTCGCCCTCCTGGGCTTCTTCGGGCGCGGCTACTGGTAAGTCCCGCGCGGGACCCCAGCGCTCGACGAATGAGCCGCCCGGCCCTTGCCGGGCGGCCGCGTGGTCCGGCACCCTGGAGCGGTGGAGGCCGACCGCCATGTGCTGGACGTGCTCGCCCGCGCGGACGCGGCGCAGCTCCGTCCGCGCCTCGGCGGGATGGCACGGCCCGACGGGGTCGTGATCGCGAGCGAGCGGTACTGGGCGTTCGCCGGCCGTGACGGGTCGATCCGGGTCGGCGAGCAGCCGGCCAGGCGTGGGAGGCTCGCGCGGGTACCGCTCGCGCGGGGGCTCGTCCGGCTCGTCGCCTCGGTCGCGCCGCTGCTGTCGCGCCGCGGGATCGCGCCGCGTCGTGAGCGCCGGCTCCTCGTGGCGGCGCTCCTCGCCGGCGCCCTGGCAGCGCTCCTGCCGCCGCCCTACGGGCTCGCGGTCGGCCTGGCCGCGACGGCCGCGATGCTCGCGCTCCTGTTCCGCGGCCGCACGCTCCGCCTCCACGGCGCGGAGCACCGCGCGATCGCAGCGGCGGAGTCGGGCTCCCTCGTCGGCGCCTGGTCCGGCACCGCTCGGCCGACGCGGTTCGCCGACCGCTGCGGGACGAACTTCGCGGCGATCGCCGTCCCGCTGTCGTTCGTGTTCGAGGCGGCCTGGCCGCCGGCGGCGGCCGTCGCCGCCCCCGTGGTGGTGCCGGTCGCGGCGCTCGCCGTCTCGATGGAGCTCTGGCAGCTCGTCCACCGGCCGCGCGGGCGCGCGCTGCGATTCCTCCTGCTCCCCGGTCTCGCGCTCCAGCGCCTGACGACGCGGGAGCCCGCGCTCGACGACACGCGCGTGGCGCTGCGGGCGGCTGCCGCCGTGCTCGAGCTCGAACTCCGCTACAGTCCCGGTAAGTAACCGTAGGACGAGTACCGGAAGCGGCCCGCCGCCTCCTGCTTGTTCGCGACAGGCAGGGAGGTGATTTTTATGGCAACCGGAACCGTCAAGTGGTTCAACGACGACAAGGGGTACGGCTTCATCACCCCGGAGGACGGCACGAAGGACCTCTTCGTCCATTTCTCCGGCATCGCCGGCGAGGGCTTCAAGAGCCTCGGCGAGGGCGTGAGGGTCGAGTTCGACGCCACCGAGGGGCAGAAGGGCCCCCAGGCGACGAACGTCCGCGTCATCGCGTAGGACCGCGGGGTCCCGCCGCGCACGGCGCG
>DATIDD010000051.1:0-16784 GCA_035456465.1 Gaiellaceae bacterium | reverse complement strand
CGGCGACGCCGGCGTGCGCGTACGAGCCGGCGCAGGGCGCGACCGCCACGCCCGCCGAGGAGCCGGCGACGGCGATGGCGGCGGCGGCGCTCGCGGCAAGCGTCCACGGGTGGCGAGACGTAGCGAATGCCACGAAGTCGTGGTCCTATGATCGTCAGGCAGGTCGTGCAGGAGGTGCGCCGGCGTCCCCCACGCGACCTCCATCCCTCGTCCGGGCGGCCCTGCGCGGCGGTCTAGGCCGTCGGTAGCGTGAACGACACGCGCGCGCCGCCCCCGGACCGCGCCTCGGCCCAGATGCGCCCGCCGTGCAGCTCCACGAGGCCGCGCGCGATCGCGAGCCCGAGCCCGGCACCGGGCGACGAGCGGGCGCGCTCGCCCCGCCAGAACCGCTCGAACATCCGCCGCTCCGCGTCGGCGTCCAGCCCTTCGCCGGTGTCCTCGACGGTCACCTGCACCTCGCTGCCGCGCGGGACCACGACGACCGCGACCGAGCCGTCCGACGGCGTGTGCCTGAGCGCGTTCGCGAGCAGGTTCAGCAGCACCCGCTCGACCTTCGCCGGCTCGCACCGGACCCGCGCGGCGGCGGCGCGGGCCACCAGGCGCACGTGGCGCGCCTCCGCCTCCGCCTCGAGCCCGCGCACGCAGCTCTCCACCAGCGGCGCCAGCTCCGCCTCCGCCAGCTCGAGCGTGAGCGTGCCCGCGTCGATCCGCGCAAGCTCGAACAGGTCGTCGACGAGCACGGCGAGCGT
This sequence comes from Gaiellaceae bacterium, assembly GCA_035456465.1. Classification (GTDB taxonomy): domain Bacteria; phylum Actinomycetota; class Thermoleophilia; order Gaiellales; family Gaiellaceae; genus DATHTC01. The sequence goes on along the minus strand of DATIDD010000051.1, from coordinate 16,035 downwards.
TCGCACCTGCTCCTCGAGCGCCGGCAGGTAGCGCTCGGGCGGCGCGAGGCCGTCCTCGAGCGCCTCGAGCATCGCACGCATCGACGCGATCGGCGTCCGCAGGTCGTGGCTCGCCCAGGCGACGAGCTCGCGACGCGCGTCGAACAGGCGCTCGAGGTGCATGGCCATCGCGTTGAACGAGCGCGCGAGGTCGGCCACCTCGGCCGGGCCGTCCTCCGCCGCGCGCGCGCCGAGGTCGCCCGCGGCCAGCGCGGCGGCCGACTCCCGTAGCCGCTCGACCCGCCCGGCCGTGTCGCGCGCGAGCAGCAGCGCCGCCAGCAGCGCGGCCGAGGCAGACGCGACCGACACCGCGAGGATCTTCACGTCGTCGCCCATGTGGAACATCGCCCAGCCCGAGAGGAACACGACGGCGAGCGGCAACGCGACTGCGAGCAGCGCCAGCGCCGCCAGCTGGAGCCGGAGCGTGGGCAGCAGCCGGATGCCGAACGCGGCGGCCAGCCCGACCCCGAGCGTGGCGAGGGCGAGACCCAGTCCGGTGCCGATCACGGCACGAGCCGGTAGCCGACGCCCCACACCGTCTCGAGGTGACGGGGGTGCGACGGCTCCGCCTCGATCTTCTCGCGCAGGCGGCGGACGTGGACGGTGACGGTCCCGGTGTCGAGTGCCGCCTCGTAGCCCCAGACGCGCGCCATCAGCTGATCGCGGGAGAAGACGCGGCGCGGATGCGAGGCGAGGAACCAGAGCAGGTCGAACTCCTTCGCCGTCAGCCGCACCGGCGCTCCCGCGCGCCGCACCTCGCGGGAGGCGCCCTCGACCTCGATGTCGCCGAACGAGACGCGCCCGTCGGAAGGCCTCGGCGCCACGCGCCGGAGCACCGTGCGCACGCGCGCCGCCAGCTCCCGCGGGGAGAACGGCTTCGTGACGTAGTCGTCGGCACCGAGCTCGAGCCCGACGATCCGGTCGGCCTCCTCCCCACGCGCGGTCAGCACGATCACCGGGACGTCGGAGCGGGCGCGGATGCGGCGGCAGACGGAGAGCCCGTCCAGCCGCGGCAGCATCAGGTCGAGCACGACCAGGTCGGGCCGCTCGCGCTCGACCAGCTCGCAGGCGCGCTCCCCGTCGGCGGCCTCCAGCGTGCGGAAGCCGTCGCGCCGCAGGTAGCCCACCACGACCTCGCGCACGATCGGCTCGTCGTCGACGACGAGAACGGTCGTCATCCGCGCATTCTCGCGTGCGAGACCTTGCGGGCGGATGAATTCGGCGGCTTCCGCGAACGTTCACGGGCGCGAAAGGAATGCGCAAGGCCCGTCGCCTAGCGTCCGCCGCAACCGACGCGAGGAGGAAACGTCATGAGCAGGGCGATTGTCCTGGCGGCCGTCGCCGCCGCCCTGGCGGTGCCGGCCGCCGCGGGCGCCGGCGTCACCGGGCCGTCGTTCTACGTCGACGGGCAGCTGTACCGTACGGTGGGAACGCCGACGGACTTCTCGGGGACCGGCGCACCCGCGCACAGCTACGACACGATCTACGACCTCGGCGGCCTCCAGCCGAACGTCGCCACGGCCGCCCCGGGCGACCCGGGCTTCAACGGCGGCCGCTGGATGGTGCACGCGCTCTCGTTCGGCGACTACGCAGCCGCGGTGGCGGCACACGACGCCAACGGCAGCGGCGACCTCGACAGCGACGAGGAGGTGGCGGCGGCGCTGGCATCCGGCGCGGCGACCGACCTCGGCGTCGTCAAGCGCTTCGAGTGCCCGGTGATCCCGGTGCCCCGGAGCCGGATGTAGCGGCCCGCCGGCGGCCGCGGGCTGCTCAGGTGATGTCGGCGCGCTCGGTGCGGAGGACGCCGAGCGCGCCGACCGCGACGATCCACCCGATCGCGACGGCGAGGCCGCCGGCGAACGACAGCCGGCCCTCCCCCGTCCCCCCGAGCACCGCGTCGAAGCTGCGGTTCGGCAGGTACGGGACGACCCCGTCGAGGTCGAGCACGCCGAGGAGCGCCGACAGGAGCGGCTCGGCCACGAGGAACCAGATCAGCGCTCCGAGCAGCGCCGCGACCTGTCCCTGGACGGCGGTGCCGATCGCGACGCCGATCGCCGCCCACAGCGCCGACTGGAGCACGACGCGGGCGGCCCGCTCGCCGGTCTCCCCGTCGACGGCGGCCGAGTCGCCGAGCGCCGAGAGCCACGGCACCGTCACGGCGGCCACGACCACGAGCGCCAGGATCGCGAGGGCCGTGCCGGCGGCGATCGCGACCAGCCACTTCACGGCGAGCACGCGCTCGCGCGCCGGCGTGACGAGCAGCGTCGGCGTGATCGTCCCGTGCCGGAACTCGCTCGTGACGACGACGATCCCGAGCACGAGCGCGATCAGCCCTGCGACGCTCCCGACCGCGGCGAGGTCGGGCAGGAAGGTGTCGCGTGCGCGGTCGGCGTCGGTGGCGCTCCCGATCGTGCCCGCGGCGCCGATCGCCGCCAGCCCGACGAGCGCGGCGAGGTAGCCCCAGAACGAGCGGACGGTGCGGAGCTTGATCAGCTCCGCGATCAGGAGACCGCTCATCCCGGCCCGTCCGCGGGACCGGTCAGCTCGAGGAACACGTCCTCCAGCGTCGCACGCTCCGCCGTGAGCTCGTGCAGCACGATCCCGTTGGCCGCCGCGAGCTCGCCGATGCGCGCCGGCTCGACGTCCAGCAGCAGCGTGTCGTCCCTCGCCCTGCCCACCGGTACGCCGTCGCGCTCCAGCAGCTCGCGGAGCCTCGCCGCCTCCGGACTGCGGACCCTCGTGGCGCCACTCGCGCGGGCGACGACCTCGTGCATCGGCCCCTGGAGCACGAGTCGCCCGTTGTCGATGATCACGACGTCGTCGGCGGTCTGCGAGACCTCTGCGAGGACGTGGGACGAGACGAGCACGGTTCGCCCCTCCGACGCGAGGCCTCGCAGGAAGTCACGCAGCCACCGGATCCCCTGCGGGTCGAGGCCGTTGGCCGGCTCGTCCGCGACGAGCACCTCCGGGTCGCCGAGCAGCGCGGTGGCCAGCCCGAGCCGCTGGCGCATGCCCAGGGAGTAGCCTCCGGCGCGACGCTCCGCGGCGCCCTCGAGCTCGACGAGGCGGAGCACCTCGTCCACGCGCGACCGCGGCAGCCCGGCCGCCCGCGCGATCACGCGCAGGTGGTTGCGGCCCGAGCGCCCGGGGTGGATCTCCGAGGCCTCGAGGATCGCGCCGACGCGGCTCGCCGGTCGGTCGAGGTCCCGGTAGCGCCGGCCGAGCACCCGCGCGGCTCCCGCGTCGGGACGGACGAGGCCGAGGATCGCCCGCAACGTGGTCGACTTCCCGGCGCCGTTGGGCCCGAGGAAGCCGGTGACCGCGCCCGGCGCGGCGCGGAAGCTCAGGTCGTCGACGGCGCGGACCGAGCCGAAGTGCTTGTGCAGGCCTTCGACCTCGATCACGCGGCGACCCTAGCCGAACCCGTTCGGGGGATGGACGTTCCGCGCACCCGTGGCTACTGTCCGCGCCATGCGGCGATTCACCCTCTTCTGTGTGCTTGTGTGCGCGATCTCGGTCGTGCCGTCGGCGGGCGCCATCATCGGCGGAACGCCGGACGGCGACGAGCATCCGTACGTGGCGTTCGTCGGCGATCCCGTCACGCGCGCCTCCTGCTCGGCGACGCTCGTCTCGCCGACCCTCGCCGTCACCGCGGCGCACTGCTTCGCCCCGGGCGCGACCGTCGTCGTGTTCCCGTACGCGGCCGGCCCGCGCGACGGACGGCCTCCGGTCGTCGGCCGGTTCGTCCCGCACCCGGACTTCTGCAAGCCCCCGGCGTGCCAGGGCGACGACCTCGAGGACTTCGTCACCGACGACGTCGCGGTGGTCCGGCTGGCCGAGCCGGTCGCGCTGGCGCACTACGCCCGCCTGCCGAAGGTCGAGAAGGACAGCGACCGCGGACAGGGCGGCGACGCGCTCGACCGGGAGGACAAGGGCAAGGAGAAGAAGTTCAAGCCCACGGACGTCCAGCTGGTCGGCTTCGGCGTCCAGGGATTCGACCCCGCGCCGTTCAGCGACTTCTCCCGGACGATCGCGAGGGAGGAGACCGCGCGGCCGAACCCCGTCGTGGCCGACAAGTTCCTCGAGATCGACCAGGAGGCGAGCGGCTTCTGCCTCGGCGACTCCGGCGGGCCGGTGCTCGAGAAGAAGAAGGACGTCGTCCTCGCGATCAGCTCGTTCGTCGCGGAGACCGAGACGTGCCTCGGGCCGAGCTACTCGTACCGGCTCGACACGCGCGCCGCGCAGGACTTCATCCGCTCGTTCGAGTAGCGCCCCGCCTCACCCGCGGCCGACTCGACACCTCGCGAGTGGGGCTGTCCGGCGGCTACTGGATCTGCGTCTCGCAGGTGGCCTGGAACGTGTCCGCGCCAGGGCCGCCGATGCACACGTCCGTCCCCGCGTCGCCGCGCAGGGAGTCGTTCCCGCCGCCGCCGAGGATGCAGTCGTCGCGGGCGTTGCCGCGGATCGTGTCGGCCGCGGCCGTGCCGACGACGAGCTCGGCCAGGTTCCCGCCGTTGCCGCCCACGATGAGGTCGGTCAGGCTCAGCCCCGAGCACGCGGACGGCTTCAGGTCGTTCACGCCGACGCCGCCGCTCGTCAGGCCCGCGCTCGACGCGGGCACGGCGTTGGCGCCGGTGAGCCCGGGGACGAGCACGAGGCCGAGGCCGATCAGGCCGAGCGCCGACGCGGCGACGCGGGCGCGCCTCACGGGCCGACCCGCTCGCGGAGCGGCGTGACCACGCGGGGCCGCGGCAGCTGCGACACCGTGGCCGGGAGCGGCGGCTCCGCGGACACCGGCTCCCCCCGCACGACCGTCGGCTCGGGCCACTCGTCGACGCCGCCGTCGCGGTAGCGGTAGAGGACGCCGTGCGCCTCGACCGCGTAGACGCGCCAGGCGGGCCGTGCCACGCGCAGCACCACCGTCTCGAACCGCTCGGCCAGACGCGCGAGCGCCTCCGGCGAGGGGACGTCGCGCAGCTCGCGCGCCGGGGGGAGCTCCTCGACGTCGACGAGCCACGGTGCGAGCAGCGAGGCCGCCGGGTCGTGGCCGCGGCCGCCGAAGAGGACGTAGAGCACGGCGGCCGGGACGGCGGCGAGCGCCAGCAGGGCGAGCAGCACGGCGAGACCGCGCAGCTGCTCCACGGTCGCGCCCGCGGCGCCGAGCGCCAGCCGGCGCGGCACGAGGCGCGTGCCCGTGCCCTCCTCGCTCCGGACCCACGCCGACGGCGGCGTCTCCACGGACGCGGCCGGATCGGGCGGGACCGCCTCGAGCCGGTCCTCGACGAGGCGGAACGCGAAGCTCGGCGAGAAGCGGCTGTCGACGGCGTCGTCGCCGACCGCGCCCGTCATGCTGATCGCGGCGGCGACGGAGACGGCGTAGCTCGTCGCGCGGGCGCCCGTCAACGCCTCGACCCGTCGCACGTCCGCGACGAGCCGGCGGAGGTCGAGGTCGCCCTCGAGCACCGCTGCCGGGGCGGCGAGCGGCCTCCGCGCCACGACGGGAATCGTCGTGCGCCAGCCGTTGTCGCCCTTCACGCGCGCCACGAGCGCTCCGGTCCCGCGCACCAGGGTCGCGGCGCCGTCCGGCGTGCGCAGCGAGTAGTCGAGCCGCAGCCGGACGCGGGGAGCGAGCCGTGAGTACACCGCGTCGCCGGTGGTGACGCGCCCGGACGGGTAGACAGTGGAGGGACGGACGTCCGCCCCGTAGGTGAGACGCGCGGCCTGCTGCCAGCGACCCGGCCAGGACGCCGACTCCTCGAGCGGCCGCGCGTAGGCGATCGCGCCCACGGCGAGGGCCGCGAGCACGAGGGCGGCGACGACCGACGTCGCCCGCAGGGCCCGGCGCCCCTGCTCGTCCCGAGCGGTGGTGCGCACGAGCTCGGCGAGCGGCACGGCGCCCTGTCGCGAGCGTCGCCGCGTGACCTCCGCGCCGCCTCCGCCCGCGAGCAGCAGCACGAGCGCGAGCACGGCGAGCGCCGCGTGCGCCGGCTGCCGGATCCACTCGAGCGCGGCGCCGGCGCGAGGCACGTGCACCCACTCGCGGCCGATCACCTGCACCCGCGAGGGCCGAGGCAGGTCGAGGTAGTCGTTGCCGTCTCCCTTGAACTGGAAGCGGTCGCCGTCGCGCGCGACGATCCGGTGCAGCACGGTCCGGCCGAGCTGCGGATGGTGGTAGGCGACGACGTCGCCGACGGCATAGTCCTCGGCGGGCCGCGCGAGCACGAGGTCGCCGCCGTGGTAGCGCGGCTCCATGCTCGACCCGTAGAGGACGACGTACGAGGTGCCGCCGCCGAGGTTCGCCGGCGCGAGCCAGAGCCACGCTGCGACAACCGCAAGCGCTCCGACGAGACCTCCGGCGATCCTGATCATTGGGCTCCTCACCGCGCATGGATCGGGCGAGGCGGCCGCCGACGCCGCCCCGCCCGCCTCGGCTCGCTAGCTCGTGGCCACGACCTGCAGCTGGTCGGCCGACACCACGGTTGCGCCGGTGGTCGCGCACGTCCAGTTGTTGCCGCTCGGGTTCGTGCAGCTGTACCAGGTCGAGCCGGCAGCGACGAGCTTGACCTTGACGGTGCCCGCCGCGGAATCGAGGGTGAACCCGACCGAGTCGAGGTTCGCCGGGTTCGTCGCGTTCAGCGTGTAGGCGACGTTCGAGACGGTGTAGCCGCTGATCGCGCCCGAGCCGTCGCCGGCCTTCGAGGCGGGAACGGTGTTCGACGCGGTGAAGGCGTAGGTCGCCGTCGCCAGCGCGCCCGCGACGACGAGTGTGCCGATCAGGCGCCGCCGCCGCTTCGTGCCAGTCCTGTTCACGTTGCTGTCCTTTCGTCGCATGCCGAGCAGGGGGACCTCCGCCTTCCTCCGTGCAGGCGGTATCGACCTGCGGACGCCCGGGTCGACACCCGCCCGGGGGAGGCCACGTTCCCCCGGTCGGGGGATCCCGGCGGCGTCGTCCGGCGGCGGTAGGCTCTCCGCGTGGCCGTCCTCGCGAGCCGGATCGCGCGCGACTCGGACGAGTTCGCCCGCCGGCGCGCCCGCATGGAGAGCCTCGTCGCAGAGCTCCGGGAACGCACGGGGCTCGTCGCCCGCGGCGGCGGCGAGCGCGCGCTGGAGCGGCACCGCTCGCGCGGGAAGCTCACTGCCCGCGAGCGGATCGACCGGCTCGTCGACCCGGCCGGCGCGTTCCTCGAGCTGAACGCGCTCGCGGCCTGGGACGTCTACGAGGGCCAGGCTCCGGCCGCCGGGATCGTCACCGGGATCGGGCTCGTGGAGGGCCGCGAGTGCGTGATCGTCGCCAACGACGCGACGGTGAAGGGCGGCTCGTACTTCCCGCTCACGGTGAAGAAGCACCTGCGCGCCCAGGAGGTGGCGGAGCAGAACCGGCTGCCGTGCCTCTACCTCGTCGACTCCGGCGGCGCCTTCCTCCCGCTCCAGGCGGAGGTGTTCCCCGACCGGGAGCACTTCGGCCGGATCTTCTACAACCAGGCGCGGATGTCAGCGCAGGGCATCCCCCAGATCGCGGTGGTGATGGGCTCGTGCACGGCCGGCGGCGCCTACGTGCCGGCGATGAGCGACGAGACGGTGATCGTGCGGGGGACGGGCACGATCTTCATCGGCGGCCCGCCGCTCGTGAAGGCGGCGACCGGCCAGGACGTGAGCGCCGAGGAGCTCGGCGGCGCCGACGTGCACGCGCGCCGCTCCGGGGTCGCCGACCACTACGCCGTCGACGACGAGCACGCCCTCGCGCTCGCCCGGCAGATCGTGCGCAACCTCCACCTGCCGCCGAAGGCGGTGCCGTGGGACGTGGCGCCGCCGGAGCCGCCGGCGCTCGACCCGTCCGACCTCTACGGCCTCGTCCCGGAGGACTTCCGCCACCAGGTCGACCCGCGCGAGCTGATCGCGCGCATCGTCGACGGCTCGCGCTTCGCCGAGTTCAAGCAGCTGTACGGCGAGACGCTCGTGTGCGGGTTCGCCCGGCTCGAGGGCTACCCCGTCGGCATCCTCGCGTCGAACGGCGTCCTCTTCGCGGAGTCGTCCCAGAAGGGCGCGCACTTCGTGGAGCTCTGCTGCATGCGGCGCGTCCCGCTCGTCTTCCTGCAGAACATCACCGGCTTCATGGTCGGGAAGGAGTACGAGGAGGGCGGGATCGCGCGCGACGGCGCGAAGCTGGTGACGGCCGTGGCGTGCGCGGACGTGCCGAAGTTCACCGTGGTCACGGGCGGCTCGTTCGGCGCCGGCAACTACGCCATGTGCGGGCGGGCGTACGGGCCGCGGCAGCTCTGGATGTGGCCGAACGCGCGCATCTCCGTGATGGGCGGCGAGCAGGCGGCCACCGTGCTGACGATGGTGGGCGACGCCGACCCGGACGCGATCCGCGCGACGTACGAGGCCGAGGGCAACCCCTACCACTCGACCGCGCGTCTCTGGGACGACGGCATCCTCGACCCGCTCGACACGCGGCGGGTGCTCGCGCTCGGGATCTCGGCCGCGCTCAACGCGCCGATCCCGGCCACGCGCTTCGGCGTCTTCCGCATGTAGCGCCGCTCGGAGAGAATGCAGCCGTGCGACTGCTCCCGTTCCGCCGCAAGCGGCAGGACCCGCCGATCGGCGAGGCCGAGGCGTACGCGCGCTCCTACGGCGAGCGCAGCGCCGACGTGAAGCCGGTGACGCTGCCGCCGCGCCGCAAGCGGTTCCGGCTGGCCGTGTCGGGCGAGGACCTGCGGCGGCGGTTCGAGGAGCGCCTCCGGGCGCGGGAGGAGGTCGAGGAATGAGGCCGCCCGACGGCGTGCGCGCATGAGCTACACCGTGGCCGACCTGGAGACGGTCGAGTCGGGCGGGCCGGGCGGGATGGTGCGCTACGTGCGGCGCGCGCTCGGCACGCGCGCGTTCGGCATCAACCACTTCACGATCCCGCCGGGCACCGAGGGTCGAGAGCACGACCACGCGGACTCGAACCAGGAGGAGGTCTACGTCGTCCGGCGCGGCTCGGGGGCGATGCGGATCGACGGCGAGGACGTGGAGCTGCGCGCCGGGCGGCTCGTCCGCGTCGACCCCGGCTCGACCCGCATGCCGCTGGCCGGCCCCGACGGGCTCGAGTTCATCACCGTCGGCGCCCCGCTCGAGGGCGGCTACGAGCCGCCGCCGTGGGGATAGGGTTGGCGCCGTGCACGTGATCGAGCTCGACGACGAGGAGCTCCGCCTGCTGCACGCAGCGCTCCACGCCTACCTCGACGACTTCGGCCACGAGGAGGCGGACGTGCTGCGGAAGGTGAAGGAGCTGCTCTCGAAGCTGCCGTCGGACGCGGAGAGGTGATCGTCCGGATCGTGCTCTGGAGCCTCTCGGACGCGGCGATGGGCGTCGCCGAGCTCCGGGAGTACCTCAGAGACGAATCGGTGCCGGCCTACGCGGAGGTGCCGGGGCTGCGCCTCAAGCTCTGGATCTCGGACGAGGGGACGGAGCGGTGGGGCGCCGTCTACCTGTTCGAGTCGCGCGAGGCCGCGGACGCGCCCATGCCCTCGCGGGTCCGCGAGCTCGTCGGGAAGGACCCCGACCTGGTCGAGGAGTTCGACCTCGAAGCGTCGGTCGAAGGCCGGTTCGCGGTCGAGGAGCTCGGGCGCAGAGGGCTCTCGTTCGAGGCTTGACCCTCCCGGCTGTGTGACCCGATACTTCCCCGCGCACAGCTGCGGCGCCGAACAGAGAGGGAGGACTCATGAGTGTTCGTCGTCCGTCCCGGCTGCTGCTGCCGGCGATCGCGCTCGCGCTCGCCGTGCTCGCAACCGCAGCCGCGACGCCCGCCGCGCCTCCGCCTTCGGGCCCGAACGTCCAGGGGGAGGAGCAGTCGCTGCCGAACGTCGACGCCCGCAAGGGGCGGAAGGCCCCGACGCAGGCCCAGCTGGCCCGCGTCAAGCCGGGCTCGGAGGCGCGTTTCAACCGCTTCGGCGCGCCGGAAATCCTCGCCGACCCGGGCGCGTACCTCGCGACCGGCCTGTCCACCGACGACGTCGCCGCCGCACGCGCGTACCTGCGCGCCAACCGCGAGCTGATCGGACTCTCCGAGGCCGAGGTCGACGACCTCGAGCTGCTGAACGCCCCCGCGATCGGCTCGGGGAGCGCCGTCCTGCTCCGGCAGCGCTTCGGCGACCTCCCCGCCGGCCGCGACGGCCTCGTCACCGTCGGCGTCGTCGACGGGAAGATCGCCTTCGTCTCGTCGTCCCTCGCCACGGACACGCGGCTGACGGGCGCGGTCGACCTCGCTGCGGAGGACGCCGTGCGTGCCGCCGCCGAGGCTGCCGGGCACCCTGCGGGCGCGATCTCGAACGTCCGCAGCGAAGACGGGTGGACGGTGATGGACGTGGCCGGCTACACCGATCCGGCACGTGCGCGGCTCGTCGGCGTGCCGACCCCGACCGAGGGCGTCCGGCAGGCGTACGAGGTGCTGCTGATGGACGTCGTCGCCGAGAGCCCGCTCGGGGCGATGAGCTACGTCGACGCCGCCAACGGCGACCTGCTCGTCCGCGACGGGATCGTCCAGCACGCGGCCGACAACCCGGCGTGGAAGGCCTTCCCGGCCTCGCCGCCGCTCGACTACTCCACGACCGACACGCGCGAGCTGTGGTGCTGGAGCGCCACGGCGCCCCCGGCCGGGTGCCAGAAGGCGGTCGCGAACGCCTCCTCGCCCGCGCCGTGGGACGTCGACGCGGCCACGGACACGCCGTGGTTCCTCACCCGGGGCAACAACGCGCGGGCGACGGAGAAGTGGAACACCAACCAGGGCAGCGCGCAGGGGGTCAACTACGCCGCCTCCGCGACCCGCGACTACGTCTACCCGTGGACGAACCAGTGGTACGAGTCGCGCTGCAACCCGGCGTCGTTCACGTCGCTCCAGCTGAACGACATCGACGCGGCGCGGGCGAACCTGCACGCGATGCACAACCGCATGCACGACTGGGCGTACGTGCTCGGCTTCACCGAGACGACGTTCAACGCGCAGGCGTTCAACTTCGGCAAGGGCGGGGCGCAGGGCGACCCCGAGCACGGGAACGCGCAGGCCGGCGGCATCGTCGGCGGGCCGCCCGGGTTCGCCTCCCGCGACAACGCCAACCAGTTCTCCGGCCCCGACGGTGTCGTGCCGGTGACGAACATGTTCCTCTGGCAGCCGATCCCGGGGGCGTTCTACTCGCCGTGCGTGGACGGCGACTACGACATGTCGGTGATCGGGCACGAGTACACGCACCTGATCTCGAACCGCATGGTCGCCGGCCCGAACGCGAACCTCTCCGGCAACCAGGCGGGCGCGATGGGCGAGAGCTGGTCCGACCTCGCCGCGGCGGAGTTCCTCAACTCCCAGGCGCTCGTCCCGCTCGCGGACGAGAACCCGTTCGCCGTCGGCCCGTACGTCACCGGCGACAGGCAGGCGGGGATCCGCAACTACGGGATGAACAGGAGTCCGCTCAACTACTCGGACGTCGGCTACGACTTCGCCTGCAACCAGGGCGGGACGTGCACGCAGCGCACCCAGGTGCACGCCGACGGCGAGATCTGGTCGGCGACGAACTACGACCTCCGCCAGGCGTTCGTCGCCGCGTACGACGGCTCGTTCCCGGCCGGCGACATCGGCCTCCAGCAGGCGTGCGTGGCCGGGGACGTCCCGGTGACGCAGTGCCCGGGGAACCGGCGTTGGATGCAGCTCGTGTTCGACGCATGGCTGCTGATGGCGAGCGGCTCGGTGAGCATGGTCGACGCGCGGGACGCGATGCTCGCCGCCGACCTCGTCCGCTTCGGCGGCGCGAACCAGGCCCTGCTCTGGAACGCGTTCGCACGGCGCGGGCTCGGCTCGGGCGCGTCGAGCGCGGGCTCGGCGGCCTTCGACCCGACGCCGAGCTTCGAGTCGCCGCACGCGAACAACGCGACGGTGACGTTCAAGGCGGTCGGCGACGCGGACGGCCACGCCGTCCAGCTGTTCGTCGGACGGTACGAGGCCGCGGCGACGCCGATCGCGGACACCGACCCGGCGACGGCGCTCGGGGACACGTTCAAGATCGTCCCCGGCACGTTCGAGTTCGTCGCGCGCGGCGACGGCTTCGGGACGCAGCGGTTCACGTTCTCGTTCGACCCGGGCCAGGTCCGTGACCTGCCGGTGAACATGTCCCGCAACGTCGCCTCGGCGGCGAGCGGGGCCACGGCCACCGGCGACGGCGTCAACCTCGACAAGCTGATCGACGACACCGAGGCGACCGACTGGGCCTCGCTGACGGGCGCGGTCGCGGGCAAGCAGGTCACCGTCCGGCTCGACCCGTCCCAGGCCTCGCACCAGGTGCGCCGCGTCCAGGTGAGCGCGATGCTCCGCGTGAACACCGGCGACGCGAACGACCCCGGCGGCCAGAACCGCTTCACGGCGCTCCGGTCGTTCGAGCTCTGGACGTGCGAGGCGAAGGGCGCGGTGGACTGCTCGCAGGACTCGCAGTTCACGCGGATCTTCACCAGCCCGGACGACGCGTTCCCGTCCGGGGTGCCGCGGCCCCGGGCGCCGGAGCTGATCATGCGCTCGTTCGACGTCCCGCAGACGAAGGCGACGCACGTCCGGCTCCGCGTGCTCACGAACCAGTGCACGGGCGCGCCCGCCTACCAGGGCGACCAGGACGACGACCCGGGCAACTCGCCCGACTGCGACGACACCACGCTGCCGGGCTTCGGCGTGAACGCCACGCGCGTCCGCGCCGCCGAGCTGCAGGTGTTCGAGCACTGAGCGAAGCGGAGGGGCCCGCTCGGCGGGCCCCTCCGGCTCTAGAGGATCAGCGTCTCCGGGAACGTCGCGCCCGCCTCGAAGCGGTCGAGGCGATAGGGAGAGAGGTCGAGGTCGGACGCGCCGTCGAGCAGCTCGTCCGCCACCGCCGCCCCGACCGCCGGCGCCTGCATGAACCCGTGCCCGCTGAAGCCGCACGCGGCGTACACGCCGTCCGCGACCGGGCCGACGATCGGGTGCGCGTCTGGCGTCATGTCGTAGAGGCCGGCCCAGGCGCGCACGACCGGCGTGCCCGCAGCCTGCGGGTACCGGTGCGCGATCCGCGCCCGCCAGTCCTCGACGAGGCCGTCGTCGACCACCTCGTCCGTCCCCCACCGCGGCGCCGGCTCGCCCATGGCGAGGCGCAGGCGGTCCTCGCCGACGCGCCGGAAGTGGAAGCCGGACTCCTCGATCGTCATCGGCAGCCCGGCGGGGACGCCCGCGACCGGGCCGACCTCGGCGAGCTGCCGGACGAGCGGCCGGATCGGGAGCTCGACGCCGCGGGTTGCGGCGACCTCCGCCGAGCGGGCGCCGCAGGCGATCACGAGCACGTCGGCCTCCAGCTCGAGCGCGTCGGTGCGCTCGCGGACCTCGACGCCGCGCGCGGCCGCCCGCCGCACGAGCTCCCGGGTGACGCCCGTCGGGTCGGCAACCCCGTCCTCACGGCAGATCACGGCGCCCAGGACGTCGTCGACACGGAGGCCGCGAACGCCGCCCGGGTCGACGTCCTCCACCGGGACGCCGAGCGCTCGCTGCGCGTCCGCGCGTTCGCGGAGCTGGGCGAGACCGAGCTCGGTGGTGGCCAGGAACAGGTAGCCGACCTGCTCGAAGAGCGGCGCGCCGAGCCCGCGGAAGAGGCGCACGCTCGCCTGGGCGAGCCGGACCTCGGGCGCCGTCGAGAACTGCTGCCTGACGCCGCCCATCGCCTTGCCGGTGGCGCCGCCGGCGATCTCGTCCCGGTCGGCGAGCACGACGCCGCGCGCGCCGCGCAGGGCGAGGTGGTAGGCGATCGAGGCGCCGACGGCGCCCGCCCCGGCGACGACGATCCTCGTCACGTGGTCGCGGCCTCGCGTTCGAGCCACTCGTCGAGCTCGCGCCGCTCCTCGTGGGTCAGGAGCCGCAGCGGCGGGCGGACGTCCTCGCGCACGGGGACGCCTCGGCGGGCGACGACCCGCTTCAGCGCCGCATGGCGCGGGAACCGCTCGACCCGCTCCCGCAGGGCACCGAGCGCGGCCGCCGCCGCGCCGCCGGGCTCGCGCACCGCCGCGACGACGCGGTCGGGGAACGCCGACGCGAGCGCCGACACCGCTCCGACCGCCCCGGCCGGGATCCCGCGCGCGATCAGCGACTCCGGCCCGACGAAGACGTCCAGCCCCTCGACGAGGTACGGCGCGAACGCCTCCCACGGTGCGTCCGACACCTTGAGCCCTGCGAGGTTGGGCGCGCGCTCGCGCAGGGCGGCGAGCACCTCCACGGGCACGGCGTACCCGCTCGCGGCCGCGAACTCGTAGACGTAGAAGGGGAGCGGCGCGGCCGCGGCCGCAGACGCCGCGAGGTGCGCGAGCAGCGCCTGGTCGTCGAGCCGGAAGTACGGCGGCGAGATCACGGCGACGGCGTCGGCTCCGTCCCCGCCGGCCGACGCGGCCAGCGCGACGGTGTCGGCGGTCGTCTGGGCGCCGCAGTGGGCGATCACCGCCGCGCGGCCCGCGAGCGCCGCGGCGTGGAGCGAGAGCGCGCGACGGCGCTCGGGCACCGACAGGAGGATCCCCTCGCCGGTGGTGCCGAGCGCGAGGATCCCGGAGACGCCGCCCTCCACGAGGAAGTCCGCGTAGGGCGCGAACGCGTCCTCGTCGAGGGACGCGCCGCCGTCCCGGAGCGGGGTCAGCGCCGCTGCGAGCGCACCGCGGATCGGGCCGGTCACGAGGCCGCCCGGCGGACCTGGAGGCCCTCGCGGCGGCGGTGCACGGCGAGGTACCGGATCCCGTCCGCGCCCGCCAGCACGCGCCGGGCGCACCCCTTCTCGACCAGCACGGCGTCGCCCGCGGCGACGGCGAACGCCGCTCCGTCGACCTCGACGGTGCCGGCGCCGTCCACGACCACGAAGAGGACGTCGCGCTCGGCGTTGACGTGCTCGGGGTTCCCCTCCCCCGCCGGCCACGCGAGCAGCGTCGCGTTCAGGTCCTCGCTGGCCGTGCCCCACAGCGGCCCGCGACCGTCGCCGTCGAGCAGGTGCACGACCTCCGCCATCCGGCCGTAGGCTACGCGGCCATGGCCGCCCTGCGCACCGAGCGTGACGGCGACGTGCTGCGGGTCACGCTGGCCCGGCCCGACCGGCGCAACGCCTTCGACGCGGAGCTGATCGCGGCCCTCGCCGAGGCGTTCGTCGACGTCGGCCGCGCCCGCGCCGTTGTCCTCGCAGGGGACGGGCCGAGCTTCTGTGCCGGCGCGGACGTCGACTGGATGCGGTCGTCGGTCGACCTCTCGTTCGAGGAGAACGTCGCCGACGCGCTCGCGCTCCGTCGGATGCTCGAGGCGATCGACCGCTGTCCCGCCCCGGTCGTCTGCCGCGTCCAGGGCCACGCCCTCGGCGGCGGCGCGGGCCTCGTCGCGTGCGCGGACGTGGCGGTCGCGGAGCCCGCTGCCACGTTCGCGTTCTCCGAGGTGAAGCTCGGGATCGTCCCGGCGGTGATCTCGCCGTTCGCGCTCGCGAAGATCGGGCCGAGCTGGGCGCGGCGGCTGTTCGTCACCGGCGAGCGCTTCGACGCGCACACGGCGCTCCGGATCGGGCTCGTGCACGAGGTCGACGCCGACCTCGACGGCGCGGTCGAGCGCGTCGTGCAGGAGCTCCGCTCCGCCGGCCCCCGCGCCGCCCGCGCGGCGAAGCGGCTCGTGCTGGACGCGCCGCTCGACGGGCCCGAGACCGCGCGTCGCATCGCCGAGCGGCGTACGAGCGACGAGGGGCAGGAGGGGCTCCGGGCGTTCCTCGAGCGGCGGCGTCCGAACTGGTCCGAATGACGGCGAGGGGGCGGTCGCCCGCCCCCTCGCGTCGGCTGTTGCCGTCCGCTACTTGCGGACGACGGTGATCGCGGCGCACGACGTTGTGCTGGTGTGCCCCGCGCGATCCCAGCCCTCCGCGCAGAACCGGTACCGCCCGGGCGCGCCTTGCGACGGCGAGCGCCAGGCGACGCTCCGCGTCGTTGCCGTGCCAATCGGCGCG
>DATIDD010000050.1:0-12829 GCA_035456465.1 Gaiellaceae bacterium | reverse complement strand
GCGCTCCGCCGACCACAGCCGCTCGAGCACGAGCTGGAGGTACGGCGCCTCGATCCGCTCCACGAGCGCGGACGGCGTCACGCCGCCGATGCCCGCCGCGTCGGGCTCGATCCGCCCCGCCGCGACCTCGTCGAGCACGGCCTCGACGAGCTCCGGCTCGGCGGTCATCGCGTCGTCGGGAACGAGCTGGTTCCAGCGCTCGATCGGGCCCGTGATCGCGAGCCGCGCGGCGTCGCGGTCGAGGCGCTCGAGCCGCAGGTAGTTCGAGAGGACGCCGGGGATCGCGGCGCGGAACGCGTCCAGCCGGCCGAGAGAGTCCTCGCGGATGCCGATGAGGACGTGCACCGGCAGCCCCCGCTCGGTGACGAGCGGCGGGAACTCGACCGCGAAGGACCCTGGACCGTCCTCGTCCGCGTGGTAGAGGAACTCCTCCTCCAGCTGGTCGAGGACGAGGGCGAGCTCGCCGCCCAGCTCGTCCGTCCACGCGCGCAGCCGCTCGACGAGCCGCCCGCCCGGGTCGTCGACGCTCCGACCGAGCGCCTCCTCGACGGCCGCCCGCGCCGCCGCGGCGATCGCCGAGACCGGATCGCCCGCCCACGACGAGACGATCGCGGCGGCGCTCTCCCCCGCGCCGCTCTCCCGGAGGCGGCGCATCACGCCTGCACGGAGGAGCGAGCTCTTGCCGACGCCGCTGGCACCGAACAGGACGGTGAGCCGTGACGCGGTGAGGTTGGCGCACGCGACGTCCACCTCACGCTCGCGGCCGAAGAACAGCTGCTCGTCCAGGCTCGAGTCGTCGTAGGGGGCCAGGCCCTTGAACGGGCTCGTGAGCGCCGCCGGGGCGACCTCGCGGGCGACGGCGCCGGTCACGCCACGACCTCCGCGACCGGCTCGCGCGCGAGCCGCTCGGCGAGGCGGCCCAGGTACGCCTCGAGCGGCGCGTCGTAGAGGTCGATCCCGCGGTGCCGCCAGAAGTCGCGCTCCGCGACCTGCGGCTTCGGCTGCACCGCCCACGAACGATAGGCGGGGCTCTCCTCGCCGAAGACGCGGTGCAGGAACACCCGCAGGTTCCACGCGAGCACGCCGTAGCCGAGAAACAGGAAGTGGCTGCGGCGGAGCTTCGCGGCGAGCGTGACCGGCAGCTCTCCGCCCGCGTCCCCGGGCGAGAGGTAGCCGATGTAGTCGTCCTCGCTGACGACGAAGCTCTCGCCGAGGTGCCCGTCGGGGTCGACGCCGCCGTGCACCTTCAGCAGCACGGTCCGGCGGCCCAGCGGCAGCTCCGCGTACGCGTTCGGCAGGTCGATCACGACCGGCTGTCCGTCTGCGGGGACGTGCAGGAACTTGCCTCGGTGGCGGCCGAGCGCGAGGTACGAGACGACGTCGAGCTCCTCGCCCTCGTCGGCGAACGCCCGCTCGAGGGCCCGGTCGTACGTGGTGGAGACGAGCACGGGTTGGGCGGCGCCCCGCGCGCGGAGGGTCGCCGGGAGCCGCGCCAGCGTGCGCTGCACCTCGCCGGGCTCGAAGTCGCCGGCGAGCGCGGCGTGCAGCTCGTCGTACAGCGGGCCGACGCCGGCCGTCATCGCGACGTACTGCGCGACGCGCGCGAGGTCGCCGCGATGCTCGGGCGGGCAGCCGAAGCACGAGGCCAGGCGCGCGGCAAGCGCGGCATCGTCGGGCGGGCTGCCGTTCCCCACGGGAGCGGCGTTCGCGCCCGCGCCGAGCACGAGCACGACGCGGCCGCCGTCGAGGGCCCGCACGACCTCGGCCAGATGGTCGTCACCGCCGCCGTCGTCCGCGGACGGCTCGAGCCCGGCCTCCTGCCGCAGGATCGCGGCGTGCAGCCGCTGCAGCGCCGGCCCGGGCTCGATCCCGAGCTCGTCGACGAGCGTCTGCCGCGCGTTCCGGTACGCCGTCAGCGCCTCGACCTGCCGCCCCGAGCGGTAGAGCGCGAGCATCAGCTGGCCGCGCAGTCGCTCACGCAGCGGGAAGCGCGCGACGAGCCCCTCGAGCTCCCCGACGAGCGCTTCGTCGTGGCGGAGCGCGAGGTCGGCGTCGATCCGCGTCTCGAGGAGCGCGCAGCGGAGCTCCTCCAGACGGGCGATCTCCGGCTGCGCGAACGCCTCGTCGGCGAACTCGGCCAGCGGCTCTCCGCGCCACAGCGCGAGCGCCTCGCGGACCGCCTCCGACCGCCGCTCCGGCCCCGCCCGCTTCGCCTCCTCGATCAGCAGCTGGAGCCGGCCGACGTCCGTCTGGCGCGGGTCGACGTCGAGCACGTAGCCGGGCGGACGCGTGACGACGTGCTCGCGGCCGAGCAGCCTGCGCAGGCCGGAGATCATGTTCTGCAGCGACGTCGCGGCGGTGCGTGGCGGCCGGCCGTTCCACAGCTCGTCGAGGAGCCGGTCGGTCGAGACGACGCGCCCCGCGTTCAGTAGCAGCAGCGCGAGGAGGGCGCGCTGCTTCTGGCCGCCCAGCGGGATCGCGCGCCCGTCATCGCCGAGCGCCTCGAGCGGCCCGAGGAGCCGGAACTCGACCATCTTGTGACTTCTAGCACCGGTCTTTCCGCTTTTCTACGGGGATTAGCCGCAGGTTGGCGGATCGACGACGCAGGCACACGGGCAGCCTGCACTTCGGCGTCGACGCCGTGCGGACGCGCCAGAACAAGCCCTGGCGCGTCGGCCGCTACCGCCTCGACCTGACCCGCGGCCTCGACACCCGCTCCCTCGCCGACGGTGCGTACCGGGTCGACGTCGAGACAACGGACACCGCCGGCAACCGCAGCCGCAACGCCACGACGGTCGTGGTGCGCACGGCAGCGCCGGTCCCGGTCGCGAAGACCGGCCGCTAGCGGCCCCGCGGCCGCGTCCACGGGCGGCCGACAGGCGGCCGAGCGCAGCCGCGCCGGGCCTGGCAGATCCCGTTGGCGGGCCGTTGGCTGGCCGTGAGGGGGCGGTGTGGGCCCCCGCTGACGGTGGAGACGTGACCACCGGAACCCCACATATCAACACCACCCGCAAGGCCCGCAACCTCTCCCTCGCCGTCCTCCTCGCCGCCGCCCTGTGGGCAGGCGCGACCGCCGCGCCCGTCCACGGCGACTCCACCACGCCCGCCCCGGTCGGCTCCGACGCCCGCACGCTCGCCGCGACCCACGGGCCGCTCATCCGCATCTGGACGATCACCTACAGGGCGCACAACGGCGCCCGGCGCAACGCCGAGGTCGTCCTCCCCGCCTCCTACGGGCCGGGCAGGGACAACCCGCCGCTGCCGCTCGTGATCTCCCCGCACGGCCGCGCGGGCACGGGCCGCTCCAACGCCCGCTACTGGGGCGACCTCCCCGGGCTCGGCCGCTTCGCGGTCGTCAACCCGGACGGGATGGGACGCCGGCTCCGGTACTACTCCTACGGCTACCAGCGCCAGATCGACGACCTTGCGAAGATGCCGGAGCTGGTGTCGAAGGCGCTGCCGTGGCTCCGCGTCGACCGCAAGCGCGTCTTCGCGCTCGGGAGCAGCATGGGCGGCCAGGAGACGCTGCTGCTCGTCGCGCGCCACCCTGAGGTGCTCGCCGGCGCCGCCGCGATGGACTCGGTCACGGATCTCGGCCGCCGCTACGGCCAGCTGATCTCGGTTCCGTGCGACCGGCGCTGCCTCGCCCGCTACGGCGGGCCGCGCGGCCTCAACCTGCAGTCGGTGATGCGCCGCGAGGTCGGCGGCACGCCGGCGCAGAAGCCGAACGCGTACGCCGCCCGCAGCGCGCTCAGCCAGTCCAAGGCGATCGCACGCTCGGGCGTGCCGCTCCAGATCTGGTGGAGCAGCAAGGACCGGGTCGTCTCCGACCAGGAGCACCAGTCCGAGGCGCTGTTCCGGACGGTGCGCCGGCTCGACCCGTGCGCCCCGGTGAGCGCCTACGCCGGTCGTTGGAAGCACTCGTCGGAGATGCGCGCCGAGGCGCTGCTCCCGATCGCGCTCGCCGAGTTCGGGATCCTCCCGGACGGCCTCGCGAAGCTGCCGCCGAGCGTCCGCCACACGGCGCGGCCGGACGCGACGGCCGGGTCCTGCTCGTGACCGGCCGGTTCGCAGCGGCCGCCCTCGCGGCGGCCCTCGCCGCAGGCGTGGCGGGCTGCACCGCCCGGGCCGGCCGCGAGCCCGCGGCGACGGCGGCGGGCACCTGCCCGCCGCTGCGGGTGGACGCCGGCGCGTCGGCACGGGCGTGGCGGGCACTGCGGGCGCGGCGCGACGTCCTGGGCGAGGCGCTGCTCGCGGCCCCCGGAGGGCCGACGTTCGAGCGCGTGCGCCGCTCGCTGCCGCCGCTCCTGCTGGCGCGCGCGCCGGGCCGCACGCCGCTCACCGACTCCGGCTTCCACTACCTCCCGTTCGCGGTGCCTCGGAGGGAGGCTGGCGCGGCGACCGCCGCGCTCCACGTCGCGGACGGCAGCCAGGTGGTGTCGCGCAGCGTCGACGGGCGGTCGCTGACCGTCCACGTCGGACGTGTCGGACGAGAGCGCTACGGCTCGTGCCGCTCCCGCCTCGGCACCGCCCGGCTCGCCTCGGGGTGGCTGCCGATCCTGGCCACGCGGTACGTCGACGCCGCGGGGGTCCGGTACCGGCAGGAGTCGTTCGCCGCGGGGATCGCGCAGACGCCCGGGCTCGTCAGCTTCGTCCGCCTGACCGCCGACGCACGGGCGGCACGCGCCGACGCGCGCATACGCTTCACCCCCTCCGTCACCGGGATCGCGGCGCGCGGCAACCGGCTCGTGCGTGGGACCGCCGTCCACCTGCTGTTCAGCTCCGGCGGGAGACTCGACCGCTCGTCAGTCGCGTACCGCGTCCCCCGCGGAGCGATCCGGACCGCGTACGCCGCCTGGCTGACCCAGCCTGGGCCCGTCGAGCCGCTCACGCTGAACGCGAGCACGTACGGAGCCGCGAGGCGCTCCGTGGACGCGTACTGGCGCGGCCGCCTTGCCGAGGGCGCGCGGATCGACGTCCCCGAGCGGCGGGTGCTCGACGCGATCCGTGGCCTGCTCGTGCAGAACCTGACGCTGACATGGCGCTACAGCATCGGCAACCCGTACGAGGAGTTCTCCTTCCCCGAGGGCATCGACGTCGCGCAGGTGATGGGCGAGCACGGCTTCGCTGCCGTCGAGCGGGCGATCCTGCGCACGTCGCTGACCCGACGCCCGACGCCGTACCCCAACTGGAAGCGCGGCGAGAAGCTCGTCGGGCACGCGGCCCACTACCGGCGATTTCGCGACCGCGCGTACGTCGAGGAGGTGACGCCGGTCCTGCGCGGCTACGTCGAGACGCTGGGTCGGCAGCTCGACGCGAGCCCGCGCTCGCTGCTCGCCCGCGAGCGCTACTCGTCGGACATCGCGGACTCGGTCTACGGGCTCCACTCCCAGGCGGTGGCGTGGCAGGGGCTGCGGGCGATGAGCCACGTCTGGGCCGAGACGGGCGAGACGGCGCTCGCGGCGAGGTCGCGGGCCCTCGCCGTGCGCCTCGAGGCCGGTCTGCGGCGGGCCGTGCGCTCGTCCCGGCGCCGGCTGCCCGACGGCTCGCTCTTCGTCCCGGTGCGGCTCCTCGACCCCGAGCGGCCGTACGGGACGCTGACGGAGACGCGCTCGGGGAGCTACTGGAACCTCGTCATGCCCTACGCGCTCGCGTCGGGCCTCTTCCCGCCGGGCGGCGCCGAGGCGACGGGGATCTACGACTACATGCTGCGCCACGGCTCCCGGCTCTTGGGCCTCGTGCGCGCCGGCGCCTACGCCCTCTACGGCCGGTCGGCGTTCCCACGGTCGGGGACTGATCAGGTCTACGGCATCAACGTCGCGCGGTTCCTCGCGGACGAGGACGAGCCCGACCAGCTCGTGCTGAGCCTGTACGGCCAGCTCGGCGCCGCCATGTCGCCCGGAACGTTCGCCGCGGGCGAGGCCGCCAGCGTCGCGCCGCTCGGCGGCACCCCGTACCGCTCGATGTACCTGCCTCCCAACAGCGCCGCCAACGCCGCGTTCCTCGAGACGGTCCGCGTCATGCTCGTCCACGAGACCACGGCGACCGGCGGCCGGCCCGGCGGCCTCGAGCTCGCGTTCGCGACGCCGCGGGCCTGGCTGCGTGCGGGCCGGCGGATCGCCGTGGCCGGCGTGCCGACCGCCTTCGGACCCGTCTCGTTCTCGCTACAGGCCGGGGCGCAGTCGGTAGGCGCCCAAATCGAGGTGCCCGCGCGCACGCCGCCCGCGCTGCGGCTGCGGATCCGGCTGCCGGAGGGGACGCGCATGACCGGCGTCCTGCTCGACGGCCGCGCATATCCGCGGTTCGATTCCCGCACGCAGGTCGTCGATCTGTCAGGGCTGACGGGCCGACTCGAGCTCGTCGTTCGCACCGCGCGCCGCTCGCGCTAGCGGCGAGCCCCTAGTCGGCGCCGGTCGAGCCGAGGCAGCGGCCGTGGACGCCGCGGCCGGCCGCCGCCGGTAGCCGGCCGCGCCGAAGCGCGAGCCGCCGCCACCCGCCGTGCCTCGCGTTGGCGACCCGTTGGCGCGCCGTGACGGAGCCGTTGGGGCTCCGCTCGAGCCTGGGGCCACGAGAGGAGGTGGCCCTGTGAAGCGCATGCCGAACACGGGTGGAGACGGCGGCTAGGAGGTTCGGTCACCGGAGGACGGAGGGCCCGCACTGGGCCTTCCGTCTGTTCAGCTGCGACGCGGCGTCGTCGCCGGGGGCTCCATGTCGAATTGCTCGCGCAGCGCCCGCTCGAGCACACGGTTGCCCTTGCGCCGGAAGAGCGCGGCAGCGCGTCGCGCCGCGTCGCGTGCCTCGCCCGGCCGGCCTGCCGCGACGAGGACCTCGGCGAGGGTGGCTTCCGTCTGCCCGTGCTGGTTCAGGGCGTCGGTCCGGGCCGCGAGCGCGACCGCCTCGGCGGCGAGCCCAACCGCAGCGTCGACCTCGCCCCCGGCCGCCAGGAGCTTCGCGCGCACCATGCGCCACGTGAACTGCAGCGCGATGTCGTCCGCCGACCCGCGCGCTTCCGCCTCACCGGCCAGCGCACCGGCCTCGTCGAGGCGGCCGAGGCGGTAGCAGACGTCCGCGAGCTCGACGCCTCGCGTGAGCGCACTCCCCACGTCGCCGGCCGCCCTCACGCTTTCGGCGCTGGCCCGGAGCGCCGCCTCCGCGGCCGGCAGGTCGCCCGCGAGCAGCTCGACCCAGGCGCGACAGGCCACCGCGTCCGCCAGGCGCGCGGCGAGGCCCAGCTCGTCGAGCGCGAGCGTCGCCTCCGCCACCAGCGAGCGCCCGGTATCGAACCGGCCGCGCATCGCCTCGAGCCCCCCGAGCACGAAGGTCACGTGCGCCGCCCCCGAGCGGCCGACGTCGTCGGCCACGAGGAGGGAGCGGCAGCGCGCGATCGCCTCGGGCACGGGCGTCGGTCCGTGGAAGAGGGCGTTCGCGATGCCCGCGGCGGCCCAGGCCGCGGGCCAGCCAGCGCGGCGGTAGTGGATCGCGGCGCGCTCGGCCCCCTCGAGCCAGGCCGCGTTCTGCAGGCGAAACGCGCCGGCCGCGTAGCCCGCGAGCAGCTGCGCCCGACCCAGCCCGCGGTCGTCGCCCGCGCGCTCGAGCTCGGGAATCGCGGCCTGCGCCCGGGCGACCTGTGCGTCGACGTCCGGGACCGGCGACGTCGCGAGCCGCAGCGCGCCGAGCTCGAGCTCGGCGCGGAGCTCGAGCCGCCGCACGCCGGAACGGCGCGCGTCCTCGGCCGCGCGCGCGAGCGTCGCCTCGGCCTCCGCCAGCCGACCGGCGACGCGCTCGGCCGTGCCCAGCTCGCAGCGCAACTCGATCCCCCACGCGTCGTCTTCGGGGAGCAGCGCCGCGGCGCGCCCGAGCAGGTTGCGCGCGGTGGAGGCGTCGGCGCGCTGCCACGCCCGGATGCCCGCGCCCCCGAGCAGCTCCGCGGCGCGCCGGCCGAGCTCCTCCAGCGGCGGGCCGCGCTCGCCGAGCTTCCGCCGCAGCCCGTGTGCCGTCTCGAGATGGAGCCCGACGACCTCTTCCGGCACGCGACCGCGCTTGGTCAGGAACGCGGCGACGCGCTCGTGGAGCGACGCCCGCCGCAGCATCGGGATCGCCGCGTACGCGACGTCGCGCACGAGCGCGTGGTGGAAGCGGTACGCGTCCTCGTCCGCGGCGTCGGGCGCGACGCGGACGAGCCCGCGACGAAGCGCCGCCATCAACGCGGCGTCGGCCCCGAGCTCGTCGTCCTCGTCGTGCAGGCCGAGGATCGCCGCCCGAGTGAACTCGCGCCCCACCACGGCGGCGCACTCGAGGACACGGCGTTCCGCCCGCTCCAGCGACTCGAGGCGGCTGGCCAGCACCGCCTCGACCGTCGGCGGCACCGGCCGGCCGCCTCCGGAGCCGCGCTCCAGGGCGTGCGCGAGCAGCTGCTCGAGGAACAGCGGGTTCCCGCCCCCGACGTCGAGGATCCGGCGCTGCTCCGACGGGTCGACGTGCTCCGCGCCGAGGAGCGCGACCAGGGCCTCGGCGTCGCGCTCGGCGAGGTCGCCGAGCGCGACGCAGCCCTCGTCGCGCCAGCCGGGCCTTCGCTCGAGGAGGTCGGGCCGCGCTGCGCAGCTCACGAGCACCGGAGCCGCAGGCGGCCTGGCGCGCAGGTACTCGACGAGATCGAGCAGCGTGCCCTCGGCCCAGTGCACGTCGTCGAGGACGAGCACCACCGGCCGCTCCGCCGCGGCCCGCTCGAGCAGGCGGCGAACGGCCCAGAACGTCTCGCCGACGGGAACGGCGTGGGCCTCGTCGCCGCCGACCGGGGCGAGCGCCGCGCGCAGTCGCTCCGACTGCGGCTCCGCCCCGAGGAACGCGCTGCCGCGCCGGTCGGCGAGGACCGGTGCCAGCGCCTCCTCGAGCGGCACCCAGGTCGCGCCGTCGCCGTAGGAGGCGCAGCGGCCGACGAGCACCTGAGCCTCGTGCTCGACGGCGAGGACGAGCTCGCGCACGAGGCGCGACTTCCCGGCGCCCGCCTCGCCGATCACCGTCACGGCCTTACCTCGACCGGCCTCGCACGCATCCGCGTACGCGGCCCGAAGCTGCTCCAGCTCCGCCTGCCGGTCGATCAGCGGCGTGGGCCGGAACGTGTCCGCGCCGGGGCGCAGCTCGCGGACGCGGAAGGCGGGCAGCGTCGCCGACTGCCCCAGCGCCACCTCGGGAACCCGCTCGAAACGGACGTGCGCGCGAACGAGCTCGAGCGTCTCCTGGGCGATCAGCGTCTCCCCCACCGCGGCGGCCGCCTCGAGCCGGGCCGCGACGGTCATCGCGCCCCCGACCGTCCGGGACTCGTCGACCCGCCGCTCGCCGACGAGCACGGTGCCGGTGGCGACGCCCGCACGGGCGCGAAGCTCGACGCCGTGGCTCCGCTCGAGGTCGGTCGCGATCGCCGCGAGCGCGGCGTGGAGGTCGAACGCCGCACGAACCGCACGCAGGGCGTCGTCCTCGTGGAGCACGGGCTCGCCGAAGATGGCCGCGACGGCGTCCCCGATGTACTTCTCGACGACGCCTCCGTGCCGCTCGACCGCTGTCCGCGCCGCTTCGAAGTACCGGTCCATGAGGATGCGCAGGACCTCCGGGTCGAGCCCGGTCGCGAGCGAGGTCGAGTCGACGAGGTCGACGAACAGCGCCGTCACCGTCTTGCGACGCTCGTCGACGCGTGGAGCGGCGCGCGTGCCCGCGACCGCGGCGGCCGACAGCGACGGATCCTGCCGCAGGATCGCGGCGTGCAGCTCCTGGAGCTCCGGAGACGGCTCGAGCCCCAGCTCCTCGACGAGCACCGTGCGTGCCGCGCGGTACGCGTCGAGCGCGTCGGCTTGGCGGCCGGCCCGGTAGAGCGCGTGCATCAGCTGCCCTCGCAAGCGCTCGCGCAGCGGGTGCTCCGCGACGAGCCGCTCGAGCTCGGCGACGAGCTCCGGCCCCTTCCCGAGCTCGAGCTCCGCCTCGAGCAAGGCCTCGCGCGCGGCGGTCCGCTCCTCGTCGAGACGCGCGGCCTCGACCGCGGCGAACGGCTCCAGGGCGAGATCCGCCAGCGCAGGCCCGCGCCAGAGCGCCAGCGCCTCGCGCAGGCGGTGCGCGCGCGTGCTCGGGTCGGCTCCGCGCGCCTGCTCCACGACCAGCTCGAACCGGTGCGCGTCGACGTCGTCGGGCGCGCAGGCCAGCGCATAGCCGCGGCCGCGCGTCACGATCGCCCCAGCGCCCAGCAGGCGGCGCAGCTGCGAGACGAGGTTGTGGAGCGATCCCACCGCCCGCGCCGGCGGCCGCTCGCCCCAGAGGTCGTCGACGAGCCGGTCGACGGGGACCGCCTCCCCGGCGTGCAGCGCGAGGACGGCCAGTAGCGCCCGCTGCTTTGCGCGCGGCAGCGGCACGCCGCCGTCGCCGGCGTCGACCTCGAGCGGTCCGAGGAGGCGAACCTCCACGCGCCGGTTCTAGCAGCCTGTCCGAACGGCGCCTAGCGGCCGCGTGAGGCCCGCGTGAGCGGCGCGTGATCGACTCGGCGCACGCTGGAGCCGTTGACGCAGTCGCCGACCTGATCGCCACGCCGCTGCTCCCGGCCTGTGCAGTGGGCGCGGGCACGGTCGCGGCCGCGCGACGGAGTCCGGGCGGGAGGGGTCGAGCCGGGCGGAGCCGCGTGGCTTCCGCCCGGCGCCGCCCGCACCGTGCCGGATGAGCGCCGCGTGATCGACGCGTGAGCAGCGCCGACGATCCTCGGGCCGACCCCTCGACCGAAAGGACAACGATGCACACCCGACTTCCATCCCGTACCGTCGTCGGTCTCGCCGTCGCGGCCTGCGCGACGGCGGTCGCGACCGGCGCGTTGGCCGCGGTCACCGCGAACAGCCTCACCGTCACGGACGCAGCCGACGACGCCGGTCCCGCGCCGGACATCACGGGCGTCTCCGTGAGCTCCGACGACCAGGGGCTGATCCGGATCCGCGTCGAGATCCCGAACCGGCCGGCGCTCCTCGAGGACGACGACGTCGTCCTCGTGATCGACGCCGACGACGATGCGACCACCGGCGACGAGTACGGCTGGGACTTCGACGTCAACGTCGATGCCACGGGCGCGCAGCTCGTGCGGTTCGACGGTGGCGACGCGTTCCGCGTGCCGCTCGGCCGGCGCTCGTCCTACCAGTACGCGCGCAACGGCTTCGACCTCGTGCTCGGCCGCGAGGATCTCGGCCTGACGCCCGGATTCGAGTTCTATGCGGCCTCCCGCTCAGGCGACGGCGCCCCGCAGGAGCTGGCCCCGAACGGAGACGACACCTACTGGTTCCCGATGCGACTCCCGTTCGAGCTGTTCGTGTCGCCGCTCCGGAGCGGCTTCGATCTCCCCGACCAGGTCGCCCGCGCCGGGCGGTCATGGTCGCTGGCGCTGCGTGCCGTCCGCGCCGACACCGGGATGCCGCTGAGCGAGGGCACCGTCCGGTGCAGCGGGCGCCTCGGCAAGAAGGCGCTACCGCAGCGTACGGGGCGGTTCTTCCGCATCCTGGTCAGCGGGAAGGGCGACCGGACGACGGCCATGTGCGGGGGCTGGACGCTGCCGAAGGCCGCCCGCGGGAAGCAGCTGCGGGCGACCATCACCGTCTCGCACGGCGGCAAGTCGCTCTCTCGTACCGTCTCCACCCGGGTGCGGTAGCGAGCCACTGCCCCGCGGTCGCCCTCGCGGCGGCCGCGGGGCCTGCCGCCGCCGGGAGGCGACGACCCGAGGCGCGCAGGATCCGGGCCGGAGGACCGAGAATCTGGCGCAGTGGCGACGAGCCGCCTCTCCTTCCTCCGCGCCGCGGCGGCCGCGACCCTCGCGGCCGTGGCGCGGCCGCTCGGCGCGACCGCGGGCGCGCCCGCGCTCCGCGGGCTCCGCGTCGGGAACGGCGCATCGCCGCGCCCCGGCGACTCCCGCTTCCTCGCGAGCCTCTCCCCCCGCCGCCGCGCCGGCCGCGCGATCGTCCGCTTCCGGCTGGACGAGCCGGCGACGGTCAAGGTCGAGGCGGTCGCGACCGGCAGGCGCGGCGACCGCACCGTCTGGTCGCGAAGACGCCGTCTCGGCCCCGGCGCGCACGCCTTCGAGTGGCAGCCGCCTGCGAACGCCGAGGCGCGCACGTACCTGATGCGGACGACCGTCCGCGACGAGCGCGGCCGCATCACCGTCTACGGCGAGCGCCGCGGCCTGCGCGCGCCGGTCGTCCGCGTGCTCGGGATCGAGGCGGCCTGGGTGCGCCGGAGCTATCAGCCGGGCCAGCGCGCGCGCCTCCGGATCGAGGCCGACGCCAAGCAGCTCATGCTGCAGCTCTTCCGCAACGGGCCGGAGCCCGTGTCGACGAACCGGGAGGACGCGCTCTCCGGCGTGCCGGTGAGCGAGCCGGTCACGCTCGACTGGTCGCACAGGCGCGGCGCCCGCAACGCCGCGTTCGTCTGGATCGGCGACTGGCCGAGCGGCCTCTACTACGCGCGCCTCGTCGCCGGCGACGGGCGTGTCGGCTACGCGCCGTTCGTGCTCCGCCCGCGACGGCTCGGGACGAGCCGCGTCGCCGTCGTGCTCCCCACGAACACCTGGCAGGCCTACAACTTCCGCGACGCCGACGGCGACGGCTGGGGCGACACCTGGTATGCGGGCGGCACGCCGCCCGTCGTCCTCGACCGGCCGTACCGGGATCGCGGCGTCCCGCCGCGATTCTTCCGCTACGACTTCCCGTTCCTGCGCTGGCTCGAGAAGACGAGGCGGGATCCCGACGTGTACGCCGACGACGACCTCGATGCGCTCGCGAGCGGGGACGAGCTCCGGCGTCTCTACGACCTCGTC
>DATIDD010000049.1:0-20836 GCA_035456465.1 Gaiellaceae bacterium | reverse complement strand
CCAGCGCTTGTAGCGGAAGAAGGCGACCATCCCCGCCAGCGTCGCGACGAGGAGCGCGAGGATGATCCAGAACGCCTCCGGCGTCCCCTCGCCCGGGTAGAGGACGTTCATCCCGAAGATCCCCGTGATCAGCGTCAGCGGCAGCATCGTCACGCTGATGAGCGTCAGCAACCGCAGCACGTCGTTCTGGCGGTGCGAGATCACCGACTCGTTCGTCTGCTCGAGCGCGTCGGCGACCTCCTTGTAGTTGTCGAGGAGGTCCCAGATCCGCTCCGACGCGTCGACGATGTCGTCGAAGTAGATCTCCAGCTCCTCGGGGAGGAACCGCTCCACGCGTCGCTCGAGCAGCCGCAGCGTCGCGCGCTCCGGCTTGATGATCTTGCGGTACGAGATGATCTCCTGCTTGACGTTGGAGATGTCCCGCACGACCTCCTCGGCGGCGCCCTCGAACAACTCGTCCTCGATCCGGTCGAGCTTGTGCCCGATCTTGTCGAGGATCGGGAAGCAGTAGTCGAAGAGGTCGTCGAGGACGTGGTAGAGCAGGTAGCCGGAGCCCTTGCCGAACAGGTCGTCCCGGAGCTGTGCGTCCGCCTCGACGCGCCGGAACAGCCGTGAGACGGGCAGCAGCTCGACGTTCGGCAGCGTGACGAGGTAGTCGCGGCCGAGGAACACGTCCAGCTCGGCGGCGTTGAGGCGCCCGACCGCCTTGTCGTACCAGGGGAAGTGGAGGACGGAGAAGAGGTAGTCGGGGTACTCGTCGATCTTGGGCCGCTGGCGCTTCGAGAGGATGTCCTCGAGGTCGAGCTCGTGCCAGCCGAAGCGATCGGCGAGCTCGGTCGCCTCGCCGAGCAGGGGCGCGTCGAGGTGGATCCAGGTCAGCCCGTTGGCGGTGAGCTCGGCGAGGCGGGGCTCAGGCGGAGCCGTGACCTCGCTCGAGGCCAGCCGCGGGCGCGTGCGCCGGATGCGGGGCAGGGCCGGCATCGGGACTCAGCGGGTCGTCCATGGTCGCCGTCACGGTTCCCGATGCTACCCCGAAAGCCTCCCCGGCACGCCTTCGGCCCGGCGTGCGGCGGACGTGCACGGGCAGCGCCCGCTCGAGCAGGAGCGACATCGCGCCGGCGGCGAGGCAGAGCGCGCCGGCCCCGAGCCAGAACGCCTCCGGCGCGTGCTTCAGCGCGTAGCCGCCGACGGCGGGGCCGAGGGTGAAGCCGACGCTCCACGTCCACGCCGACAGCGCCATGTACCGGCCGATCAGGCGGTGGTCGGCGAGGTCGGCGACGAGCGGCGCCTGGACCGTCCCGTGGAGGCACTCGCCGACGGCGAACAGCGAGATGGCGAAGGCGAGGAGCGCGAACGCGGCCCCGCCCGTGAGCGCCGTCCCGGCGAGCGGGACGAGCGCCCACGACACCGCCCACACGATCCCGAGCACCGCGAAGGTCGCCATGCGCCGCCGGCCTTCGAGCGCGCGGGCGATCGGCAGCTGCGCGAACACGATCACGACGGTGTTGAGGAAGAACGCCACGCCGATCCCGGTCTCGCCCACGCCGGCGAAGTTCTTCGCGTACGCCGGGAACGTCTCGAGCCCGGCCATCCCGGCCGCGACGAACACGAAGTTGAGCGCGAGGACGGCCACGAACACGCGGTTGCGCAGCACGTCGACGTAGCTGCCGGCGCGCTCGTGACGCCCGTCGGCGCCGACCGCGCGCGGGGGGTCCGGGACGAACGCGAGCGCGCCGACGAACACGAGGAACGTCGCGGCGTCGAGGAGGAACAGCGCCTCGAACGTCCTCGGGTTGGACGTGGTCGCGATCAGCCCGCCGGTGAGCCCGCCGAGGCCGATGCCGAGGTTCATCATCACGCGCTGCGTCGCGAATGCGGTGTGCCGCTGCGTCGGCCCGGCGAGGCCTGCGAGCAGGCTCGACTGGCTGGGCCAGAAGCCGCCGTTCCCGATCCCGGCGATCGCGGCGGCGGCGAAGGCCTGCCACGGCTCGTGGACGAACGGGTAGAGCCCGTAGCCGACGGCCATCGCCACGAGCGCGAAGGCGAGCGTCCGGCGCCCGCCGACGCGGTCGATCATCGCGCCGAGGACGGGGCCCGAGACCAGGCTGACGGCGCCGTTGGTGCCGACCACGAGCCCCGCGGTGCCGAGGTCGATGCCGCGGACGTTGTGCAGGTAGATGAACAGGAACGGGATCGCGAGGCCGTTCCCGAACGCGTTCGCGAGCCCGCCGGCCTGCAGGATCTGGACGGAGCGCGGGAGGTGCGGGTTGAGCGAGCGGACGTAGGCCAGCAGCGGGCGCACCCGCCCGAGGCTACCCGGGCCGCGTCCCGGGCCTGACGCGCGGCGGGAGCGGGGCCGGAAACGCCGGTACACTGGGCGGCCCCGGCGCCCGTAGCTCAGGGGATAGAGCGCGCGCCTCCGGAGCGCGAGGTCGCAGGTTCGAATCCTGCCGGGCGCATAGAACCCCCGTTGTGGCCAGTCGGGTCAAGGTCGGAGCAGGACGGGCCGGATGATGTCGGGAATGCGACGCCTGCTCGTTACCGCTCTCGTCGTGGTGGTCGTGTTCGTGGGGCTGACCTTCTGGAACGGCTTCGCGGCAGTGCTGTTCGGAATCGCCGCCCTGACGTGGGTCTTGGCCGAGGCCTACCGCTTGAGCCAGGGCGGCGACTTGTTCGACGCCGATGAGTCACGGCGTGAGTCACGACGCGACTAGCAGGGGTTCGTTGCTATCGGGCGCGTGGCGTCGGGGTGGCGCGTCGGCATGACGGATGCCGTCGACTGGTGTGCCGTCTTCGTGACCGGGGTCGAAAGCGCGGACGCGCTGGCGGACCTGGTCGCTGCGGCGACCGGCGGCGTCGCCGACGGGCCGGCCGTCACGACCCCGGGCGGCGTCGAGATCGACGTGACGCACAACTCGTCGAACCCGACGTTCGAGGCAGAACCACCCGACGAGACCGACTTCACGTGGTGGCCGTACATCGTCGGGCTCGAGGCGAGCGAATCCGAGGGAGTGCCGCTCGTCACCGCGATCCTGCGCAGCCTGTGGGGCGCAGACGTCGCCGCGGTGGCAGCCTGCAGCTTCGAGCATCGCCTGCCGCGGTCGGGCGGCTACCGCGACGGGCGGCTGATCACGTCGGACGAGTGACGGGCCGAGGTGACGCGGCGGAGGGCCGGCAGCGAGGCCGGCCCTCCGCCTGCGCCGCTACTGACCGGCGCGGTAGAAGAGCCAGGCGTCCTGCATCCGGGCGACCTGTCCCGGCGTGAACTCCTCGTAGCACGCGTCGTACGAGTAGTCCATGAAGTTGTGGATCGGGTCGACGCCCGGGTCCGAGCACGTGTCCTTGCCGGCCGGGCACCCGCTCGTCGGCGTCCGCTCGGCCGGCGTGTCGTCCACGTAGTCGCCCTTCGCGTTGCAGCCGCCGTAGAACGTGTGCTCGAGGTTGACCCAGTGGCCTGCCTCGTGGACGAGCGTGAACCCCAGGTCGTACCGGTCGGCGTACCTGTCGGACGTCCCCGGCATCGCCTCCCAGTCGGACACGATCCCGTCGAGGTACTGCTGCGACTCCGGGAGCCCGGGGAGGTACGCCCAGCCGAGGTACGCGCCGGCCGTCGTCGAGTAGACGTTGAGCGTGGCCCAGCCCCCGCGATGGAGCGCCTTCTTCATCTCGCGCTCGCCCTTCGTCGTGGGCCCGGCGTAGAACCACTCGGCATTGTCGGTGCGCGTGACGCCGGCGAGGCGGAACTTGAGCCCGGACCTCGCGCCTCCGTAGAAGCCGTCGAAGCCGAGGTTCAGCGCCGTCAGCTGGTCGTCGATCTGCTTCTGCGTCACGCTGCCGGTCGCGCCGTCGGTGACGACGTGGAACCAGACGTCGACGGTCGCCTTGAAGCGCGGGCCGCCCTTGCCCTTGGCGCTGTCCGGCATCGCCGTGTAGGTCGCGTTGAGCGAGGGCTCGCGAACCGCGTCGCCGGCGCCGCGGGCGAGCCCGGTCGAGGACGTGATCGCGGTAACGGCGTCGAACGCCGCGCACGAGTCGAACGCGGTCGCCGCGGGCGCAGCGGCGGCCTGGCCGGCCGTAGTGGCGACGAGCGCCGAGGCGAGCGCGGCCAGCGCCACGAGCAGGCGGGTGGTGCGGCGGTTCATCTTCTCCCCCTTCTGGACGACTGACGGGGGCACGCTACTGCGAGGGGATAGCGGATGCAATCTCAGTAGGCTCACGGGGTGCAGCTCGAGGCGCGCGTGCAGTCCCTCCGCCTCGCCGAGACCTTCCGGATCGCGCGCTCGGCCCAGGACGTGGCCGAGACCGTGGTCGTCGCGATCGGCCACGGCGACGTGACCGGCTACGGCGAGGCGGCGCCGATCGACCGCTACGACGAGTCGGCGGCCTCTGCGCTCGCGTTCGCGCAGGAGGCGGCCGCTGAGCTGGGCGACGACCCGTTCGCGGTCGACGAGATCCTCGAGCGGCTGCCGGCGCGGGAACGGGCCGCGCGCGCGGCAATCGACGGCGCGCTCCACGACCTCCAGGGGAAGCTGCTCGGGCTGCCGGTCTGGCGCCTGCTCGGCCTGCGCCGCGGGGGGCCGCCGACCTCGTGGACGCTCGGCCTCGGCGACCCCGACGAGACCGCGCGAAAGGCGGAGCGCGTCCGCGGCCGGTTCCGGCGGCTGAAGCTCAAGCTCGGCGGAGGCGACGGCCTCGACGTCGAGCGCGTCCGCGTCGTGCGGGGCGTGACCGACGTGCCGCTCCAGGTCGACGTCAACGAGTACTGGTCGCTCGACGAGGCGCTCGACGCGATCCCGCAGCTCGCCGAGCTCGGCGTCGAGTACGTGGAGCAGCCGCTCCCGGCCGGGGACGCGGGCGGGGAGGAGCTGCGGCGCCGC
The DNA here is from genome assembly GCA_035456465.1 of Gaiellaceae bacterium. Lineage (GTDB taxonomy): Bacteria > Actinomycetota > Thermoleophilia > Gaiellales > Gaiellaceae > DATHTC01. The sequence goes on along the minus strand of DATIDD010000049.1, from coordinate 15,959 downwards.
TCGCCTCTCCCCGTGTACGTCGACGAGGACTGCCACACGCTCGCGGACGTCGCCGCGTGCGCGCGGGTGGCGCACGGCGTCAACCTCAAGCTGGCGAAGTCGGGCGGGATCCGCGAGGCGGTGCGGATGGCGCACGCCGCGCGCGCGCTCGGGCTCGGCGTGATGCTCGGCTGCATGGTCGAGTCGGGGCTCGGGATCGCTGCGGGAGCGCAGATCGCGAGCCTCTGCGACCACGTCGACCTCGACGGCAACCTCCTGCTCGCGGAGGACCCGTGGCCGGGGGTCGAGCTCGTCGACGGCGTGCAGGTGCCGGCAGACGCGCCGGGCCTCGGCGTCGCGCCCGCGGCACGACTACGCTCCTGAACTGGACAAGTAACAGACTGTCACTTGCTCGGACGTGAAGCGGTACCTGATCCTGGCGGAGGGCTTCTCGGGCGACCCGCACTACGGGAAGACGGCGCGCGGCCTGCTCCGTTACCGCGCCGACGACGTGGTCGCGGTGCTCGACTCCCGGCGGGCCGGCGAGACGATGGAGGGGAAGCCGGTCGTCGCCTCGGTCAACGACGCGCTCTGCTTCAACCCCACCACCGCCGTGGTCGGCGTGGCGACCGCCGGCGGCCGCTTCCCGCCGGAGTGGCGCGAGCTGCTCAGGCGGTGCATCGGCCAGGGGCTGGACGTCGAGTCGGGCCTCCACGAGTTCCTCGGCGACGACCCCGAGCTGCGCGAGCTCGCCGCGCGGCACCGGGTCGAGCTCCGCGACCTGCGCCGGCCGCCCGACGGCCTGAGCGTCCCGACCGGCGAGAATCTCCGCGTGCCGGCGCGGATCGTCGCCACCGTCGGCTCCGACTGCGCGATCGGGAAGAAGACGGTCGCGCTCGAGCTGGACCTGGAGGCGCGGCGTCGCGGCATCCGCTCGCGGTTCGTCCCCACCGGCCAGACCGGGATCCTCATCGCCGGCTGGGGGATCGCCGTGGACGCCGTCGTCGCCGACTTCCTCGCCGGCGCGGCGGAGCGGCTCGTCGTGGAGGGCCACCGGCGCGGCGGGGAGGAGCTGCTGGTCGTCGAGGGGCAGGGCGCGCTCGTCCACCCCGACTACTCGGGGGTGACGATGGGGCTGCTGCACGGCAGCACGCCGCACGCGCTGGTGCTCTGCCACCTCGCCGGAGCCACGCACGTCGAGGACCGGCCGGAGCACCCGATCCCGCCCTTGCCCGAGCTCGTCGAGCTGTACGAGCGTGCGTCGCTGCCGGCACGGCGGGCCCGCGTGGAGGCGATCGCCCTGAACACGCACGCGCTCGCCGACGACGAGGCGCGGGACGCGATCGCGGCGGCCGAGCGGGCGACGGGCCTCCCCGCCGACGACCCGGTGCGCTTCGGCGCCTCGAGGCTCGTCGACGCGGTCGCGCCCGGGTCGAGCGGCGAGGAATAGGCCCCGCTGCCGCGAAAGATGGGCCGCACGGCCCTTCCGAGGCGCCTGCGGTTCGTGCATTCTCCCGGCGCCCGCGCCGCGGGCCTTCCTGCCGATGAAGACGCTCGCTGCGGTCCTCGCCTGCGCCCTCGCGGCGCTCCTCGCCTCCGGCGCCGCCGGGGCGGCCGAGTACGGCGTCACGGAGGACCTCGGCAAGGCGTCGCCCGACTGGATCCTGGAGACCGTCGCCGACCTCGGGATGACGAGGAACGTCGTCTCGCTCACGTTCGACCCTGCGTACCCCAAGGTGCTCCCGCAGGCGGACGAGATCGACCGGCTCGTGGCGGCCGCGCCCGATCACGGCGTCGAGATCGCGTTCGCCGTCTACCAGCGGCGCGCGTCGTCGCTCACCTCGGTGGTCAACCTCGCCGCGTTCTCCACCTGGCTGCAGCTCGCCGCACGTCGCTGGCCGACGGTGAAGACGTGGATCGGGCCCAACGAGCCGAACCAGCCGCGCTTCTGGCAGCCGCAGTTCACGGCGCGCTGCGCCAACGCCTCGGCCCGCTCGTACCTGCGCGCGCAGGCGACGATGTACGACGCGCTGAAGAGCGTGAGCGCGGACGTCGAGGTGGTGGGCGTGGCCCTGTCGCCCCGCGGCAACGACCTCTGCAAGGCGCGCTCGAACGTGTCGACCTCGCCGGTGCGGTTCCTGCGCGCGCTCGGGCTCGCGATGCGCGCCAGCCGGCGGAACCGGCCGATCATGGACGCGCTGAGCCAGCACCCGTATCCGCTCCTGAACACCGACGCGCCGACGAAGGGCTACCGCTGGCCGAACATCGGCATGCCGAACCTCGACCGGCTGAAGCAGGCCTTCTGGGACGCGTTCGCGCGGACGCGCCAGCCGACGTTCGAGGACGGCCTCGAGGTGCACCTCGACGAGCTCGGCTGGCAGACCGACGCCTGGGGCGAGGGCTACGACGGGTTCGAGAACGTGCCGGTGATCGACGAGCTGACGCAGGGCCGGTACTACTCCCAGGCCGTCCGCATGGCCGCGTGCGACCCGTCGGTCGCGTCGCTGAGCCTGTTCCACCTCGTCGACGAGCGCGACCGGGAACGGTTCCAGAGCGGGCTGCTGCGCTCGGACGGCATCGCGAAGGACTCGTTCGCCGCGGTGAAGGCGGCGATCGCGTCCGTCCGCGAGCGGGGTTGTCCCGGGGCGACGGTGCGCTGGCGGCACGCGACGGGGGTCGTGGGCGCAAGGGCGACCTGGTCGGCGCGCTCGCGCGCGTTCACGGTGACGGCCGAGGAGGACGCGACCTACACGGCGGCGTGGGTGCCGGTCGGCGTCTCGCGGCGTCAGATCGTCCGCCTGCTCGCGGCGGCGTCCGCTCCGCGGGAGGGGATCCGCGGGACCGTCCGCGCGTACCGCTCGCCGGTCGTCCGTCTGCGCCCGGCCCGGCGCGCCGGCACGTACGTGTCCGCGATCCGCCTCGCCGCGGCGACGAACCCCGCCCGGACGACGGTCCTCCTCGGCAAGCCGCTGCGGGTGCGGTAACGCTCGTCGGGGTCGTCTCCGACACGCACCTGCCGCGGGGGGCGCGCCGGCTCCCCGAGGCGTGCGCGGCGAGGCTCCGCGGCGCCGACCTGATCGTCCATGCCGGCGACCTCTCGTCGCTCGTGTTCCTCGACGAGCTCCGCGCGCTCGGGCCGCCGGTCGCCGCGGTCCGCGGCAATGCCGACGAGCCCGCGCTCCGGGACGTGCTGCCAGTCGAGCGGATCGTGGAGGCGGAGGAGACGCGGATCGGCGTCGTCCACGTCCCGGGACCGCGGGCCGGGAGAGAGGGCCGGCTGCTGCGCCGGTTCCCCGGGTGCGACGCGGTCGTCTTCGGCCACACGCACGTCGCCGAGGTCGGCCGCGTCGACGGTGTGTGGCTCCTCAACCCGGGCAGCCCGACCGAGCGCCGCCGCGCCTCGAAGGGGCGCTCGATGCTGATGCTTCACGTCCACGGCAGGGAGCTCGAGCCGGAGCTGGTCGCGCTCGGGCCTTGACCGAACACGTGTTCGCGTGGTAGAGTCGAACACGTGTTCGCCCGAGTCGCCGCCGTCGTCCTCGCCGCCGTGGTCGCGTGGGCCGTGTTCGCACGACCCTCGACGGGCGCAGGGCCCGAGCGCGTCTACGTCGTCCGGCCGGCGGACACCCTCTGGGCGATCGCGCAGTCGCACTACGCGGGCGATCCGCGCGAGGCGGTCTGGAGGCTACGCGAGCGCAACCGCCTCGACGGCACGACGATCGTCCCCGGTCAGCGGCTCGTGCTGCCGCCGGCCTGACCCCTGCCGGCCCGGCCCCCGCCTTCTCTGGCCCCGGCCTCTTCTGGCCATCGTCCGCCGCGCTCCTAGACTGCGGGCGTGGACCTGGACCTCGTCTTCCTCGGCACCGCCGGCTCGATGCCGACGGCGCAGCGGGCGCCGAGCGCGCTGCTCGTCCGCCGCGGCGGGGAACGGCTCCTCGTCGACTGCGGCGAGGGCACGCAGCGGCAGCTCCTGCGCTCGGAGGTCGGGCTCCTCGACCTCCGCGAGGTCTTCCTCACGCACTACCACGCCGACCACTACCTCGGACTCCCCGGGATGCTGAAGAGCTTCGCGCTGCGCGGCCGCGAGGAGCCGATCACGATCCTCGGGCCGCCGGGGCTCCGCGACCTGTTCGGGTCGCTGCGGCGGATCTTCGGGCGGCTCACCTACGAGCACGAGCTCGTCGAGCTCCGCCCGGGCGACGTGCTCGCGCGCGACGGCTACGAGCTTGCGACGTTCGCCGTCGCCCACGGCGTCAACGCGGTCGGCTATGCACTGGTCGAGCCGCCGCGGCCGGGCCGTTTCGACGTCGCCGCCGCCGACGCGCTCGGCGTGCCGTCGGGCCCGGAGCGGGGGGCGCTGCAGCGCGGAGAGGAGGTCACGCTCGGCGGCGGCCGCGTCGTCAGGCCGGACGAGGTGCTCGGGCCGCCGCGCCCCGGCCGGAAGCTCGTCCTCGCCGGCGACACCGCGCCGGCGGGCTCGGTCCTCGACGCCGCGCGCGGCGCCGACGTGCTCGTGCACGAGGCGACCTTCTGCGACGACGAGCGCGTGCGGGCGGAGGAGACGCTCCATTCGACCGCGGCGCAGGCGGCGGAGCTCGCGCGGGCCGCCGACGTCCGGCTGCTCGCGCTCACCCACGTGTCGAGCCGCTACACGGGCCGCGACGTCCGGGACGAGGCCCGCGCCGTGTTCCCCGACACGGTCGTCCCGCGCGACTTCGACGTCGTCGAGATCCCGTTCCCCGAGCGCGGCGCACCGCGGCTCGTAAAGGGCGGCGTCGCGCGAGAGCGGCGAACCGAGGCGGAGCCGGCGGAAGTCGTCTAGGCTGGCCGCGCCATGAGGATGGTGCAGCTCACGGTCGCAGGGGACATCGCGGAGGCCGAGGAGGTCCGCGACATCCTGCGCAACGCCGGGATCGAGTCGGAGCTCGTGATCGCGGTCGACCATCACCCGGCGGCGACCGAGGACGCTCCGCAGAAGGTCCTCGTCCGCGAATCCGAGCTCGAGGCGGCGCAGGAGGCGATCGAGGCGCTGACCGAGCCGGACGAGCTCCTCGGCGAATAGCGACCGGCCCCGACTTCGGCGGGCTCGCGGCCAGCTACGACGCGCTGCGGCCGCAGGACGACAACTGGTGGGAGCTGGCGGCACGGCTCGTCGCGCTCGGCGCGCTCGCCGGCACGCGCGTGCTCGAGGTGGGCTGCGGCACCGGCACGCTCGCAGCCGCCCTCGCGGAGCGGTGGTCGGCGAAGGTCTGGGCGATCGACCCGAGCGAGGAGATGCTCGAGGTCGCCCGCGCGCGCGTGCCGCGGTCGGTCGGGCTGAAGCGCGGGACGGCGGAGGCGCTCCCGTTCCGGGACGGCTGGTTCGACCGCGTCGTCGCGCGGCTCGTGCTCCACCTCGCCGACCGTCCCGCCGCGTTCGCCGAGATCAGGCGCGTGCTCGGCGACGGCGGCCGGCTCGCCGCCGCGACCTTCGACCCGGCGCACTTCGACGGCTACTGGCTCAACCGCTACTTCCCCTCGCTGCTCGAGCTCGACCTGCGGCGGTTCCCGGACGCCGCTGGTCTGGAGGCCGAGCTGACGGCCGCGGGGCTCCTCCCGCGGCCGTTCGAGCATCTCGTCCAGCGGGCGGCGCTCCGCCGTGACGACGCGCTCGAGCGGATCCGGGGGCGCTACATCTCGACGTTGCGGCTGCTCGGCGAGGACGAGTTCGCCGCGGGACTCGCGCGGGCGGAGGCGTCGCTTCCGGACCGGGTCGAGTACGAGCTGCGGTGGCTGCTCGTCGCCGCGGACGCACCCCGATCGAGACGGGACAAGTAACAGTCTGTTGCTTTGTCCCGTTCGCGTCGGGAAGGCGGCGCGGCCTCCCTCTCGGCGCCCGTAGCGGATCAGCGCTCGTAGCGGAACTGGGTCGTCCCGAACAGCCCGTCGCTCGTGACGTCGAAGGTGCAGACGCCGCCCGGCGTGCGCGGCCGGGCCGGGACCGTGACGAAGGTGGACTCGCCCGGCGCGAGCTCGACGGTGCGCTCGGCCCGATCGTCCTGGAGGAGCTGAATCGGCCTCCCGGACTTCCCGAGCAGGGTCAGCAGCAGCGGCCGCCCGGCGCGGCAGTCCCACACGGTCAGGCGGCCCGCGCCGAAGACGTCGCCGTTGGCCTGCACGCCGGTCAGGCGCGTCCCCAGGCGGAGCGGCCCGTCGAGGCGCCAGAGCACGAGCGCGCGCTGCCCGATCCCGCGCTGCACGGCCTCGGCGACCCGCTCCCCGCGCAGCTCGAAGAAGCTGGACACGACGGCGTGACGTGCGTGCGGCTCGGGCGAGACACTGCCGTCCGGCGCGATCCGGAGCCGGATCTGCGGCATCGGCCCGTTCACCTGCACGTTCGGCAGGTCGGCGACGCTCGTGATCCGCGTGTTCCAGAAGACGTGCTCCCAGACCGCGTTCCAGTTGGCCTCGCCGTCGTACACGTACGTCGCCCCGTCCCGGCCGACGCGGTCGTCGACCCACGTGCGGCCGGGGCCGACGAGCTGCGTGCGCAGCAGGCGCGACGCGCGCTCGATGTGGTCGGCCGCTGCCACGGAGCTGACCGCGAACCCGGCGAGGAGCAGCGCGGGGAGCAGCGGGAGCAGGCGCCGCGGCAGCAGCGCGGTGAGCGCGGCCGCGACCGCGGGGAGGATCCAGCCCGCCTCCGCCGCGTCCTCCCGCCAGAGCACGGTGAAGCTCGGCGCGTTCGGCAGCGACGCGACGCGCACCCAGTCGTCGAAGGGGATGAGCAGCACGAGCAGCAGCGCACCGACCGCGGCGGCCCCTGTCACCAGGCGCGGCCTCGGGGCGCCGCGGTCGAGCCAGAGGCAGAGGACGAGGAACAGCGGCGGCGCGGTCGACAGGAGGTAGCGCTCGCCGAAGGCCTCCACGTAGCCGGTGGCGACGACGCCGACCTCGATCCCGACCCAGAGGGCGAGCGACGCGGCGACCGCGAGCAGCGCCGCCTCGCCGGCGGGTGGGCGCGCCCGGACCGCGAGCGCGAGCAACACGACCAGCGCGACCACCGGGACGAGCCCGACGATCCAGACGACGCCGCCGATGTGCCGGAGCACGTCCTCGATCGTCCGGTCGAGCGGGTACGACGACTCTGCGGCCGACTGGTAGCCGCCGAGCGTCCGTGACCAGTTGCCGCTCTCGCGACGGAGGCTCGCCACCGCCCACGCGAGCCCGAAGGCGGCGAGCCCGGACGCCGCCGGCCACAGTCGCACGAGCACCCGGCGGTCGCGCAGGAGCCCGGCCGCGACGCAGGCCGCGCTGGCGAGCGCAGGCACGAGGATCAGGGCCTGCGGCCGCGTCAGGCACGCGGCCGCGATCGCCGCCACCACCGCCGCCTGCCGGAGCAGCGTCGGCCGCTCGAGCGCGGCGGCGAACGCCCAGGCCGCGAGCGCGACGACGGGATAGAAGACGGTCTCGGTCATCAACAGGCCCGAGAGCGCGACGCCGGGGATCGCCACCGTCAGGGCGGCGGCGACGAGGGCCCAGCCGTCGCGCATCAGCCGCCGGCCCCAGAGGAACACGGGAACGGCCGTCGAGGACATCGCGAGCGCGCTCACGGCCTGCGCGACGCGGTACCCGGTCACGCCGTCCCAGAGCGCGAGCGGCAGCCCCACGAGCAGCGGGTGGAGGAAGCTGTAGAAGGGCACCGGCTCGCCCACGACCGCCAGCTCGCCGTCGCGCCAGAGCGACCGGCCGAGGATCCCGTAGAGCGTCTCGTCGGGCGTGATCCACGGCGTCGGCATGCCGGTCGCGCCCGCGAAGCGAAGCGCGGCCGACCCGACGACGAGCGCTGCGAGGAGCGCCCAGGAAGGGATCCGGGCGAGCGGCACGGCGCCGGATCAAACCAGAGGCGCTACGCCCCTGCGGGGAACGCCCCCGTGACGACGCTCGTCCCCGAGTGCTCGGGCGACCCGCCGTCCTCCTCGAGCGAGACGTCGACCGCGGCGTAGTCGCCGGGGCCGGGGAGGGGCAGCTCGAGCCGGACCTTCCCGCCCGTGGGGGTGAAGGAGCCCACGGCCTCCATCCGGTCCGCGCCGCGGCGGAGCACCCAGACCTCGTAGTGGTGCCCGGACGGCGGCGCCGGCACCGAGGACAGCCGCACGACGAGCCGGCCGCCCGCGTCCCCCGGGTCGTAGAGCGCCGCCTCGCCGTCGGGGCCGGAGGCGGCCGCGAGCCGGATCTCCGCCGCGGGGTCGGCGCCGTCGTCGAGCGCGACGACCGCGATCAGGACGGCGGCGGCCGCGGCGGCGAGCCCCGCGACGGCCGGCACGAGGCGCGGCAGGGCCGGCCGACGCCGGGGCCGGCCGCGCGCGGCCACGGCTGGTCGCGCCCGCTCGGGCGTCGCGACGGCCGCGGCGACCCGGTCGCGCAACTCCGCCGACGGCGTCGCCCGCACGAGCGAGGCGTCGAGCATCCCGACCGTCCCGCGCAGCTCGGCGAGCTCCTGTGCGAGCGCCGGGTCGGTCTCGGCGGCGCGCTCGACCGCCTCGGCCTCCGCGGGAGACGCGGCGCCGAGCGCTGCGCCCGCCAGCAGCTCGCGGAGCTCCTCGCGATTCACGTCGCCACCTCCACGCGCAGCTCGTCCACGAGCGGGCGGAGCCGCTCGAGCCCCAGGCGGATCCTGCTCTTGACCGTTCCGACCGGCACGTCGAGGCGGTCGGCGATCTCCGCGTGGCTCAGCCCCTCGAAGTACGCGAGCCGGACGGCGGCGAGCTGCGGCTCGGGCAGGGCGGCGAGGGCCTCCGCGACGCGTCCTGCACGCTCCGCGTCGGCCACGAGCTCGGCCGGGCCGGCCTCCGTCTCGTCGTGCTCGACCTCGGCGCGAAGGTCGGCCGGGCGCGCGGCGCTCGCGCGCAGGACCTCCACCGCCCGGTTCCGCACCACCGTCAGCAGCCAGGTCGTCAGCTTCGCCCGAGAGGGGTCGAAGCGGTCGGCCCGCCGCCAGAGCGCGACGAACGCGTCCTGTACGCACTCCTCCGCGAGGTGGTGGTCGCGGAGCAGGCGAAGCGCGAAGCCGTACGCCACCGGGCCGTAGCGGTCGTAGAGCTCCGTGAGCGCCTCGACGTCGCCGGCGGCGACGCGCGCCATGTCCCCGGCGTCGCGGGCGCCGGTGGAGGACCGGTCGGCCGCCGGGCTCACGCGCTCGATGATCGCAGAAGCAGCTGTCACGGCAGGGGGCGGGGCGCGCTCGCGCCCCGCCCCGGGTAGACCGTCAGCGGGCGGCGTCCCGCAGGACCTTCACGGCGAACTTCGCGCCGTCGGCGTTCAGCGCGCCGACCGCGGCGGCCGTGACGGCCTGGCCGCCCCGGAGCCGCAGCCGCTGGTCGAACACGGCGGTCTGGGTGCCCGCCGCCGTGATCCGGATCCGGTACGTGCCGGGCTTCACGCGCAGGTACTTCGACAGCGCCTCGTAGGGCACGCCGGCGAGCGTCCGCTTGCCGTTCACGTACACGTCGACCTTCGGCGCGTCCGGCGACAGGTGCGCGACGCGGATCGCGGCGACGCCCTTGCCCGGCGCCTTCGCCATGTCGGTGACGAGGGCGAGCTCGGCCGTGCTCCGCGCGAGCAGGCCGCGCGCCATCGCGGTGTAGCGCTGCTTGTCCTTCAGCCGGATGGTCGCACGGAGCGCGGCCTCCGACTCGGGCTTCCCGGCGAGCGACACCGCGACGCGGTAGGTGCCGGCCGGCAGCGAGAGGTACTTCGTCGAGGCGAGCGTGCCGAGCGACGGGACGGCCGCCTTGCCGTTGACGTACACGGTCACGGCCGGCACGTCGGGCGCCGCGTGGAGCACGCGGAGCTGCGCGGCGGCGAGCGCGCTGGGAGCGAGCACGCCGACGCCGACGGCGGCGACGGCGAGTGCGATGAGCCTGCGAACCACGATGGACCTCCTTGTCCAATCTTTGTCCAGGTCACAGGTTGTACGTCGGCGCCGGCTGCGTGGATCACATCCGGCCGTCCCGCTAGGCTGCCGGGCGACTCGACAGACGGATTCCTTTAAACCGGGCCGGTGAGCCCGGAAAGGAGCGGCATGAGCGGCAACACCAGCGTCGGCGCGCGCGCGGACGGAAAGCTCCTCCTCGACGCCGACGCGATCCAGCGGACGCTGTCCCGGATCGCCCACGAGATCATCGAGCGGAACGACGAGCTGGCCGACGTCGCGCTCGTCGGCATCCACACGCGCGGCGTCCCGCTCGCGCACCGGCTGCGCCGGCTGATCGAGGAGCGCAGCGGCGTGGACGTCGACGTGGGGGCGGTCGACATCACCTTCTACCGCGACGACGTCCACATCCGGGGCGGGGAGGCGCCGCTGCACGCGCAGCCGGTCGTCCGCGCCACGCAGCTCGACTTCCCGCTCGAGGGACGGACGGTGATCCTCGTGGACGACGTCCTCTACACGGGCCGGACGATCCGCGCGGCGATCGACGCGCTCTTCGACTACGGCCGGCCCGCGCGCGTGCAGCTGGCGGCGCTCGCCGACCGCGGCCACCGCGAGCTGCCGATCCGGCCCGACTACGTCGGGAAGAACCTGCCCACGAGCCGCGGCGAGCGCGTCCAGGTCGAGCTCGTCGAGGTGGACGAGGTCGACCGCGTCCTGCTCGTCCCGAGCCCCGAGGAGGGAGCCCTGTGAACGTCCATGTGATGCGGGACGACCTGCGCCCCCCGGCGCCGCCGGCCCGCCGCCACCTGATCGCCGTCTCCGACCTCTCGCGCGACGACGTCGAGCGGCTGCTCGCGACCGCGGCGAGCTTCGAGGCGTCGCTCGACCGCGAGGTGAAGAAGCTGCCGACGCTCCGTGGCCGGCTCGTCGTGACGCTGTTCTTCGAGTCGTCGACCCGCACCTCGTCGAGCTTCGAGCTCGCGGCAAAGCGGCTCTCCGCCGACACGATGTCGCTCAAGTCCTCGGGCTCGTCCGTCGACAAGGGCGAGTCCCTGCGCGACACGGCGCTGACGCTCGCCGCGTACGACCCGGACGTGATCGTGCTGCGGCACCCGCAGATCGGCGCGCCGCGGCTGGTCGCCGCGGCGACGGACGCGCGGATCGTCAACGCCGGCGACGGCGCCCACCAGCACCCGACGCAGGCGCTGCTCGACCTCTACGCGATGCGGCAGGCGCTCGGGCGGCTCGAGGGGCTGCACGTCGCGATCGTCGGCGACGTCCTTCACTCGCGGGTCGCTCGCTCGCTCGTGCAGGCGCTCGCGCTCGTCGGCGCGCGCGTCACGCTCGTCGGCCCGCCGCCGCTGATCCCGCGCGGGATCGGCGCGCTCGGCTGCGAGGTCGCGTACGACCTCGGCGCGATCGCCGACGCCGACGTCGTCTACGTCCTCCGGATGCAGCGCGAGCGGATGCTCGAGGGCGCCAACTACGTCCCCAGCCTGCGCGAGTACACGGCGCGCTGGGGGATCACGCCGGATCGCGTGCGGCCGGGCCAGGTCGTGATGCACCCGGGCCCGATGAACCGGGGCGTCGAGATCGACTCGGCGGTCGCCGACGCCGCGAGCTCGCTCGTGACCGCGCAGGTGCGCGCCGGGCTGGTGGTTCGGATGGCGGTCCTCTACGACCTGCTGACGGCGGGCCCGGCCCCGGTCGAGGCCGCCGCGGCGCTGGAGGTGGCGTGATGCTGTTCCGTGACGACACCCGGCCGGCCGACCTGCTGATCCGCGGCGCCCGCGTGCTCGACCCGGCCGCCGGGCTCGACGCCGTCCTCGACGTGCGCGTCGACGGCGGCGCGATCGCGCAGCTCGGCGAGGACCTCGACGCGAACGGGCACCGGGTCGTCGACGCGGCCGGGCTGATCCTCGCTCCCGCCTTCGTCGACCCCCACGTGCACCTGCGCACGCCCGGCCGGGAGGACGAGGAGACGATCGCGAGCGGGACGGCCGCCGCGGCCGCGGGCGGCTTCTGCGCGATCCTCGCGATGCCGAACACCGAGCCCGTCGTCGACTCCGCGTCCGTGCTCGAGGGCCTCGTCGCGGCGGCGCGGCGCGAGGCCGCCGTGCCGGTCGGCTTCCTGGCCGCGATCTCCAAGGGCCAGGAGGGGGCCGAGCTGACGGAGATGGGCGAGCTCGCCGACCGGGGCGCCGCCGGCTTCAGCGACGACGGCCGTCCCGTGACCTCGCCGGGCCTGATGCGGCGCGCGCTGCAGTACGGCGCCGTCGCCGGCCGGACGATCGCGGTCCACTGCGAGGAGCCAACCCTCTCCCGCGGTGGACACGTGCACGAGGGGGCCGTGTCGGCGGAGCTCGGCTTCGGCGGCCATCCCTCGGTGGCCGAGAGCCTGATGGTCGAGCGCGACCTCGCGCTCGCGGCGTACGAGGAGCGGCCGGTGCACCTGCTGCACCTCTCCGCGCGCGAGTCGGTCGAGGCGCTCGAGCGCGCGCAGGCCGCCGGGATCGCGGCGAGCGCGGAGGTCACGCCGCACCACCTCGTGCTCACGGACGAGGCCGTGCGGTCGCTCGACCCGAACCTGAAGATGAACCCGCCGCTGCGCGCCGAGGCCGACCGCGCCGCGCTCGTGGCCGCCCTCCGCACCGGCACGATCGCGTCCGTCGCGTCCGACCACGCGCCCCACGCGCGGCACGAGAAGGACGTGCCCTTCGAGGCGGCCCCGTTCGGCGTCACCGGGCTCGAGACGGCCTTCGCGGCGCTCTACACGCACCTCGTCCTCCCGGGGCTGCTGTCGCTCGAGACGCTCCTCGCCCGCATGTCCGAGGGGCCGGCGCGGGCGTACGGGATCGAGCCGCCGCGGATCGCCGCCGGAACGCGCGCGAACCTCGTCCTCCTCGACCTCGAGGCGACGAAGCGCGTCGAGGAGTCGAGCTTCCGCTCGCGCTCTGCGAACTCGTGGCTGCTGGGCGCGACGCTCCGCGGCTCGATCGCGATGACCGTCGCCGACGGCGCACTGGTGCACGCCGCGTGACCGGGTTCCTCGCGCTGGAGGACGGGACCGTCTTCGCCGGCGAGTCTGTGGGCGCCGAGGGCAGCGCGTTCGGCGAGGCTGTCTTCACCACGGCGATGACCGGGTACCAGGAGATCGTCACCGACCCGAGCTTCGCCGAGCAGCTCGTCTGCTTCACCGCGCCGATGGTCGGCAACTACGGCGTCGAGCCCGGGCGGTCGGAGTCGCGGCGCCCGCACGCGTGCGCGGTGCTGATGCGCGAGGCGCGCGGCCCGGCGTGGACGGACTGGCTCCACGAGCGCGGCGTGGTCGCGCTGTCGGGCCTCGACACGCGCTCGCTCGTGCTGCACCTCAGGGAGCGGGGCGCGATGCGCGCGGTCGCGGTCGCGGGAGAGGGGTCGGTCGGGGAGGCCGTCGCCGCGGCCCGCGACCGTCCCGCGATGGCCGGGCGCGCACTCTCGGCGCAGGTGTCGACGAAGGAGCCCTACCGCGTCAACGAGAGCGGCGACGCCGATCTCGCCCTGGTCGACTACGGGGCCAAGCGCTCGATCGCGCGCCGCCTCGCCGCCGCGGGGGCCCGGGTGACGGTGTACCCGCACGACGTCGACGCCGACACGCTCGCGGGCCACGACGGCGTCGTGCTCTCGAACGGGCCCGGCGACCCCGAGCCGCTCGAGGGCGAGGTCGCGACGGTGCGGGAGCTGCTGGGCCGCGCGCCCCTGCTCGGGATCTGCCTCGGCCACCAGCTGCTCGGGCTCGCGACCGGGCACCGCACGTTCAAGCTCCCGTTCGGCCATCGCGGCGCCAACCATCCCGTGCTCGAGCGCGCCACCGGGCGGGTGCTCGTGACGAGCCAGAACCACGGGTTCGCGGTCGAGCCGACCGAGGGCGCGGAGGCGACGCACGAGTCGCTGTACGACGGCACCGTGGAGGGCTTCTCGTTCCCGGAGCTCCGCGCGCGGTCGTCGCAGTTCCACCCCGAGGCGGGGCCGGGGCCGCACGACGCGTGGCCGATCCTCGAGCGGTTCGTGGCGGACGTGCGGGATGCCTAGGCGCACCGACCTGCAGTCGATCTGCGTGATCGGGTCCGGCCCGATCGTGATCGGCCAGGCCGCCGAGTTCGACTACGCGGGCTGCCAGGCGCTGAAGGTGCTGCGCGAGGACGGCTACCGCACGGTCGTGGTCAACTCGAACCCGGCGACGATCATGACCGACCCCGGCTTCGCCGACCGGACGTACCTCGAGCCGCTCGACCTCGAAGGAGTCGCCGAGGTGTTGCGGCGTGAGCGCCCCGACGCGCTCCTGCCGACGCTCGGCGGCCAGACCGCGCTGAACCTGGCGACGGAGCTGGCGACGGCGGGCGTGCTCGACGAGCTCGGCGTCGAGCTGATCGGCGCGAGCGTCGAGGCGATCGCGCGAGCCGAGGACCGGCAGCTGTTCCGCGAGGCGATGCACTCCGTCGGGTTGCACGTGCCCGAGTCGCGCATCGTCACCGCGATCGAGCAGGTCGAGGGACTGCCCGTGCCCGCGGTCGTGCGTCCGGCGTTCACGCTCGGCGGCCACGGCGGCGGCTTCGTCCAGACGCCGGCCGAGCTCCGGGCCCAGGTCGAGCGGGGGCTCGCCGAGAGCCCGATCGGCCAGGTGCTCGTGGAGGAGTCCGTCCGCGGCTGGGACGAGTTCGAGCTGGAGGTGATCCGCGACCGCGCGGACAACGTGGTCGTCGTCTGCTCGATCGAGAACCTCGACCCGATGGGCGTCCACACGGGCGACTCCGTCACCGTCGCGCCGCAGATGACGCTCTCGGACGAGGCCTACCAGGAGCTGCGCGACGCCGCTGCGGCCGTGATCCGCGCGATCGGCGTCGACACGGGCGGCTCCAACGTCCAGTTCGCGCGGAGCCGCGACACCGGCGAGCTGCGCGTGATCGAGATGAACCCGCGCGTGTCGCGCTCGTCGGCCCTCGCGTCGAAGGCGACCGGCTACCCGATCGCGAAGGTCGCGGCCAAGCTCGCGGTCGGCTACACGCTCGACGAGATCCCCAACGACCTCACGGGGACGACGCCGGCGAGCTTCGAGCCGACGCTCGACTACGTCGTCGTCAAGGCGCCGCGGTTCGCGTTCGAGAAGTTCGCCGGCGCCGACCGCACGCTCGGCACGCAGATGAAGAGCGTCGGCGAGGCGATGGGGATCGGCCGCACGTTCCAGGAGGCGTTCGCGAAGGCGATGGCCTCGCGCGAGCTCGACCAGTCGGCAGCGTCGCCGTGGAGCGGTTTCGACGACCTCCCGGAGGACCTGCACCCGTGGTTCCGCGCCGAGCTCGAGGAGCTGGAGCGCGACGGCCTGCCGCAGGGGCGGCGGGTGTTCCGGCGGGTCGATTCGGTCGCCGCCGAGGTCGAGAGCAACAGCAACTACTTCTACTCGACGGTGGACGAGGCCGACGAGCCGCGCGACCATCGGCCGGGGCGGCCGGTCGCGCTGATCCTCGGCTCGGGCCCGAACCGGATCGGTCAGGGGATCGAGTTCGACTACTGCTGCGTCCACGCGGTCAAGAGCTTCCAGGCCCAGGGCTACGACGCGGTGATGGTCAACTGCAACCCCGAGACCGTCTCGACCGACTACGACACCTCCGACCGCCTGTACTTCGAGCCGCTCTCGCCGGAGGAGGTGCTCGCCGTCCTCGACCGCGAGCAGCCCGTCGGGGTGGTCACGCAGTTCGGGGGTCAGACCCCGCTCCGGCTGGCGCGCCACATCGAGGCGGCCGGCTACCGCATCCTCGGGACGCCGCACGCCGCGATCGATCTCGCTGAGGATCGGGAGCGCTTCGGGGCGCTGGCGCGCGAGCTCGGCGTCCGTTGCCCGCCCTGGTCGACGGTCGAGGACGTCGACGAGGCGCTCGCGGCCGCGAGGGAGATCGGCTACCCGGTGCTCGTCCGCCCCTCCTACGTGCTCGGCGGCCGCGCGATGCGCGTCTGCGACGACGAGGAGGACCTCCGAGCGGCGATGGCCGCCGTCTCGGGGCCGGTGCTCGTCGACCGCTTCGTCGAGAAC
>DATIDD010000048.1:0-41844 GCA_035456465.1 Gaiellaceae bacterium | reverse complement strand
CCAGCCGCTCGACAGGAGTCATGGCCGGTGAGAAGAATCCGAGCTCCTCGGCGTCGAAGCGGGTGTCGGTGGCCATGGTCCGCAGCGCCTCGCGTGTGGAGAAGGAGCCGTCGACGACCCGGACGAAGGCGACGACGCCGCGGTACTGGTCGTAGGAGGAGTCGAACACGAGCGCCCGCGGCGGTGCCTCGGGGTCGCCGGCCGGCGCCGGGATCCGCTCGACGATCGCGTCCAGCACCTCGGCGACGCCGGCTCCGGTCTTGGCCGAGATCCGCAGCACGTGCTCCGGGTCGTCGCCCACGAGCTCGGCGATCTCCGCGGCCGCGCCGTCGGGGTCGGCCTGCGGGAGGTCGATCTTGTTCACGACCGGGACGATCTCGAGGTCGTTCTCGATCGCCAGGTAGGCGTTCGCGACGGTCTGGGCCTCGATCCCCTGCTCCGCGTCCACGACCAGCACCGCACCCTCGCACGCCTGCAGCGAGCGCGACACCTCGTACGTGAAGTCGACGTGGCCCGGGGTGTCGATCAGGTTCAGCTCGTGGCCCTTCCAGGCGACGCGCACGGCCTGCGCCTTGATCGTGATCCCGCGCTCGCGCTCGAGCTCCATCGTGTCGAGCACCTGGTCGCGCATCTCGCGGTTCGACACCGTCTCGGTGACCTCGAGGATCCGGTCGGCCAGCGTCGACTTCCCGTGGTCGATGTGGGCGATGATCGAGAAGTTGCGGATCCGGCTCTGGTCCATGGCTCAAGCCGCCCCGCGGCGGCGTCTCAACGCTAGCAGCGCCTCGAGCTCCCGAACCCGGAGCGCCCGGGCCGCCAGCAGGTACGCGGCGGCGCCCGCGACGAGGCCCGTGAGCAGCGACAGCGCCTGGGCGCCGGTCGAGCGCCCGAGCAACTCGTCGAGCGCGCGCCAGCTCCCGTAGGACACCGCGGCGAGCACGGCGGCGGCGACGGTGACCCGCGCGACGGACGAGGCGATCGCGGCGAAGTCGATGCGGCCGAGCCGGCGCCGCAGCAGCCACAGCAGCGCCGCGGAGGCCGCGACGTTCGCGAGCGAGATCGCGAGCGGGATCCCCCAGGTGCCGACCCGGTAGAACGCGAAGTAGAGGAGCGTGTTGAGCGCGAGGTTCCCGAGCGCCACCGCCGTCGGCGTCCACGGCCGCTGAAGCGAGAAGAACGCGCGGTTGAGGATCAGCATGAAGCCGTTGAACGCCAGCCCCAACGAGAACGCCGCGAGCGCGCCGGCGACGACCTCCGTTTCGTGGGGGCCGAACTCGCCCCGCTGGTAGAGCAGCCGCACGATCGGCTCGGCGAGGACCGCCGACGCCGCGGAGGCGGGGACGAGGAGGAACGCGATCTGGCGGATGCCGAGGCTGACCGTGCCGCGGAAGGCATCCCAGTCGGCCCGCGCCGCAAGCCGTGACATCGACGGGAACAGGACCGTGGCGACGGCGACCGAGAAGATCCCCTGCGGGAGCATGTAGACGCGGAAGGCTGCGTCGATCGCGGCCGGCGCGAGCGTCCGGTCGACGAGGCGCGAGGCGAAGACGGTGCCGATGACCTGGTTGAAGTTGATCAGGCCGAGCCCGAGCGTCACCGGCAGCATCAGCACGAAGACCCGCTTGACCATCGGGTCGCGCCAGTCGACGACGCGGTGCAGCCGACCGTCGAGGCCGCGGAGCCACGGCACCGGCAGCAGGAGCTGGATCACGGTCCCGACGAGGATCGAGCCCGCGTAGACGTAGAGCGCGTCGGTGTCGTTGTCCGTGAGCGGGACGCCGACGACGAGCCCCACGATGATCGCGAGGTTCCACGCGACCGGCGTGAGCGCGGGAACGGTGAACTGCTCGTACGAGTTCAGGATCCCCACGACGAGTCCGGAGATCCCGAGCAGCGCGACGATCGGGAACAGGATCCGCGACAGCGTCACGGCGAGGTCCTCCTGCGCCCCCTCGAACCCGAACGGCCGCATCACGAGCGGCGCGGCGAGCATGAAGACGGCCGTCAGCGCACCGAGCCCGAGGAGCAGCAACCAGAAGAGCGTCGACGCGACCCGCCAGGCGCGCGCCCGCTCCCCCTTCTCGAGCAGCTCGGAGAACACGGGGACGAAGGCGGGAGCGAGCGCGTAGTCGGCGGCGAGGCTACGCATCAGGTTGGGCACCTGGAACGCGGCCGTGAAGGCGTTGATCCCTGCGCCCTCGACTCCGAAGTAGCGGCGCGCGACGATCTCGCGGACGAGGCCGAGGACGCGCGAGAGCCCGGTGGCGGCGGCGAAGATCGCGGTCGAGACCGCGAGCCGGCGGCGATGGGCGGGCTCCGCGCTCATCCGATCGCGTTGTCGAGGACGAGCATCAGCGCAAAGCCTCCGAGCAGAGCGAATGTCGCCGCGCGCTCGAAGCCGCGGGCATGGCTCTCAGGGATCAGCTCGTCGGCGATGACGTAGAGCATCGCGCCGGCGGCAAACGCGAGCCCGAACGGGAGCAGCGCCGACGCCGCCTCCCCCGCGCCGTAGGCGAGCAGCGCCGCGGGAGGCTCGACTGCACCCGTCGCGGCGGCGAACGCGACGGCTCCGCGGGTGCTGACGCCCGCGTCGAGCAGCGGCGCTGCGGCGGCGAAGCCCTCCGGCACGTTCTGGATCCCGATCGCGAGCGCGACGGGGACGCCGAGATCGGTCCCGCCCGCCGCGAAGGCGACCCCGACCGCGAGCCCCTCCGGGACGTTGTGGATCGTCAGCGCGGACAGGAGCAGCACACTGCGTCGCCCCGCGCGCGAGTCGAAGCGACGCTCGGCGAAGCGCGCGTGCACGTGGGGGAGCACGAAGTCGAGCAGGGCGAGGACGGCCGCCCCGACGCCGAAGCCGAGCAGGACCTCGGCGACCGTCCCCTCATCGAGCGCGGGCACGAGCAGCGAGAAGCAGGTGGCGGCGAGCATCACGCCGGCCGTGAAGCCGAGCAGCGTGTCGAGCAGCCGGTCGCCGGGCGAACGCACGACGAGGAGCGCGAGCCCGCCGACGGTCGTCGCGAGCCCGGCGCCGACCATCCATCCGAGCTCGGCCCAGTCCACGGTTCAGTCCACCGGGGCGGGATCTTCCCAAAGTCGTCGGACCCCGGCCGCTTCCGCGCGGCCCGGGCCTGCGGGAGAGCGCCGGCGCGACTCTGCTACCATCGCGCCGCCCGCGCAGGCGGGCCTCCTCACCTATGCCGAACATCCAACAGCAGAAGAAGCGCGTCCGCATCGCCGCCCGCCAGCGGCTCGAGAACCTGCGGTACCGCTCGACGATCAAGACACTTTCGAAGCGCCTCGAGACCGCGGTCGAGGACGGCGACGCCTCGGGCGTCGAGACCGAGCACCGCAGCCTCGTCCGGCTGATCGACCGCGCCGCGGCGAAGGGCGCGATCCACCGGAACGCCGCCGCGCGGAAGAAGTCGCAGGCGGCGAGGCTCGTCTCCCGCGCGAAGTCCTAGCCCGGGCGGGCGCCGGCCACCTGCGCCGGTGTGGTGATGTCGACGAGCGCCCGCTGGAGCTCGAGGTCTCCCGCGAGCCGGCTGCCGCCCTTCAGCGCCGCGTCGAGCTCCGCCAGCCGGAGCACCGCGTCGCGCAGCTCCTCGACGCTGAAGTTGGCCGCCTGTGCGAACAGCTTCTCGACGTAGAACGGCGAGCGCTTGAGCCGTGACGCGGCCTCGCGCGGCGTGACCCCCTCGGCGGCGAGGGACTGGCAGTCGCGGACGCGGCCGACGTGGCTCGCGAGCTGCGCGACGAGGCGCGGCAGCTCGGAGGCGCGCGGGCGCGGCGAGCGCTCGAGCATCTCCTCGCACGCCTCGAGCGCGGCTCCGCCGTCGCGGCGTCCCCAGGCGTCGGTGAGGGCGAAGATCGAGGTCTCGGCGCGGGCGGCGGTCAGCAGACGGACGTCCCGGTCGGTCACCTCGTCGCCGTCGGCCCACGTCGCGAGCTTCTCGATCTCGGCGGCGAGCTCCTCGACGTTCTCGCCCACGAGCTCCACGAGCGCACGGCACGCCTCGCCGTCGGCGCTCGCGCCGTTGACGCGGAACTGCTCGGCGACCCACTTCGTGAGCGCGCGCCGCGGAACGTCGAACGGCAGCACCTCGCCCACCCTCGAAGCCGCCTTCGCGAGCGGCGAGTCCTTCTTGAGGGCCGTCGCCACGAGCGCGAGCACGGTCTGGGGCGACGGAGTCGCGAGGTACGCGGTCACGGCCTCGACGTCCGCCGCCTTCCAGCCGCCGGTCAGCCGACCCTCCGCGTTCGGCGTTCCGTCGACGTCCTCGACGACGACCAGGCGGCTGCCGCCGAAGAGCCCGAGCGCGTTGCACGCCGCGACCGTCTCCTCGCCGCTCGTCTCGCGGGCGCTGAGGAGCTCGACCGACTCGTCGTCGAAATGCGTCCGGAGGCGAGCGAGCGCGCGCCCGATCTTCGGCCGGTCGCCGCCGGTGATGAGGTACGCGGGCTTGAGCTCGGCCACCGCGGCCGATGGTAGTCATCGCTCCTCCCGGACGAGCAGCCCGCCCGCAGCGGACTCGACGGTCACGGCGCCGTCGACGTCGGTGCGGTACGTCACGAGGCCGGGTGCCTCGGCCAGCGCCGCGAGCGTCGACGGCGCCGGGTGCCCGTAGTCGTTGCCGCGACCCACCGACACGAGCGCGATCCGGGGCCGCGTCTGCCGCAGCAGCTCCGGCAGGCCCGCGTCGGCGGAGCCGTGGTGTGCGACCTTGAGGATCTCGACCGGCGGCGGACGCAGGGGGAGCGTCACGTCGGTCTCGGCGTCCGCCGTCAGCAGGACGTCGATCGATTCGTAGGAGACGACGAGGACGACGGCGTTCTGGTTGGGATCCTCGTTCGGCGCGCCGGCGTCCGGCGGCCACAGCACGCGGACGAGGAGCGGTCCGAGGCGGTAGACCTGGCCCGCGCGCGCGACCGCGACGCGGACGCCGCGGCGGCGCGCCTCTGCGACGGCGTCGTCCCGGTACGGGCTGCGGGCGCGCAGCGCCGGGTCGAGGACGAGAGCGACGTCGAGGCGACGCACGACGTCCCGTGCGCCGCCGACGTGGTCGCGCTGCGGATGGGTGAGGACGAGCATCGAGAGGCCTCGCAGGCCACGGCGGCGCAGCTGCCCCGCGGCGCGTCCCTCCGGCGGGCCCTGGTCGACGAGCAGCGCGGCGCCGGGCGCCTCGACGAGGATCGCGTCTCCCTGCCCGACGTCCAGCGCCGTGATCCGAAGCCCCGCCGGCGGCGGGACCGCTCCGCCGGCGGGGACGAGGCGCCAGAGACCGACGAGGGCGACGGCGACGGCCGCGCCGACGAGCACGGCACGGCGCGCGCGACCGCGGGTGCGGCGCACGGCGACGCCCACGGCGACGAGCCCTCCGAGCAGCGTGATCGCGGTCGCGGAGCCGACCTGGGCGAAGGGCAGCGCCGCGGTGGCCCGAGCCGCGGCGGCCAGGTATGCCGCCAGCCAGCCGTTCAGCCAGGCCAGCGCCGTCGCCGCCGGCGGCACGATCGGCTCCACCACCGCCGCCGCGAGCCCCAGCGCCAGGATCGGGGCCGCGACCGGCCAGGCGACCGCGTTCGCCGGCACCGACCACACCGGCACGGAGCCGAAGTGGAGCCACAGGATCGGCGCGGTGGCGGCGCCGCACGCGATCGACACCGCGAGCACGGCGGCGAGCGTCGGGTGCACCGGATAGCCCTCGAGCTCGCGCTCGAGCCACGGGACCGCGACGAAGATCGCCGCCACGGCCGCGAACGAGAGCTGGAAACCGGGCTCGAGCAGCGACCGGGGGTTCCAGGCGAGCAGCACCACGGCGCCGAGGAGCAGGAAGTGCCACCGGTCGCGTGGACGCGCGGCGAGCCAGGCGAGCGAGGCCAGCACGCCGGCCACGCCCGCACGGACGACCGACGGCTGCCACCCGACCGCCGCGAGGTAGGCGGCGATCCCGCCCAGCGCGAGCCCTTCCCCGACCCATCGCGACAGCCCGACGGCGGTCGCGAGCCCGAGCGCCGCCCAGACGATCACGGCCACGTTCGCGCCGGAGACGGCCAGCAGGTGGTACAGGCCGGAGGCGCGAAAGGCATCGCGCAGCCCGTCCGAGAGGCCTTCGTCCTCGCCCAGCACGATCCCGGCGACCACGGCCCGTCGCTCGCCGTGGAGGCCGGGCGCGATCGCCGCCGCCAGCCGCGCGTGGAGCCGGTCGGCGAGGCCTGCGATCCCGCCGCGACGGCCGATCACGCGCCAGCCGGCGCCGCGCACGACGACGTGCACGCCTTGCCGCTCGAGCCATGCGCGTTCGTCGAACCCGCGGTCGGGCGGCCTCGGCTCGCGGATCGACGCGACGAGCTCCAGCCGCGCTCCTTGCGGGGGCGCCCGCCCGGCCGGGAGCTCGAGCAGGACGCGCTCGCGAATCGCGACGCGGTCGAAGCGCTCCACGGTCGCCGGGACCCGGACGCTGAACTCGCCGCGTCGCGCCGGCCCGGTGACGACGACCGTCGCCGGCGCGACCTCGCCGACGCGCGGGTCGAGCACCGACCGGTCCAGTGCGTCGAGGCGAAGGCTCCCCCACAACAGCCCGAGCAGCGCGAACGCCAGCGCGGCCGCAAGGTGTCGGGAGGGCCCGCCGGAGGCGGCGAGGAACGCCGCGACTGCCGCCGCGCCGCCGACCAGAAGCCCGCCGGCCCGCAGCAGCAGCGCGAGCGAGAGACCCGCGCAGAGCGCCGCGGCGAGCGCGTGCGACGGGTACCGCTCGAGCAGGTTCACGGCGCGAACGAGCTCACGGGGTCACGAGCTCGCGCAGCTGCTCGATCCGCGCAGGTCCGATCCCCGGGACCGCGTCGAGGTCGTCGACGCCGCGGAACGCGCCGTGGGCCTGTCGCCAGTCGACGATCTTCTGCGCCGTCACCGGGCCGATCCCCGGCAGCGTGTCGAGCTCCTCGACGGTGGCGACGTTCAGCCGGACGGGGCCGCGAGCCGCGCCCGGAGACGTCGGCGCAGACGCCGCGCCCGCTGCGACCCGTCTCGGCACGAGCACCTGCGTCCCGTCGGCGACCGGAGCCGCCAGGTTGACGGCGGCGAGGTCGGCCCTGCGCGTCGGGCCGCCCGCCCGCGCGAGCGCGTCCGCGACGCGGTCTCCCTCTTCGAGGCGGTAGAGGCCCGGCCTCCGGACGGCGCCGGCGACGTGGACGAGCACGCGCCGCGCGGCGGCCGGCGCCGCCACGCGCACGGGAGCGGCAACGGGCTGGGCCGCGGTGCCGGCCGACGCGAGCCGCCGCGCACCAACCACCACGACGAGCAGGACGACGAGCGCGGCCGCGAGGGCGCGTCGGCGCGGCGGCGTGAGCACGGCGAGGATCGCGTCGAACACGCCTCCATCGTCCCGCGCGAACCGTCACAGGACGGTGCCGAATGCGAGCCGAGAAGTGCCCGGCGTTTGCCGCGCGCCTAGCCGACGACCAGGTTGACGAGCTTGCGCGGCACGACGATCGCCTGCCGCACCGCCTTCCCGTCCACGTGCGCCCGCACCTTCGGCGAGGCCTTCGCGGTCTCCACCAGCTCGTCCTCGGACAGCGACGTCGCGACCTCGATCCGGTCGCGCACCTTCCCGTTCACCTGGACGACGAGCTCGAACGTCTCGCGCTCGAGGAGCGCCGCGTCGGCGATCGGCCACGGTGCCGTCCACAGCCGCTCGCCTCCGAGCCGCTCCCACAGCTCCTCGGCGATGTGCGGGGCGTACGGCTGGATCAGCGATACCGCCGTCTCCGCCGCGAATCGCGCCGCCGGGTCGTCCGGGGCCTTCATGATCTCGTTCACGAGCTCGATCACGGCCGCGATCGGGGTGTTGAACACGAACCGGCGGTCGATGTCGTCCGTGACCTTCGCGATCGTTGCGTGCGCCTTCCGCGCGAGCGGCGTCGTCGCGTCCGGCACCGACGGCTGCTCCACCCCCGCGTTCGCGACCCGCCAGAGACGCGACAGGAACCGGTACATGCCCTCGACACCCTCGTCCTGCCACTCCTTGTCCTGCTCGGCCGGGCCCATGTAGAGCACGTACAGGCGCAGCGTGTCGGCGCCGTACCGTCCGATGATCTCGTCCGGCGCGACGACGTTGCCCTTCGACTTCGACATCTTCGCGCCGTGGCGGTAGATCATCCCCTGGTTGAAGAGCCGGAGGAACGGCTCCCGGAACCCGAGCATGCCGAGGTCGTTCATCACCTTGGTGAAGAAGCGGGCGTACATGAGATGCAGGATCGCGTGCTCGATCCCGCCGATGTACTGGTTCACCGGCAGCCAGTAGTCGACGATCTCGCGGTCGAACGGCGCCCGGTCGTTGTGCGGGTCGGTGTAGCGGAGGAAGTACCACGACGAGTCGACGAAGGTGTCCATGGTGTCCGTCTCGCGCCGGGCAGGCCCGCCGCAGACCGGGCACTCGACGTTCACCCAGTCCTCCGCGGCGGCCAGCGGCGAGCTGCCCTTCGGCAGGTACTCGTCCACCTCCGGGAGCAGCACCGGCAGCTGGTCGTCCGGGACGGGGACGATCCCGTCGCGCTCGCAGTGGATCACCGGGATCGGCGCGCCCCAGTACCGCTGTCGCGACAGCAGCCAGTCGTGCAGTCGGTAGCCGACGGTCGCACGCCCGAGCCCGCGGGCCTCGAGCCACTCGACGATCGCGCGCTTCGCCTCGGGCGCCGGGAGCCCGTCGAACTCGCCGGAGTTGACGAGCACCTCGTCCTCCGAGTGCGCGACGAAGGCGCCCTCCGCCTCCGCCTCGCCCTCGCGCGGCGCGACGACCTGACGGATCTCGAGCCCGTACCGCTCCGCGAACTGGTGGTCGCGCTCGTCGTGGGCCGGCACGGCCATGATCGCGCCGGTGCCGTAGCCCATCACCACGTAGTCGGCCACCCAGACCGGGATCCGCTCGTCGTTCACCGGGTCGACCACGAACCGACCGGTGAAGACGCCGTCCTTCTCCTTCTCGGCGCGCTCGACCTCGGAGCGGGCCGTCGCGTGGCGGACGTACGAGCGCACCTCGTCCTCGTGCTCCGTGCCGCGGACGAGCTGCTCCACGAGCGGGTGCTCCGGTGCGAGCACGAAGAACGTCGCGCCGAACAGCGTGTCCGGCCGCGTCGTGAACACCGGGATCTCCTCCCCGCTGCCGTCGACCCGGAACACGACCTCTGCTCCCTCCGAGCGGCCGATCCAGTTCCGCTGCATCGTCAGCACGCGCTCGGGCCACGACTCGAGCAGCGCCATCTCGTCGAGCAACTGGTCGGCGTAGGCGGTGATGCGGAAGAACCACTGCTCGAGGTTGCGCGCCTCCACCTCCGCGCCGCACCGCTCGCAGTGCCCGTCGATCACCTGCTCGTTCGCCAACACGGTCTGGTCGACCGGGCACCACTTGACCGGGGCCTCCTTGCGGTAGGCGTGGCCCGCCTCGAGGAACCGGAGGAACAGCCACTGGGTCCATCGGTAGTACTCGGGCTCGGCCGTCGAGACCTCGCGGTCCCAGTCGAACCCCCAGCCCATCCGCTTCACCTGCCGCCGGATGGCGGCGATGTTCGCGTCGGTGATCGCGCGCGGATGGCCGCCCTCGCGGATCGCGGCGTTCTCCGCCGGGAGGCCGAACGCGTCGTAGCCCATCGGCCGCAGGACGGTGTACCCGTTGCGGCGGCGGAAGTGGGCGACGACGTCCCCGAGCGTGTAGTTGAGGACGTGGCCCATGTGGAGCTCCCCCGACGGGTACGGCAGCATCTCGAGCACGTAGGTCTTGCGCGGGCGCGCCGCGGCCTCGGAGTCGTCCGGATTCGGCACGTGGAACGCGCGCTCGTCCTCCCAGACGCGCTGCCACTTCGACTCGAGCTGCTGTGGGTCGTACCGTTCCATCGGGGCTCCCGGGGGACGAAAAAGGCCTCTGTCGAGGCCCTGGGGAAGTCGACGCGGCTCTCGCCGCGGTGCCTCCCTGCGCTATCGAAGGAGGTGCATCACCGTTGCCCAGCCTAGCAATCCGTCAGGTGTCGCGCGAGAGCCGCCCGAGGATCCGCTCGGTGAACGTCGGACGCTCCTCGTCGAGGTGCCCGGCGACGGCCTCTCGGTACGGGCCGGCGACGCGGCGCGCGTAGGCGGCGAAGCCCTCGTCGCGCAGCGGCCGCCAGTCCTCGCGGTAGGGGACGACCAGGTGCTCGCGGCCGACGATGCGGGCCGAGAGCAGGAAGGCGAGCCCGATCCCCTGCGAGACCTCGAGCAGCGAGCGCCCCTCGCGCTGCGACTCGGCGCGGAGCGCGGCGAACGCGGCGGCAAGCTCGCCCGGGCCCGGGAGCGAGTCCGCGCTCTCGCGCAGCTCGGCGACCGACCGGCGCAGCTCGGCGAGCTCGAGCGGCGGCACGTCGACGAGCGCCGCGGCCGTGGCGGAGCCGCGCTCGAACGCGGACAGGAGCTCGTCGACCGACCGGATCTGGGCCTCCTGCGCGAGGACGCCCGCCGCCTTGAGCTCCGCCGTGAGCGCGCTCAGGTACGTGCGCGAGCCGTGGGCGACGTCGCTCGCTGCGGCGAGCAGCCACAGCGGCGAGAACCCGAAGGCCGCGATCGAGCCGAGCTCGACGACGTTCCCCGCGCCCTTGCGCACGGCGACCTCGCCGGCGGCCGGGAGCGCCGCGTCCCTCTGCGGCACGCGGCCGACGAGCTCGATCGTGACGCGGAGCAGGTTCTTCGCCGTCGCCTCGTACAGGCGCGACTCCCGGAC
The DNA here is from genome assembly GCA_035456465.1 of Gaiellaceae bacterium. Taxonomy (GTDB): domain Bacteria; phylum Actinomycetota; class Thermoleophilia; order Gaiellales; family Gaiellaceae; genus DATHTC01. Next base: position 31,102 of record DATIDD010000048.1, on the reverse strand, counting down.
GAGCCGTGGCAGCACCAGCTGCGCCGTCTCGTGGAGGCCGCCGCCGACGACGGCCGCCAGCGACCGGACGAACCGCTCCGGGAGCGAGAGGAAGAAGCCCCGCCGCACGCGGGGATGGTCGCACGCGCCCGAGCCGTCGGCGTCGCGCCGGCCCGGCGGCTGGCACAGTCACCGCATGCTCGACCTCTTCCCGGTGTCGGCTCGCATCGACGCGGGCGAGCTGGCGCTCGGAGGCGTTCCCGTCTCCCGGCTCGTGGCCGAGCACGGGACGCCGCTCGTCGTGTATTGCGACGCGACGCTGGTCGCGCAGGCGCGCGCCTATCGCGAGGCTGCGCCCGATGCGCTCGTCTGCTACGGCACGAAGGCGTTCCCGAACGTCTCGCTCCTGCGCCGGTTCGCGGAGCTCGGGCTCGGCGCCGACGTCTCCACGCTGGGCGAGCTCCGCTTCGCACTCGCCGCCGGCGTCCCGGCCGACCGGATCGTCGTGCACGGGAACAACAAGTCGGACGAGGAGCTGCGCGCGGCGGCAGAGGCCGGCGCCGCGCTGGTCGTGCTCGACGGGCTGGACGAGGCGGAGCGCGCCGCCTCGGCGGGCGTCCGTCGCGTCCTCGTCCGCGTGACCTCCGGGATCGAGGCCGACACCCACGAGGCGATCCGCACCGGCCGGCACGGCTCGAAGTTCGGTCTGCCGCCGGCCGACGCGATCGAGGCGGTGCGGCAGGCGCGGGCCGCCGGGCTCCAGGTCGAGGGCCTCCACGTCCACGTCGGCTCCCAGCTCCTCGACGCCACCGCCGCGCAGATGACCGTCGACTGGCTGGCCGCCTTCGCCGCGTCGTGCCGCACCGAGCTCGGGTGGGAGCCGCGCATCCTCGACCTCGGCGGCGGGCTCGGGGTGCGTCACGTCGAGGACGAGGACGCGCCCTCCGTGGAGGCGTTCGTCCGCACGCTGGTCGAGCGCGTCGAGCGCGGCTTCACACTGCACTCGCTGCCGACGCCGCGCCTCGTGCTCGAGCCGGGCCGGTCGCTCGTCGGCCGCGCGGGCGTCACGCTCTACCGCGTCGGGGCGGTCAAGCAGGCGAGCGAGACCGCCCGCTACGTCGCCGTGGACGGCGGCCTCTCCGACAATCCGCGCCCGCAGCTCTACGGCGCCCGCTACACGGCACTCCTGGCGAACCGCGCCGACCAGCCGACCGAGCACGCGTACACCGTCGCCGGCCTCCACTGCGAGGAGGAGGTCGTCGTCCGACGCGTCCTCCTGCCGACGCCACGCCGCGGCGACCTGCTCGCGGTCCCGGCCACGGGGGCGTACACGCTCGCGATGGGCTCGAACTACAACGTCGTGCCGCGGCCGGCAGCCGTGCTCGTCGCCGACGGCGAGGCGCGGCTCCTCCGCCGGCGCGAGCGGCTCGAGGACCTGCTCCGCCTCGAACTGTGAGCGACGGCCGCCTCGGACGAAAGTTGGACAGAAATTTGACAAACCGCGAACGGCCGGCTACCTTCATGGACAACACCTGGACAAACAAGGAGAAACCATGCGAAAGCTCGACCTGCTCGCCCTCGCGCTGATCGTCGTCGGCGGCCTCAACTGGGGCCTCGTGGCGCTGGCGGAGTTCGACCTCGTCGCGACCCTCGTCGGCCTCGACTTCGGCGAGACGAACGCGGCCAGCCGGATCGTCTACGGCCTCGTCGGCCTGTCGGCGGCGTACTGGGCGGTGCGCCTGCCGGCGCTCGCGCGCTCGCCCGAGGCGCGCGCGACGACCGCGTAGGAGCCGCTCGGCAGTCGGGAGAGGCCCCGCGTCCGGGGCCTCTCCTGTCCTGGTCCACGGCGGCGGAGCAAGCGCGAGCGCGGCGCGCACGACATGTTCCATTCGCGCGCCTCGCCGGGGCTGAGCGCTACCTGGCGGCCGCGCGGAAGCCCGGCCGCACGAGCCGCGGCGGCGCCTTCAGCCCGGCGTCCCGCACCGGCGGGTTCACGACCTCCGCCAGCGGCGCGGCGCCGAACGACGCGCGCACCTGCTCCTCGGCCGGCCTCCCGTAGACGGTCGTGCGCTGCCGCGGGACGCGGCCGGCGGAGCGGATCAGCGCCTCCATCCGCTCGGGCGGCAGCTCCTGCCCGTGCTGCGCGCCGGCCGCACGCGAGATCGACTCGTTCATCAGCGTGCCGCCCAGGTCGTTGACGCCGGCCGCGAGCGCCTCCCGTACCCCGGCGGGGCCGAGCTTCACCCACGACGCCTGCACGTTCGTGATCCAGGGGTGGAGCGCCAGCCGGGCCACGGCGTGGACGAGCAGGACCTCGCCGAACGTCGGCCCGTGCCGCGCCCGACCCTGCAGCGCGATCGGCGCCTCCATGTGCACGAATGGGAGCGGGACGAACTCGGTGAACCCGCCCGACCGACGCTGCTGCTCGCGCGCCCGGACGAGGTGGCGCGCCCACGACCGCGGCCGCTCGACGTGCCCGAACATCATCGTCACGTTCGAGCGCAGCCCCACGCGGTGCGCCGCGTCGTGGACGGCGAGCCACTGGTCGGTCGTGACCTTGTCGGGGCAGATCACGCGGCGCACCTCGTCGTCGAGGACCTCGGCGGCCGTGCCGGGGAGCGAGCCGAGGCCCTCGGCCCGCAGGCGGGCGAGGTAGTCGTCGAGCTCGAGGCCGAGGGTGGCGGCGCCCTGCCAGACCTCGAGCGCCGAGAACGCGTGCACGTGGATCCTCGGTGCCGCCTCCTTCACGGCCTGCACGACCGACAGGTAGTAGCCACCGGTGAACGACGGGTGGATCCCGCCCTGGAGGCACACCTCGGTGGCGCCGCGCTCCCACGCCTCGCGCACGCGGCGCGCGATCTCGTCGTGCGGGACGAGGTACGCGGGCCCGCGCAGGTTCTCGGCGAGCTTGCCCTTGGAGAAGGCGCAGAAGCCGCAGCGGAAGTAGCAGACGTTCGTGTACTGGACGTTGCGCGTGACGACGTAGGTGACCTCGTCGCCGCAGGTCTCGCGTCGCAGGCGGTCGGCCGCCGCGAACACCCGCTGGCGCTCCTCGCCGCGCGCTCGAAGGAGGCGGACGAGCTCCTCCTCGCCCGGCTCCGCCCGCGTGTCGACGGGGAGCGCGTCGCGACGGACGACGAAGGGGACGACGCCGACCTCGCCGGGCGACCAGCCGTCCTCGCGCGCGAGGCCGAGCGAGTCCGCGCGCGCGAGCGCCTTCGCGAGCACCGCCGGCTCGACCCAGCCCGACTCGAGCCAGTCGGGGTAGACCGGCAGCCGCGGGGCGAGCTCGAGCCCGCGCGATCGCGTCGCCTCGCGCAGGCGCTCGACGTCGGGCCACGGCGCCTCCGGGTTGACGTGGTCGATGGTCACGGGGGAGATCCCGCCCCAGTCGTCGATGCCGGCGTCGAGGAGGAGCGGGAAGTCGTCGAACGCGAGGTTCGGCGGCGCCTGCACGTGTGCCCGCGGCCCGAGCAGGATCCGCGCCGCGGCGATCGTCCACAGGTGGTCCTCAAGCGCGGGCTCCGGATCCGCGGCCATCCTCGTCCCCGGCTTCGCGCGGAAGTTCTGGACGATCACCTCCTGGACGTGGCCGTATCTGGCATGGAGCTCGCGGAGCGCGAGCAGCGCCTCGAGCCGCTCCTCGCGGGTCTCGCCGATCCCGATCAGGATCCCGCTCGTGAACGGGATCCGCAGCTCCCCGGCGGCGGCGATCGTGGCGAGGCGGCGAGCCGGGACCTTGTCCGGCGAGGCCCAGTGCGGCCCGCCCCTGGCGCCGAGGCGGTCGGCCGTCGTCTCGAGCATGATCCCCATCGACGCCGAGACGCCTCGCAGCGCGACGAGCTCGTCGGACCGCATCACGCCCGGGTTCAGATGCGGGAGCAGCCCGGTCTCGTCCAGCACGGCGCGGGCCGCGGCCGCGAGGTAGCCGAGCGTCGTCTCGTGGCCGAGCCCGCGCAGCTCGTCCCGGGCGACGCGGTAGCGCAGCTCCGGCTTGTCCCCGAGCGTGAACAACGCCTCGTGGCAGCCGGCCGCGGCGCCGGCGCGTGCGATCCGGAGCACCTCGTCGAGCGGCAGGTAGGCGCGCTCTCCGCGTCGCGGCGGCCGGGCGAAGGTGCAGTAGCCGCAGACGTCGCGGCACAGCGTCGTGAGCGGGACGAAGACCTTCGGCGAGTAGGTGACGAGCCCGCCGGCGCCCTCGTCCCTGAGCCGGCGCGCCTCGGCGAGGAGCTCGTCGAGCGGCGTGGCGAGGAGCTCCCGCACGTCCATGGGCGGACTCTAGTGGCTTCCCTAGGCGCGGTTCCGGCGCCAGAGGAGCACCGCGAGCGGGGCGAACGCGAGCAGCACGGCGTACGGGGCGAGCGACGTCGTCTCCACGTGTGTCACCGACCGGGTGGCCCGTGCGTCGCCGGCGGCGCGGCGGACCGACGTGGCCGCGGCGCCGAGGTCGTCCTCGGAGGCGACCACGCCGCGGAGCGCGCGTGCCAGCTGCACGAGCTGGGGCCCCGACGCGGGATCGGAGCGGTATGCCCGCTCGGGCGTGCCGCGGCGGTCGAAGATCCGCTCGCCCGCCTGCCACACGTGGACGAGCACGACCTGGAGCGGCGCGCCGTCGAGGACGCGGGCGCCGAGGAGCGAGACGTCGTAGGGGCGGCTCTCGCCGTCGGTGAGGACGACGAGCAGGCGCCGGCGCGCCCTGGGGGAGAAGAAGAGATCGCTCCCGGAGAAGACCTCGAGCGGCTCGAACGTGGTCGCCCGCGCGCCCGGCGCGAGGGGGGGCGGGTGCTCGACCTGTACGGCGCGCCGCATCGTCTGCTCGAACACCTCCGCGTCCGCCGTCGGGTAGAGGTGCGGCAGCGGCCGGTCGGTGAGCGAGACGATTCCCGCCGGGACGTCGGCGACGGCCTCGCGCAGCTCGACGGCGACGTCCTTCGCGCGGGCGATCCTCGTCTCGGCTCCCGGCGCGGACGACGCGAGCATCGAGCGCGAGGTGTCGACGAGGAAGAACACCTCCGCGTCGGTGCGCACGGGCTGCGACACGGACCGCGTCACCGCGGGCTGCGCCGCCGCCGCGGCGGCGAGCGCGGCGACCGCGACCGCGCAGAGCGCCGGGACGAGCCAGCCGCGTCGTCCCGGCGCGGCGAGGCCGAGCGCCGAGCGGGCCACGCGCGCCCGCCGCTCGAGCAGCGCCGTGGCCGCGAGCGGCAGCACGACGGCGAGGACGACGAGGGCGCCGGCAGGGCTCAGGAAGTGGGGCACGGCTAGTACCCCTCGCCGGGACGGCTGTAGGCGGCGCCGCCGGTCGACCCGCCGCCGCCGCCGGCCTTGTCGCGCTGCTGCCGCGGCGGCTGGAGGTTGTAGAGCAGCTCCAGGTCGAGCTTCGCGTCGGCGTTCGCCGGGTCGAGCGCGATCGCCCGCTTCAGCGACGCGATGCTGCGGCCGAGGAGGTCGCTCGAGCGCGCGCCGGACGCGAGCGCGTCCTCGTACAGGAGCACCCCGCGCATCGTCGCCGCGCGCGAGCGCCGCGCGGCCGCGGTGTCGCGCTCCTCGACCCGAGCGAGCGCGTCCTCGGCGCGGCTCTGGCGGCGCCGTACCTCGATCGCGTCGAGGCTGTCGAGCCCGGTGCGCGTGAGCCGGACGAGCCGCAGCGCCTCCCGGTAGCGCAGGTCGTCGGCGAGGCCGAGCCGCTGCGACGGCATCCGGAGCGGCAGCGCGTCGTCGGGCGTCCACGCCCCCGGCGTGAGCGTGCCGGCGGCGAGCCGCATGTCGCCGCGGTCGACGCGGCCGGGCCAGCGGCGGACATCCTCGGCGAGCAGCGCGAGCGCCGTCGCGGCGACGACGAGCACGAGCCCGACGACGACGCGGAGCGGCCTCACTGCGGCACCTCCTGCGGCGCCGCCGGCGCCTTCCACGTGAGGCGGCCGTTGAGCAGCTCGTTCGCCGCGAGCGCGAGCAGCAGCAGGAGCGCCGCGGCGACGAGCCCGGCTGGCACGGGCGCGTCCTCCACGGCCGAGGCGAGCGCCCCGGGGCCGCTGCCGGGACGTGCCGCCTCGTCGACCGACCCCGGCGGGAGCAGGTCCTCGAACAGCTGCTTGTCGCGCGGCGCCGGCGAGAGCGCGACCACGCGGAGCGGGATCCCGGCGCGCCGGAACGCGATCAGCGTCTCGGTGAGCTCGCCCACGTCGTTCTGGTCGTCCTCGAGATCGCTGACGAGCACGACCGAGCCGTCCCCGATCCGGTCGCGGCGGAGGATCTCGCGCGCGAGCCGGAGGCCCGTCGAGATCTTCGTGCCGCTCGTGAACGCCCGCACCCACGGCGTCAGCCCTTGCCCGAACCGGCCGGCGGGTGCGTCCTCGCCGAAGAAGCGGCGGAACGGCTCGAGCTCCCGCGACGGCGTCCCGGGCGGCAGCGCCTCGTAGGCCGTGTCGGAGTAGACGACGAAGCCGAGCGGCTCGCCTGAGCGGGCCGCGTCGCCGAGCACGTCGCTGATCTGCGCGTGCGTCTCCGAGCCGATGCTCGTCGAGACGTCGAGCACGAGGACGCCGCCCGCCGCGCTCGGGCTGAACGCCCCGCGGTCCTCGCGCAGCCCGAGGGCGAGCACGAGCGCGAGCGCGGCGAGCGCGGCGATCGCCGCCGCCAGACCGAGCCGGACCACGCGGCCGCGCAACAGCACGCGGGCAAAGGGGCGCGCGTCCGCGAGCGGGATCCTCACCGCGCTCCCGCCTTCGCCGCGATCGCGACCGCATCGGGCTCGCCCGGGGTCGACTCCGACCAGGCCAGCGACCGGGCCTCGGACGCGAGCTCGTCGTCGTCGAGCGCCCGCGCGAGCCGGTCGAGCGCCGTCCGCCGCTCGTCGGCCGTCCGGGCGCGGCGGAGGAGCGCGAGCGCGCGCTCGACCGGCGGGAGCCCGGCGAGCGGATCGCGCTCGCGGCCGGCCAGCAGCCGGCGACCCTCGACGGCGAGGAGCACGAGGCCGGCCAGGCCGAGCAGCGCGGCGCCGCCGAAGAGCGCGCCGGCGACGAGCGACGGCCGTGCCGCCCACGTCGGCGGCGGCGGAGGCGCGTCGGAGAGCCGGAGCGCCGGCCGGACGCGGTCCGCGGCCGCGAGCCGCGTCGTCACCTCGACGCCGGGCCAGTCGAGCGCGGTGCGGCCGTTCCCGCCGTAGAGGACGAAGCCGCGCTCCAGCCGGATCGGGCGCGGCCGCCCCTGCTGCGGCAGGCAGGCGCGGTCGACGCAGGCGAGCTCCAGGCGGAACGCGACCGACTCCGTGGTGCCCGAGCGCGTGCGCGTGACCGTCCGCGAGCGGAGCACGAAGGGCCGGAAGCCGCCGAGGAGCCGAACGCCGGCCGGGTCGACGCGTCGCGTGTCGACCAGCACGTCGACGTCCGCGCGCAACGTGTCGCCGAAGAGGACGACCGGCGACGAGAGCGCGGCCCGGACCGTGACCGGCTCGTCGAGCCGCGGCCCCTCGTCCGGCCCTCCGAGCCGCTGGACGAGCAGGAACGCGCCCCCGAGCGCGAGCCCGGCCGCGACGGACGCGGCCAGGCGCAGGGTCAGGCCGCGCGCCACTCCGCCCCTCGCGCGTGCGCGCGCCCGTCCGACCAGTGCAGGAACGCCTCCAGCACGCGCTCGGGCTCCGCCGACGTCAGAGTCACGGGCTCGATCCGGAGGCGCAGGAAGCCGTCGTCGATCGCGCGCGCCCGCGCCTCGTTCGCCTCGCGCCGCCCGCGCGCCTCCCGCGCCGACAGCCGCAGCAGCTCGCGCCGGCCCGTCGCCGCGTCGACCACCGGCAGCGCGATCCCGTGCGCGTCGGGGAAGCTCCGCTCCCACGTCGGATCCTGGATCACGACCGGCACCACGTCCCACCGCCGCTGCGTCGCGCGCAGCCAGACGTCGTCCGGCGGCTCCACCAGGAAGTCCGAGAGGACGAACACGAACGACCCGGAGGGGACCGCGCGGGCGTGGTCCTCGAGGTGGGCGAGCGCCACCGCCAGGCCGTCCGCGGGCGCGTCGAACCCGCCGCGGCCGAGCCATTCCTCGCTGCGCTCGACCGACGCCTGGCTGCGTGGCGGCTGCCAGAACGGCTCGCCGCCCGCGACGTCGAGGTAGCCCGCGAAGCCGCGGGAGCGCGCCGCCGAGGCGACGATCAGCTCGACCGCCGTGCGCATCGCGTCGGGCTTCCGCAGCCACGGGAGCTCGGGCGGGAAGAGCCCCATGCCGGCACGCCGATCGCACACGACGACGACGCGCGGCGCCTCCTCCGCGTACCGCTCGCGCACGACGAACTCGTCCGTGCCGCGGGCCGACGACAGCCGCGCCGACGCGGCCCAGTCGATCGCGTCGACGTCGTCGCCCGGCTGGTACGGCCGCGAACCGGCCACGTCCGAGCCGAGGCCGCGCCGGGCCGAGTGCATCGCCCCGAACGCCAGGCCGAGCAACCGGTGGCGCGGGACGAGCGGGAAGGTCAGGTCGCCGAGCGAGATGGGTCGTCGCCTCCGTCGCGCACGAGCGAGAGCCCGCCGGCCGGCGTCTCCGGATCCGGTCGCGGCGCGCAGTCGAGGCAGGCGGCCCGGAAGCGCTCGAGCGCGGCGGTGCGACCGATGCGGCGCAGCTCGACGAGGAACGGCGTCGAGAAGATCACGCGGTGCCCGAGCACGGGCAGGAACAGCTCCTCGACGTCCTCCGGGACGACGTGGTCGCGGCCCCGGAGCAGCGCCCAGGCGCGGACGGCCCGCTCGAGCGCGAGGCTGCCGCGCACCGACGCGCCGATCGAGACGTCGTCGAGCGCCCGCGTCGCGCGCACGAGGTCGATCAGCCAGCTCTCGAGCAGCCCGTCGACGTAGACGTCCTCGACCGCCTCCTGCAGGGTGCGCACCTCGTCGAGCGTCACCGCCGACTGGAGGCGCCCGAGCGGGTGCCCGTGCCGCTGCTCGCGCACGATCTGCCGCTCGATCTCGGCCGGCGGGTACCCGAGCGAGGTGCGGAGGAAGAAGCGGTCGAGCTGGGCCTCGGGGAGCGGGAAGGTGCCCTCGTGCTCGATCGGGTTCTCGGTCGCGAGCAGCAGGAACGGGTCGGGCAGCTCGCGGGTGACGCCGTCGACCGTCACCTGCCGCTCGGCCATCGCCTCGAGCAGCGCCGACTGGGTCTTCGGCATCGCGCGGTTGATCTCGTCGACGAGGAGGACGTTGGCGAAGATCGGCCCGGGCCGGAACTCGAAGTCGCGCTCCCGCTGGTTGTAGACCGAGAGGCCGGTCGCGTCGCTCGGCTGGAGGTCCGGCGTGCACTGGATCCGCGCGTGGTGTGCCCCCTCGATCGTCTGCGCGATCGCGCGCGCGAGCACCGTCTTCGCCGTCCCGGGCACGTCCTCGAGCAGCACGTGCCCGTGGCACGCGAGCGCGGCCAGAACGAGCTCGACCTCGCGGCGCTTGCCGTGGACGACGGACTCGACGTTGGCGATGAAGCGCGCGGCGACGTCGACCGCCCGCCGGTGGCGGTCGGCGCGGAGCTCCGCCTCGGTGCCGGCCCCCGTCGTCATGCGCGGAACCCTACTGCCGCGGCCGTTGGTCGGCGGTTAAGGGCACTCGGGCCCCGGGCCGAAGCGGTCGCCGCGCGTGGCGCGCCATCGCACCGGGCTGGTAGCCCCTAGCCGAGGGCGCGCGCGTCCACGACCGGCCCGTAGCCGACCCAGCGACCCTTCGTCCAGCGCTGGAGCCGCGCCTGCTTGATCGGGAACCGGTCCCGCGCGCTCGTGCGGACCGTGATCCCGGGGAGCAGGAACGGGTTGTCGCGCTCGTTCAGCGACGTCAGGGCACGCATCAGCCCCTGCCGCGTCAGGTTCCTGCCGGCCTTGCGCAGCGCGGTCACGAACGTGTGGGCGGAGGCCATCCCGTAGACGTTGTAGACGTCGCTCGCGTCGCAGCCCTTGCAGTACGTGCTCATCACCTGGCGGTAGAGCCTGCCGCCCTTGTCGTTGCGCCACCTCGGGTCCGTGGGGTCCTTGAGGAACACGATCGCGATCGAGCCCTCCGCCACCTTGCCGCTCGAGGCCTGCGAGATCTTCATCGTGTTCGAGGCGCTCGCCACCGCGTTGACGACGATCCTCGGCTTCCACCCGAGCTTGTTGACGGCGATGTAGGCACGGATCGCGGGTGCGGGCGTCGCGGCGATGACGAGCACGTTCGCGCCCGAGCCCTTCAGCTTCGCGATCTGGGAGGTGATGTCGGTGTCGGTCACGGCGTACCCCGCGGAGGAGACGATCCGCCCGCCCCTGCCGGCGAAGCGGAGCCCCTGGCGGACGCCGGCGAGGAGCTCCTTGCCGTAGTCGTCGTCCTGGTAGAAGACCGCCACCTTGCGGTTCCGGCCGAGCTGGCCGATCGCGCGCCCGTAGATCCGGCCCTCGGCGACGTAGCTCGGCTGGTAGCCGATCGACCACGGGTAGCGCCTGTAGTCCGCGCTGAAGGTGGTGGCGCCGGTGGCGACGAACACCTGCGGGACGCGCAGCGTGTTGAGGAACTTGCGAGTCGCGAGGTTGTGCTCGGTGCCGAGCGAGTTGTAGATCGCGAAGACCTTGTCCTCCTGGACGAGCTTCCGCGTCTGCTGAATCGTCTGCTGCGGGTTGTACGCGTCGTCGTAGTACCGGTACTCGATCTTCCGACCGTTGACGCCGCCGCGCGCGTTGACGTACTTGAAGTACGCCTCGGCACCGCGCGCGACCGACGCGTAGGCCGCCGCCACGCCCGACAGCGGCGTGGTGCCGCCGATCAGGATCTTCGTCGACGTCACGCCGGGGTCGGCGGCCTCGGAGCCGGGGCGGGCCCAGGCCGCGGCGGCGCTCACCGCGAGCGCGAGCAGGCAGACGGGGACGAACAGTCGCTTCTTCACGGTGACGAGCTCCTCTCCCTGGGCTTCGTGCCGGTGCCCGACCGAGGGCGCCGTCTCACTTACGACCGATAGTAGAGCCGACTTGTTAGGGGAGCGAGCGCCCGCCGGACGAGCCCGCCGACGCCGGTCGGGAGCACCAGCATCAGCGCGATGAGCACGACCGCGTAGATGATCGACGGCATCCCCGGCTGCTTCGACAGCCGCTGCGCGAGGTCGGGCAGGAAGACGATGAACGCGGCTCCGAAGACCTGCGTCCACATCGTCCCGAGCCCGCCGACGACGACGCCGACGAGCAGGAAGATCGAGAGCGTGACGTCGAACACGGTCGGCGCGACGAAGGTCGAGTGCGCGGCGTACAGGCCGCCGGCGACGCCCGCGTACGCGGCCGACACCCCGAACGCCGCCGTCTTCGCCCACGCGAGGCCGACGCCCGACGACACCGCCGCGGCCTCGCTGTCCCGCACCGCGCGCAGGGCGCGGCCGAAGCGTCCGCGCAGGAGCAGCCACGCCACCACGAGGCCGACGAGCGCGACCGTCCAGCACAGGTAGTAGAGCCAGTCGTTGTAGGTGAGCGTGCGGCCGAGCACCGTCGTCTCGACGCCCTGGCCGCTCAGCTTCGGCAGGCCGAACAGGTTGATCCCGGTCGAGCCGCCGGTCAGCACCTCGGCCTTCTTGAGCACCGCCGGGAGCGCGATCCCGATGCCGAACGTCGCGAGCGCGAGGTACGCGCCGGTGAGCCGCAGGGCCGGGATTCCGAACAGCAGCCCCGCGACCCCGGCGACGATTCCGGCGAGCGGCAGCGTCCAGACGTCGCGGAGGTCGGAGGAGAAGGTGTGGCCGAAGAGCTCGAGCCCCTGGTCCGAGACGAGGATCGCGGTCACGTAGCCGCCGATCGCCATGAACGCTCCGTGTCCGAGCGAGACGAGTCCCGTGTAGCCGGTTAGGACGTTGAGCCCGAGCAGCGCGACGAAGTAGACGGCGACCAGCGCCGCCTGCGAGGCGCGGAAGTCCGAGAGCACGTGCGGCAGGAGCGCGACGGCGACGACGGCGAGCGCGAACAGGATCGCGCGCGGCAGGGCCGGGCTCCTCATACGCGCCGCATCGCCTCGCGCCCGAACAGCCCGGTCGGGCGCGCGACCAGGACGACGAGGATGATCCCGAGCGCGACGGGCAGCCGCAGGTCGGCGCCGACGAAGTCGACGTACGTCCCGACGAGGTTGACCATCACGCCGACGGCGAGCCCGCCGACGACCGCGCCGAGCGGGCTGTCGAGCCCGCCGAGCACGGCGGCCGCGAACGCGTACAGCAGGATCGGCTGCATCAGGTTCTGGTCGAAGCTGCCGAGCGGCGGGGCGACCATCATCCCGGCGACGGCGCCGAGCACGGCCGCGAGCCCCCAGCCGAGCGCGAGCATCCAGACGACGCGGATCCCGACGAGCCGGCTCTCGTCCGGGTTGACCGCCGCCGCACGCAGGCCGAGGCCGACCTTGGTGAAGCGGAAGAACGCCCAGAGGAGTGCCACGATCACGAGCGAGACCGCGATGATCCCGAGGTCCTGGATCGAGAACGCGACGCCGCCGATCCGGACCGGGTCGGTCGAGAACGGCGACTCGAGCGAGCGAGGCTCGTTTCCCCACAGCCGGCGCGCGAGACCGTTCAGCCCGATCAGCAGGCCGATCGTCACGATCACGACGGTCAGCGGCGGCCCGCTCTGGACGGGCCGGATCACCGCCAGCTCGATGGCGGCGCCACCGATGAACGCGAGCGCGAGCGTGAGCGCGAACGCCGGCCAGTACGGCAGGTGCTCCATCAGCGACCAGGCGACGAACGTCGAGAACATCGCCATCTCGCCCTGCGCGAAGTTGATCACGCCGGTGGCCCGGTAGATGAGCACGAGCGCGAGCGCGAGGCTGGCGTAGATCCCGCCGGACGCGAGCCCGCTGACGACCTGTTGCAGGAACTCGGCCACGTGGCTAGGCCGGTGGCACCGGTGGATGCCGGCCGGGCGAGAACCAGGCGAGGCAAGGACGCAGGGAGCGCGCGGGCCGGAAGCCCGTGCGCGACCGAGGACGCCGCATGGCGCAGGTTATCGCCCGTGCGGCGCCGCCATGTTCCGCCGGCCTAGCCACTTAGTAGCCGAGGTAGCTCTTGCGGACGTCGTCGTCGTCGCGGAGGTCGGCGCTCGGCCCCTCGACCGCGACGCGCCCGGCCTCGAGCACGTACGCGCGCCGCGCCGCGTCGAGCGCGAGCATCGCGTTCTGCTCCACGACGAGCACGGCGAGCCCCTCCTCCTCGTTGAGGCGCCGCACGATCGCGAACAGCTCCGCGACGACGAGCGGCGCCAGTCCGAGTGACGGCTCGTCCAGGAGCAGGAGCCGCGGCGAGAGCATCAGCGCGCGGGCGAGCGCCAGCATCTGCTGCTCCCCGCCCGAGAGCGTGCCGGCCTGCTGGCCGAGCCGCTCGCGCAGCCGCGGGAACCACTCGAGCGCCCGGTCGAGATCGGCGGCGACCGCCGCGTCGCGACGCGTGTAGGCGCCTAGCCGGAGGTTCTGCTCCACGGTGAGCTCGACGAAGGTGCCGCGGCCCTCGGGGACGTGCGCCACGCGCCGGCGCGCCACCGCCTCCGGCGTGCGCCCGATCGGGTCCCCTTCGAGGAGGACCTGCCCGCTGCGGCGGACGCTGCCCGAGATCGCCCGCAGCGTCGTCGTCTTGCCGGCGCCGTTCGCTCCGAGCACGGCCACGACCTCGCCCTCGCGGACCTGGAGCGAGACGCCGTGGAGGGCCGTGACGGCGCCGTACCGGGCCTCGACGTTCCGGAGCTCGAGAAGCGGCGCGCTCGACATCGGCGGCCTAGCCTAGACGGCTGTGCCGAAGCGGAACGGCCGCCGGCGCCCGACGGCGGTCGTGCGAACGGCTGCGACCCGGACTACGGGCGCGGCGCGCGGTCGTCGTACACGACCGTCTCCCGGCGTCCGCCGAACCCGCCCCAGCTCGACCAGAAGATCAGCGAGAGGAGCGCGCCGACGATGCCGACGACGAGGAGGATCCAGCCGATGGTCTGGATGTCCACCCCGCTGACGTCGGCGTCCACGGCGAACGCGAGAATTGCGCCGAGCGCGATCAGGATCAGGCTCACTCCGATTCCCATGCGCCGTATCTGCCCGATCCGGCACCGGCCGCAAACCCCGGCGTCGCCCGTTCAGGCGAGCAGCCGCGCCGGGAGCGGCGTCTCGCGGACGCCGCCGTCGGCCCGCTCGACGCGGTAGGCCTGCGAGCCCTCGCGCGAGGTGACGACGTCCGCGAGCTCGAGCGCGCGGAAGTGGAGGCCGACGAAGTCCTCGGCGGCGATCCCCGGCGGGAACCCCTCTCCGACGAGCCGGTGGTACGCGGGGCGCCGCGTCTCCTCGCCGTCGTAGTGCGGGCAGTTCGAGCCGGGGAGGAAGCCGAGGCAGTCGAGCCCGTCGAGCAGCTCCCGGAACGAGTCGGTCACGCCGGCGTCGAACCAGCAGATCGAGCCCGCGCTCGACCCGGCGAGGACGATGCCGCGCTCCCACGCCTCGCGCAGCGCCGCGTCGACGCCGTGGACGCGCCAGACCGCGAGCATGTTCGCGGTGTTGCCGCCGCCGACGAAGATCGCGTCCTGGTCGAGGATCACGTCGCGGATGCCCTGCGTCGGGATCCCGAACAGGCGCAGGTGCGAGGCGCGTGCGCGGTGGCCGAACACCTCGTAGAAGCGGACGACGTACTCGGCGCTCTCCGCGCTCGCGGTCGGGATCAGCAGCACGCGTGGCCGCTCGGCGCCGGTGAGCTCGAGCAGGAAGTCGTCGAGCGGGTCGCTCGGCTGCATCGCGTGTCCGCCGAGGGCGAGGATCTGCGGCTCAGGCATGCGCGAAGGCTGCCGGATCCGTCTCCGGCGCGCGGCAGGCGAACCGCTCGCAGACGTAGACCGCGGGCCGCTCGCCGACGAGGCCCTTGCCCGCGAGCAGCGGCACGCCCTCCGCCGGGCCGACCGCGACGACCGCGTTCGGGTCCCAGCCGGCGAGCGCCGCGCGGGCCACCTCCGAGTCGGGCGGGCCGACGACGGCGAGCTCGCGGGGCGGCGCGAAGTGGAGGGCGAGGCCGCACAGCGCCCAGCCGAACGCGGACGGCGCGCGAGGGATCGCGTCCCGGAGCAGCCGGAAGACGCCGACCGCGCGGCGCTCGAGCTCGTCGTCGCCGTACAGGCGCGCGAGCCGCAGGAGCACGTGCGCGAGCATCGCGTTGCCCGAGGGGAGCGGGTGGTCGTCGAGCTCCTTCTTCCGCGCCACGAGCCCGTCGCCCGCGCGCGGGGCGAGGAAGAAGCCGCCGTGCTCGTCGTCGCCGAACCGCTCGACCGCGAGGATCGCGAGCCGTCGCGCCTCCTCGAGCCAGCGCAGCTCGCCGGTCGCGACGTGCAGCTCGAGCAGCCCGTGCGCGACGTTGGCGTGGTCGTCGAGGAACCCGGGCCCGCTCGCGCGCCCCGCACGTCGGCTGCGCACGAGCTCGGGGCCGCGGAGGACGGCCTCGGCGGCGGCCGCCGCGGCCTCGACGTAGTCGGCGCGCCCGAGACGGCGGCCCGCCTCGGCGAGCGCCGCGATCGCGAGCCCGTTCCACGAGGAGATCGCCTTGTCGTCGCGCGCGGGCTTCGGCCGCCGCTCGCGGGTCTCGAACAGGCGTGCCCGCTCCTCGTCCGTCAGCTCGCCGCGGAGCATGGAGCGCCCGTGCTCGAACGGCCGCAACAGCTCGGGCCGCGGCACGCCGGCCTCGGCCAGCTCGTCCTCCGTCCACGTGAACGTGAGTCCCTCGACGCCGTCCGTGTCGGCGTCCTGCGCCGACGCGAAGGCGCCGTCCTCGAGCAGCAGCTCGCGCAGCACGTAGTCGAGCGTCTCCTCGACCACGCGGCGGTCGCGCTCCTGCCCCCACAGCGCCCAGGCGTGGAGGTACGTGGACGCGAGCAGCGCGTTGTCGTACAGCATCTTCTCGAAGTGCGGCACGAGCCACTCGTGGTCGACCGAGTAGCGGTGGAAGCCCCCGCCGACGAGGTCGTACATCCCGCCGCGCGCCATCCCGTCGAGCGTCGTCCGCACCATCGCGCGCGCGTCGTCGGACTCGCGGCGGAGCAGGAACTCGAGCGTCGCCGCGGGCGGGAACTTCGGCGCGTGGCCCCAGCCGCCGTGCACCGGGTCGAAGCCCTGGCGCAGGCCGCGCTCCGCCTCCGCGAGCAGACCCTCGGTCAGCGGGTCGGTGGAGGGGCGGGCGGCTGCGGCGGCCGCGATGGCGTCCGTCAGCTGCCGCGCCTGCGCCGCCACCTCCCCGTGCCGCTCGCGGTAGGCGTCCGAGACCGCGACGAGCACCTGGCGGAAGGCGGGGATCCCGTGCCGCGGCTCGGGCGGGAAGTAGGTGCCGCCGAGGAACGGCTCGCCCTCGGGGGTGAGGAACACCGTCATCGGCCAGCCGCCGTGCCCGGTGAGCGCGACCACCGCGTCCATGTAGACGGCGTCGACGTCGGGCCGCTCCTCGCGGTCGACCTTGACGTTCACGAACCGCTCGTTCATCAACGCCGCCGTCTCGGCGTCCTCGAACGACTCGTGCGCCATCACGTGGCACCAGTGGCAGGCGGCGTAGCCGATCGACAGCAGGATCGGCTTGTCCTCGACGCGCGCGCGCGCGAACGCCTCGTCGCCCCACGGCAGCCAGTCGACCGGGTTGCCGGCGTGCTGGAGCAGGTACGGGCTCGTCTCGTCGGCCAGGCGGTTCGTCATCCGTACAGCTCCCGTACACCGCGGAGGCGCGTGCGAATCATCGCGCGGGCGCGGGAGGAGTCGAGCGAGCAGTCGAGCGGCCGGTCGGGCGGCGCGGGCGTGCCCGGGACCGGACGGCCCGCGACGAGCGTGGCGAGCTCGTGCCGCGAGACGTCGTCGGCGCCGGCGACGTGGAGCGGGCCGCGCGCATCGGTCTGGGCGAGCTCGAGGAGCGCGTCCGCCAGGTCGGCGAGCGCGACCGGCGAGCGGATCTCGTCGGTGTAGAACGTGCCGCCGCCGTCGAGCGCAGCCCGCTCGTGCCGCCCGGGGTCGCGGCCCGGGCCTGCGCAGACGAGCGAGGTGCGGACGAGCAACGCGTCCGGGTCGGCGGCGGCGACGCGGCGCTCGGCCTCCGCCTTCGCCCGGCCGTAGTCGGTGATGGGGCTCGGCTCGTCGTTCTCGACGTACGGCGCGCCCTTGCGGCCGTCGAAGACGACGTCGGTCGAGACGTGGACGAGGCGGACGCCGGCCTCGCGGCACGCGCGCGCGATCACCTCCGCGCCGTCGACGTTCGTCGTCCACTCGTCGGGCCCGCCCTGGCGGTAGGCGGTGTTGATCGCGACGTCGGGCCGGCTGCGGGCGAGGTGCGCCGCGACGGCGCGGGAGTCGCGCACCTCGACGCGGGTCGTGTCGACGTCCCATCCGATGGCGCGCGCGCGGGCGACGAGCTCGCTCCCGACGAAGCCGGACGCGCCGGTCACCCAGAGCCTCACCGGCGCAGGTGCTCGGCCACGTCCCAGGTCCAGAGCTCGACCACGTTGCCGTCCGGGTCGTCGACGTACGCGGCGCGGCTGTCGCCGTACGCCTCGAACCGCTCCTCGTGCGGCTCGTAGCCGCGCTCGCGCAGCCGGGCGACGGCGCCGTCGTAGTCCTCGGGCGCGAGGTGGAGCGCGAAGTGGACGTGGGCGCCGCCGCGGGCCCCCGCGATGCCGACGAACGGACGCCAGAGGCCGATGCGCGTGCGCTCGCCGGCCATGACCCACGCGGCCTGGCCCTCACCCCAGCGCTCGACGAGCGGGAGCCCGAGCACGTCCGCGTAGAAGCGACGGGCCGCGTCGAGGTCGCCGACCTCGAGCACGAGCTCGCTCACGCCGGTGACCGGCACGCCGTCCATCGCCGCCAAGATACGGGCAGAGCCCCACCCGGGGCGGGGTTTGGGTTCCACCCGCCACCCGCTGCGAGCGTACCGCCAGAATCCGCGTGGATGCGTGCCGATTCGGTGCCGACTCTTCACCGCCCGCTCGGGGGGATCCGCGTGCTCGACCTCACGAGCTCGCTCGCCGGGCCGACGTGCACGCAGATCCTCGCCGCGCTCGGCGCCGACGTCGTCAAAGTCGAGCGGCCGGGCCCGGGGGACGAGGCCCGCGAGTGGGGGCCGCCCGTCTTCCCCGGCGGGAGCGCGATGTTCTTCGCCGCCAACGCGGCCAAGCGCTCGCTCGCGCTCGACCTGAAGGCGCCGGTCGGGCTCGAGGCGCTGCTGCGGCTCGCCGAGCGCGCCGACGTCGCCGTCGCGAGCCTCCGGCCCGGCGCGGCCGAGCGGCTCGGGATCGGGGCCGCCGACCTGCGGGCGCGCAACCCGCGGCTCGTCCACTGCGCGATCGGCGCCTACGGCCGCGGCCCGCTGGGCGACCTGGCCGGCTACGACCCGCTGATGCAGGCCTTCGCCGGGATCGTCTCGCTCACCGGGGAGCCCGAAGGGCCCGGCGCCCGCGTCGGCGTCTCGCTCGTCGACTACGGCGCCGGCACCTGGGCCGCGCTCGCGATCCTCGCCGCGCTCCGGGAACGCGATCGAACGGGCACGGGCGCGACGATCGAGCTGTCGCTGCTCGAGGTCGCGCTCGCGCTCGTCGGCTACCACCTGACCCGTCACCTGGCCGACGGCACCGTCCCCGGCCGCTACGGCTCGGCGTTCGCGCTGATCGCGCCGTACGAGATCTTCCCGACGCGCGACGGCGCGATCATGGTCGCGGCCGCGAACGACCGGCTCTTCCACGCGCTGTGCGAGGCCGTCTCCCTGCCCGAGCTCGAGACGGACGCCCGCTTCGCCACCAACCCACTCCGCGTCGAGCACCGCGCCGAGCTCGTCCCGTCGATCGCACGCCGGCTCGCGGAGGACACGACGCACGTGTGGCTCGAGCGGCTCAATGCCGCCGGGGTCCCCGCCGCGCCGGTGCAGGACGTGGCGGAGGTCGCCGCCCACCCGCAGACGGATGCGCTCGGGATCCTCGAGCGGCTCGACGGCGCGACGACGGTCGACCCGCCCTTCTCGCTCGACGGCGAGCGCCCGCGCTACGGGAGCCCGCCGCCGCTTCTCGGCGAGCACTCGGCGGAGATCCTGCGCGAGGCCGGCTACGCGGCGGACGAGGTCGAGCGACTCGCGGCGGCCGGCGTCGTCGGGCTCGGGAAGGGCCCCGCCCGGTAGACGCGGCCGGGCAGGTCGCGCCCGAGCAGCCCCGCCAGCCACTCCGCCGTCGCGACCAGCCGGTCGAGGTCGACGCCCGTGTCGACGCCCTCGCGCTCGAGGAGGTAGACGACGTCCTCGGTGGCGACGTTCCCCGTCGCCCTCGGCGCGAACGGGCAGCCGCCGAGACCGCCGACCGACGCGTCGAGCACGGTCGCGCCGGCCCCGACCGCGGCCCACGCGCACGCGACTCCCGTGTGCCGCGTGTCGTGGAAGTGCCCGCCGACCCGCGCTCCGCCCGGGCGCACCAACTCCACCAGCGACCGCACCTGCCCGGGCACCGCGACCCCGATCGTGTCCGCGAGCACGACCTCGTCGGCGCCCGCCGCAGCCATCCTCCCCGCGAGCTCCGCCACGACGCCCGGATCGACCTCGCCCTCGAACGGGCACCCGAACGCGCACGAGATCGTCACCGTCACCGGGCGGTCGGCGAGCCCGAGGATCGCCTCGACGCGGCGCGCCGCGGCCTCGAGCGACGCGTTCGCGTTGCGCCGGTTGAACGACTCCGTCGCCGCGAGCGTGCAGTTGGCACGGTCGAGCGTCGTCGCCGCGAGCCGCTCCCAGCCGCGCTCGTTGAGCACGAGCCCCGAGAGCTCGACACCCTCGCGCCGACCCACGACCGCGACGACCTCCTCCGCCCCGGCCATCTGCGGCACGCGCTCGTCGCGCACGAAGGAGACCGCCTCGACGCGCCGCAGCCCGGCGTCGGCGAGCCGCCCGACGAGCTCGGCGCGAACCGCGGGCGCGAGCACGTCCGGCTCGTTCTGGAGCCCGTCGCGCGGGCCGACGTCGCAGACGAGCACCCCCATCCGGCGGAGCGTACTCCGTGGTTCCCCGCACGCGGCCTGCGGCCGGGATCGGTCACGCCGGGCCGCGATTCCGGGCACCATCCCCCCGTGCACCATTCCGCCTCCTTCAGCGCCGTCGTCCGGGTCCACCTCGACAACACGCCGGGGACGTTCGGTCGCTTCGCCGGCGCGATCGGCGAGGCCGGCGGGTTGCTCGACGCGATCGACCTCGTCCGCGTCCAGGGCGACGAGAAGGTGCGCGACGTCACCGTGCTCGCGGACAACGCCGCGCACATGGACCGGATCGTCGAGGCGGCGAGATCGGTGCCGGGCGTCTGGGTCGAGCACGTCTCGGACCGGACGTTCCTCATGCACCTCGGCGGCAAGATCGAGGTCGTCCCGAAGTCCCCGGTCAGGACCCGCGACGACCTGTCGATGGCCTACACCCCCGGGGTCGCCCGCGTGTCGTCGGCGATCGCGGCCGATCCCGCGAAGGTCTGGAACCTGACGATCAAGGCGAACACGGTCGCCGTCGTCAGCGACGGCACCGCCGTCCTCGGCCTTGGCGACATCGGCCCGGAGGCGGCGCTCCCGGTGATGGAGGGCAAGGCGATGCTGTTCAAGGAGTTCGCCGGCGTCGACGCCTTCCCGCTCTGCCTGAGCACGACCGACCCGGACGAGATCGTCGCCGTCGTGAAGGCCGTCGCGCCCGCCTTCGGCGGGATCAACCTGGAGGACATCGCCGCGCCACGCTGCTTCGAGATCGAGCGGCGGCTGCGCGAGGAGCTCGACATCCCGGTGTTCCACGACGACCAGCACGGCACCGCCGTCGTCGTCCTCGCCGCGCTGCTGAACGCGCTCCGCGTCGTCGGCAAGCGGCTCGAGGACGCCAAGGTCGTGATCACCGGCTGCGGCGCCGCCGGCACGGCGATCGCCGAGACGCTGCTCGCCGCGGGCGCACGGCGGATCGTCGGCTGCGACCGCGCGGGCGCCCTCTACCGCGGCGACCCGGAGCTCTCCCCCGCCCACGCCGCGCTCGCCGAGCTGACCAACCCCGACCTGGAGCGCGGGCCGGCCGACGAGGTGCTCGCGGGGGCCGACGCGGTGATCGGCGTATCGGGGCCCGACGCGTTCACGCCGGTCGGCGTCGCGCGGATGGCCTCCGACCCGATCGTGTTCGCGATGGCGAACCCGACGCCCGAGGTGCTCCCCGAGGAGATCGAGCACGTCGGCGCGATCGTCGCGACCGGGCGCTCCGACTACCCGAACCAGATCAACAACGTGCTCGCCTTCCCGGGGATCTTCCGCGGCGCGCTCGACGTCCGCGCCTCCGACGTGACGAAGGAGATGGAGCTCGCTGCCGCACACGCGATCGCGGACGTGATTCCGCGGGATGAGCTCGCCTCGGACTACATCGTCCCGAGCGTATTCAACCGCGCCGTCGCGCCTGCCGTGGCCAAGGCGGTCGCGGAGGCGGCGGAGGCGGCAGGCGTGGCAGGCAAGCACCGCCCGGCGCCGGAATCGGTGGCCTCCTAGGCCGGCACGAGCGCGTCCGCCTCGGCGAGGCGGCCGTCGAGCATCGGGATCAGCCGGTCCGCGCGCGCGGCGACGCCGAGGTCGTGGGTCACCATCACGACCGTGAGGCCCTGCTCCTCCCGGACACGCTCGATCAGGGCGAGGATGACGGTGCCGGCCTTCGAGTCGAGGCTCCCGGTGGGCTCGTCCGCGAGCAGGATCGGCGCGCGGTTCGCGAGCGCACGCGCGATCGCGACGCGCTGGCGCTCTCCACCGGAGAGCTGCGGCGGCCGGTTGCGATCGCGTCCGTCCAGGCCGACCGCGGCGAGCAGCTCGGCGGCGCGCCGGCGCCGCTCGCGCGCCCGCACGCCGAGCTCGAACATCGGCACCTGGACGTTCTCCGCCGCCGTCAGCGTCGGCAGCAGGTTGTGGAGCTGGAACACCATCCCGATGTGGCGCGCGCGGTAGTGGCTGAGGTCGCCGCCGCCCGCCAGGTCGTGGTGGGCGACGCGGAGGACGCCCGCGTCGGGCCGGTCGAGCGCGGCGACGAGGTGGAGCAGCGTCGACTTGCCGCAGCCGGACGGGCCGACGACCGCGACGAACTCGCCCTCGTCGACCGCGACGTCCATCCCGTCGAGCGCGCGGATCCGCCCGTGCTCGTACGACTTGCGCAGGCCCTCGCCGAGGATGAGCGGGTCACTCATAGCGCAGCGCCTCCATCGGGCTCAGGCGTACCGCGCGGATCGCGGGGTAGGCCGCGCCGGCGAGCGCCACCAGGACACCGATCCCGAGCGCCCGCACGAACACGTTCACCGAGTACACGGGCGTGAGGAAGGCCGAGATCGTCGGCACGAGCAGGAGCGCGCGGGAGGCGAGGACGCCGGCGACGATGCCGACCGCCGCGGCGAGGACGCAGAGCAGCAGCGACTCGAGCACGACCATGCGCAGGATCCGCGAGCTGCGCCAGCCGACCGCCCGGAGGATCCCGATCTCGCGCGTCCGCTCGTACACGGACATCACCATCGTGTTCATCACGCCGATCGCGCCGATGCCGACCGCGAGCAGCGAGATCGCGAGGTTGGCTGCGTCCATGACCTCGATGCCCTGGTCGACCTTCGAGACGTCGCCGATCGACGAGATCGTCGTCAGCTGCGGCAGCTCGCGCTCGACGGCGGCAGCGACGGCGTCGGAGTCCCGGCCCGGCGCGACGGTCACGTACGCGATCGTCACGAGCCCGGGCTTGCGCGCCGCCGTCCGGACGGTCTCGAGCTGGCCGACGCCGCCCTCGTCCCGAAGCTTCTCGCCCGTCCGGAAGATCCCGACGACGCGGTACCGGTGGTTGGCGAGCACGACGGTGTCGCCCGGCGCCGCGCCGAGCTCGTCCGCCGCCGCCTCCCCGAGGACGAGGTCGTCGGCGCCCGTCCCGAGCCCACGGCCGGCGACGATCGAGAAGCCGAGCTGCGGCAGAGCCTGCCGCTCGAGCCCGAAGAGGAAGAAGTACGGGCGCGACTCGACCTTCGTCACCTCCAGGAGCGCGCCCGTCACGCGGGCGACGTCGGGGCGCGCCGCGAGCGACGCCAGGTCCGCGTCGCGGATCGTGCTGAAGGAGAGGTCGGACGCCCCCTCCTGCGCGACGACGAAGTCGGCGCCGCCCGCGCGGAGGAGCTCTCCCATCGAGCTCTTGAGCCCGCCGGTGACGACGCCCAGCGCGACCACCGTCGTGATCCCGAGCGCGATCCCGAGCACGGCGAGGCCCGAGCGCACGCGCTGGCGGAAGAGGTTCTTGAACACGAGCGCGACGAACGACATCCGCCACGATCCTTCGCGGCGGCGCGCGAGGCCGCATCGGTGCGCGTGTGCGCCGGTGATGCGGCGAACTACCGAGGAGGGGAGTAGGGTTCCGGGTGGATGAGCGAGAGCCCGTCCGAGCCCAGCCCCGACGCAGCGGCCGAGCCGCAGCCGGAAGGGACGGTCGAGCCGCAGCCGGCGGCCGAGCCAACGACGGAAGCCCCGGCCGAGCCGGCGGCCCCGCAGGCCCCGCCCGCCGCCGCGCCCGAGCGTTCCGTCCTGCGGCGGAGTCGCGACGACCGCGTCATCGCGGGCGTCTGCGGCGGCCTCGGCCAGTACTTCGGCATCGACGCCGTCATCCTCCGGATCGCCTTCGTCGTCCTGCTGCTCGCCGGCGGCACGGGCATCCTGCTCTACATCGTGGGCTGGATCGCGATCCCCGAGGAGCGGCCCGGCGAGGTCGTCGCGGCCGCGCCGCGCGGTGCGCACGACCGCAGCCCCGGCGCCGAGGTGGTCGGCATCGGCCTCGTCCTGCTCGGCATTTTCTTCCTCCTGCGCGAGGTCTTCCCGGACGTGTTCGACTCCGATTACCTCTGGCCGCTGGTGCTGATCGCGATCGGCGTGGCGGTGCTCGCACGGGCGGTGCGGCGATGACCGAGCCAGAGCCTCCGCGTCCGCCCGACGAGCCGGCGGAGCCGGTCGAGCCGCGGCCCGGGCCGCCGGTCGAGCCGCCGCCGGTCGAGCCGGCACCGGTCGAGCCGCGGGCCGAGCGCCGCCGGGTCACCGGCGCGGCCGTCCTCGGGATCGCGCTCGCGCTCCTCGGCGTCGCCTGGCTCCTGGCCGCGCTCGACGTGTTCGACCTGGACGCCGAGCTCTGGATCGGCCTGCTGTTGATCGCCGTCGGCGCGGCCGTCGTCCTCCTCCCCGCGGGCATCGGCCGCGGGCTGCTGATCGTGCTGGGGATCCTCCTCGCGCTCGCCGGCGCGGCCGTCGCGACGGTGGACGTCGATCTGTCGGGCGGCATCGGCGAGGACAAGGAGCACCCGCGGACGGTCGCCGACCTCGACGACCGCTACGAGCTCGGGATCGGCAGCCTGAAGATCGACCTCACCGACCTCGAGGTCGACGGCTCGGCCCAGCTCGACGCGCAGGTCGGCATCGGCGAGCTCGTGGTGGCGGTGCCGCCGGGCGTGACCGTCGTCGTCGACGCTCACACCGGCGCCGGCGACATCCAGGCGCTCGGCGAGGAGGAGAGCGGGTTCGACGCCGACATGGACGAGACGTTCGAGCGCGGGAGCGACACCCTGACGGTCAAGGCCGAGGTCGGGATCGGCGCGATCAAGGTGCAGGACTTTGCGGATTTCTAGCGGCAACCTCGTCGCCGGGCTGACCTTCGCCGCGATCGGCGCGCTGCTGATCCTCGAGGCGCTCGACGCCTTCGACCTGCCGGGCGCCGTCGTCCCGGCGGTGCTCCTGATCGGCCTCGGCGCGGCGCTGCTCGTCCGCCGCTAGCCGGGGACGACTGCTCCGACGAGCTGCTCCCCCTGGAGCAACGGGACGGACACCGTCGCGAGGGGCGAGGCAGGGGCGCCCGCTGCGGGCGCGAGGACGAGCGGGGCCGCGGCGAGCGGGAGCGCGAGAGCGAGGGCCGAGGCGCACGGCGGCGCCGCGGACCCTATCCAGCCATCTGCTTCCCGGCCCCCTCGAGCACCTCGCCGAGGATCCCGACCATCTCGTCGAACTGCTCCTGCCGGGCGACGAGCGGCGGCGAGATCTGGATCACCGGGTCGCCTCGATCGTCGGCGCGGCAGATCAGGCCACGACGGAACAGCTCGCCGGAGAGGTAGCCGCGCAGGAGCGTCTCGCACTCCGCGTCGGAGAACGTCTGGCGCGTCTCCTTGTCCTTCACGAGCTCGAGCGCGTAGAAGTACCCGCACCCACGCAGGTCGCCGACGATCGGCAGCTCGAGCAGCTGCGCGAGCGTCGACCGGAAGGCGTCCTCGTGCTCGCGAACGCCCTCGACGATCCGCTCGCGCTTCATGATCTCGATGTTCTTCAGCGCGATCGCGCACATCACGGGATGGCCGCCGAACGTGATCCCGTGCGAGTACATCGAGGTCGACTCGAGGAACGGCTCCATCACGCGGTCGGTCGCGACCACCGCTCCGATCGCGCCGTACGAGGACGACAGGCCCTTTGCGCAGCAGACGATGTCCGGCCGGATGTCGAACCGCTCCGAGCCGAACCAGTGGCCGATCCGCCCGAAGCCCGTGATCACCTCGTCCGCCGAGAGCAGGATGTCGTAGCGGTCGCAGAGCTCGCGGACGCCCTGCCAGTACCCGACCGGCGGCGTGAACGCCCCGCCCGCGTTCTGCACCGGCTCCATGTGCACCAGGCAGACCGTCTCCGGGCCCATCGCGACGATCGTCTGCTCGAGGTCGTCGAGGAGGATGCGCGTGAACTCCTCCTCCGTCTCCTCGACCGGCCGGTGGTAGCGGTTGGTGTTGCGCACGTGGCGCACCTCGGGCACGAGCGGCTCGAACGGCATCCGGATCGCCGGGATGCCGCTGATCGAGAGCGCGCCGAGCGTCGTGCCGTGGTAGGCGACGCGCCGCGCGATCGCCTTGTACTTCCGGTGCGGCGGCGTCGCCATGCGCTCGTCGTGACGCGTCTCGTCCGCGTCCTGGATGCGCTTCTCGCCGCGCGCGAGGTAGTACTGCCGTGCCAGCTTCCAGGCCGACTCGACCGCCTCCGATCCGCCCGAGACGAAGAACACGCGGTTCAGGTCGCCGGGCGCCAGCGAGGCCACCTCCTGCGCGAGCTCGATCGCGCGCGGGTGCGCGTACGACCAGTTCGTGTAGAAGGGCAGCTCGCGCATCTGCGCCGCGGCCGCCTCGCCGATCTCGTCCCCGAATCCGTAGCCGAGGTTGACCGAGAACAGGCCGGCCAGCGCGTCGAGGTAGCGCTTGCCGTTCGCGTCCTCGAGGTAGCAGCCGTCGCCGCGCACGATCACGGGCACGTCGGCCTGCCGGTACCCGCCCATGCGCGTGAAGTGGAGCCACAGATGGTCGCGCGCCGCCTGCTGCATCGCTTCGGGGGACATGGACGGCGCGGTCGTGGACATCAGGCCTCTCTCCTTCGCTGGACGAGCACGTTGACGAGCATCAGCGTGACGGCGACGAGGAAGATGATCGTCCCGATCACGTTCACCTGCGGCGGCACGCCCACGCGCGCCGCGCCCCACACGTAGAGCGGGAACGTCACCGTGGCCCCCGCGTTGAAGTTCGTGATCACGAAGTCGTCGACCGAGAGCGCGAAGGCGATCAGCGCCCCGGCCACGATCCCGGGCGCGATCAGCGGGAGCGTCACCTTCCGGAACGTCGTCCACTCGTTGGCGCCGAGGTCCATCGCCGCCTCCTCCAGGTGGCGGTCGAAGCCGACGATCCGCGCCTTCACGGTCACCACCACGAACGAGATGCAGAACATCACGTGCGCGATGAAGATCGTCCAGAAGCCGGTCGCGACGCCCAGGTTGAGGAACAGCGCGAGCAGCGACGCCCCCATCACGACCTCGGGGGTCGTCATCGGGACGAAGATCAGCAGGTTGGTGGCGCCGCGGCCGCGGAAGCCGTAGCGGACGAGCGCGAGCGCGATCAGCGTCCCGAGGATCGTCGCCACCACCGAGGCGAGCGCGGCGATCTCGAGCGAGGCGACGATGGCGTCCCGGAGCCCCGGCACCGCGAACGGCTCGCGCCAGTGCCGTAGCGTGAAGCCCTCCCACGTGTAGTTGAAGCGGCCGACGGGGTCGTTGAACGAGAACAGGATCACCACCGCGATCGGGAGCAGGATGTAGCCGAGCGCGAGGATCGCCCAGAGCGCGAGCAGGTTGCGACGCACGAAGGCGAGCGCGCGTGCCGGCGCCGCCGCGCGCGGGACGGGGACGGCGACGCTCGTGCTGGTCAGACGCTCACCCGCTCGGTCCCGAGCACGCGGGCGTAGAGCGCGACGAGGACGAGGATCCCGGCCATCAGCACGAACGACAGCGCCGCCGCCTGCGGGTAGTCGGTGATCACGAGGAACTTCGACTGGATGACGTTGCCGATCATCGCCTGGCGCGGCGTGCCGAGCAGCTCGGCGTTGACGAAGTCGCCGCAGGCGGGGATGAACGTCAGCAGCGTCCCGGCGAAGACGCCGGGCAGCGACAGCGGCAGCGTCACCCGCAGGAACGCCTGGAAGCGCGACGCGTAGAGGTCGGTCGCCGCCTCGACGAGCCGCTCGTCGATCTGCTCGAGGCTCACGTACAGCGGCAGCGCCATGAAGGGGAGGAAGTTGTAGGTGATCCCGGCCACGACGGCGATCGACGTGGCGAGCAGCCGCCCGTCGTCCGAGACGAGGCCCAGGGTGCGGAGCGTGTCGGCGACGAGCCCGTCGTCCGTGAGGATCGTCTGCCACGCGAGCGTCCGGATCAGGTACGTGACGAAGAACGGCGCGATCACGAGCAGGAGCAGCACGTTCTTCCAGCGGCCGCCGCGGAAGGCGATGAAGTACGCGAGCGGGTACGAGACGACGAGGGCGATCGCCGTCGCGAGCGCCGCGTACTCGAGCGAGCGGATGAAGTGCGTGTCGTAGGTCCGGATCGCGTCCGAGTAGTTCGACCAGGCCCAGGTGAACGTGTAGCCGACGTCGATCGACCCGGTCTGCAGCGACGTGCTCGCGAGGTAGTAGATCGGGACGACGAAGAAGAGCGCGAGCCACGCGAGCCCGGGCGCCAGCAGGAGGTACGGGATGCTCCAGCTGTGACGGTGAACGAAGCCCACCTAGCCGCTCCCTCGTTCGTCCGCGCCCCGGCGGGTCGCCGCGAGGAGGGACGGGGCCGGCGGCGGGACCACGGGCTCGCCCACTAGCCGAGCTCCAGGACGAGCTTGCCGAACTGCTCGCCGGACTCCAGGCGCCGGTGGGCGTCGGCCGCCTCCGCGAGCGGGCGCACCGAGTCGATCACGGGCTTCCACGCCCCGCCGTTGACGACGCGCAGGAGCCCGGCGAAGTCCCTCGGGCTCCCCATCATCGTGCCCAGCAGCGAGTACTGGCCGCCGTAGTACGAGCGCGGCTCCAGCCGGGCCTCGTTGCCGCCCGTGGCACCGAAGGAGACGAGGCGGCCGCCGGGGCGGAGGCAGCGGAGCGACTCGGCCCAGGTGGCGCCGACGGAGTCGAGCACGAGGTCGACGCCGGTGCCGCCGGTGAGCTCCCGCACCGCGTCCGGCCAGGCGTCGTCGGTGTACAGGACGCCGCCCGAGGCGCCGAGCTCGGCCGCGCGGTCGAGCTTCTCCTGCCGCGACGAGGTGACGAGCACCCGTGCACCCTCCTGCACGGCGAGCTGGACGGCGAAGGTCGTGACGCCGCTTCCCGCCCCGAGCAGGAGCACCGTCTCGCCGCCCCGCAGCCGCCCCCGCGAGAAGAGCGCGCGATAGGCGGTAAGCCCCGCCAGCGGCAGCGCCGCCGCCTCCTGCCACGAGAGGCGCGACGGCTTCGGGCACACGTTCGCCCGCGGCACCTTCACGAGCTCGGCGTAGGTGCCGTCGCTCGGGCCGCCGAGGATCTCGAACGCCGGCCCCGGCGCCGCCTCCCCGTCGCCCCAGTGCAGCGACGGGTTGACCACGACCTCGTCGCCGCTCCCGCGGACGACGCCGGCGCCGTCCGACCCGGGCACGAGCGGCCCCTCGAACCCCGCGGCGCCGTCGCGGACCCGCAGGTCGCGCCGGTTCACCGCCGCGGCCCGAAGCTCGACGACGACCTCCTCCGGCCCCGGCTCGGGGTCGGCGACGGCCTCGGGCCGGAGCACCTCCGGCCCGCCGGGTTCCCTCAGGACGACGGCCTGCACTCGCGCCCCTGCACCGGCTACGCGCCGATGACCGCCTGGAACTGCTGCTTCAGCTCCTGGTCGTCGGCGGCCTCCGCGTCGAAGATCTTGACCTTCGAGAGCGTCTCGGCGTTGGGGAAGATCAGCTGGTTGCTCGCCAGCTCGGGGTCGAGCTTGGCCGCCTCCTCCTTCGCGCCGTCGACCGGGCAGATGTAGTTCACGTACGCCTCGATCTGCGCCGCGACCTTCGGGTCGTAGACGAAGTTCATGAAGGTCGAGGCGGTGAAGACGTCGCCGCCGGTCGGGATCATCATGTTGTCCGTCCAGATCATCCCGCCCTCGTCCGGGATCGCGAACTTCAGCCTCGGGTTGTCGAGCTGGAGCTGCACCATGTCGCCGGACCACGCCACGCAGGCCCAGATGTCGCCCTTCGCGAGCATCCCCGAGTAGTCGTTGCCGGTGAACTGGCGGATCTGCCCGCTGTCGACGGCCTTCTGCAGCCGCTCGATCGACTTCGTGAATGCCGCCTTGTCGACCTTCGTGGGGTCGGCGCCGTCGAGCTGCATCATCAGCCCCATCGTGTCGGGCATCTCGGTGAGGAACGTGACCTTGCCCTTCAGCTTCGGGTCCTCGAGCAGCTGGCTGAGCGACGTCACCTCGCCGGCCTTCTCCGGGTCGTAGCCGATCCCCGTCATGCCGGACTGCCACGGGAGCGTGTACTCGCGGTCGGGGTCGAACGAGGGCGAGGCGAGGGTCGCGACCAGGTTGCCCTTGTTCGGGATCGCATCGTCGTTCAGCTTCTCGACGTAGCCGAGGCGGACCATCCGCCCCGCCATCCAGTCGGTCAGCACCGTGATGTCGCGGTCGATCGACTTCCCCTGCGACAGCGCGGCGCGGTTCTTCCCGAACCACTCGTCGTTGTCGTTGACGTCCTCGATGTAGTTGACCTTGACGCCGGTGTCGGCGGTGAACTGGTCGAGCGTCGGCCGCTTCTTCGTCTTCTCGTCGATGTCGATGTAGAGCGGCCAGTTCGAGACCGTCAGCGTGTCGGCGAGCGTCGTGTCGGCCGGACCGGCGGTCGCCGCGGCGGTCGTCGTGCCCGACCCCTCGATCCCGCCGCTCCCGCCGCAGGCGGCGAGGAAGCCGGGGATCGAGATCGCGGCGCCGCCGAGGGCGGCGCGCTCGAGCAGGTCGCGGCGGGTCAGCGGGCGTGGCATCGCGTGATCACTCCTCGGGGGGGTCGACGACGAAGGTGGCGTCCGGGCTCCAGCTCAGGGTCGCCGCGCTGCCGACGCGCGGCGGCTCCGTCCCGGGGCGGTCGTTCTGGGCGTAGACCATCAGGCGGCCGGCGGCGGTGTCGACGAGCACCTGCGTCGCCACCCCGACGTATGCCGTCTCCGCGACGGTGCCGGCGATCGCGTTCTCCCCGCCGTCGGCGCCGAGGCGGATCTTCTCGGGGCGGATCCCGACAGCGACGGCGCCGCCGCGGCCGTCCAGCAGCTCCGGCGCCACGCGGACGGTGTCGCCCGCGTCGAGGCGGACGGCACCGCGCCCGTCGACGCGGCCGCGCAGGAGGTTCGAGACCCCGAGGAAGCCCGCGACGAACGCGGTACGCGGCCGCTCGTAGAGCTCCGTCGGCGTCCCGAGCTGCTCGATCCTCCCCCGGTTCATCACCGCGATCGCGTCGGCCATCGTCATCGCTTCCTCCTGATCGTGCGTGACGTGGACGAACGTGATCCCCATGTCGTGCTGGATGCGCTTCAGCTCGAGCTGCATCTGCTTGCGGAGCTTCAGGTCCAGCGCGCCGAGGGGCTCGTCGAGCAGCAGGACCTTGGGGTGGTTGACGAGCGCGCGGCCGAGCGCAACGCGCTGCTGCTGCCCGCCCGAGAGCTGCTTCGGCTTCCGCTGTCCGAAGCCCGAGAGGCCGACGAGTTCGAGCATCTCCGCGACGCGCCCCTTTCGCTCGGTCTTCGGTACGCCCTTGCGCTCGAGGCCGAACGCCACGTTGTCCTCG
>DATIDD010000047.1:0-13489 GCA_035456465.1 Gaiellaceae bacterium | reverse complement strand
CGCGGGGTTGCCTTGCGCCTCCGCCGAGTACGCCGTCGCCACACCGGCCAGGAAGAGGATGCCCATGACGGCCAAGATCGCCCAGCCCTGGCGCTGATCGCCGACCATGCGGCCAAAAACGTTGGTCAGCGCCGCGCCGATCGAGAAGATCAGGAGCAACTCGACCAGATTGGTGAGGGCATTCGGGTTCTCGTAAGGATGGGCGGAGTTGGCGTTGAAGAAGCCGCCACCGTTGGTGCCCAGCTCCTTGATCACCTCCTGCGAGGCCACCGGCCCCTGTGCGATCACCTGTTTGGCACCCTCGAGCGTCGTCGCTTCGACGTATGGATTCAGGTTCTGGGGCACCCCCTGCCAGACGAGAAACAGCCCGACCACGATCGAGATCGGCAGCAGCAGGTAGAGCGTGCAGCGGACGAGATCGACCCAGAAGTTGCCGACCGTTTGTGCCGAGCGCCGGGCGAAGCCGCGGATCAGCGCGATGGCGAGAACGATGCCGGTCGCGGCGGAGACGAAGTTCTGCACCGTCAGCCCGGCCATCTGCGTCAGGTGGCTCATCGTCGACTCGCCGGCGTAGTTCTGCCAGTTCGTGTTGGTGGCGAAGCTCACCGCCGTGTTGAACGCGAGCGCCGGCGGCACCGCGCCGGCGCCGGTCGGGTTCAGCGGCAGCACGCCCTGAAGGCGCTGGAGCGCGTACAGGGCGAGCACCGACACGAGGCCGAACGCGAGCAGCGAGCGCGCGTAGACCGGCCACGACTGCTCCCGCGCGGCGTCGATCCCGCCGGCCCGGTACAGCAGCCGCTCGACGGGGAGGAACGCACGGTCGCCCGGCGCCGGCCCACCCGCGTAGACGCGGGCGAGGTACGGCCCGAGCAGGCGCGTGCTCGCGACGACGATCGCGACGAGCGCGCCCGCCTGGAGCCACGACGACGCGCTCATCCGAGGCGCTCGGGCACCAGCAGCGCCCACACGAGGTACGCGAGCAGCGCCGCGACGAGCGCGAGCAGGACGACGTCGCCGACGGTCACGGACGCGGCTCCGCGCGCGCGTCGAGCCGGGGTGGTGCGGCGGCGTCGCCGGTCGTGCGACCCGCAGGCTCGCCGCCGCCGCGGCCGACGATCCACGCGCAGGCACGGACGAACGCCGACAGCCCGACGAAGCAGCCGGCGACGACCACGATGAACAGCAGGTCTGCCACCGACCCGGTCCTAGCCTGGCCCGGGGCCGCCGGCGGCGTCGCTGACGGGATCCCTACGGCCTGGACGCCGGTCTTGACGCTCGCTTGGCGTCGCCGCGCCGCGCCTACGGCTCGAGCTGCGCCACGTAGTCCCGCTGCGCGCCGTTCCAGGCAACCTGCACCGACCGGGCGACACGACGGAGGAGCGACACCGCCGCCGGGTTGTCGCCGGTCACGGTCGCACGGAGCGCCGTCACGCCGGCCGCGCGCGCGTCGGCCGCCAGCTCGCGTGCCAGCACCGAGCCGACGCCGCGACCCTGGTGGACGTCGGCGACCGCGAAGGCGATCTCGGCGGCCGACCCGTCCCTCACGAGCTGTGCGAGCGCGGCCGGCTCCGGGTCGCCGTCGACGTAGCCGACGAGCACGTGCCGGTCGGCGTCGACACGCGCCAGGAGCTCGAGCTCGTGCACCGAGAGGCGGGGCTTCGGGCCGCCGAAGCGCCGGTCGCGCGAGCGGGGGCCGAGGCGGGCGAAGAGCGCGGCGACCGGCACCGTGTCCCCGCTTCGTAGGGGCCTGATCGTGAGTCCGTCGACGTACCGGGTGTGCATCGCCTCAGGATCACGACGCGAGGAGCGAGGCGCTTCGCCGCCACGGGCCATCTTGTTGACATGGCCCGAACCGGCCAGCACACTGGCGGGTGACGTGGAGCAGGAGATCCGCTTCTGCGAGCTCGACGGCCGCCGGATCGCCCACGCGACGCTCGGCGAGGGGCCGCTGCTCGTCTTCGTCGGCCGGTGGATCTCGCACCTCGAGGACGAGTGGGAGGACGTCCGGGTGCGGAGCTTCTACGAGGAGCTCGCGCAGACCCACCGCGTCGTCCGCTACGACCGCGTCGGCGTCGGGCTCTCCGACCGCGGCCTCACGGAGCCGCCGACGCTCGAGTCCGAGGCGCGCGCGATCGACGCGGTGCTGGCGGAATGCGGCGACGAGCCCGCCGTCCTCTTCGCCTGCTCGTGCGCCGGCCTCGCCTCCGTCCTCTACGCGACGCGGTCGCCGGAGCGCGTGCGCAAGCTCGTCTTCTTCGGCGCGTACGCCGCGCGCGACGACATCCCGGACGCGACGCGCCGCTCGCTCGTCGACTTCGTCCGGACGAACTGGGCGCTCGCGTCGCAGATGCTCGCCGGGCTGTTCGTCCCGCACGGCACGGGGGACGACATCGACTGGCTCAGCCGGCACAAGCGCCGGGCGGCCGACGCCGACGTCGCGGCCGCATTCCTCGAGCTCGACCTCACGAGCGACCAGCGCGCGCTGCTCCCGGAGGTGTCGACGCCGTCGCTCGTCCTCCACCGGCGCGGCGACCGCACCGTCCCGATCCGCCACGGCCGCGAGCTCGCGTCGCTCCTTCCCAACGCCCGCTTCGTCCCGCTGGGCGGCGACTCGCACCTCCCGTGGATGGACGACCAGCGCGACCTGCGGCGTGCCCTCGCGGGGTTCCTCGGCGACGTCGTGCCGGCCCCGGGGAACGGCGACTCGCCGCTGACGAGCCGCGAGACGGAGGTGCTGCGCCTCGTCGCCTCCGGCCTGTCGAACCGCGAGATCGCCTCGTCGCTCGTCCTCAGCGAGCACACCGTCCACCGGCACGTCGCGAACATCCTCCGGAAGCTGACGCAGTCGTCGCGCGCCGCGGCCGCCGCCCACGCGACCCGTGCCGGCCTGATCTGAGCGGACGGTCGGGGTCGTCGGCGCCGCGAGTCCGAGCGCCGGGACGCCGCGACTACCGCGCGAACAGCCCGCGACCGAGGAACCCCGCGATCGCGGCCACGATCAGCGCGATCAGGAGCACCCAGAGCGTGAGCTTGATCGCGCCCCAGACCCCGAAGAGCAGGATCGCGACGATGAGGAGGAGAAGCCAGATCACGGGGCGTCGGTGCCCGCTCCCGGGCGCGCCGAAACGGTCCCGGACGGCATGATCTGCTCATGCAGGTCGAGGCGATCCACGTCGGAGCGGCGCGCGCGGCCGAGCTCACGGCCGTCGGCTCGGTCGAGGCGGTCGCCGGCAAGGGGCTCGTGGGCGACCGGCACTTCCACGAGGGCGGCGCGAGACCGGGGCACGCGCTGACGCTCGTCGAGGCGGAGGCGGTCGACGACGTCGGGCTGCCTCCGGGCGGGACCCGGCGCCAGGTGACCGTGCGGGGCGTGCGCCTGAACGAGCTGGTCGGCGCGCGCTTCCGCGTCGGGGAGGTCGAGTGCTACGGCGTCGAGCTGTGCGAGCCGTGCGCGCACCTCGAGGCGATGACCCGGCCCGGGATCGTCAAGGAGCTCGTCCATCGCGCCGGCATCAACGCCGACATCCTGACCGGCGGCACGATCGCGGTCGGCGACCGGGTGGTCGTGCTCCAGCCCGCGCCGGCGCTCTAGGGAGCAGGAGCCGCCACCGGGATCACGGCGACGAAGCGCGCGCCCGAGTCGCCCGCGTCGTCGTCGAGCACGAGGCGGCCGCCGTGCGCGTGCGCATACGAGCGCGCGATCGCCAGCCCGAGGCCGCTGCCGGGGCGACCGGCCGCGTCGGCGCCGCGCGCGAACTGCTCGAACAGCCGGTCGCGCACGTCGTCCGGGACGCCGCTGCCGGCGTCCTCGACCACGACCCGCAGCTCGGCGCCGTCGCCGTGCCGATGGACGCTGATCACGACCGGCGGCGCGCCGTGACGCAGGGCGTTGACGACGAGGTTGGAGACGATCCGGTCGAACGCGAGCGCGTCGATGTCGACCTCGAGATCGGGATCGACGTCGACCGTGACGTGTGCCCGCTGAGCCGGCTCGATCAGGGCCAGGGTCCGGTCGAGGAGGTCGCCGACCCGCGCGCGCTCCGGACGCACCGACACCGCGTGCGCCTCGAGGCGCGAGAGGTCGAGGAGCTGCTCGACCAGCAGGGCGAGCCGCTGCGACTGCGTCACGAGCGTGTCGCGCAGCGCCTCCTCCTGGACCGGCTCGAGCTCGCCCTGGCGCGCCTGGAGCGTGAGAGCGCTGCCGAGGATCGCCGTCGCCGGCGTCCGCAGCTCGTGCGAGGCCACTGCCACGAAGGCGTGGCGGACGCGGTCGAGCTCGATCAGCTGCTCGTGCAGGAGCGCCCGCTCGAGGCCGAGCGCGGCGCGCTCGGCGGCCGTCTCGAGCAGCTCCGTCTCGTCGGCCGTGAACGCGCGCGGCGTGAGCGACCCCACGTGGATGACGCCGAGGATGCGGTCGCGCGCGAGCAGCGGCACGCCGAGGAGCGACGACAGCCCCTTCTGGCGCAGGATCGGGTTGACGACGTCGGCGTGCTCGAGGTCGGCGATGACGATCGGCCTGCGCTCGGCGGCGATCCGGCCGGCGAAGCCGCGCGCGAGCGGGACCCGGACGCCCGCCTCCACCTCCTCCTCGAGGCCGGCGGCGGCGCGAGCGACCAGCTCACGCCGTTCCTCGTCGAGCAGCAGCACGGCGCAGGTGTCCGCGTCGAGGATGTCGCGTACGCGCTGGACGAGCTCGTCGAGGAGCTCGCCCGGGTGGAGGTGCCGCAGCGCGACGTCCGTGACCGCCTGCAGCCGCCGCAGCCGGTCGGCGAGCGCGCGCTCGGCCTCGTACGCGCGGCCGTGGTCGATCGCGAGCGCGGCCCGGTCGGCGACGAGCTGGAGCAGCTCGTGGTCGTCGGGCGTGAACGTCCTCGGCACCAGCGTCCCGACGTGGACGACGCCGATCACCTCTCCCCCGACGAGGAGCGGCGCGCCGAGGAGCGACCGGACGCGCTTCTGCCGGAGGATCGGGTTGACGAGCTCGGCGTGATCGACGTCGTCGATGACCACCGTCCGCCGCTCGGCGGCGATCCGGCCGGCGAAGCCGCGGCCGACCGGGACACGGATACCTGCGTCGACCTCCTCCTCGAGCCCTTTCGCCGCACGGGCGACGAGCTCGTTCGCGTCCGCGTCGAGGAGCAGGATCGCGGCCGTGTCCGCGCGGAGGAGATCGCGGGTGCGGACGAGCAACTCGTCGAGGAGCGCGTCGAGCTCCAGGTGCGTGAGCGCCGCGTCGACGATCGACTGGAGCGCGCGGAGATGCTCGATCGCGTCCGAGACCGGGGCGTCGAGCTCGTAGTCGCTCACGGCGCGACGCTCCCGAGCGCGGCCGCCAGCTCGTCGAAGACGGCGGTGTGCAGGTCGACGTCGGCCTCGGTCGTCGCCGGCGACATCAGCGCCATGTTGTGGAACGGCGTCAGCAGGATGCCGCGGTTCAGCGCCCACAGATGCGCGACGCGGTCGAGCTCGGCGTCCCCGCCGGCCGCGGCCTCGCTGCCCGTGCGCGGCCGCTCGGGCCGGAACAGGTACTCCACGCGACAGCCGATCCGCGTCACGTGCCACGGCAGCCCGCGGCGCTCGATCACGTCGGCGACGCCGGCCTCGAACCGCTCGCCCAGCGCGATCATCCCGGCGAACGCGTCGTCCGTCAGCACCTCTCCGAGCGTGGCGCGCATGGCGGCGAGCGAGAGCACGTTCGCCGCGAGCGTGCCGCCGACGCCGCCGACGTCCGACACCTCCTCCGCGATCGCGGACTCGACGCGCGCGGCGACCTCCTCCGAGAACCCGTACGCGGCCGCCGGGATCCCGCCGGCGATCGGCTTCCCGATCGTCAGCACGTCGGGCTCGAGCCCGTGCGCGGCCGTGTAGCCGCCCGGGCCGGCGCAGATCGTGTGCGTCTCGTCGATCACGAGCAGCGTGCCGGAGCGGCGCGTGAGCTCGCGCAGGGCGTCGTGGAAGCCGGGCTCGGGCGGGACGATGCCGACGTTCGTGAGCGCCGGCTCGGCGAGGACGCACGCCACGTCGCCGTGGGCGAGCTCGCGCTCCAGCGCCGCGACGTCGTTCCACTCGACGACGCGGGTCGTCTCGGCCGGCGGCACGGGCGGCCCGAGGCTGCCCTCGCGCGGGACGACCGCGCCACCGTCGAGCGTCGCCACCGTCTCGTCGACCGTGCCGTGGTAGCACCAGTTGAAGACGAGGATCCTCGGGCGCCCGGTGGTCGCGCGCGCGAGTCGGATCGCGAAGCGGTTCGCGTCCGTGGCCGTCAGCGCGAACTGCCAGCGGGGGAGGCCGAAGCGGCGGGCGAGCTCCTCCCCCACCCACAGCGCATCCTCGCTCGGCAGCATCAGCGTGATCCCGCGTGCGACCCGCTCCTGGACGGCGCGCACCGTCGGCTCGGGCGAGTGGCCCGTCATCGCACCGGTGTCGCCGAGGCAGAAGTCGACGTACTCGTGCCCGTCGACGTCGCGGAAGCGCGCGCCTCTCGCCTCGGCCGCGAACACGGGGAAGCCGCCGGGCCAGCGCACCATCCAGTGCATCGGCACGCCCGAGAGGAGCGACCGCCTGGCGCGCTCCGCGAGCGCGCGGGACCGCGGGTGCCCGCGCTCGAACTGCATCCGCTCGTCCTCGAGCAGGTCCGCGAGGGACGTGGCCGCGGGCGTCACGGTCCCGCCGCGAACGCGGTGGCGCCGACCCCGACGACGAGCAGGACCACGGCCATCGCGCGATTCTGTCCGATCCGCCTGGAACGGAACCGTCGGCTAGCATCGTCGGAGCGCGCGAGGGCGCACCCGGTCCGCGGGCAGGGCAGAGCCCACCTCGTCTCCGGCACGGCAGCTCCACCGATCTCTTTCCCGCCCGGAACCGCGGACGTCGGGCCTCGTGGAGGGAGGTCGTGATGAACCTCGAGCAGCTTCGCAAGCAGGCGAAGGAGCTCGTGAAGGCGGCGCGCGCCGGTGACGCGCACGCGGTCGGGCGCCTGGGCGGTCGCGAGCCGATCCTCGCGAACGCGCAGCTCGCGCTCGCACGTGAGCACGGCCACCGCAGCTGGCCGGCGCTCGTCGCCGCGGCCGAGGCCGGCGCGGACGCGTTCGTCGTCGCCGCGACGTCGGGGCGGCGGGACCGCGCGGAGGCGATGCTCGCCGCGCGCCCGGAGCTCGAGCGGAACCCGTGGGCGGGGCTCGTGCTCGGTCGCGGCTGGGACGGCGACCCGAACGCTCCGGGCGGTCCGCGCGGCTGGCCCCCGATCGTCTACGTGACGCACTCCGTGTTCGCGCCGCTGGGCCTCGGCCGGGAGCTGCTCGAGCGCGGCGCCGACCCGAACGCGTCGTACGAGAACGAGTACGGCCGGATGTCGGCGCTCTACGGCGCCGCCGGGATCCTCCACGACCCCGAGCTGACGCGGCTCCTCCTCGAGGCGGGCGCGGACCCCGACGACGGCGAGTCGGTCTACCACGCGACGGAGTCGCCGAGCCCGGAGTGCCTGCGGCTGCTGCTCGAGCACGGCGCCGAGCCGCGCGGGACGAACGCGCTCGCACATGCGCTGGACGACGAGCGGTACGAGCACCTCCGGCTGCTCCTCGAGCACGGCGCCGACCCGCGCGAGGGCGCGACCGTCGCGCACGCGGTCCGGCGCGGCCGTGGCCCCGGGGAGGTGCGCCTGCTCGTCGAGCACGGCGCGGACGTCGAGGCGCCGGGCGGCGAGACGTGGCGCGGGGGCGTCCCGCTGCGCACGCCGTACCAGCACGCGATCCTCCGCAACCGGCGCGACCTCGCCGACGAGCTCGCGCGCCTCGGCGCCTCGACCGAGGTGGCGCCCGAGGACACGGCGGTCGCCGCGGTCGCACGCGGCGAGCGCGTCGCGCTCGCAGGGCCCCTCGACGTCGACCAGCAGGAAGTGCTGATCCTCGCGGCGCTCGGCGGTCGGCTCGAGCCCGTCGTGGACGCGGTCGGCGTCGACTTCGCCGGTGTCGTCGGCGGCTCGCCGAGCGGCACGCTCCTCCATCACGGCGCCTGGGTCGGCTCTTCGGAGGTCGTGCGGGAGCTGCTCGCGCGCGGCGCCGATCCCGTGGCGGCGAGCGACGCGACGTTCTCGACGCCGCTCGCCTGGGCCGCCCTCGGGTCACAGGCGTACCGGCTCCCAGGGCGTGACTACGTCGCCGTCGCCGAGGCCCTGGAGGAGGCGGGCGCGGAGCTCGAGCCGCGGTTCCTCGAGGTCGCGCACGGCCCGTTCCTCGCGTGGCTGGAGGAGCGGCTCGCGGCCTAGTCGTCCCACCACCCCATGACGATGTCGGCGTCGTTCTCCTCGCCGATGGGGCCGCCGAAGGCGAGCCACTCCATCCCCTCGGGCCCGGCCTCGAAGGCGCGCATCACGGCCGGGCCGACGCGGAGGACGTCCCACGTCCGCAGCTCGCGCACGTCGTCCCCGACCTTCACCCGGCCGCCGCCGGCGACGACGACGTACAGCTCCTCCTGGTTGGCGTGCCGGTGCCCGAACGGGCCGCGGAGCCCGGGGGCGAGACGCTGCAGGCTGACGGCGACCTGCCGCGAGCCCAGCTCCCGCTTCGGGAACCGCGCCTCCATGCCCTCGGGCATGCCGGACTTCGAGGCCATGTCGTCGACCTCGCGCAGGTTGAGGATCTCGTAGTCGCTCATGGCAGGGGTCTCACCGCCCGGCCAGGACCTCAATCGTGTCGCCGTCGGCGACCTCGTGCGCGCGTCCGACCCGCTGCCCGTCGAAGCGCGCGGACGGGCCCCACACGCGGGCGCTCCGGAACGCCTGCTCGAGCTCGTGGTGGATCGA
Organism: Gaiellaceae bacterium; assembly: GCA_035456465.1. Lineage (GTDB taxonomy): Bacteria > Actinomycetota > Thermoleophilia > Gaiellales > Gaiellaceae > DATHTC01. The sequence continues at coordinate 4,689 of DATIDD010000047.1, read as the reverse complement.
CCGCGCCACGTCGGCAACCGTCGCCGGCGGCCGCAACGCGAGCGGCTCCGACTCCGCCTCGCCGGGACGGCGGACGAAGACGCGGACGAGGCCCGTCAGCTCCCAGACCGCCTCGCGCAGGCGCTCCAGGCTCTCGTCGTCGAGCACCGAGACGCCGAGCGACCCGGAGGGGGCGGCCGCCTCGTCCACCTTCGTCGCCACGAGCAGCGCCGGCTTCTCGATCCCCGCCAGCTCCAGCTCGCGCCGGATCGCATCGAGCTCCGCGGCCGGGCGCGCGGCGTCGTGGCAGAACACGATCGCGTCGGCGCCGCGGAGCACGCCCAGGAGCGCGCGGCCTCCGCCGCGACCCTCGTGGGCGCCCTCGATCAGCCCCGGGATCTCGACGAGCTGGACGAGCACGCCGCGGATACGCGTGAGCGCGGGCACCGGCCGCGTGGTCGTGAACGCGTAGTCGCCCGTCCGCACCTGGACGGACGAGAGCGCCTGCAGGAGCGACGACTTGCCGGCATTCGGCGGGCCGACGAGCGCCACCTGCGCCACGCCCTCGCGCCGCACCGCGATCGAGTCGCGGTGGACGACGCTCGCCCGCACGCGCGTCTCGTCGAGCTGGCCCTCGACCCACTTGCGCAGGTCCGCGTAGGGGCCGTTCCGGTAGCCCGGGAGCTCGGCGAGGATCGCGCGCAGCTCCTTCGTCTTCTCGCTTCCCGCCTTGCCTGCGAGGCGGCGCTGGATCACCTGCTTGTACGTGCGATGCGGCATCGGCATCGCGCACCTCCCGTCCCGTCGTGCGGAACGAGCGCGACGCGGCGGCCGTCGGGCGACGGCAGCCGGGCCGCGTCTGTCCCGCCGCTTCCTCCGACGCGTTGTCCCGGAAGCGGCGGCTCAGCCGTTCTTGTTCGAGCTGGCCGAGAGCCAGGCGAGCAGAGCGGGAGTCATGCGCCGAGGCTACCACCCGATGGGCAGCCTGTCGGTGCGGCTCTCCGCACTCCCGCCGATACAGTGCGTCCGTGACCGTCGAGATCCGCTATTGCCCCGTCTGAGGGGGCTACGACCGGCGGGCCGCGAGTCTCGCGGCCGAGATCAGGGAGCGTACGGGTATCGACGCACGGGCGACGCAGGGGGAGCACAGCCAGTTCGACGTGCTCGCCGACGGCCGGCTGCTGTTCTCCAAGCAGCGCGAGGGCCGCTTCCCGGAGACCGGCGAGATCCTCGAGGCGCTCGCCTGAGGCGCGTCGCCGCTGCGGCGGGGACGCTGTGCGCGGCGGTCGCGCTCGTCGCGGGCTGCGGAGGCGGCGACTCCGCGTCGGGGGAGGACTACGCGCGGGAGGGGAATGCGGCGTGCGCCGCGGCGGCGCGCGAGGCGCAGGGCGTCGAGCGGCCCACGGGCGACTCGGCCGAGGCGGTCGCCACCTATGCCGAGGCGGTGCTGCCGATCGTTCGGACGCGGCTCGACGCGTTCCGCGAGCTCGAGCCGACGGACGACCTCCGGCGGTTCCACGACCGCCTGATCCAGGAGCAGGAGCGGCTCGTCGCCGCGGTCGAGACGCTGGGGGACGCTGCGCAGCGCGAGGACCGCGCCACCGCCGCGAGGGCCGCCCAGGAGGGAGCCGGAGCCACGACCCGGTCGAAGCTCCTGTTCCGCCGGCTCGGCCTGACGCGGTGCGCCGCCTCGCCGTTCTAGTCGGCTAGCGGCCGCGGAACTGCGGCGGACGCTTCTCGAGGAACGCCGCCACGCCCTCGGCGAAGTCCTCGGACGTCGCCGCCTCCGCCTGCAGCTCGGCCTCGAGGGCGAGCGCGTCGTCGAGCGGAAGGCGGGACGCCTCGTCGAAGAGCCGCTTCGTCAGCGCGACGCCGCGGGTCGGGAGCGCGGCCCACTCGGCGGCCAGCTCCGACGTCCGCGCGGCGAAGCCGTGCGCCTCGACCACCTCCGAGACGAGGCCGCACTCGTGCGCCTCGGCCGCGGACAGGCGGCGGCCCGACGCCATCCACTCGAAGGCGCGCGGCACCCCGAGGATTCGTGCGATGAAGAACGGCCCGCCGGCGTCCGGGACGAGGCCGATCCCGATGAAGCCGGGGGCGAAGAACGCCGCGTCGGAGGCGATCCGCAGGTCGCAGGCGCAGGCGAGGGAGAGCCCGGCGCCGGCCGCGGGGCCGTTCACGGCGGCGATGACGGGCTTCTCGAGCGCGCGGATCGCTCGGATGTTCGGGTGGTAGGTGCCGCGGAGCGCCGCGCCGATGTCGGGCGCCTCGCGGAACTCGTTGAGGTCCTGGCCGACGCAGAAGCCGCGGCCCGCCCCGGTGATCACGACGGCTCGGACCTCCGGATCGGCGGCAGCGGCGAGCGCCTCTCCCAGCTGCGCGTGGAGGGCCGCGTCGAACGCGTTCAGCACCTCCGGGCGGTTGAGGACGATCGTCGTCACCGCGCCGTCCCGCCGGACCTCGACCTCGGCCATCGCGCCTCCTCTCTCGTGCTCCGGATCGCCGCCGCGATCGTCTCAGAAATCGGCGCGGGGCCGTGCCGCCCGCCGCGGTCCTCCCCCGGGTCCGCCGGGGAAGGACCGCTTTCGAGCGAGTCCCTAGCCCTCGATGCGGACGAACGGGACGTGCCGGTCGAGCGCGATCGCGTTCAGCGGCCGCGAGCCGTTCACGAACGCGAACCGGCGCGGTCGCCTGCGGCGGAGCCGCGGGGGCACGACGGACACGAGCTGCAGCAGCGCGGGCCGGCGCTTGGCGCGGGCGCGCACGACGGCGCGCCAGGCGATGGCGCCCGCGATCACGACGAGCGACCCGGCGACCACCATCCCGGCTACGCGAGCCGCGGAGATGCACTGGACGCCGGCGTCCTGGAGCTCGACGCCGGGGGTCTCGGTCGCGACAGGCTCGTCCTGCTTCGAAGGCTCGCCGTCCACGAATTCCTCGGCCGGCGCCGAGTCGATCTCCGTCAAGACCTGCGTTGGCATTCGATCCTCCTTTCCGCTCGATCCTCGGCGTCCCTCGGGCGACGAGCATCCGCAGAAACCCCGGCCCGCGTCGACGCGACCCGGGACGCCGGAGCTACGCTCGAGCGATCAGCGGATTGACGTTCATCGACTCGCTCCTCGGCCCGGGGCGGCCCCCGCACGACGCGCGCGCGGACGCCGCCGAGGCCGAGGCGCTGGATGCCTACTCGCGCACCGTGAGCGCCGTCGCCGACCGGCTCGCGCCGTCGGTGGCGAACCTCCGCGTCGCCCGGCGCGGGCCGCGCGGCCGCGTCGACGGCGGCGGCAGCGGCGTCGTCGTCACCGCCGACGGCTTCCTCCTCACCTCCGCGCACGTCGTCGAGGGCAGCCGTGCGACCGTCGTCGCGTCGCTCGCCGACGGCCGCGAGCTCGACGCCGAGGTGGTCGGCGCCGACGCCCTCTCGGATCTCGCGGTGCTGCGCGCGCACGGCGACGGGCTCCTCCCGGCGGAGCTCGGCGACGCGGGCCGGCTCCGCGTCGGCCAGCTCGTCGTCGCGATCGGGAACCCGCACGGGTTCGGCGGCACCGTCACCGCCGGCGTCGTCTCGGCGCTCGGCCGGTCGCTGCCGACGCAGGCCGGCCGGATCGTCGAGAACGTGATCCAGACCGACGCGGCGCTCAACCCGGGCAACTCCGGCGGCGCGCTCGCCGACGGCCAGGGGCGGGTGATCGGGATCAACACCGCCGTCGCCGGCTTCGGCCTCGGCCTCGCCGTCCCGATCGACGACGTCACGCGCCGCATCCTCGCGGCCCTGATGAGCCACGGCCGGTTCCGCCGCGCGTCGATCGGCATCGCCGGCGGCTCGCGTCCGCTGCCGCCGCGTCTCGCGGCGCAGCTCGGCCGGAGCACCGGGATCGAGGTCGTCGAGGTGCTTCCCGGCAGCCCCGCCGAGCGGGCCGGCCTGCGGCCCGAGGACATCGTCGTCGAGGTCGCGGGGACGCCGGTCGAGCAGGTCGGGCACCTGCAGCGGCTGATGGTCGCCGACCTGATCGGCGACCGGGTCACGCTGCGGGTGATCCGGCACGGCGCGCTGGCGGACGTGACGGTCGTTCCCGTCGAGCTCGAGCTCTAGCGAGACGAGGGGGCGCCGGAGCCGGCACCCCTCGCCCGGGCGTCACGCGGTCAGCGTCGCGCACGCGTCCTCGAGCCGGTCCTCGAGGCTGTGCTGCGGCTCGAGGATCGCCTCGCCCGTCGCGAGGTCGATCTTCAGCACGCCCGTGAAGCCGAACGGGACCTGGCCGATGACCAGGAGCACGGCGGTCCCGTCAGGCCCGACCTGCAGGTGGTCGGCGCCGACGTCGCGGAACCGGTAGGGGTTGCCGCCGGCGGTCGCCGTGATGGCGACGTTGAGCGTTCGCCCCTCGGCCACGCCGGTCTTGTCGCCGGAAAACGTCCGCACGATCACGTGCCCCTCCCCTGCGCGGCCGGCACGGCCAGCGGCGACCACGACGACCGCCGACAGCCGGGCGATGACTCCGATCCTGGGCATCGTTGCCCCTCTCGGGTAGCCGCCTGCGGCTGGCGGACGGTTTGCGTACGCGGCTCGTTGCACGATCCCGCCTCCGCCACAACCGCTCCCGAGCTTGCAGCGTGCGCTACGACCGCTCGAGGAAACGCCTGATCGCGTCCTGCGCCTCGTCGCCCAGCATCGACAGCGCCAGCCAGTCGCGCGCGTGCCCGACCGTCTCG
>DATIDD010000046.1:0-32931 GCA_035456465.1 Gaiellaceae bacterium | reverse complement strand
GCCGTCCGGCTCGTCGCGTCGGCCGTCGCCAACGCCCGCGCGCGCGCGCCGCACTCGAGCATCCCGGCGGTGTCGGCCGCGTAGAACGCGCCCTCGGCCGCCTCCGCGAGCATGACGGCGGCGGTGGCGGGGCCGGCGCGCCCGGCGGCCGCGAGCAGGATGGCGTGGCCCTCGCGCAACGGGCCGCGCCGCAGGGCGATGTGCCCGCGGACGTGCTCGATCGCGGTCGCGAGCGGGCCGTCGTCGACGATGCGCGACGACTCGTCGACGAGCGAGACGGCGCGGTCGACGAGGCCGCCCAGCCACGCAGCGTCCGCCGCCGCGTAGAGCAGGGCCCCGCGGCGTTCGTCGGACACGGCGAGGCGAGCGGCGCGCTCGAACGCCTGCGACGCGACGTCGTACGCGCTGCGCTCGTGCGCACGCTCGGCGGCCTGCGCCAGCGCGGACGACGCGGTGTCGTCGGGGCCGACGGCCGCGAGCGCGAGATGCCAGGCGCGGCGGTCCGCGTCGGCGTCCGGCAGCTCGTCGGCGAGCGCCCGGTGCACCGCCCGCCGCCGCTCCGGCGTCGCGGCCCCGTAGAGCGCCGACCGCGCGAGTGGGTGGCGGAACTCGACGCGTCCGTCGCGGACCGTGAGGAGGCCGGCCTCGGTCGCCGGATCGAGGTCGGCGGCCGTGAGGCCGAGCGCGGCGGCGGCGCGCGCGAGCAACGCGAGCTCGCCGCGGTCGGTCGCGGCGGCGAGGACGAGGGCCAGGCGCGTCCGCCCGGGGAGCGCCTCCGCCCGCTGGAGGTACGCGTGCGCGACGCTCGTGACGACGGGGACCGGCGCGTCGGGAACGAGCTCGGGCAACCGCTCGTGCGCGAGCTCGAGCAGGGCCAGCGGGTTCCCGCGCGTCTCGCGATGGAGGCGCGCGGCGGTGTCGGCGGTCGCGTCCGGCGCCTCGCGGCGGAGCAGCAGCTCCGCCGCGTGCGCGTCGAGGCCTTCGACCCGCAGCGACGGCAGCCCGGCGCCGTCGAGGAGCGACGGCTCGCCCTCTCGCGCCGCCAGCAGCACGGCGATCGGCTCGGCGAGCAGACGGCGGACGGCGAAGAGGAGGGCGTCGGCGCTCGAGCCGTCCAGCCACGGCACGTCGTCGACGAGAACGAGGACGGGCTGCTCGTCGGCTGCCGCGGCGAGCAGGCTCAGCGTCGCGGCGCCGACGGCGAACCGGTCCTCCGGCCGCGCAGGGCGCAGCGCCAGCGCGCTCTCGAGCGCGGCCGCCTGCGGCGCCGGGATCGCTCCGAGAGAGCCGAGCACCGGCCGCAGCAGCTCGAACAGTGCCGCGAACGGGATCTGCGCCTCCGCCGCGACGCCGCGCGCGCGCAGCACCCGCATCCCGCTCCCGCCCCCCGCGGCCCAGTCGAGCAGCGCCGACTTGCCGACGCCCGCCTCGCCGACGAGCGCGAGCACCGCGCTCCGCCCGCCCCGGGCGTCCTCGAGCATCCGGTCGAGCGCCTCCCGCTCCCGTTCGCGCCCGAGGAGCATCGGCCGATTCTACGAGCCCGTCGGCGACGCCCCGGGGTGCGGACCAGGTGGGGCCCCCGAGGCGACCGGCCGCGTGCCCGCCGTAGCGTCGGGCGCGTCATCGACGAGAGGAGCGGTCACATGGCCACGATCGAGGCGGAGCTCGACCTGGAGAAGCTGAACGAGTTCGTCTTCCGCGCCGTCGACGAGGTGGGCGCGACGCTCAACACGGCGCTCGTCGTGATGGGCGACCGGCTCGGGCTCTACCGCGCGCTCGCCGGTGCGGGCCCGCTCACGCCGGCGGAGCTCGCGCGCCGCACCGGCACCGCCGAGCGCTACGTCCGCGAGTGGCTGAACGCGCAGGCGGCCGGCGGCTACGTCGAGTACGACGCCGACAGCTGCCGCTACTCGCTGCCGCCCGAGCAGGCGATCGCGTTGACGGACGAGTCGAGCCCGGCGTACCTGCCGGGCTTCTTCCAGCTCGCGCTCGGCTCGGTGATCGACTCGCCGCGGATCACCGAGGCCGCGAGGAGCGGCGACGGGATCGGCTGGCACGACCACGTGCACGACGTGCACGAGGGCTGCGAGCGGTTCTTCCGCCCGAGCTACCACGCGAATCTCCTCACGGAGTGGCTCCCCGCGCTCGACGGGGTGGTGGAGAAGCTCGAGCGCGGCGCGAGCGTGGCCGACGTCGGCTGCGGCCACGGCGCCTCGACCGTGCTGATGGCGACGGCGTTCCCGGGCTCGCGCTTCCGCGGCTTCGACTACCACGACGCGTCGGTCGAGACGGCGAGGGAGCGCGCCAAGGCGGCCGGCCTCGACGGCAGCGTCGAGTTCGCCACCGCCCCGGCGGCGTCATACTCGGGCGACGGCTACGACCTCGTCACGATGTTCGACTGCCTGCACGACATGGGCGATCCCCTCGGCGCGGCACGGCACGTCCGCTCGACGCTCGCGCCTGATGGGACGTGGATGATCGTGGAGCCGAGGGCGGGCGACCGCGTGGAGGAGAACCTGAACCCCGTGGGGCGGGCGTACTACGGGTTCTCGACCTTCCTCTGCACGCCGTCGTCGCTGGCGCAGGAGGTCGGGCTCGCGCTCGGGGCGCAGGCGGGCGAGGCGCGCATCCGCGAGGTCGTCCTCGGCGCCGGCTTCTCGAGCTTCCGCCGCGTGGCGGAGACGCCGTTCAACATGGTGTTCGAGGCGAAGCCGTGACGACGACGGCCGCCGGGAGCCTCGAGGCGGGGCGGGCGCGCGAGCAGTCGCGCGCCCGCTACCCCGACGAGAACGGCTTCGTCGAGCGCGACGGCGTGCGCCTGTACTTCGAGGTGTACGGCTCGGGCGAGCCGACGGTGCTCCTCCTGCCGACGTGGTCGATCGTCCACTCGCGCCACTGGAAGATGCAGATCCCGTACCTCGCGCGGCACTGCCGCGTGGTCGCGTTCGACGGGCGCGGCAACGGCCGCTCCGACCGCCCCGAGGCCGGGTACGAGGAGCGCGAGTTCGCGGCGGACGCGCTCGCGGTGATGGACGCCACGGGAACGGAGCGCGCGTCCCTCGTGTCGCTCTCGCTGGGCGCGCAGCGGGCGCTCCTGCTCGCGGCCGAGCAGCCGGAGCGCGTCGAGTCGGCCGTCTTCATCTGCCCCGCCGTCCCGATCGGCGACCCGCCGGCCGGCCGGACGGTCTACTCGTTCATGAAGGAGCTCGAGACCGACGAGGCCTGGGCGATGTACAACCGCTGGTACTGGCTGAAGGACTACGCGGGCTTCCTCGAGTTCTTCTTCTCGCAGATGTTCACGGAGCCGCACTCGACGAAGCCGATCGAGGACTGCGTCGGCTGGGGCCTCGAGACGACGCCGGAGACGCTGATCGCGACGGAGGTCAAGGACCGGTTGGGCGAGGACGCGGTGCGGGCCCTGGCCCGGCGGGTGACCTGCCCCGTGCTCGTCGTCCAGGGGACGGAGGATGCGATCACGGGCCCCGGTCGCGGGATCGCGCTCGCGGAGGCGACCGGCGGCGAGCTCGTGCTGCTCGAGGGCTCGGGGCACGGGCCGCACGTTCGCGACCCGGTGAAGGTGAACCTCCTCCTCCGCGACTTCCTCGCGCCGCCGCCGCGGGCCGCGCGCTGGGTGCGCGGGACCTCGCGCCGCAAGCGCGCGCTCTTCGTCTCGTCGCCGATCGGCCTCGGCCACGCCCAGCGCGACGTGGCGATCGCCGACGAGCTGCGCAAGCTCCATCCCGACCTCGAGCTCGACTGGCTGGCGCAGCATCCCGTGACCTCGGTGCTGGCGGCGCGCGGCGAGCGCGTGCATCCGGCGAGCGCGTACCTCGCGAACGAGTCGACCCACATCGAGAGCGAGTCGGCCGAGCACGACCTGCACTGCTTCCAGGCGATCCGCCGGATGGACGAGATCCTGCTCGCCAACTTCATGGTGTTCCACGACCTCGTCCGCGACGAGGACTACGACCTCTGGATCGGCGACGAGGCGTGGGAGCTCGACTACTACCTCCATGAGAACCCCGATCAGAAGCGCGCGGCGTACGTCTGGCTGACGGACTTCGTCGGCTGGCTGCCGATGCCCGACGGCGGCGAGCGCGAGTCGTTCGTCACGGCGGACTACAACGCCGAGATGATCGCGCACATCGCGCGCTACCCGCGGCTGCGCGACCGCGCGCTCTTCGTCGGCGACCCCGAGGACGTCGTCCCCGACTCGTTCGGCCCCGAGCTCCCGCTGATCCGCGACTGGACGGAGCAGCACTTCTCGTTCCCGGGCTACGTCACCGGCTTCGACCCCGCGGAGTTCGCCGATCGCGAGCGGCTCAGGGCCGAGCTCGGCTACCGCGACGGCGAGGCGGTCTGCCTCGTCACGGTCGGCGGCTCCGGCGTCGGCGCCGACCTGCTGCGCCGCGTGGTCGCCGCGTTCCCGGAGGCGAAGGAGCTCGTCCCGCAGCTGCGGATGGTCGTCGTCGCCGGCCCGCGGATCGACCCGCGCTCGCTGCCCGCCCACGACGGGCTCGAGGTGCGCGCGTACGTGCACGAGCTGTACCGGCACCTCGCGGCGTGCGACCTCGCCGTCGTCCAGGGCGGGCTCACCACCGCGATGGAGCTGACGGCGAACCGGCGCCCGTTCCTCAGCTTCCCGCTCCGGCACCACTTCGAGCAGGCCTTCCACGTCCGGCACCGCCTCGAGCGCTACCGCGCCGGCCGCGTGATGGACTTCGAGACGGACGGGCCGCCGGAGATCGCGCGCGCGATCGCGGAGGAGATCGGCCGCGACGTCGACTACCGCCCCGTCGACCCGCACGGCGCCGCGCGCGCCGCCGCCGCGATCGGCGAGCTCCTGTAGGCCCGGCGCGCGGCCCGCGGAGACCCGCCTCCACCGCCCACTGCACGGGGTTGGACGGCACTCCGGGGAGCGGCCCGGCGGCCGCGCGACGCGCGGGTCGTCGGTCTAGCATCCGGCGGGTGGCCGATCCGATCCTGGATCGCAGCGCCGTCGACGGAGTGCTGCGCCTCGTCGCCGACGAGGCCGTCGCGTACCTCGCGCAGATCGACGCGGCTTCCGTGCGCCCGCCGGGCCCGGGCGAGCCGGCGGAGCAGCTGGCCGGCGCGCTGCCGGACGACGGGACGGGCTCGGCCGTCGCACTCCGGGCGCTGATCGACGCCGCGTCCGAGGGAGCGACGCGGTCCGCGGGGCCGCGCTTCTTCCACTTCGTGATGGGGGGCGGGACGCCGGCCGCGCTCGCGGCCGACTGGCTGACGAGCGCGCTCGACCAGGTCGCGTTCAACTGGGTCAGCTCGCCGTTCGCGATGCGGCTCGAGCAGATCTCGCTCGGCTGGCTGAAAGAGCTGTTCGGTCTACCCGCGGCGTGGAGCGGCGTGTTCACGAGCGGCGCGACGATGGCGAACTTCACCGGGCTCTCAGCGGCGCGCCGCTGGTGGGGCCTGCGGCACGACGTCGACGTCGAGGAGGCGGGGCTGACGGGCCTGCCGCCGGTGCCGGTGCTCGCGAGCGGCTACGTGCACGCCAGCGCGGTGAAGGCGCTCGCGATGCTCGGGATCGGGCGCGGGCAGGTCAGGGCGTTCGCGGACGAGACCGGCCGGCTGGACGGCGCCGCGCTGGCGGAGGCGCTCCGGCGGCTCGACGGCGCTCCGGCGATCCTGATCGGGACGGCCGGCGACGTGAACTCGGGCGGGTTCGATCCGATCGGGGAGCTGGCGGAGCTCGCGGAGGAGCACGGCGCCTGGCTGCACGTCGACGGCGCCTTCGGCCTGTTCGCGGCCGTGTCGCCCGCGACGCGCGAGCTCGTGCGCGGCGTCGAGCGGGCGCATTCGCTCGCCGTCGACGGGCACAAGTGGCTGAACGTGCCCTACGACTGCGGCGCGGCCTTCGTCCACGAACCGGCGCTCCACCACGGCGCGTTCACGGCGGCGGCGGCGTACCTCGGCGCCGAGGAGCTCGAGCGACCGGTGTTCGGCAACCTCTCGCCGGAGATGTCGCGCCGGGCGCGCGCGCTGCCGGTCTGGGCCACGCTCCAGGCGTACGGCCGCAACGGCTACCGCGCGATGGTCGAGCGCCACGTCGAGCTCGCGCGCCGGTTGGGCGACCAGGTGGACGCCGAGCCCGAGCTGGAGCGGCTGGCCGACGTCGACCTCAACGTCGTGTGCTTCCGGTACCGGCCTGCGGGCGTGGCCGACGAGGAGCTCGACGAGCTCAACCGCCGGCTCGGGCAGGCGGTGCTCGACGACGGGCGCGTCTACTTCGGCACCACCGTCTACGGCGGCAAGGTTGCGTTCCGTCCCGCGATCGTCAACTGGCGGACCGGGCCCGCCGACGTCGACCTGGTGGTGCCGACGGTGCTCGAGCTCGGCTCGGCGCTCGTCGACGGCGCCCGGCGCACGCCATAGCACCAGCCCCGTCGCGAGCCGTCGCGCGCGATGTTCTGCTGCTCTACTGATTCCGGTCGAGCGGTGGGCGCCGGCGCGTTCGTGCCCGTCAGAGCAGGAGCTCACCCGCGAGCGCGCAGCCGGCGACGACCGCCCACGGCGGCAGGCGCCAGAGGGCCAGCGCGGCGAGCGCCGCGACGACGACGGCGAGGTCGCCGGCCGTGTCGACGGCGCCGGTGAAGACGGGGTCGTAGAGGGCCGCGAGGAGCAGCCCGACGACGGCCGCGTTCACCCCCGCGAGCGCGGCGAGGAAGGAGGTGCGGCGGCGGAGGCCGCTCCAGAACGGCAGCGTGCCGATCACGAGCAGGAACGCGGGGAGGAAGATCGCGAGCAGCGCGACGGTGCCGCCGGCGACCCCGTTCGGGGACGGGCGCTCGACCGCGCCGAGGTACGCGGCGAAGGTGAACAGCGGGCCCGGAACGGCCTGGGCGGCGCCGTAGCCGGCGAGGAAGTCCTCCTGCGTGACCCAGCCGGGCGGGACGACCCGGGACTCCAGCAGCGGCAGGACGACGTGCCCGCCGCCGAAGACGAGCGCGCCCGAGCGGTAGAAGCTGTCGGTCAGCTCGACGGCGTGGCCGTCCGTCGCCGCGCGTGCGAGCGGGAGCGCGAGGAGGAGCGCCGCGAAGACCGCGAGGGCCGCGGTGCCGACGCGACGGGAGACCCCGAAGTCGAGGCTGCTCCGCGCCGCGCCGGACGCCCGGCCGGCGAGCAGGAGCCGACCGAGCACGCCGCCCGCGACGATGACCGCGACCTGCGCGGCCGGCGCCGTCCAGAGCAGCAGGACGAGCGCCGCGAGGACGACGAGCGCGCTGCGCACCCGATCGGGCGCGAGGCTCCGCCACATCGTCCAGACGGCCTGCGCGACGACCGCGACGGCGACGAGCTTGAGGCCGTGCACCCAGCCGGCGCCGGCGACGTCGTGGCCGCGGAGGAGCGCCGCGAACGCGATCAGCGCCGCCGCCGAGGGCGCCGTGAACGCGATCCAGGCGGCGAGGCCGCCCAGCAGGCCGGCGCGGTGCATGCCGATCGCGATCCCCAGCTGGCTCGACGCGGGGCCGGGGAGCAGCTGGCAGAGCCCCACGAGGTCGGCGAAGTCGTCGTCTCCGAGCCAGCGGCGGCGGTCGACGTACTCGGCCCGGAAGTAGCCGACGTGCGCGACGGGCCCGCCGAACGACGTGAGCCCGAGCCGGCCGGCGACGAGCAGCACCTCGGCGGTCGCGCGCGACCGGCTCGGAGCCTGCGGCGCGCGCGCTGTCGGCGTCGTCGACATCGGGCCGCGACACGAAAGCAGAATCACGGCCCGGCTCGACGGCTCTCGCGCGCGAGAATGCGCCGGTGGCCGACGACGCGCCGGTGGCGAGGACACGGAGCCTGGTCGACGAGGGCTGGGCCGCGCTCGGCGACGGGCGCTGGGAGGAGGCCCGTGCGTCGTTCGAGCAGGCGGCCGAGCGGGAGGAGACGGCGCAGACGCTCGAGGGGCTGAGCTGGGCGGTCTGGTGGCTCGACGACGCGTCCGCGGTGTTCGCCGCCCGCGAGCGCGCGTATCGCCTGTTCAGGGCGGCCGGCGATCCGGCGGGCGCCGCGCGGATGGCGACGTGGCTCGCCGCCGACCACCTCGACTTCCACGGCGCGTGGGCGGTCGCGCGCGGCTGGTTCGACCGGGCTCGACGGCTGCTCGATCCGCTCGACGTCGGTCCCGAGCACGGCTGGCTCGCGTTCCACGACGGCTACGTGGCGCACGCCCGGGGCGACACCTCCGCGGCCCGGGAGCGGGCGGCCGACGCGGCCGAGCTCGGCCGGCGCTTCGGCGTCGCGGACCTCGAGATGCTCGGGCTCGCGCTCGAGGGGGCGGCGCTCGTCGCGGCGGCGGAGGTCGACGAGGGCATGCGCTGCCTCGACGAGGCGACGGCGGCGGCGCTCGAGGGCGAGGCCCAGATCCCGATCTCGAGCGCCTGGGCCTGCTGCTTCCTCGTGACCGCGTGCACCGCGGTCCTCGACCTCGGGCGCGCCGCCGAGTGGTGCGACCGCATCGCCGAGTTCTCCGAGCGCTACGGGAGCCGGTACATGCTCGCCTTCTGCCGGTCGGAGTACGGCGAGGTGCTGCTCTGGCGCGGCCGCTGGGAGGAGGCGGCGGAGCAGCTGGCCGCCGCCGCGGACGACTACGGCCGGTCGCGGCCGGCGTGGGTCGCGGGCCCGCTCGCCGTGCTGGCGGAGGTGCGCCGGCGGCAGGGCCGGCACGAAGAGGCGACCGCGCTCGTCGACGAGGCGGGGACCTCGGGCGCCGCCCAGCTCTGCCGGGCGCGGATCGCGCTCGACGCTGGCGACGCCCTGCGCGCCACCGAGCTTCTGGAGCGCCTGCTGCGGCAGCTCGACGCCGGCAGGACGCTCGCCCGCGCGCCGGCACTCGAGCTGCTCGCGCGGGCGCGCCTCGCCGGCGGCGAGCTCGAGGGGGCGGCCTCGGCGCAGCGCGAGCTGCGGGAGGTCGCCGACCGCGTCGGCACGGCGCTGCTGCGGGCGCAGGCGGACGCGGCCGAAGGCGCCGTCACCGCCGCGGCCGGAGAGCACGAGCGGGCGCGGCGCCTGCTCGAGGACGCCGTCGACGCCTTCGAGCGCGCCGGCGCGCCGTACGAGCAGGCCCGGGCGCGGATCGACCTCGCGACGACGATGCTCGCGCTCGGACGCGAGGACGACGGCCGGCGGGAGGCGGCGGCGGCGCGGGACCGCCTTCGCGCCCTGGGGGCGGATCGCGAGGCCGAGCGGGCGGAGGCGATCCTCGGCGGCGGGACGAGCCGCCTGCCGGGGACGCCGGCGGTCACGCCCAGGGAGCGGGACGTGCTGCGCCTCCTCGCGCTGGGCCTCACCAACCGCGAGATCGCCGGCCGCCTCGTCGTCAGCGAGCACACCGTGCACCGGCACGTGACGAACATCCTGCGGAAGCTCGAGCTGCCGTCGCGCGCGGCGGCGGCCGCGCACGCGGTGCGGTCGGGGCTCGCCGACCCGGATCCCGAGTAGCCAGAAGCGGCCAGCGGCGCCCTGCCGCGAAATGGCCGCTTCGGGCGAAGCCGCCGAGCGGGTCGCGTCCTACGGTGGCCGGATGGAGCATGCAGGCGCCGTCAGGCGGCGGATCGCGGAGGCGGCGGCGCTCGCGCGGATACGGGAGCTGGGAGGGCGGACGACGATGGAGGAAGCCACGGGCGCGGCGACGATCTGGGGGCTCGGCGACTACGACCGGTTCGCGAGGCGGCTCGTCTGGGAGTTCGGGCCGGAGCTCGTCGCGGCCTGCGGGATCGGGCCCGGCCTCCGGGTGCTCGACGTCGCCGCGGGCACGGGCAACGTCGCGCTGCGCGCGGCCGAGGCCGGGGCGGAGGTGGTCGCCGCCGATCTCGAGCCCGACAGCCTCGCCGCCGGTCGGCGTCAGGCCGAGGCGCTCGGCCTCCGGCTCGAGTGGGTCGAGGCCGACGCGGCGGCGCTGCCGTTCGGGGACGGCGAGTTCGACGTCGTCACCTCCTCGGTCGGCGCGATGTTCGCGCCCGACCACCGCGCGGTGGCGGACGAGCTGCTGCGCGTCTGCCGTCCCGGCGGCGCGATCGGGATGGCCAACTACACGCCCGAGGGCGGCGTCGGCGAGTTCTTCGAGGTCTTCGCCCGTTACGGGCCGGCCCCGCCTCCCGGGTTCCTGCCGCCGGTGCTGTGGGGCCGCGAGGAGCACGTGCGCGAGCTCTTCGGCGACCGCGTCGAGGCGCTCGAGCTGACGCGGAAGGAGGCCGTCGAGCGGTACGACGGGTCGCCGCGCGACTACTGCGCCTTCTACGAGGCGACGTTCGGACCGGTCGTGGCCGCCCTCGCGGCGCTGGCCGACGAGCCGGAACGCGCGGACGCGCTCCATCGCGACTTCCTCGACTTCGCCACGCGCCGGAACCTCGGCGCCCCCGACGGCCCCGGCGAGTACCGCTACGGCTACCTGCTCGTCGTCGCCCGGAAGCGCCGTTCGCCGGGGCCGGCCCCGGCGCCCTCGCGAACGGCGGCGGACGGCGGGCGCGCGTAGGCGAGCAGCACGCACGTCGGCACCCGTGCGCGCTGCGCCGCCGGCGGGTGCGCGGCCCGGTAGGCAGCCGGCGAGAGCTCGAACGCCCGCCCGAAGCTCGTCGTGAACGAGCCGACGCTGCGGAGCCCGACGGCGAAGCAGACCTCGGCGATCGAGCGGTCGGTGCTGCGCAGCAGCGCGGCGGCGCGCTCGAGCCTGCGCGTCAGGAGGTACTGGTGCGGCGTCTCGCCGAACGCGCGGCGGAACTCGCGGCTGAAGTGCGAGGGCGACAGCCGGGCGGCGCGCGCGAGCGTCGACACGTCCAGCGGCTCGCGGTAGCGCGCGTCGATCAGGTCCTTCGCGCGCAACAGGTGCCGTGCGGGGGCCACGATCGTCACCGGTGCGGGGAAGTATCGCCACCGGCGTGCGGGCGCCCGCCGCGGCCGTGCCGCGCGGGCAGGTGGGGCGTCGGTGAGCTGCGTCGACACGTGCGCCAGGCTAGTCGCGGGCGCCGGCGGCGTCTTCTCCGTTCGTGCTGCGTTCAGTCGTAGATCGACCGGCCCGCGCCCGGGCGGGCGTTCGCGCCGTAGGGGACGAGGTCGTCGACGAACCCGGGCTCGGCGCGGACGCGCTCCAGCCACGCGGCGACGGCGGGAAGCCGCCGGAGGTCGTAGCCCGCGTCGCCGGCCACGTGCGTGTACGCGAACAGCGAGACGTCCGCGATCGAGCACCGGTCGCCGACGACGAACTCGCGGTCGGCGAGCTGCTGCTCGAGCACGCCCAGCGCCTCCTCGCCCAGCGCGTACCGGCTCGCGACGCCCTCGGGGTCGAGCGCCTCGCGGCCGGTGATCCGGCGGAACCGCGCGCCGCCGACGCCTGCCATCACGCGCTCCTGCTCGAACGCCAGCCACTGCACGACCCGGGCGCGGTCGACCGTCGACTCCGGGAGATACGACGTCCCCTCGCCGAGGTACCAGAGGATCGCGTTCGACTGCGTGATCACCTCGCCGGAGTCGAGCACGAGCACGGGCGTCTCGCGGACGGGGTTGAGCAGGCCGAACTCGTCGGTCAGCGTGTCGCCGGCGAAGATGTCGACCGCGACGCGCTCGTACGGGCGGTCGAGCAGCGCCAGCAGCAGCCGCGCCTTGTAGCAGTTGCCGGAGGCTGCGTAGTCGTAGAGCCGCACGGGGGTCCTTTCGACGAGGGGTCGAGAGCTGGAACGCGCCCGCGTGTGCGGACGTGAGATCGACATCGCGGAGCGACGACGGCGCCGCGCTCCCGCTCGAGGCCGTGTGCCGCGCACCCGTCGCGGCGACGGGGCGTCCGCCTAAGATGGGCCCGTGCCGGAGTCGCCCACCGCCGCCGCACCCGAGCTCGCCGAGCGCCTGGAGCAGCACCGGACCGAGCTGACCGCGTACTGCTACCGCATGCTCGGCTCGCCGTTCGAGGCCGAGGACGCCGTGCAGGAGGCGTTGATCCGGGCGTGGCGCGGCTACGACCGCTTCGAGGGCCGCGCGGCGCTCCGCTCGTGGCTCTACCGGATCGCCACGAACGTGTGCCTCGACATGCTGGAGGGGCGGAAGCGGCGCGCGCGTCCGATGGACCTCGGGCCCGCGCGTGAGCCCGTCGCCGAGAACCTGAACGCGCTCCCGGAGGTCACGTGGATCGAGCCGGTGCCGGACACGCTCGTCGTCCCCGCGGACGGCGACCCGGCCGAGGTGGCGCAGTCGCGCGAGACGATCCGGCTGGCGTTCGTCGCCGCGCTGCAGCACCTGCCGCCGCGCCAGCGCGCCGTGCTCATCCTCTGCGAGGTGCTCCGGTGGAAGGCGGCCGAGGTGGCGGAGCTGCTCGACACGAGCGTCGCCTCGGTCAACAGCGCGCTCCAGCGCGCCCGCGCGACGCTCGAGGCGAGCGACCTGAGCCCCGACGCGACGCCGTCCGTCGACGCGGCCGACGCCGAGCTGCTCGCGCGCTACGTCGAGGCGTTCGAGCGCTACGACATGGAGGCGCTCACGTCCCTGATCCACGAGGACGCGACCCAGTCGATGCCGCCCTACGACCTGTGGCTGCGCGGCCGCGACGACATCTTCGCCTGGTGGGTCGGCCCGGGTGCCGGCTGCCGCGGCTCGCGCGTGATCGCCACGACCGCCGCGAACGGCGCACCTGCGTTCGGCCAGTACAAGCCGAGCGAGGCGGGCGACGGCCACGAGCCGTGGGCGCTGCAGGTCCTCGAGGTCGAGGACGGTCGCATCGTCGAGCTCACGTTCTTCCTCGGCACCGAGACCGTGTTCCCGCTCTTCGGGCTGCCGCCGCGGCTCGACGCGTAGGCCTCACTCCGGCAGCACGTCCGTCAGCCCCATGAACGCGACGAGCTCGCGGAGCTCGTCGGAGGCGTGCCGCAGCCGCACCCGGCAGCCCCGGCGGCGGGCGGCGAGCTGGAGCCGCGCGAGCGCGTCGACGGTGACCGCGTCGGGAGCGACCCCGGTCACGTCGCAGACGACGACCTCGGCGCCGCTGCGCTCCAGCAGCCCACACACGCGGCGGGAGAGTCCCGGCAGGTCGGCACGGGTGATCGGGCCGCCGATGGCGAAGGCGGCCGTGCTCGGCGCGGGTGCCGTCATCGCAACGTAGACGGTGCGGCAGGCCGTACCTCATCGGTGCGGCCGACCGATGAGTCCAGCGCGCGGGGCGGGTCTACCGTTTTCGAGATGCGAGGTTCGAGGGGGGATCAATGACCGAGTTGACCGATCGCAAGCGCTGGCTGGCGCTGTACGTGCTGTGTCTGGGCGACCTCATGATCGTGCTCGACGGCACGATCGTGAACGTCGCCCTGCCGTCGATCCGCGACGACCTGGGCTTCTCGCAGACGTCGCTCGCGTGGGTCGTGAACGCCTACCTGCTGACCTTCGGCGGGTTCCTGTTGCTCGGCGGCCGGCTGGGCGACCTGTTCGGGCACCGGCGGCTCTTCCTGGCGGGGATCGCGCTGTTCACGACGGCGTCGCTCGCCTGCGGGATCTCGACCACGCAGGGGATGCTCGTCGCGGCGCGGGCCGTCCAGGGCGCCGGCGGCGCGGTCGTGTCCGCGGTCGCGCTCTCGCTGCTCATGACCCTGTTCACGGAGCAGGCCGACCGCGCGAAGGCGATGGGCGTGTTCGGCTTCGTCCTCTCCGGCGGCGGGGTCCTGGGCGTGCTCGCGGGCGGGATCCTCACCGACCTGCTGAGCTGGCACTGGATCTTCCTCGTCAACCTCCCGGTCGGCGTCGCGGTCTACCTGCTCTCGCTGCGCCTGCTGCCGACGGCGCGCGGCCCCGCCGCGACCGGCCGCGTCGACGTCGCCGGCGCGATCGCGGTGACGGGCGCGCTGATGCTCGCCGTCTACGCCATCGTCAACGGCAACGAGCAGGGGTGGACGTCGGCACGGACGCTCGGGATGCTCGGCGCCGCGGCCGGCCTCCTCGTCGCGTTCCTGGCGATCGAGGCGCGCGTCTCGTCGCCGCTGATGCCGCTCGGCCTGTTCCGGAACCGCAACGTCTCGACGGCCAACGTCGTCGGCGCGCTGATGGCGGCCGGCATGTTCGCCTACTTCTTCTTCTCGGCGCTCTACCTCCAGCTGGTGCTCGGGTACAGCCCGCTCGAGGTCGGGCTCGCGTACCTGCCGGGCACCGTCGTCTGGGGCGCGTCGTCGCTCCTGCTCTCGGACCGGCTGGTGATGCGGCTCGGGATCAAGGCGCCGCTGCTGACGGGCCTCGGGCTGATGACGCTCGCGCTGCTGCTGCTCGCGCGGACGCCGGTCGACGGCAACTGGGCCGTGGACGTCCTGCCGGCGACGATCGCCGTCGGGATCGGCGCGGGGATCGCGTTCAACCCGATCCTCCTCGCGGCGATGAGCGGCGTCGCGCCGGAGCAGGCGGGCCTGGCCTCGGGCGTCGTCAACACCGCGTTCATGATGGGCGGCGCGGTCGGTCTCGCCGTCCTCGCCAGCCTCGCGTCCTCGCGCAGCGACACCCTGCTGAGCAGCGGCCACGACTCGCTCGCGGCGCTCAACGGCGGCTACCACGTCGCCTTCGTCGTCGGCGCGATCTTCATCGTCGCCGCCGGGTCGGTCGCAGCCGCGCTGCTCCGGGTCGCCGCACCCGAGCACGAGGAGCTCGTGCCGGTGGGCGTGGAGGCGGACTGACCGAGGGGCGGCGCCCGCAGGTGGAACGGACGGTGGTGAGCGGGCTCGCGATCCGCCTGCGCGGCGTCGTGAAGCGCTACGGCGCGATCACCGCCGTCGATGGCCTCGACCTCGACGTGCCGGAGGGCACCTGCGTCGGCCTGCTCGGCCCGAACGGGGCGGGGAAGTCGACGACGATGCGCCTCCTCACCGCCCAGGCGATCGCCGACGAGGGCGAGCTCGAGGTGCTGGGGTTCCGGCTGCCGGAGGAGTCGAAGCAGGCCCGTGCCGAGCTCGGCGTCGTGCCCCAGCTCGACAACCTCGACGTGACGCTGACGGTGGAGCAGAACCTGCTCGTGTTCGCCCACCTGTACCGCATTCCGCGCGCGGAGCGCCGGGACGCGATCGAGCACGCGCTCGTGATGGCGAAGCTCGCCGACCGGCGCGACACGCGGGTCGACAAGCTCTCGGGCGGGATGCGCCGGCGGCTGCTGATCGCGCGCGCGCTCGTCCACCGGCCGCGGCTCGCGCTCCTCGACGAGCCCACCGTCGGCCTCGACCCGCAGGTGCGGCAGGAGCTCTGGGCGCTGATCGATGCGCTGCGCAGCGAGGGCACGACGATCCTGATGTCGACGCACTACATCGAGGAGGCCCAGCGCCTCGCCGACACGGTCATGATCATGTCGCACGGCACGGCGGTCGCCGCGGGGCCCCCCGCCGAGCTCGTGACGGAGCACGCCGGCAGCGAGGTGCTCGAGGTCTACGGCGGGCCGGCGCGGCTGGCGGAGGTCGAGGCCGAGGCCGGCTCGCACGGTCTCCGCACGCGCAGGACCGGCACGAGCGTGTCGATCCTCGGCGTCGACGGCGGCAACGGGTTTCGTCCCGAGGGGGAGCGACGGCCGGCGAACCTCGAGGACGTCTTCGTGCTGCTCACGGGCGAGGAGATCGGCTGATGGCCGTCGCGGCGGCGACGCGTCCCCGGCGGCTCGGCCGGCTCGAGCGGTCGGCGATCACCGGCGTGCTCGTCCGCGAGGTCGTGAACTTCTCCTCCTACTGGCGCTCGTCGACGTTCTCCTCGACGGTCGAGCCGACGATCTACCTGCTCGCGTTCGGCTTCGGCTTCGGCTCGCTCGTCGGGAGGATCGGCGGCTACGAGTACGTCGAGTTCGTCGGCACCGGCACGGTCGCGACCGCGGTGCTGTTCGCGAGCGCGTTCCCGGCCATGTTCGGGACGTTCGTCAAGTACCAGTTCCAGCGCACGTACGACGCGATCCTGGCGGCGCCCGTGGACACCGAGGAGCTCGTGACGGCGGAGGCGCTGTGGATCGCGACGCGCGCCGGCGTCTACGGCTGCGTGCCGATGCTCGTGGCGATCGGCTTCGGCCTCGACCCGGCGTGGGGGATGCTGGCGGTGCCGCTGATCGCGTGGATCTCCGGCTTCGGCTGGGCGTGCTTCGGGATCTCCGTCGCCGGCTTCTCGAAGTCGTTCGAGAACTTCAACTACGTCGTCAGCGCGGTGCTGACGCCGCTGTTCCTCGTGGCGGGGACGTTCTTCCCGCTCGACCGGCTGCCGGAGTGGGCGCAGTTCCTCGGGGCGCTCAATCCGCTGCACCACTGCGTCGAGCTCGTCCGGCACGCCGCCTTCGGCTGGGTCGGGTGGACCGACCTCCTGCGGCTCGGCGCACTCGTCGTCTTCGGCCTGACCCTGTGGCGCATCGCGATCCACGCGATGACGCGCAAGCTGATCGACTAGCGGCGGGGACGTCCCGTACAGTCGCCGCGTGGCGTCCGAGACGCGCTCGCCGGCGGACGACCGGAGCTCGATCGACCGGCGGGTCGAGGCGATCGACGCCGCGCTGCTCGAGGGCCCGGTGCGCAGCGTGCTCGGCGATCCGTCGGCGCGCGTTGTCGAGTGGCGGCACGAGCCGGTCGGCTACGACTTCCTCAATCCCTCGTCGGGCGGCGTCTACCGCTTCGAGGGGACCGCGACGGGCACCGGGCGCGCGGTCCCGTGGCGGCTGGTGCTGAAGGTGACGCGGTCGGCGGCCGGGCTTGCGGACGAGTCGCCGCTCCCGCCGGGCCTGGCGGCGGTGCGGGACGAGGCGGTGCGCTGGGACCGCGAGCTGCGTGCCTACGAGAGCGGCTTCCTCGCGGCGCTCGACGGCGACCTCGTCGCCGCGGCGTGTCACGGCGGGGGGCGCGAGGACGACGACACCGGCTGGCTGTGGCTCGAGGACCTCGGCGGCGCGGCGGAGGTGTGGTCGCTCGGCGACTGGGAGCGCGTGGGCCGGGCCCTGGGAGCGTTCAACGGGCGCTTCCTCGCCGGGCGCGTGCCCGACCACGACTGGCTCGGCCGGCGGTGGCTGCGCGTGTGGTCGACGCAGCTCACGCCCTACCACTTCGGGCGCCAGCTCCCGGGAGGCGCCGCCTGGGACGCGCCGCTCGCGCGCGAGGCCTATCCCGTCGCGCTGCAGGACCGCCTGGCACGGTTGTGGGGCGGCCGTGACGCGCTGCTCCGGGCGGTCGAGGCGCTCCCGCAGACCTGCTGCCACCTCGACGCGCACCGGCGCAACCTGTTCCTCCGGGCGGCCGGCGGCGCAACGCAGGTCGTCGCCATCGACTGGGGCCTCGTCGGGCTCGCTCCGGCGGGGGAGGAGATCGCGTCGACGCTCGTCGGGACGGTCGCGTCGGGCGAGTTGCCGGCGCGAGACGCGGCCGGGCTCGCCTCGGTGCTCTACGACGCCTACCTCGGCGGGTTGCGCGAGGCCGGATGGGCCGGGGACGAGCGGGACGTGCGGCTCGCCTTCGCGGCGGCAGCGGGGCTGCGGGCGTTCTCGATCCTCCGGCTGGACGTCGCCGAGGGCGCCGCGAGCGCGGAGGCGGCGGCCGTGCTCGCCGACGCGGCCACGCTCGCCGGGCTGCTCGTCGAGCTCGGGGACGAGGCCCGGGCGCTCTGCGCGGGCCGGTGACGCGGAGGCACGGGCGGGCAGCGCTCCGTCCGGCCCGGCGCGGGCCGCTCAGCCGCGCCGGCCGGCGGCGGCGTGCTGGCCGCCGAGATCGAGCGCGACCGCGAGGATCAGCAGCCCGGCCCACCAGTTCACGGGGTCGAACAGCAGCGGCTCCGGGTCGCCCCACACGTTGGCGACCAGCCAGACCACGAACCAGACGAGCGTCATGTCCCCTCCTTCGGCCCGGCGGAGGCCGGGTGGTCGACGGCGCGATCCTACGTTCGGCGGCGGATGGGGCAGAATCTCGGGCGATGGCCGGGACAGCCGAGTTCCTGACGCGCGAGCGCGCCACGATCGTGACGGCCGCCGAGGCGGCGCTCGAGCGCGCGCACGCCCGCCACTACGAGTCCGACGGCACGCTCGAGCTGCACCGGCGTCTCGACACGCTGTACGACCAGCTGCTCGTCGCCGTCGTCGACCGCGACGCCGGGCCGATCGTCGAGTATGCGCAGCAGGTCGCGCAGGAGCGGTTCGACGCGGGCTACGACCTCTCGGAGGTGCAGACCGGCTTCAACGCCCTCGAGGAGGCGACCTGGCAGCGGATCTTCGCCGGCCTCGACCCGTCCGACTACGCGGAGGCGCTCGGCCTCGTCAGCACGATCCTCGGCGCTGCCAAGGACGCGCTCGCGCGCAAGTACGTCTCGCTGGCGACGAGCACGCACGCGCCCGCGCTCGACCTGCGGGCGCTCTTCGCCGGGATCGAGTCGCCGTAGGGGCTGTAAGAGCACGGCCGCGCGGCGGGGATCCCGCCGAGCGCTCGTCGTTGTGGCTTCCATGCGGCGCCCGCGGGACGCTGCCGACCGCGGCGGTCGACCCCCGACCGGGCCTCGCTCGGTTGCGCCCTGAGCGCGGTCACCCCCTCGTGTCGAACGGCTGCAGCACCGCCGTCCGGGCGCACGACGTGTCGAGGCCGGTCGCGGAGCCGCGCCGGAGGAACTCCGTGATCAGGTTCTGCGCGCAGGACAGGCCGAGCTGTCCGTGGCCCGCGCCCGGGAAGACCACCGTCCGGCTGTTCGGCAGCTCGCGTCGGGCGTCGGCGACGTTCCCGGGCGGGTCGGCGGGGTCCTCGTTCCCGTTGAGGAAGAGCACCGGGACGTCCGAGTCGACGCGCTCGCCGAGGCTCGCGGGCACGACGCCCGGCGGGAACCCCTCACAGGCGGCGCCGAGGGCGGCGGCGCTGAGCTCCTGGAGCGGTCGCATGAACGTCCCCCGCGAAAGGCGCGCCGTCTCGTCGGGGCGCCGGGAGGCCCACGGCTCGCTGCACTGGATCAGCAGCTTGTAGGCAAGGTCCTCGGACGGCGACGTCGCGGCCGAGTAGTCCGCGGCGGCCTCGGCGAGGCGGCCCGTGGCGACGAGGTGGATCAGCCGCGGGACGCCGCGCTTGGTCGGCGTCCACGCGAGCTGCTCGTCGAGGGCGACGGCGAACGTCACCGGGGTGAGCTCGACGTCGGTGCCGGGGATCGGGAGCGGCCCGCGCTCGAGCCGCGCGAGGATCGCCTCGTACTCCGCCCGCAGCTCCGGGTAGGCGGCGTGGCAACCGGCGTCGGCCGCGCACCGGGCGAACAGCAGCTCGAGAGCGCGCTCGGCGTTCGGCGCGCCGCGCTCGAAGATGCGGACGTCGAGCAGCGAGCCGCTGTCGAAGACCGCGGAGCGCACGTGCGACTCGTGGCGCAGGAGGTAGACCTGGCCGGTGGTGACGCCGTACGAGCCGCCGTAGAGGTTGATCCGGTCGTAGCCGAGCGCCTCGCGCACGCGGTCGACGTCGTCGACCGCGACGGCGCTCGTGTAGAAGCGGAGGTTCGGCCCGATCCGAGCTGCACAGCGTGAGGCAGCCTCCGTCACCCGGCGCAGCCCTGCCGGCGTGGCGGCCGAGAGGTTCGGCGCGCGGCAGCGCAGCTCCGAGCTGCCGGTGCCGCGCTGGTCGACGAACACGAGGTCGCGGTCGCGGTTGACCCGGACGAACGCCCCCACGGCGCCCGCCGCGTCGTCGGCGACGCCGGCGCCGCCCCAGCCGGCGAACCAGAACAGCGGATCGGGCTTCGGGTGGGCGCTCTGCGCCTCGACCACCGCGACGTCGAGCGGGATCTGCGCGCCTTCCGGCTCGTTCGGGTTCTCGGCGACCTCGAGCGTGCCGCACAGCGCGCGGGTCGCGCCGACCGTGCAGGGGCGGAGCGCGATCGTGGGCGAGGCCGCCTCCGCGTGCGGCGGCAGGAACAGGTCGCCCTCGTAGCTGTGCACGACCGCGCTCACGTGCAGGCCCGCGTGCGCCAGCACCGAGCCGAGCGGGTTGAGCGTGAGCAGCGTCGGCGCGCTCCAGACCACCGCGCCGCGCATCGGCGCCGTGAGCTTCGAGCTGCGGAAGTCGGCGTAGCCGAGGTGGTAGACGGCGGTGATCGCGAGCGCGGCGAGGAGGGCGAGCGCGCCGGTGCCGAGTGTCCGCGCCAGATGCGCGCGGCCGCGCAGGAACGGGATCGCGGTGAAGACGACGAGCACGGGGAAGGCGCCGAGCAGGAGCCCGTCGGCCGCGCCGTAGACGAGTCCGCGCCACACGATCGCGCCGGCGAGTTCCACGCCGCCGGGGTGAGGCGTGGCGTCGTACGACCAGGCGATCGCCGCCAGCAGCGCCGCCGCGGCGAGCCCGAGCACGACCGCCGCGACCGGCCGGCGCGCGAGCAGCGCCGCGGGCCGGAGGCCGGTCGAGCGCGCCCAGGTGAGAACGAGCGCGAGCACGGAGGCGGCGTAGATCGCGTAGTAGACGTCCTGCTGGACGTCGAGGAGGTCGGCGAACACGAACGGGACGAGGAACGCGAGCACGGCGCCCACGCCGAACCAGCCGAGTTGCCGGAGGGGCTCACGTCGTGCTCCCAGAGGGAGCTGCTTCGTCGCGGCCGGGCGCGGCAGGGGTGTCGGCGCAGCGGTCATCGCCGCCTCCTTCGTTGGCGCAGGATGGGCGCGCCTCCTCGAGGCACACCGTGACCCTCGCCGCGGGGAGGGGTCGAGCGGCACCGGGACGGCCACGACCGGCGGTGGCCGGAACTACTCAGTCGTCGGCGTCGTGTTGCTCCGAGTCGCCTTCGACGACGACGACGCGATAGCGCTCGTCGAGGCGGACGTCCACGGTCGTTCCGTCGCGCTTCGTCACCTCGACCTCCCAGGTCGCCCCGTCCTCGCCGTCCCGCTCGACCGAGTTGGCCGTGCCGCCGAGGTAGGCGAGCGCTGCGGCGCGGGCGCGGTCGGCGCCCGGGCCGGTCGCCCCCGGGCCTTCGTCGTCGCCCCCGCCGGCGATCGCCCAGGCCGCGCCGCCGAGCGCGAGGATCACGGCGGCTGCGACGGTGGCGACGATCTTGGTCGTGCGTGAGGCCCTCATCGTCCCTCCTCATCGGGTCGCTGCGAGGCTAGTCGATGCGCGTGAGACCGCGATGAGAGCCGTCGGCGGCGCTCTCATCCCGCTCTCACACCTGCGCGGCCACAATGGCCTGATGCGGGTGCTGGTCGTCGAGGACGAGCCGAAGCTCGCAGGACTGCTGCGACGCGGGCTGGCCGAGGAGGGGCATGCGGCGGACGTCGCCGGGTCGGGCGAGGACGCGCTCTGGATGGCCCTGGCGCGGCCGTACGACGCGATCGTGCTCGACCTGATGCTGCCGGGCATCGACGGCGTCGAGGTCTGCCGGCGCCTTCGTGACGACGGCGTCTGGTCGCCCGTGCTCATGCTCACGGCGCGTGACGGCGTCGACGACCGCGTGGGCGGCCTCGACGCGGGCGCCGACGACTACCTGGCGAAGCCGTTCGCGTTCGCCGAGCTCCTGGCGCGCCTGCGCGCGCTCGCGCGCCGCGGCGCAGAAGAGCGCCCGTCCGTGCTCGCGGTCGGGGACCTCCGCCTCGATCCGGCGACACGGCGCGTCCGGCGCGGCGAGGTCGAGCTCGACCTGTCGGCGAAGGAGTTCGCGATGCTCGAGACCTTCATGCGCCGGCCGGGGCTCGTGCTGTCTCGCCTCGAATTGCTCGAGCACGCGTGGGACGACGAATACGAGCAGCGTTCGAACGTCGTGGACGTCTACGTGCGCTACCTGCGGGAGAAGGTCGACCGGCCGTTCGGGCGACGCTCGCTCGAGACCGTGCGGGGAGTCGGCTAC
Source organism: Gaiellaceae bacterium (assembly GCA_035456465.1). Lineage (GTDB taxonomy): Bacteria > Actinomycetota > Thermoleophilia > Gaiellales > Gaiellaceae > DATHTC01. The sequence continues at coordinate 11,160 of DATIDD010000046.1, read as the reverse complement.
CGCCTGCGGGCCGACGGCGGCGCGTGAGGCGGCCGTCGCTCCGCCTGCGGCTGACGCTCGCGTTCGCCGTGGCAATGGCGGTGCTGCTCGCGGCGACCGGGACCTTCGTCTACGTCCGGATGGCGGCGACCCTGGACGAGCAGCTCGACCAGAGCCTTCGTGCCCGGGCCGACGACGTGGCGGCGCTCGTCCGGACGGGCGGTCCCGGTCTCGCCGACGCCGACGGCCGTCTGGTCGAGGCGGAGGAGAGCTTCGCGCAGGTCGTCGACCCCGACGGCGCCGTTCGCGACGCGACGCCGCCGGTCGGCGACCGGCCGCTGCTCACACCGGAGCAGCTGGCGCAGGCACGTCGCGAGACCGTCGTCGTCGAGCGCGGGGGCGTGCCGGGCCTCGGGGGCGGGCGCGTTCGCCTGCTCGGGACGCCGGTCGAGGGCGACGGCGGACGGGTGGTCGTCGTCGCGGGCGCGTCGCTCGACGACCGCCACGACGCCCTCGCTGGATTGCGCACGCAGCTCCTCGTCGGCGGTCCCGTGGCGCTCCTGCTCGCGTCGCTCGCCGGCTACGCGCTCGCCGCCGCAGCGTTGCGGCCCGTCGAGGCGATGCGACGGCGGGCGGCCGAGATCTCGGCGGACACGGCGGGGAGCCGGCTCCCGGTGCCCGCGTCGGAGGACGAGGTGGCGCGCCTCGCCCGGACGCTCAACGAGATGCTCGCGCGGCTCGAGGCCGGACTGGAGCGGGAGCGCCGCTTCGTCGCCGACGCGAGCCACGAGCTGCGGACGCCACTCTCGTCACTGCGCGCGGAGCTAGAGCTCGCGCTGCGCCGCCCGCGCTCGCGGGAGGAGCTGCGCGGCGCGATCGCGTCGGCCGCCGACGAGACCGAGCGGCTCGTCCGCCTCGCGGACGACCTGCTCGTGCTCGCGCGCGCGGACGAGGGCGAGCTGCGGCTCCGCGTCGAGCCGGTCGGGGTTCGCGGGCTGCTCGAGCGGGTCGCGCGCCGGTTCTCCGGGCGCGCGGCAGCGGCGGGCCGCAGCCTCGCGGTCGACGCCGCGGGCGACCTCGCGGTCGCGGGCGACCCGCACCGGCTCGAGCAGGCGCTCGGGAACCTGGTCGACAACGCGCTCCGCCACGGCGCCGGCGTCGTGCGGCTCGACGCCGCGGCGGCGAACGGCTCCGTCGCGCTTCGCGTGAGCGACGACGGGACGGGCTTCCCCGCCGACTACCTGCCGCGGGCGTTCGAGCGCTTCAGCCGCGCCGACGGCGCGCGTCCGGGAGGCGGCGCCGGGCTCGGCCTCGCGATCGTCGAGGCGATCGGGCGCGCGCACGGCGGCAGCGCCACCGCGGCGAACCGGGACGGCGGCGGCGCCGAGGTCGTCCTCTTGCTTCCGGCGGACGCCGGCTGAGCTCATCGCCGTCTCATCTCGCCGTCCTAGCCTGGGGCCGTGCGAACGGCTCTGTGCCTCCTCGGCGCGCTTGTCGCGCTGGCGGCCGGCTGCGCCTCGGACGAGTCGGCGTCGCTGCCGACCGGCGCCGAGCACGTCGACCTCGACCCGACGCGCTTCGGCGCGACGATCGACAACCCGTACTGGCCGATGCGGCCCGGTAGCCGCTGGGTCTACCGCGAGACGGACGCCGACGGCAACGAGCAGCGCATCGTCGTGACCGTGACCGGGCGGACGAAGCGGATCCTCGGGGTCGACGCGCGCGTCGTCCACGACGTCGCCACCGAGGACGGGCAGGTCGTCGAGGACACCTACGACTGGTACGCGCAGGACGAGGAGGGGAACGTCTGGTACCTCGGCGAGGACACGAAGGCGTACGAGGACGGCGGGGTCAGCACGGAGGGCTCGTGGGAGGCCGGCGTCGACGGCGCGGAGGCGGGGGTCGTCGTGCCGGCGGAGCCGGAGCCCGGGCTGCGCTACCGGCAGGAGCACCTGCAGGGCGAGGCCGAGGACGCCGCCGAGGTGCTGAGCGTCGACGGCCGGGCGAGGGTCCCGTTCGGCTCGTTCGACCGGGTGCTCGTGACGAGGGAGACGACGCCGCTCGAGCCGGGGCTCGTCGAGCACAAGTCCTACGCGAAGGGAGTCGGCCCCGTGCGCGCGGTCACCGTCGCGGGCGGTAGCGACCGCGAGGTACTCGTCGCCTTCGACGTCCCGTGAGGCCGGGGGGCGCCGCGCGCAGGACGCGGCGCCTCCCGGGCCGCTACGGCGTGATCGTCAGCGGCAGCGCGGCGAGCTGGCCGCGGATCTCGCCGCCCGGGTTCTGTCGCGTGTGGACGTTGACGTAGGCGCGGCCGGATTCGAGCGCCGCGAGGGTCGCGCCGCTCACCCGGGCCGTTCCCCGCACGGCGCTCCGGCACGGGCCGCAGAGCGGCACCGCCACGCCGCCCGCGCGCCCGCGCGCACCGACGTGGATGTGCGCCGCGAGCGCCCGCCCCGTCAGCCTGCTGAACGTCAGACGCCAGGCGATCGTCGCGTCGGCTCCGTTCTTCGTCGCGGTGAGGCTGAACGTCCCGCGCGCGCGGTTGGCCCGTCCGCGAGGTCGCGGCACCTCCTGCCGTGCGTTGAGCTTCGCCGTGGTAGAGGCCACCGAGGCGAGCTGGGCACGGATCTCCCCGGCACGGTTCGCCGGCGTGTGGACGTTGACGTACGCCTGCCCGCCCTGGATCGCGCTCAGCAGGGCCGCGTCGACGGTCGCCGTGCCGCCGGCCGGGCTGCTGCAGGGCCCGCAGAGCGGGACGACGACGGGTCCCGGCTGACCCGGAGCGCCCGTGTGGATGTGCGCGGCGACGGCGGGGCCGGTCAGCCCGCTCGAGGTCAGCGTCCACTCGAGCGACGCGCCGGTGCCCGAGCGGACGAGCCTGCCGGCGAACGTGCCGCGCGCGTTCGACACGTCGCCCGTCGGAGCCGGCGCCTCCTGGGCCGCGGACAGCGTCACCCGGAGCTGGACGCTCGTCGCGGCGCCGCGTGCGCCGACGGTCCCGGCGACGACGAGCGCGACGACGGCCGCGGCTGCGATCGCCGTCGGCCGGAGTGGGTTGGCGGGCACAATCGACCTCCTCTTCGAACGACATCGGTCGGGCGAGCACCCGGCTGTACGCGACGGCTGCGCGTGCGGATCGCTGCCGGCTCAGGCGTTCGACGGGCCGAGCCGCGCCGCGAGGTTGCGGAGCGTCTGCCGCAGCGCGCGGCGGACCGCCCGCGCGACGAGCGTCCGGTCGAGGACGCCCCGCAGCCCGGGGCGTGGCTCGAGCTCGACCCCGAGCGTGTAGCGGAAGCCGTCGCCGTCCGCTGCGAAGCCACGCGTGTGCCGCGCGTCTGGCAGCCCGCGCTGGGTCGTCGTGTACTCGACCAGCCGGCCCGGCTCGAACCGCTGCAGCGTCATCACCAGCTCCGTGCGCCTGCCGAGGAGCCGCATCGCCAGCCGGCTCACGTCGCCGGGCTCGCGCCAGCGCGCGCCGGGCGCGACGGACACGAGCCCGGGCCAGAACTCGGGCCAGCGCTCCGGGTCGGTGACGTACGCGAAGCCCTCCTCGACCGACACCGGAAACCGCTCGCTCTCCTCGATTCGGATCACCAGTCGAGTATGCGGCGTGTCAGCAGGCGGCGCAGCAGGGCTCGCCGCGCCAGCTCTCGCGGCCCTCGTGCACGGCCACCCCGGCCACGACGAGCGCGGCCAGCGGGTCGAGCCACCAGAGCCCGAAGAGCGCGTTCCCGAGCAGGCCGGCGAGCACCGCGCCGGCGAGGTACGCGCAGAGCAGGTTCTGCGTCCCCTCGCCGTGGGTCGCCCGCGAGTCGAGCGTCACCGCGAGGCGGCGCTTCGCCCGCCCCAGCAGCGGCATCCCGACGAGGCTCGACGCGGTCAGCCCGATCCCGAGCAGGCTCGTCTCCGGCTCGGCCGAGCCCACGAGCTTGTGCACCGCCTCGAATGCGACGTACGGCGCCAGCACGAAGAACTGGACCGCGACGAGCTTCTGCGCGCGCCGCTCGGCCTGCTCGGAGTGGAGCCTCGAGCCGGTGAAGCGCCAGACGATCACGAGGCTCGCGAACCCCTCGATTGCGCTGTCGAGGCCGAACGCGACCAGCGCGATCGACCCGGCAAGGACGCCGGCGACGACGCCGATCGCGCCCTCGGCCGCCATCCACGCGAGCGAGAGCCAGGACAGCTGCCTCGCGCGGCGCGCGGCACGGAGCCACGCCTGGTCAGGGCGCACCACGGGCTGCGTCGTCAGCGTCGCCATCGTGCCCATCGTGCCACGCGCGCGAGAATCCGCCCGTGCGTCTCGACGAGCTCGCCCGTACCTCGGCCGTCGTGGCCGCGACGTCCTCCCGGCTCGCCAAGGTCGAGGCGCTCGCGTCGCTGCTCGCGCGCCTGCACCGGGAGGAGGTCGCGGTCGCCGTCGCGTACCTCGGCGGAGGGCTCCCGCACGCCCCGGCCGGGGTCGGCTGGGCGGCGCTCCGCGAGCTCCCGTCCGCGGCTGCGGCGCCGACGCTGGGGCTGCTGGAGGTCGACGGCACGCTGCGGCGGCTGGCGGAGGTGACCGGCCCGGGCTCGCAGGCGCTTCGCCGCGGGCTCCTCGCCGAGCTGCTCGGCCGCGCCACCGCGGAGGAGCAGCGCTTCCTCGTCGCCCTCCTGCTCGGCGAGCTGCGACAGGGCGCGCTGGAGGGCGTGATGGTCGACGCGGTGGCGCGCGCGGCCGGCGTGCCGGTCGCGGCGGTGCGGCGCGCGTCCATGCTCGCCGGCGACCTCGGCGCCGTGGCCGCGGCGGCGCTCGCGGACGGCGAGGCAGGCCTCGGCCGGTTCCGGCTGGAGCTGCTGCGCCCCGTGCGGCCGATGCTCGCGCAGACGGCCGACGACCTCGCGGCCGCGCTGGAGCGGCTCGGCGAGGCCGCGGTGGAGTGGAAGCTCGACGGCGCCCGCATCCAGGCGCACCGCCTCGACGACGAGGTCCGCGTGTTCACGCGCAACCTCGCGGACGTGACGGCGCGCGTGCCGGAGGTGGTGGCGGCGCTGCTCGCGCTCCCGGCACACGCATTCGTCCTCGACGCGGAGGCGATCGCGCTCGCCGACGGCGGCCGTCCCCGGCCGTTCCAGGTGACGATGAGCCGGTTCGGAAGCAGCACCGACCCGGAGGCGCTGCGCGGGGCGATCCCGCTGTCGGCCCTGGCCTTCGACCTGCTCCACCTCGACGGCGACGACCTGCTCGACCGGCCGCTGGCGGAGCGCTCCGCGGCGCTGGCGGCGCTGCTGCCGGAGAGGCTGCGCGTGCCGCGGATCGAGACGGACGACGCGGCGGAGGCCGAGCGCTTCCTCGACGACGCGCTCTCGCACGGCCACGAGGGCGTGATGGCGAAGGCGCTCGACGCGCCGTACGAGGCGGGCCGCCGCGGCGGCGGCTGGCTCAAGGTCAAGCGGGCGCATACGCTCGACCTGGTCGTCCTCGCGGCGGAGTGGGGCCACGGCCGGCGGCGCGGCCGGCTGAGCAACCTCCACCTCGGCGCCCGAGACCCCGCGACGGGCGGTTTCGTGATGCTCGGCAAGACGTTCAAGGGGATGACGGACGCGATGCTCGAGTGGCAGACGGAGCGGCTGCTCGAGCTCGAGACGCACCGGGAGGGGATCGCCGTGCACGTCCGGCCGGAGCTCGTCGTCGAGGTCGCGTTCGACGGCGTGCAGGCGAGCTCGCGCTACCCGGGCGGGCTCGCGCTCCGCTTCGCGCGCGTCAAGGGCTACCGGCCGGACAAGCGGGCCGGCGAGGCCGACACCATCGACGCGGTGCGGACGGTCCACGCCCGCGAGTAACCCGCTGGGCTAGCCGTCGCCGCGCAACTCCGCGAGCGCCTCGCCCGGCAGCGGGAACCAGCGCACGCCCTCGAACTCGGGTGTGACCCTCGGGTCGGCGGGCGGCTCCTCAGGCGGCGCGGCCTCGACCTCGCGCACGATCCGGCGCGCGTCCTCGAGGTAGCGGGCGAGCGCCGTCTCGGGCTCGGTCGCGCGCGGGCCGTGGAACTCGAGCGTGCCCGACGCGAACGAGACGTCGTGCAGGGTCAACGGTGGGCGCGGCCGCCCCCGCTCGTGGTGCCACAGCCCGGTGTAGGGGTCGAAGCGGTAGAGCGGCAGCAGCTTCCACGCGTCGTTCGCGAGCAGGTGAACGGCCTCGAGCAGGTACTCGAACGCCACCTCGCTCATGAAGTAGTTGAACCCGACGCGGACGAACGAGAGCTTCGCGCCCAGGTGGCCCAGCGCGACCTCCGCGTCCATCCGGGCCGACCAGTCGTCCTCGATCGGGACCATCCGGTGCATGTACGGCCCGGCGCAGAAGCAGCCGCTGCGCGCCTGGATCCCGAACAGGTCGTTGAGCAGCGCCGCGACGAAGTTCGAGTGCAGCCGCCCGCGCGGGTGGCGGAGGGCGAGCGAGACGATCGCGAGCCGCTCCAGCTCGGGGTTGCCGAGCAGCTCGATCCGCGGGTTCGCGCCCCACGACGCGAGCGCGCGCCGGACGAAGTCGTCCTCGCGCCGCCGGATCTCGTCGGTGCCCACCGCGTCCTTGAGCGCGAACACGAGCCCGGCGCGGATCGACTCGACGATGCCGGGCGTGCCGCCCTCCTCGCGAATCTCGGGCGCCGGGTGGTACGAGTGGCCGCCGGGGCTGACGAAGAGGATCGTGCCGCCGCCCGGCACGGCGGGAACGCGGTTGTGGAACAGCGCGCGCTTGGCGACGAGCACGCCCGGCGTGCCCGGCCCGCCGACGAACTTGTGGGGCGAGACGAACACGGCGTCCTTGGAGGCCAGGTGCCCGTCGGGGACGTCGGGCGAGGCGTTCATCTCGATCGGGAGGTACGGGCCCGCGGCGGCGTAGTCCCAGCATGCAAGCGCGCCGTGGCGGTGGAGCAGGATCGAGACGGCGTCGACGTCGGTGACGATCCCGGTCACGTTCGAGGCCGCCGAGAAGCTGCCGATCCGGAGCGGCCGGTCGGCGTGGCGGCGGAGCTCCTCCTCGAGGTGCGCGAGGTCGACCCGCCCGTCGGCGTCCTCGCGGATGGTGACGACGTCGGCGATCGACTCGCGCCAGGGCAGCTCGTTCGAGTGGTGCTCGTACGGGCCCACGAGCACGACCGGCCGCTCCTCCGGCGGGATCGCGTCGGACAGGTGCAGCCGGTCGTCGAGCGCCGACGGGAGGCGCAGCCCGAGCACCTGCACGAGCTTGTCGATCGCACCGGTGGCGCCGGTCCCGCAGAAGAGGACGACGTCGTCGTCGGAGCCGCCGACGGAACGGTGGATCAGCCGGCGGGCGTCCTCGCGCAGCCTGGTCGTCTGGAGGCCGGTGGTCGAGGCCTCGGTATGCGTGTTGCCGTAGAGCGGCAGCACCTCCTCGCGGATGAACCGCTCGACGAACGTGAGCGCACGGCCCGAGGCGGTGTAGTCGGCGTAGACGATCCGGCGCCCGCCGAACGGGCCTTCGAGCACGGCGTCGTCGCCGATCACCGACTCGCGGATCGCGTCGATCAGCCGCTCCCGGCGCGGGTCCGCGGCGCCGTCCGCCGCCGCCGGCCAGCGGCGTGCGTCGCCGGCGCGCAGGGCGGCGATCAGGGCGCGGTTGACCTCCTGGAGGAAGGCGAGGCCGGCCGCCGAGCGGTTCGCCAGCAGCGCGTCGAAGACCTCGTGGTCGAGCTCGAGCACGAGGGCCGGCTCCGCCGCGGAGGCGGTCGCGGTCCGCGCTCGCCCGTCGACGAGCGACAGCTCGCCGAGGAGGCGCCCGGGGCCGACCGTCGCCAGGCGGAGCGTCCGCTCGCCCCGCTCGCGCGCGACCTCGATCGCGCCGCGCACCACCACGAAGGCCGAGCGGGCCGACTCGCCCTCCCGGAAGATGGTCGCGCCGCGCTCGAGCCGCCACAGGCGCAGCCCGCGCGCGAGCACGGCGACGTCCTGGTCGTCGAGCTCGGCGAAGGAGGGGAGCGTCCGCAGGAACGCGAGCTGGTCGAGCACGGGCGGCCCGGGCGTCGCCTCCCGTGTCGCCGCCGCGGCCTCCGTCACGGGCCCGTGCTCGTCGGAGGCCCGGATCCGCCCCGCGAGCACGAGCGCCAGCCGCCGCAGCACGGCGAAGGCGACGGGGTCGTGTCCGGCACGGAGGGCGTCGAAGTCGGCCGCCTCGAGGACGAACCCGCCGACCGGCTCGACGGCGCGCGCGGTCGCGGTGTGGGTCGTCGGCCCGTTGAGCGCGAGCTCCCCGAGCGTGCTGCCCGGGCCGAACGTCGCCCCGACCGGCTCGTCCACCTCGGCGCGGCCCGAGCGGAGCAGCAGGATCCGGTCGACCGGCGCGCCTTGGCGGAACAGCGTCGTGCCGGCCTCGCACGAGAGCGGGTGGAGCAGCGCCGCGAGCGTCCCGGCCGCGTCGGCGTCGAGGCCGGCGAAGACGGGGGCGCCTGCGATCGCCTCGACCCGGTCGGCGGAGACAGCCATGGCCCGATCGTAGGACGCCCTGCGCCGATCGCCAACCGTGCCGATCGCCGACCCGGGCCGCCGGGACCTACGACCAACGTCCGATTGCGGCCCGGACCCGACCTCCGCGAGCGTACGGGACGACGGCAGCTACGGAAGGAGCAGGATCGTGAGCAAGCGGAAGAGCATCGGAGCCGGGTGGGCCCTCGTCGCGGCGCTGGCACTCGTGGCGGCGGCACCCGCGACCGGCGCCCCCGCGAAGGACGGCGACGTCCGCGTGGCGGGCACGTGCACGAAGAGCACCACCTCGAAGCTGAAGCTGAGCCGCGACGACGGGCGGCTCGAGGTCGAGTTCGAGGTCGACCAGAACCGGGTGGGCGTCCGCTGGGCGGTCGTCCTCCGGCAGAACGGCACGGTCGTGCGCCGGACGACCGGTGTCACCCGCGGGCGCAGCGGCTCGTTCGAGGTGCGCCGGCTCGTGGCCGACCGGCCCGGGACGGACACGATCACGGCCGTGGCCACCCGGCCCGGCGAACGCTGCAGCGCGCGGGCGTCGATCTGACGAGCAGGGCCGACGACGAGCACGGGCGCGGCGCCCCGCGACCGGCGGGGCGCCGGTGCCGTGATCTACTTCTCGGCGTGGCGCGTACCGCTCCTCGAGCGTGCCTCCCGTGACCGCGAGCGCCGAGCGGGCACGGCCGCGCCCGGTCGCGCGGCGCGGTCGCGCCGCCGACGGGCGGCCGCCGTCGATCGCGCGCGAGGTGGCGAAGTCGCTCGCCGCGTCGCTCGCGGCGGTGCTCGTGTTCGTGCTGGCGAGCATCCCCTTGCTCCGGCACCTGGGGAGGAGCGAGGCGATCCGCGAGGCCCGCGCGGTCGCGGGGCTCGCGGCGCAGGGCGTGGTCGAGCCGAACCTCGAGGACGCGCTGCTCGCGGGCGATCCCGCCGCGCTCGCACGGATGGACCGGGTCGTCCAGGAGCGCGTCCTCAGCGACTCGATCGTGCGCGTCAAGATCTGGACGCAGGACGGCCGGATCGTCTACTCCGACGAGCCGCGCCTGATCGGCAGCCGCTATGCGCTCGGGGACGAGGACCGCGCGGCCTTCGAGTCGGGGGCGGTGAGCGCGGAGGTCAGCGATCTGTCGCGTCCCGAGAACCGCTTCGAGCGCGCCGAGGGCGAGCTGCTCGAGGTCTACCAGCGGATCCGCACCCCGAGCGGGACGCCGGTGCTGTTCGAGCTCTACGAGCGGTTCGACTCCGTCGTCGCGAGCGGACGCCGGATCTGGACGTCGTTCCTGCCGGCGCTGCTCGGGGCGCTGCTGCTGCTCTGGCTCGTGCAGGTGCCGCTCGCGTACCGGCTCGCGCGTCGCGTCCGCGAGGGCCACGCCGAGCGCGAGCTGCTGCTGCGGCGGGCACTCGACGCCTCCAACGACGAGCGGCGCCGCATCGCCTCCGAGCTGCACGACGGCGTCGTCCAGGACCTGGCCGGGATCTCGTACTCGCTGGCGGCCGCCGCAGAGGGGGCGCCGGCGGCCTCCGACCCGCGCCTCGCGCGGACCCTGCGCGAGGGCGCCGCAGGCACCCGCGCGAGCCTCCGGCAGCTGCGGTCGCTGCTGCTCGCGATCCATCCTCCGAGTGTTCGCGTCGCCGGGCTCGAGGCGGCGATCGCGGACCTCGTCGCGCCACTCGAGCAGGAGGGAATCGCGGTCGACCTCGAGCTCGACGCGGCCCCGGACCTGCGCCCCGAGGTCGAGGACCTCGTCTTCCGCGCCGCGCGGGAGGCGCTCCGCAACGTCGCCGACCACGCGGCGGGCGCGACGCGCGTGACCGTCCGGCTGACGGCTGCCGAGGGGATCGCCCGCCTCGAGGTGGACGACGACGGCGCCGGCTTCGACGCCGAGGAGCGCGAGCGGCGCCGGCAGGAGGGGCACGTCGGCCTGTCGCTGCTGGAGGAGCTGGCCGCGCACGGCGGCGGACGGGTCGACGTGCGGTCGGCGCGCGGCCGCGGGACGGCGTTCGTGCTCGAGGTGCCGACGTCGTGATCAGGCTCGCGATCGCCGACGACCACGCCGTCGTGCGCGCTGGGCTCGAGCAGCTGCTGGCGACGTTCGACGGCGTGGAGCTCGTCGGCTCGGCGGCGGACGGCGCCGAGGCGGTCGCGCTGTGCGCGGCCGAGCGTCCCGACGTCGTGCTGATGGACCTCGAGATGCCGGGCCTCGACGGGATCGGCGCCACGGAGCGGATCGCGACCGAGGCGCCGGAGACGCAGGTCGTCGTGCTGACGTCCTTCTCCGACCGCGAGCGGATCCTGCGCGCGCTCGACGCCGGCGCGACCGGCTACCTGCTCAAGGACGCGGAGCCGGACGAGCTCGCGCGCGCCATCCGCGCCGCCGCCCGCGGCGAGGCGCCGCTGGACCCGAAGGCCGCCCGCGCGCTGCTCAGCGCCCGCTCCGGCTCGTCGCCCGCCGACGCGCTCTCGGAGCGCGAGCGCGAGGTGCTGCTGATGGTGGCCGAAGGGCTGCCGAACAAGCTGATCGCGCGGCGCCTCTCGATCAGCGAGAAGACTGTCAAGGCGCACCTGACCAGTGTCTTCCGCACGATCGGCGTTACCGACCGGACGCAGGCGGCCCTCTGGGCCGAGCGGAACGGCCTCACGAGGCGGTCGTAGGACCGACGTCCAATTGCGCTCCGCGTAGTGGGCCGGGCACGATCGTCCCATGGCGCGTA
>DATIDD010000045.1:0-12206 GCA_035456465.1 Gaiellaceae bacterium | reverse complement strand
CGATCTGCGGCCGCTCGTCGAGGCCGGCGCCGTACGCGGCGAGCTCGCCGTCGATCGTCCGCCACTGCTCCTCGACTGGCTTCGACGCGTCGATCACGTGAACGAGGATGCGTGCCCGCTCGAGGTGCGCGAGGAACTCGTGGCCGAGGCCGACGCCCTCGCTCGCCCCCTCGATCAGCCCCGGCACGTCGGCGACGGTCAGCTGACGGTCGCCGCCCGGCGCGTCGACCGTCCCGAGCACGGGCTGCAGCGTCGTGAACGGATACTCGGCCACCTTCGGCCTCGCGTTCGAGATCTGGCGCAGCAGCGAGGACTTGCCCGCGTTCGGCAGCCCCACGAGCGCCGCGTCGGCCATCAGCTTGAGCCGCAGCTCGAGCTCGGCCTCCTCGCCCGGGAGGCCCGTCTCCGCGAACCTCGGCGTCTGTCGCGTGGCCGTGGCGAACCGCGCGTTGCCGCGCCCGCCCTCGCCGCCCGCGACTGCCACGACGCGGCCCCCCGCCGCAGCGAGGTCGGCGAGCAGCGCGCCCTCGGACCACACCTGCGTCCCGACGGGGACGGGCAGCACGACGTCGGGTCCGTTCGCCCCGTGGCGGCGGCTGCCGCCGCCGTTGCCGCCGCGGCCGCCCCGGAACGTCGTCTTCGTCCGGAAGGCGGAGAGGTCGCGCAGATCGGCGTCGGCGACAAAGACGACGTCTCCGCCCTTGCCGCCGTCGCCGCCGTCCGGACCGCCCTTCGGGACGAACTTCTCGCGCCGGAAGCTCAGCGCGCCGTCGCCGCCGCGTCCGGCGACCACGCGGATGCTCGCGCGGTCGTGGAACATCGAGGAGCCGCCGCGCTAGACGACGGTGACGAAGCGGCGCTCGCCGCTCGCGCGGAACTCGACCTTGCCGTCGCGCACGGCGAAGATCGTGTCGTCACGCCCGAGGCTCGTCCCGAGCCCTGGCCGGAACCGCGTGCCGCGCTGCCGGACGATGATCATCCCGGCCCTGACGTCCTGGCCGTCGAAGACCTTCACGCCGAGCATCTTCGGATTCGAGTCGCGCCCGTTGCGCGAGGAGCCGAGCCCCTTCTTGTGTGCCATCTACTCGCCCTCCTTCCGCTTCGCGATCGCTGCCTCGAGCGCGGCGATCGCGCCCTTCCGTGCGCCGTGCGCCTGCTCGTAGGCGAGCGCCGTCTCGAGCGTCGGCAGATGCCGGCCCTTCGTCCAGTCGGCGATCTCGGCGACCTTCAAGCCCTCGTAGCCGGTCGGCGCCTCGAGCTCCTCGGGCTGCGCTGCCGGCTTCGACGCCTGGTCGGCCCTCGTCTTCGACGCGGCCCGCGCCTTCGACACGCCGATCGACTCGATCGCGATCCGCGAGAGTCGGCTGCGGTAGCCGGTGTGCTTGCGGTACCCGGTCTTGGCACGGTATTTGCCGATGCGGATCTTCTCGCCGAGCACGTGGCCGACGACCCGCGCCGTCACCGTCGTGCTGGGCGCGATCTGCGGGCCGTCCTCGCCCCCGACGAAGAGCACCGGCGGCTGGAAGGTCGCGCCCTCGTCGCCCTTGACCCGGTCCACGAGCAGGGTTTGCCCCTCCTGGACGCGGTATTGCTTGCCGCCGACGGTGATGATCGCGTAGCCCATGGATGTTCGAGCGGGAAGGGTGCTTCGAGCGTAGGAAACGCGGGCAGACGCCCGCGAGCGACCGGAGTGTAGCGGAGATCAGGCCGCGTTCAGCGGCCCTCCCAGTCCCTCCATTCCGACATCGGCACGTACTCCCAGTCCTCCTCGGGCGGCGTCCCGTTGGCGTCCGCGGCCGGTACGGCCGCGGGCTCGTCACCCGCGTCCTCCTCGGGCTCCACGGGCTCGGGCTCCACGGCCTCCGGCTCCAGGGCCTCCGGCTCCGCATCCGCCACCGCGGCATCGTCCTCGGCCACCGCGTCGCTCGGCTCGCCGTCGGCGGACGCCGATGCCGGCTTCTTGCGGCGCCTGCCGCCGCGCGAGCCGCGCCGCGAGCGCTTCTTCTTCGGCTGGTCGCCGTTCTCCTGGGCCGCCTCCCCCTCGGTGTCCTCCTCGGCGACGTCGACGGCCCGCTCGGCGGCGGGAACCGCCTCGCGCTCCGGCGCTTCGGCCTCGGCGCCGGCGGGCGCGGGGACGTGGATCCGAGCACGGCGCCGCGCCGGCGCGCCGTCGCCGCGCTCGGCGGCCGGCTCGGCCACGGGCGCTTCCTCGGGCTCTCCGTCCGCCTCGCCCTCGCCTTCGACCTCGGCGCCGGGCTCGCCCGGCTTCTTCTTCCGACGCCGGCCGCCGCGAGTGCCGCGGCGCGTGCGCTTCTTCTTCGGCTGACCGTCCTCGCCGAGCTCCGCGGCCTCCACGGCAGCGTCCTCGGCGGGCTCCTCTCCGGCCTCCCCGGCCTCGAGCTCGTGACCGGCCGTCCCGACGGCAGTGGTCTCCTCGACCGCGGCAGCCTCGGGCGCCGCCGCCTCGGCTTCCGGCTCGAGCCTCGAGCGACGCGCCCGCGTCGGCTTCTCGGCCTCGCCCTCGGCGGTCACGGGCGCCTCGCCCACGGCCTGGTCGTGGGCGAGCACCGCGTAGGCGGTCCCGTCGAGCACGCGGCCGACTCGCACCTTGACCTTCTTGCCGACGAGCTTGGCGGCGCCGGCGACGGCGACCTCGTAGCCGCCGACCTTCCCGGTCGCCGACCTCGGATCCCAACGGGCCACCTCGACGAGCTTGAGCTCGAGCTCGTGACCCTCCTCCACGGGCGCCTCGGGGCGCAGCTCCTCGAGCTTGCCCTCCCCGACGACGGCGAAGTGGTCGAGGTGCACGTGCCCGTTGCCCTCGGCCGGGCGGAGGAAGAAGCGGCGGCGCGTCTGCTCCTCGAGCGCGGCGAGCCGCTCGCCCCCCGCGCCGATGAGGATCGACGCGACCCGCGGGTGGAGCTCGACGGCGTAGGCCTGGACGCGGGAGCCCGGCGAGACGAGCGCGCGCAGCCGGCGCTCCGCGTCGACCGCCTGGGAGGTCTCGGAGATGATCACGCCGTCGCCCTCGCAGGTGGGGCACTTCCTCGTGATGATCTCGCGCGGCCCATCGGTCACGTTCTGCCGCGTCATCTCGACGAGGCCGAGCGGCGAGATCTCGACGACGTACGTCTTCGTCCGGTCGCGCTCGAGCTCGGTGCGGAGCGCCTCCTCGACGGTCGCCCGGTTCTTCGGGTTGGCCATGTCGATGAAGTCGATGACGATGATCCCGCCGATGTCGCGCAGCCGCAGCTGGCGCACGACCTCCTTCACGGCCTCGAGGTTGTTCTTCGTGATCGTGTCCTCGAGGCGCGCGCCGGTGCTCTTCGACCGCGACCCGACGAAGCGGCCCGTGTTCACGTCGATCACGGTGAACGCCTCGGCGTAGTCGAAGATCAGGTAGCCGCCGGAGGGAAGGTCGACGCGGCGGGAGAGCGTGGAGCGGATCTCCTTGTCGACGCCGGCCGCCTCGAACAGCCGCTCCTTCTCCTTGTACCGCTCGACCAGGTCGACCATGTGCGGCGAGGTCTTCTTCAGGTAGCCGACGATGCGCTTGTACGTGCGCTCGTGGTCGACCACGGCCCGCTCGAAGTCGTCCGTGAAGAGGTCGCGGACGACGCGCAGCGGCAGCTCGGCCTCCTGGTAGATGAGCGCGGGCGCGGTCGCGGCCTTCGCGCGCTCCTGGATCGTCGCCCACAGCCGCTGCAGGAAGTCGAGGTCTCGCTCGACGTCCTCCGCCGAGGCGCCCTCGGCGGCGGTGCGGACGATAACGCCGCCCTCCTTCACGTCGAGGCGCCTGAGGATGTCCTTGAGGCGGGTGCGCTCGTCGTCCGGCAGCCGGCGCGAGACGCCGAGGCCCTCTCCCGAGGGCACGTACACGACGAAGCGGCCCGGGAGCGAGATCTCGGTCGTGAGCCGGGCGCCCTTCGTCTTCATGGGGTCCTTGACCGCCTGGACGAGGATCGTCTGCCCGCGCTGGATCAGGTCCTGGATCCGCTTCCCGTGCCGTGCCTTGCCCTCGAGCTCGGGGACGACGATCTCGTCGACGTAGAGGAAGCCGTTCTTCTCGAGGCCGATCTCGATGAACGCGGCCTCCATCCCCGGCAGCACGTTGTCCACGGTGCCGAGGTAGATGTTCCCGGCGATCGAGCGCTTCTCGGGGCGCTCCAGGTAGACCTCCGCGACGACGCCGTCCTCGAGCACCGCCACGCGCTGCTCGGAGACGTCGACCGAGATCAGCAGCTCGCGCTTCGCCGCCGGGAGCGGCGCCCGCCGCGGCGGGACCCGCCGACGCGTCTGGCGGCCGGCGCGGCTCGAGCTCGTGCTGCGGCGCTCGCCGCCGCGCTGCTGCTTGCGCTCGGGCTTCGCGCCGCGCTGCTTGTCGTCGGTCTTCGACTTCTCGTCGGTCTTCGACGGGGACACGGCCGGCGCGGGCTCCGCGCCGCCGCCGGCCGCCGTGCCGGTCTTCTTGCGGTTGCGTCCCCCGCGGCTGCCGCGGCGGCGCCGCTTCGTCGTCGAGCTTCCGGGCGGGGGGGTGTCGGTCTCGGGCTGGTCAGAGCCGCCTGGCGGCGGCTGCTGCACTGCCTCGTTCGTGGGTTGCGGAGCGGCTGCCTCGGTGGGCGCCTGCTCCGACTGGCGCTTCTTCCGTCGGAACCAGAGCAAAGGAAATCTCCTTCTCGTGCGCGCGCACGACGTCGGGCCCGAGGGTCGGGCACGTCAGCGCGCTGCAGGTAATGGGATCGAGGAACTCCATATCCTCGACCGGCAGGGTAGCAGCGTCTCCGGCGCGCGCCCCCTGGCGAGGCTCTCGCGCGGTTCAGGCCGCGGCCGGGCGCAGCCGCGCGCGGCGGGCCCGGATGGCGCGGAGGCGTTGGTTGAGCCGGCTCCACGCCCAGGGCTCGACCTCGCCGTACCGTGTCTCCGACTGTCCCCGCGTCGCCTCGAGGTACTCGAACCAGGCGTCCGCCTCCTCGATCAGCAGCAGCTCCTCGGCTTCGCGCGAGTCCTGCACCTTCCGCACCTCCACTGGAGTGGTCGCTGCGCAGAGTAGGACCGACATCGGACGGCGCGGAGCCCCTCGCGGCGCCCGCCCCGCCCGGCGGCGGCTACGGCGTGCGGGAGCCCGCCCGCTCCGCGAAGTAGCGGCGGGCCGCCTCGCCCACCGCTCGCGTGCCGCCGTAGCCGACGGCGCCGCGGAGCGCCCAGCCGGCGAACGCCAGGCGGGCGAGCGCGCGGCGCGCCACCGCGCGGAGCGCGTAGCCGCTTCCGACCGTCGCGAGCACCTCGGGGGCGCGCTCCTGGCCGACGTCGACGCCGTAGGCGTGCGCGATCCGCAGCACCATCCGGATCTGGTTGAGCGTCATCACGGGGAAGTCCGCCCCGCGGAGGAAGACGGCGGCGCCGACCATGCCGTTCATGCGCGCGAAGCGCTCGATCAGGCCCGCGACGACCGGCTCGCGCAGGACGGGGAGGCGTGCCGCGAGCCCCGTCGCCTGCTCGCCCAGCCGGGCCGCGAGCACCTCGGCGATCCGGTCGACGGGGAAGCCGGAGCCCGCCGGGACCTGGACGACGTCCGTGGCGAGGACGAACGGGACGCGATCGTCGAGGCCCGGGCCCGCCAGCACGGCGACGATGGGCACGCGGGCGCGGTCGGCGGCCTTCAGCAGCTCCCGGTCCGCCTCGTCCGGCGCCGCCGCGAGCACGTGCACGAGCGCCGCCGCGCCTTCGATCGGGCCCCCGCGGACGGTGCCGGGGTCGGCGCCGCGTCCGAGCTCCTTGCGGAGCGCGTCGGCGAGGCCGCGGGGCCCCGTCACGGCGAGGTGCCCGGGATCGCCGCCCGCCGCGACCTCACGGGCGATCCCGAGGACCGCACGCGGACCCAGCTTGGCCACCGCGCTACCGCCGCTGCGCGGAGCGCCCGCGCGCGTGGATGCCGACGAGCAGCCCCATCGCGATCAGGTTCGTGACCATCGACGAGCCGCCGACGGACAGGAACGGGAGCGGGATCCCCGTTACCGGCGCGATGCCCATCGTCATCCCGACGTTGACGAAGATCTGGAACAGCAGCATGAACACGATCCCGGCCGCGACGAGCATCGAGAACGCGTCGGGCGCGAGCGAGACGATCCGGATCCCACGCCAGAGCAGCAGCAGGTAGAGCAGCAGCAGCGCGGCGGCGCCGAGGAAGCCGCGCTGCTCGGAGAGCGACGCGAACACGAAGTCCGTGGCGTGCTCGGGCAGGTAGTCGAGGTTCGTCTGCGTGGCACCGTCGACGCCACGGCCGCGCAGGCCGCCCGCGCCGACGGCCGTGATCGACTGGTTGACGTTGTAGGTCGAGCCGCTCGGGTCGGCGTCGGGGTTCGTGAACCCCGTGAGGCGCTCGGTCTGGTACGGCTTCAGCACCTCGACGCCGGCCGCCGGAAGCGCCCACAGCAGCGCCACCGCGACGAGGGCCGCCACCGACCCGAGGACGAAGAGGTGCGGCCAGCGAACGCCGCCGACGAACAGGATGGCCGCCAGCGCAGCGCAGTAGACGAGCGTCGTACCGAGGTCCGGCTGCAGGAACACGAGTGCGATCGGCACGAGCGCGAGGCCGATCGCGCGGACGACCGTCGACCACTCGCCGATCCGCTTCCCCGCGTCCGCGACGACGGCGGCGAGCACGAGCGCGAACAGCACCTTGCCGAACTCCGAGGGCTGGAACTGGAAGAAGCCGAGATCGATCCAGCGCTTCGATCCGCGCGTGAACTCGGCGGCGAGGAGCACCAGCACGAGCAGCCCGATCAGGAGCGCGAAGACGGTGCGGCGGTGCGCGCGCAGCCGCTCGACCGGGACGAGCAGGGCCGCGAGCAGCCCGACGGCGCCCATCGCGGCGTAGACGCCCTGGCGCACGACGTAGTAGCGCTCGCTGCCCGCGACGTCGTGCTTCGTGATCCCGGCGATCGCCCACAACCCGTAGGCGACGAGAGCGGCCACGGTGCCGAGCAGCAGCCAGTCGAGGTTGCGGACGAACGTCGTCGCCGCGGCCGCGCGCTCGGCGCGGCGGAACCGGCTCGGCAGCGGCCTCGAGGCGGACGCGACGTCCATCAGTCGCTCTCCGTGGCCGCGATCGCGCCGGCCTCCTGGTGGAAGTACTGCTCGAACACCTTCAGCGCCGCCGGCGCCGCCGCGGAGCCGCCGTGGCCGCCGTTCTCGATCAGCGCGCAGACGACGATCGTCGGGTTGTCGTAGGGCGCGAACCCGCACCACCACGACTGGTCGCGAACGACGCCGTCGACGACCTTCTGCGCCGTCCCGGTCTTGCCGGCGATCTTCACCGGATACGCGCCGAACACGCCGGTGGCGGTGCCGTTGACGCCGTGCGTCGCCTGGAACAGCCCCTGCCGGACCACCTCCAGCGCGCCCGGGTCGACGCCGACCGGCTGCGGCGCGGGCGGCGCGAACGCGCGCACGACGTCGCCCGCGGCGCCGTTCTGGCCGGGGCGCTCGGCCCGCAGCGCGATCCGCGGCGTGACGAGCCGCCCGCCGTTGGCGATGAGCGCGTAGAAGCGAGTCATCTGCAGCGGCGTCACGAGCAGGTCCTTCTGGCCGATCGCGAGCTGGATCGAGTCGCCCGGCTTCCAGAGCCGGTCGATCGCGTTGTCGTAGGTCCGGCGCCGCCACTCGGGCGTCGGCAGCAGCCCGGTGGCCTCGCCGCCGAGGTCGAGGCCGGAGGTGTCGCCGAAGCCGAACCGGCTCGCCCAGGCCTGGAACGGGTGGCCGCGCTCCGGCCCGAGCTCGTAGAACTTGCGGCCGATCTCGTAGAAGTAGGTGTTGCACGAGGCCTCGAGCGCCTGCGGCAGCGTCATCCCGGTGTCGAAGGCGGTCGTCCAGTTCGGGAAGTGGTAGTCGACGCCGTTCTCGCCCTTGTAGGTGAACAGCGGCGTGCACGGCAGCGAGGCATACGGCGAGAGCAGGTGCTCCTGCATGGCGGCCAGCGCGGTCACCGGCTTCCACGTCGACCCCGGCGGGTACTGGCCGGCGAGCGCGCGGTTGAGGGCCGGGAAGTTCTTCGCCTTCGCGGCCGCGTTCGTGAGCCCGGCCGCGGCCAGCTTCCGCTGCTCGACGCGGCCCACGAACACGCTCGGCCGGTACGTCGGGTTCGAGGCGAGGGCGAGGATCTGGCCGTTCCGCGGGTCCATGGCGACGATCGCGCCGCCGTCGGCGTACCACTCCTCCGTTGCGAGCGCCTGCTCGATCCCGTAGCGCAGGGCGCGCTCCGCGGCCTGTTGCAGCCGCACGTCGATCGTCAGGCGCAGCGCGTACCCGGGCACCGGGTCCTGCGACGGGAGCAGGCTGCCGCGCGGCCGGCCGAGCGAGTCGACGCGGAGCCGGGCCGTGCCCGTCCGGCCGCGCAGGAAGTCGTCGTAGCGCGACTCCACGCCCGCCTGGCCCACCTCGTCGCCGAGCGCGAGGGTCGGATCGTCGGAGTCGTCGAGCTGCTCCTGCGTCACCTCACCCACGTGCCCGAGCACCTGGGCGCCGAGCGCCTTGTAGGGATACCGGCGGAGGAAGCTCTCTGCGATGCGAACGCCGCGGAAGTCCTCCGGGCGCTCCTCGATGTAGTTCACCTGGTCGTCGTGGATCCCGCGCTTCACCACGATCGGCGTCAGCGGGTCGCCCTCGCGCTTGGCGATCTGCCGCTGCATCCACCGGACCGGTACGTCGACGACCTTCGCCACGCGGCGCAGCACCGCCAGGCGCTCGGCGTCGTCGCGGGGCAGGTCGGTCGGCCAGATCTGCACGGAGCTGCCCGCGGCGTTGTCGACGACGACGAGCCCATTGCGGTCGAGGATCGGGCCGCGCGGCGCCTGGATCCGGACCGTCCGGAGCTGGTTGTTCTGCGCCGCATTGAGGTAGCGGTCGCTGGAGAGCACCTGCAGCGCCCACAGGCGCAGGAAGAGCACGGCGAAGACGCCGAGGACGATCATGCCGAGGATCCCGATCCGCAGCGCGAGGGCCGGCGTGAGCCGGTGCGGCTCGGCGACGCGCGGGTCCGGCGGCAGGAAGCGCCGCGACGGCGAGCGCCGCTCAGGCAAGGAGCTGCACCTCGCGCGCGCGGTCGAGCCGCGGCGGCGGCCCGAGGAGGCGCCGGCAGAGCGCGAAGACGGGCACGGTCAGGAGCGCGTTGAAGCCGACGGTCGCGACGAGGCTCGAGCCCAGCACCCGCCCGACCGACACCTCGTCCCCGAGCACGAAGTGGAGCACGAGCGCGCCGACCGTGTAGAGGACCGTGACGACGGCGACCGAGACCAGCGGCGCGTGCAGGCGGTCGCGCCCGGTGGTCTCGCCGTAGCGGCCCGCCCAGTAACCGGCGACCGTGAGCAGCAGCGAGGTCAGGCCGAGCGTCTGCAGGGTCGCCGTGTCGGCGACGAGCCCGCCGAAGAAGCCGACGGTCGCGCCGGCGAGCGACCCGCGCAGCAGGGCGACGGCGACGACGGTCACGAGCAGCAGGTCGGCGGCGCCGCCGCCGACGGTCCAGCCGGCGAGGAGCGTCACTTGGATCACCGCGGCGACGAGCACGAGCGCCGCGAGCTTGAGCGCGTCGAGCGCCTCGCTCACCGCCGGCGGCCCTCGGGCACGAGCACGATCACGGCGTCGAGCGAGCCGAAGTCGACCGACGGGCGCACCTGAATCCGCTTGTAGTAGTCCGTGTCGCTCTGCCCGACGAAGGAGACGCGCCCGATCGAGATCCCGCGCGGGAACAGCGACGGGAGCTGGCCGCGTTGCGAGCCCGCGGTGACGATCTCGTCGCCCTCGGACACGACGTAGCGCTTCTCCACCCGGTTCAGCACGACCGAGTCGCTCCCGGCGCGGCCGTTCTCGACGAGCCCCGTCGCCTCCGTGTCGACGTCGAGCGCCGACACCTTCGTCGACTCGTCGGTGAGCAGCGTCACCTGCGCCGTGCCCGGCGTCACGCCGGTGACACGGCCGACGAGCCCGTCGGCGGTGACCACGGGATCGTCGACGCGGACGCCGTCGCTCTCTCCGGCCGCGACCACGATCTGCTGCTCGAACTGCGTCGGTGGGTGGCCGATCACGGCGGCGTAGATCGGCGAGAAGTCGCCCGGGTACGTCGGCGGCGCCTTGTAGTCGAGGAACTCGCGCAGCGTCTGGTTCTCCGCATACGCGTTGCGGTACTGCACCGCCTCCTGGCGCAGCCGCTCGTTCTCCGCGCGGAGGCGCTCGACGTCGCCCTTCGCCGCGAACAGGTCGTCGGCCCAGCCGTAGGCGTCGCGGAACGGACGCACGACACGCTCGGCGCCGACCTGGAGCGGGCGCAGCGCGGTCGCGCCCGCGCTCTGGACGTCGTGCAGCGGGCCGCCGGGGCGCTCGCGAAAGGTGATCGTGATCATCGCGAGCGAGAGCACGACAAGCAGCCCCACGACGATCCGCCGCCTCAGGGCGGTGGCGCTGCGCGAGGGGTACCTGGCTCCGGCGGCACGCTGGACCGACGAGCCCAGCACCGCCAGACGTGCGGTCCGGTTCCGAGGCACGAGACTTCCGTAGGGTAGACGAGATTCCGGCGGTGTCGGCCGCGGGAAGGGAGAGTGGATGGAGCACGCAGCGGACGCACCCTCGCTGAACCGCCTCGCCGCGTCGGCGACGACCCATTGCCTGACCGGCTGCGCGGTCGGCGAGGTGCTCGGCATGGCGCTCGCGACGTGGTGGGGCTGGGGCAACGCCGAGTCGATCGCGCTCGCGATCGTGCTGGCCTTCCTCTTCGGCTACGCGTTCACGTCGGTGCCGCTGCTGCGCTCCGGGCTCGGCCTCGGCGCCGTCGTCGGGATCGCCCTGGCCGCCGACACGTTCTCGATCGCGGTGATGGAGCTCGTCGACAACGCCGTGCTGCTCGCCGTGCCGGGGGCAATGGAGGCGGGGCTCGGCGACGCGCTGTTCTGGGGCAGCCTCGCGTTCGCGCTCGCGGTCGCGTGGGTCGCCGCGTTCCCGGTGAACCGCTGGCTGATCGCGCGCGGCAAGGGTCACGCCGTCGTGCACGCGCACCACGGCGGGCACGGGCACCACTGACGCGGCGCTAGTAGCGGCGGCCGTTCCGGGAGCGCGCGCGGGCGCGGGCGCTGCGGTGGATCGCCTCGAACTCCTCGAGGCTGCGCCCGGAGCCGACGGCGACGCACGTGAGCGGCGACTCGGCCAGGTGCACCGGCATCTGCGTCTCGCGGCGGAGCCGCTCGTCCAGGCTCGAGAGCAGCGCGCCGCCGCCGGCGAGCACGATCCCGCGGTCCATGATGTCGGCGGCGAGCTCGGGCGGCGTCTTGTCGAGCGTCGACTTGATCGCGTCGACGATCTGGGAGACGGGCTCGTCCAGTGCGCGCCGGATCTCCTCCGAGGAGAGGATCACGGTCTTGGGCAGGCCGGTGAGCATGTCGCGGCCGCGCACCTCGGCGTGCACCTCCTCCTTCATGTCGTAGGCCGAGCCGATCTCGAGCTTGACCTCCTCGGCGGTCTGCTGGCCGATCAGGAGCTTGTACTCGCGCTTGATGTGGTTGACGATCGCCTCGTCCATCTCGTCGCCGCCCACGCGCAGCGACTGCGAGACGACGATCCCGCCGAGGGAGATCACCGCGACCTCGGTCGTGCCGCCGCCGATGTCGACGATCATGTTCCCCGTCGGCTCGGCGACCGGCAGCCCGGCCCCGATCGCCGCGGCCATCGGCTCCTCGATCAGGTACGCCTGGCGCGCGCCGGCCGAGAGCGTGGCCTCCTCCACCGCGCGCGTCTCGACGCCGGTCACGCCCGAGGGGACGCAGACCACGACGCGCGGGTGGGCGAAGCGGTGCTGGTGCACCTTCTGGATGAAGTGGCGGAGCATCTGCTCCGTGACGTCGAAGTCGGCGATGACGCCGTCCTTGAGCGGGCGGATCGCGGAGATCGAGCCCGGGGTGCGCCCGAGCATCCGCTTCGCCTCGACGCCGACCGCGTGGACGTCGCCCGTCCGCTGGTCGATCGCGACGACCGACGGCTCGGAGAGCACGATGCCGCGGCCGCGGACGTAGACGAGGGTGTTCGCTGTCCCCAGGTCGACCGCCATGTCGCGACCGCCGAACCCCGTCATCGAGCGGAACATGCTCATGAGCAGGGGAGTGTAGCTCCCGCCTGATTCACCCCCTTCGCCCTCGGCCGCGCCGCGCCGGCGGCCCCGAGCGCTC
>DATIDD010000044.1:0-9171 GCA_035456465.1 Gaiellaceae bacterium | reverse complement strand
CTGCATCTCGACGACCTCGCCGCTCGCGACGAGCACCTCGGTGCCGTCGTCGCGGCGGAGCGCCAGGCGCCCGTCCACGGCGATCCGCACGACGGTGCCCGCCTCGCCGCCGACGCGGACGGCATGACCGCGCAGCGCGTTCCGCGCCTCGAGCTCGTCGAGGAGCGACACGAGGCCCCGCCGCCGCCATGTGTCGTAGCGGTGCTCGAGCGTCACGAGGAGCGAGGCGAGCAGCTCGGCGCGATCCAGCTCCCGGCCCGTCGCCGTCAGGAGCGACGCGGCGGGCAGCCGGGTGCCGACGGGCAGCTCGGCGTGCGTCTGCGAGACGTTGACGCCGATTCCGCAGACGACCTCGTCACCGGACGCCTCGAGGAGCATCCCCGCGACCTTGCCGCCGCCGAGCAGCACGTCGTTCGGCCACTTGAGCGACGCGTGGTCGCGTGCCTCCTCGACCGTCTCCGCGACGGCGAGCCCGGCGACGAGCGAGAGCTCCTGTGTCTGCGAGCCGGCGGGCGGCCGCAGCAGCACCGAGAGGAGGAGCGCCCGCCCGGGCGCGTCCTCCCAGGGCCGTCCCTCCCGGCCACGGCCGGACGTCTGGTGCTCGCTGACCGCCACTGCTCCCTCCGGCAGCCCGCTGCCACGCAGGACGTCCTGCGTCGAGGCGCAGCTCACGCTCCAGAGGTACGGCCGGCCGAAGCGGCCGCGGAGCAACGGCCCAACCGTCGCGGGGGTCAGGGGCTCGTCTCGACTCGACACGAGACCCTACTCGGCGTCGGGCTGCGCCCGATGGCGTTTGACCTGCGCACGCCGGCGCTTCTCCGCGAGGCGGCGCTCCTCGGCGGCTCGCGACGGGCGCGTCGGCACCCGGCGGCGCTCGACCCGCAGCGCCTCCGCGAGCTTCGCGACGAGGCGCTCGATCGCGAGCTCGCGGTTCCGCGCCTGGCTGCGCTCGTCCTGCGCCACGGCACGGAGCACCGGCCCGGCCCTCGCGACGACGCGTCGTTTCTGCGCCGCCGACAGCGACGACGAGGCCTCGACGTCGAGGACGGCCTCGACGCGCGTCTCGGCCTTGTTGGCGTGCTGGCCGCCCGGTCCCGACGAGCGCGAGACGCGGAGCTCGATCTCGTCCGGGTCGAGCGAGACCGAGCGCGTGACACGTATAGGCTCACGGCCCATGGCGTGCATTCTCCTGGACGTCGACGGAGTGCTGCACGTCTCGGGAGAGGCGATCCCCGGCGCCCAGGAGGCCGTCGCCGAGCTGCGCCGCGAAGGGCACGCCCTCCGCTTCGTCACGAACAACTCGACCCGGCCGCGCAGCCAGCTCGCGCAGGAGCTGCGCGCGCTCGGCTTCGAGCTCGAGGACGGCGACCTGCAGACGCCGGCCCGGACGGCGGCGCGCGAGCTCGCCGGCAAGCGGGTGTGCGCGCTCGTGATGGC
Organism: Gaiellaceae bacterium; assembly: GCA_035456465.1. Classification (GTDB taxonomy): domain Bacteria; phylum Actinomycetota; class Thermoleophilia; order Gaiellales; family Gaiellaceae; genus DATHTC01. The sequence continues at coordinate 7,734 of DATIDD010000044.1, read as the reverse complement.
GGGGGTCGTCCCGGACCTCGAAGGCCTCGACCTCGTCGGCGACGGTGCGCACGCGGTGCTACTCGGAGGCTGCGACGAGACGCTCGAGCCGAACCAGGTGTTCAGCTACATGAACCTCGCCCGGGCGTTCTCGGAGATCCAGATGGGCGCGGAGCTCTACTGCCTCCACAAGAACCGCTGGTGGCAGACGAGCCGTGGGCCGCTCCTCGATGCGGGGGCGTTCGTCGCGGGCCTCGAGTACGCGACCGGCGTCGAGGCGACCGTGCTCGGCAAGCCGAGCCCCGCCTACTTCGCGGCCGCCCTCGACGCGCTCGGCGCCGAGCCGGAGCTGACGTGGCTCGTCGGTGACGACCCCGAGTCCGACATCCGGGCCGCGCAGCTCTTCGGCATGCGCACCGCGCTCGTGCGGACGGGGAAGTTCAGGCCGGACACGCTCGAAGGCCTGGACGTGCGGCCCGACGTCGTGCTGAGCTCGATCGCCGACCTGCCGGGCTGGCTCGAGCGGAGCGCGTAGAACGCCGTGGCGGTGCGGATCGGGACCGACGTGATCGAGATCGAGCGCATCCGGCGCGCGCTCGAGCGTCCGGGCTTCCGCGACCGCTGCTTCACGCCCGATGAGCAGGCCTACTGCGAGTCGCGGCGCAACCCCGCCGAGTCGTACGCGGCGCGCTTCTGCGGGAAGGAGGCGGTCGGCAAGGCGCTCGGCTGCGGCGTCCTCTTCACCTGGAAGGAGATCGAGATCGTCGGCCCGCCGAAGCCCGGCGTGACCCTCGCCGGGAAGACGCTGCGGTGGGCGGAGAAGGTCGGGATGCGGGAGATCGACGTCTCGCTCACCCACTCGCACACCATCGCCGCGGCAAGCTGCGTGGCCGACCTCGAGACGCCGCCGGTGCGACGCCCGCGGCCGTGATGCACGAGCCGCTCTACACGGCCGACGAGATGCGCGCGGCGGAGTCGCGCTACCCCGGGTACCCGGGCACGGCGGGCGAGCTGATGGAGCGCGCCGGGCGAGCCGTCGCCGAGGAGATCCTGCGGTCGTATCCGGATGCGCGCCGCATCGCCGCCGTGTGCGGCGGCGGCGCCAACGGCGGCGACGGGCGGATCGCCGCCCGGGTCCTGCGCGAGGCCGGCCGCGACGCGGTGGAGGGCGACGACCTCGCGGGCGCCGATCTCGTCGTCGACGCCCTCTTCGGGACCGGCTTCCGCGGCGAGCCGCGGCCCGACGCGGCGGCGACGATCGAGCGCATCAACGCGAGCGGCGCCACGGTCGTGTCGGTCGACGTGCCCTCGGGCGTCGACGCGTCGACGGGAGAGGTCGCCGGCGCCGCCGTCGAAGCGGACGCAACGGTGACGTTCCACGGCCGCAAGGTCGGCCTCGTCGTGGCGCCGGGCAGGTTCCACGCCGGAAGGGTCGTCGTCGCCGACATCGGGCTCGCGCCCGCGACGACCGCAGCCGTGCTGGCGACCGCCGCACTTCTCGAGCGCATCCCGCGCCGCGGCGCCCGCGACACGAAGTTCACGGCCGGGTCGCTCCTGATCGTCGGCGGCGCGCCCGGGACGACGAGCGCGGCGGTTCTCAGCGCGCGAGCGGCGCTTCGCGCCGACGCCGGGTACGTGACGCTCGCGGTTCCCGCGGCGTCGCTCGCGGTCGCGGAGGTGCTCGCCCTGGAGCCCGTCAAGCGCGGATTCGAGTGGCGCGACGCGCTCGACGCGCTCCAGGGGGACGTCGGGCGCGTAGGCGCACTCGCCCTCGGGCCGGGACTCGGCCGCTCGGAGGATGCCCGGTCGCTCGTCCGCGGCCTGCTCGAGCGGTCGCAGCTTCCGGCGGTGGTCGACGCCGACGGCCTCTTCCGGCTCGAGCCGGTCGAGCGCGAGGGGCCGCTCGTCCTGACGCCGCATGCCGGCGAGGCCGCGCGGCTCCTCGATGAAGACGCCGGAGCGGTGTCGGCCCGGCGGCTCGACGCCGCGGCGCGCCTCGCCGAGCGCTTCCGGGCCGTCGTCCTGCTCAAGGGCGTCGACACGATCGTCCGCGCGCCGGACGGGAGGACGATCGTCTGCGACACGGGTCCGCCGTCGCTCGCCACCGCAGGAACGGGGGACGTGCTCACGGGGATCCTCGGCGCGTTTCTCGCGAAAGGAGTCGACCCGGTCGACGCGGCGGCCGCGGCGGCCGTCGCCCACGGGCTCGCGGGCCGCGCGGTGCCGCACCGGGCCGGCCTCGTCGCCTCGGACGTCGTCGAGGCGCTTCCGTCGGTGCTCGCCTGACGGGGAGCAGCCGTTCGCGAGAATGCAGCCGTGGCCCGCTCGCTCGTCACGATCGATCTCGGCGCGATTCGCGAGAACGCTCGCACCCTCGCGGCCATGCAGCGGCCGAGCGAGCTCTGGGCGGTCGTCAAGGCGGACGGCTACGGGCACGGGGCGGCGGACGTCGGCCGCGCCGCGCTCGAGGGAGGCGCAACCGCGCTGTGCGTCGCGACCGTGGGCGAGGCGGTGGCCCTGCGCGAGGTGCTGCCGACGGCGCGCATCCTCGTCCTCGGCCCCACGACGCCGGAGGAGACTCCCCCTGCGCGCGAGGCGCGCCTCGAGCTCGCCGTGCCGGACGAGTACGTCCCGGAGGACGTCCCGGTGCACCTGAAGCTCGACACCGGGATGGGCCGGTGGGGCCTCGAGGAGCTGCCCGCCCCCGGCCGTTCCGTCGTCGGGTTGATGACGCATCTCGCGACGGCGGACACCGACCGCTCGTTCGCGGGGAAGCAGCTCGAGCGGTTCCTCCGTGCCACGGAGCCCTACGCCGGCCGGTACGTGCGACACGCCGCGAACAGCGCGGCAGCCCTGACGATGCCCGAGACGCGGCTCGACGCCGTGCGCTGCGGCATCGCCGTCTACGGCGTCGATCCGCGCGGCCAGGACGCGGCCCGGTGGGGCCTCCGGCCCGCGCTTCGCTGGGAGTCGGAGGTCGCCCAGGTGCGACGCCTCGCTCCCGGGGCATCGACCGGGTACGGCAGGCAGTTCGTCGCACGGGAGGAGACCTGGATCGGCATCGTCCCCGTCGGGTACGCGGACGGTTTCAGGCGCGACCTGACGGGAACCGAGGTCGTCGTCGAGGGCGCTCGCGCACCCGTTGTCGGGACGATCTCGATGGACGCGCTCGCGGTGCTCCTGCCGGGTCCGGTGGAGCGCGGAGCTCGCGTGACGCTCGTCGGCGACGGCGTGACGCTCGAGGCCCACGCCGCGGTCGCCGGGACGATCGGCTACGAGCTCGCCTGCGGGATCCGCGTCGCTCCCGGGCGCGGGGCGCGCGAGGTGGTCGGGTGAGCGACCGGGTCCGCCTCCGCCGTGCGCTCCAGGCCGAGCGACATGCCGCGCTCTCGGCGCAGATCGCGCGGCTGCTCGCTCCGCTCCGCGGTGACGAGCGCGTGCTCGACGTCGGCTGCGGGACGGGCGCGCTCGCGTATGCGATCGCGCCGCTCGTCGGCGAGGTGGTCGGCGTCGACTCCTCCGAGGAGTACCTCGCCGCGGCGCGCGAGGACGCTCCCGACAACTGCACGTTCGTGCCCGGCGACGGCGAGGCGCTGTCGTTCGACTACGGCGACTTCGATCTCGTCGGCTGCCTCCGGGTCCTCCACCATGTCGCGCGGCCGGAGCTCGTCGTGTCGGAGATCGTGCGCGTCACGCGGCCGGGCGGTCGGATCCTGATCGCCGACCAGCTCGGCGACGTCGATCCGATGCGGAGCCTCGAGCTCGACCGGTTCGAGCGGGCGCGCGACCCGTCGCACACGCGGCTCCTCCCGGACGCCGACATCCGCGGCTACCTCGACGCGAACGACCTCGTCGTCACCGCCAACGAGATCGTCCCCGAGCGGCGCGACGTGGACACCTACCTGGCGCTCGCGGGCCTCGAGGGGGAGGAGCGGGAACGGCTCGCCCGGATGGCCGCGCCCGTGCTCGAGGTCGAGATCGGCTGGTACGTCGCCCGGAAGCCGTGATCGATCGAGACGCCGTCGCGACGACCGTCTAGTAGTCACACAGACCACCGATTGGTAGTCTGAGTGACGCATGATCGTCGACGTCAACCCGTTCGTGTACTCGCGGCCGGTCCCGCCGGAGGACGTCGTCGACCGCGACGACGAGGTGCGCCTCCTCCTGCGCCAGGCGATCGGCGGGCACTACGTCCGCCTCTACGCGCCGCGCAAGTACGGCAAGACGAGCCTGCTCACGCGCGCGCTCCACGACGGCGGGCGGGACGAGGGGCTCGTCCCGGTGCTGGTCGATCTCTACCGCGTCTCGTCGGTCGCCGACGTGACCGTGCGCCTCGAGCGCGCCTACGCCAAGCACCTGAAGGGCGAGGTGCGACGCCGCGTCGAGTCGTTTCTCCAGCGCACCGGCGTCGGGCTGTCGCTCGGTGCGTTCGGCATCAGCGCGCGGCTGCAGCTCGAGCCGACGCGCGACCCGCTTCCCGCCCTCCACGCGCTGCTCGACCTGCCGCTGCGACTCGAGTCCGCCGGCGGCTTCCGGGCGCTGATCGCGTTCGACGAGTTCCAGGACATCGGCCGGATCGACGGCCTCGACGGCCTGCTTCGGAGCCACATCCAGTACCACGGCGAGGTCGCCTCGTACGTCTTCGCCGGCTCGGAGCCCGGGCTCATGCGCCTCCTGTTCGAGACGAAGGACAGGCCGCTCTACGGCTCCGCGGTGCCGATGCGCCTCGGACGGCTCGCCGACGAGGACGTCGCCGCGTACGTCGCGGCGCGCTTCGAGTCGACAGGGCGCGCCGTCGGGGAGGCGCTCAACCCGCTCCTGCTCACGGGCCGCGGCCACCCACAGCGGACGATGCTCCTCGCGCACAGGCTGTGGGAGGAGGTCGAGCCCGGTGCCGAGGCGACGCTCGACGACTGGGACGCCGCCCACGCGGCCGCGATGCACGAGCTCGAGCCGGAGTTCGACGCGCAGTGGCGCGGCCTCGACCTCTCCGAGCAGAAGACCCTCCGCGCGGTGGTGCTCGGCGGCGGGTCGCCGTACCGCGGCTCCGCCCTTCGACGGCTCGAGCTGACGAAGGACGTCGTTCGCCGGGCGCTACCGCGGCTTGCCGCGACCGCCGAGATCGAGGAGCGGGACGAGGGCGGGTACGCGATCGTCGATCCGCTCTTCGCGTCCTGGATCGCACGCCTCAACGATCCGCCAGGCGACGACGAAGGTCAGATCGATCCGGGCCGGTGATCGGCCATGCCCGCGAACCGTCCGATCAATCCCGGCGCGAGCGCCTGCAGGACCGACACCGGACGGTAGGGGAACCACGGCACGGTCACCTCGGCCCGCCCCTTCTCGATCGCTCCGAGGACGGTCTCGGCGACCTGCGACGGTTGGATCACGAACCGGCCGAGCAGGCGGCTCTTGAGGACGCCCTTCTGCGGGAACCCCTCGGTCTCGACGAAGCCCGGCAGGATGGTGTGGACGGCGATGCCGCTGCCCCTGAGTGCCGAGGCCAGCGACCGCGAGAACGAGAGCTGCGCGTGCTTCGCGGCCGAATACGCCGCTCCGGCGGCCCCTGCCACCGTCCCGGCGACCGAGACCATGTTGACGACGTGCGCGCCGCTGCCGCCCGACGCCGCCCAGCGGAGGCCGGGCAGGAACGCCCGCGTGCACCAGACGCCGCCGAGGTAGTTGACCTCCGTGACCCGGCGGACGAGCTCCGGCTCGATCGTCAGGATCGTCCCCCGCCCGGGCATGCCCGCGTTGTTGACGAGCAGGTTGATCGCGGGATGCCGCTCGAGGACGCGGGCGGCCATGGCGTCGACCGCGTCCCGGTCGCCGACGTCGCACAGCTCGACCTCCGCGCCGGTCTCGTCGGCGATCCGCCGGAGACGATCCTCGCGGCGGGCGACGAGGACGCAGTGCCACCCCTTGCGTGCGAGCAGACGGGCCGTCGCCTCGCCGATGCCGGAGGACGCGCCCGTGACGACGGCCACCCTGCGCGCCGCGCCTTCGGGCGCGCTCGTCGGAACCGTCGTCATCCGCGGGAGCCTAGGCGAACACGCGCAGTGTGTTCACGTTGATCTCGACCGTGTCCCGGATGTCCTCCGCGTATCCGCCGGCGAGCGTCAGGCAAACCGGCACGCCCGCCTGCGCGAGCGCGGCGCGCAGGAGCACCTCCCGGTCGCGGAGGCCGCGCTTCGTCAGCGCGAGCCGGCCGAGCCGGTCGCCCTCGTACGGGTCGGCTCCCGCGAGCACGAAGCAGAGCTCGGGCCGCGCGCGCCGGAGCGCCTGCTGCAGCGCCACCGCGAGCTCCTCGAGGTAGCGCTCGTCACCGGTGCCGTCGGGGAGGTCCACGTCGAGGTCGCCGGGGACGCGCCGGAACGGGTAGTTCCGCCAGCCGTTGACCGAGAGGGTGAAGGCGTCTGCGTCGGCCGCGAGCAGGGAGTGCGTCCCGTCGCCCTGGTGGACGTCGACGTCGACGACGAGCACGCGGCGCACCGTGCCTCCGGCGCGGAGGTCGCGGATCGCGGTCACGACGTCGTTGAAGACGCAGAAGCCGCGCCCCGCACGGGCGAAGGCGTGGTGCGTCCCGCCGCCGAGGTTCGCCGCCACCCCGTCGTCGAGCGCGGCGCGGGCTGCCATCACCGTCGCGCCCGTCGAGCGGCGCGACCGCTCCACCAGCTCCGGCGACCACGGCAGCCCGAGCGCAAGCTCCTCGCGGCGCTCGATGCGGCCCTGGCGGATGCGGGCGAGCCAGTCGTCGCTGTGTGTCCGGCGGAGCTGCTCCCACGTCGCGGCCTCGGCGTTCACGACGTCGACGCCGTCGAGCTGCTCCGCCTCCTCCCGGACGAGGCGGTACTTCTCGAGCGGGAACCGGTGGCCGTCGGGCAGCGGGTACGTGACGAGGTCGTGCGCGTAGACACGCATCTCCCGGGAAGGTAGCCCCGTGCGCGTTAGGATCGCCCGCGATGCCGGGGCGGTTCGAAGGCAAGCAGGCACTCGTGCTCGGAGTCGCCAACAGGCGCTCGATCGCCTGGGCGATCGCCGAGCGGCTCGCGTCCGAGGGCGCGCAGCTCGCGTTCACCTACCAGGGCGAGCGCATCGAGAAGAACGTCCGCGACCTTGCGGCGACGGTCGACACGAAGCTCGTCACGGCCTGCGACGTGCGGTCGGACGACGATCTCGATCGCGTCTTCGCCGAGACCGCCGAGGCGTTCGGCGGCGGCCTCGACGTGCTCGTCCACTCGGTGGCGTTCGCCGCGGCGGAGGACCTCGAGGGCCGCTTCACGGACACCCCGCGGGACCGGTTCTGGATGGCGGTCGACATCAGCGCCTACTCGCTCGTGGCGTGCGCCCGTCGAGCCGAGCCGCTGATGGAGGCGCGTGGCGGCGGCTCGATCGTCACGATGACCTATCTCGGCGGTGTCCGTGCGGTGCCGCACTACAACGTGATGGGGGTCGCCAAGGCGACGCTCGATGCCTCGATGCGCTACCTCGCGTGGGACCTCGGCGAGAAGGGGATCCGCATCAACGCGATCTCGGCCGGGCCGGTGCGGACGCTCGCTGCGCGCTCGATCGCGGGGTTCACGACGATGGAGGAGATGTTCGAGCAGCGCGCGCCGTTGCACCGCGCGATCGACTCGTCGGACTGCGGCGCCGCCGCGGCGTACCTTCTGTCGGAGGACGCGCGCAACGTCTCCGGCACGACGCTCTACGTCGACGCCGGGTACCACGCGATGGGCATGTAGGCGACCGCCTAGC
>DATIDD010000043.1:0-88145 GCA_035456465.1 Gaiellaceae bacterium | reverse complement strand
TTCACGATCGCGATCGCGCGGGCCTTCGGCGCGGGACGACTGCTCGCCTCCGATCACGTCTCCTTTCGCCTCGACCTCGCTCGGAAGCTCGGCGCCGACGCGGTCGTGAACGTGGACGAGGTCGAGGACGTCCCGGCCTGGTTCGCCGAGCAGAACGAGGGCGTGGGGATGGGCGTCGTCTTCGAGATGTCGGGGGCGCTCAAGGCGATCGAGGACGCGTTCGGGATCGTCCGGCACGGCGGCAACGTCGTTCTCTTCGGGATTCCGGCTCGTCCCGCGACCATCGACATCGCCGAGTCGCTCATCTTCAAGAACCTGACGGTGACCGCCGTCAACGGCCGGGAGATCTGGGAGACGTGGTACACCACCCGCTGGCTCCTCGAGCACGGAGTCGTCGACCTGCGGCCGCTCATCACCTCGGAGCTTCCGCTCGAGCGCTACGAGGAGGCGTTCGCTCTGCTCGACTCTGGGGAGGCCTGCAAGATCGTCCTGCGACCGAACGGAGCGACCCCATGAACGTGGTGCTGAACGAGCAGCTCGGCGCGGAGCTCGACACGCTTCGTGAGGCCCGGACGTACAAGCGCTTCCTGACGCTCGAGTCGCCGCAGGGCCCCGTCGTGCGCATGGCCGGCCGCGGCGAGGTGCTCGTGCTCTCGTCGAACGACTACCTCGGCCTCGCCTCCGACCCCGACGTCGTGCAGGCCGGGATCGAGGGGCTGCGCCGCTACGGCGCCGGCACCGCGTCGGTTCGCTTCATCTGCGGCACGTTCGCGGCGCACCTCGAGCTGGAGCAGGAGCTCGCCTCGTTCTCGGGCACCCAGGCGGCGCTCACCTACGTCTCCTGCTGGAACGCGAACGAGGCCGCGATCCCGACGCTCACCGACGAGCGGACGGTGATCCTCTCGGACGAGCTGAACCACGCGAGCATCGTCGACGCGATCCGGCTGGCCCGTCCCGCCCGCAAGGTGATCTACCCGCACTCGGACATGGGCGCGCTGCGCGAGGCGTTGCGCTCGTGCGAGCGCGCACAGCGGAAGCTCGTGATCACCGACGGCGTGTTCTCGATGGAGGGCGACGTCTGCCGGCTTCCCGACATCCTGGAGCTCGCGCGTGCGCACGACGCCGTCGTCGTCGTCGACGACTCGCACGCCGTCGGCGTGATGGGAGCGACCGGCCGTGGCGTCGCCGAGCACTTCGGGGCGCTCGGGCAGGTCGACGTCGTCACGGGCACGCTGGGCAAGGCGCTCGGCGGTGCCGCCGGCGGGTACGTCGCCGCCTCGCGCGAGGTCTGCGACCTGCTCGCCCAGCGGTCGCGCCCGCAGTTGTTCTCCAACGCGCTGCCGCCGACGGTCGCCTGCTCGGCGCTCGCCGCAGTGCGCAAGCTTCGCGCGGAGCCCGGGCTCGTGCAGCGGCTCCGGGCCAACGCCGAGTTCCTCCGCACGAGCCTCCGGGAGGCCGGCTTCCGGCCGCTCGACGGCGAGGCCGCGATCGTCCCGATCGTGGTCGGCGCGACCGCGTTCGCGATCGAGCTCTCCGAGCGGCTCCTCGACGAGGGCGTGTTCGTCACCGGGTTCGGCTACCCGGTCGTGCCGGAGGGAACGGCGCGCGTCAGGCTCCAGGCGTCGGCGGCGATGACGCCGGAGCACCTGCAGCGCGCTGTCGCCGCCTTCGAGCGTGTCGGTCGCTCGGTCGGGCTGGTCTCCGCCTAGCCCGCCGCCGCACGACCGCCTTCCGGGCTTCCTCCGCGCCGAAGAGGACGAAGGGCCAGATGGCGAGGAAGGCCCAGTGCGCGGGGCCGATGGGACTCTGGTGGAACGCCGTGTTCAGTCCCGGCACGTAGATGAGGCACGCCGCGAGCGCCAGCTCGAAGGCGATCCCGGCGAGGAGGAACCGGTTCGAGAGGAGCCCCACGGAGAAGACGGAACGGCGGCTCGTCCGCATCGCCATCCCCGCGCCGACCTGTCCCATCACGATGCCCGTCTGCGTCATCGTCGTGGCCTCGACGTAGAGCGGCCCGGCGGAAGGCAGCGACTGTCCCGGCCGCCAGCCTCCGAGCAGGTATCCGACGAAGAAGCTGGACATCCCTGCGAGCGCCTCCCACAACCCGACCCAGCCGTACACGCGGGCGAGGACGCGCGGCGACAGCAGACGCTCCTCGCGCGGCCGCGGCGGCCGCTGCATCGTCCCGGGCTCGGCCTTCTCGGTGCCGAGGGCGATCGCGGGGAGCATGTCCGTCCCGAGGTCGATCGCGAGCACCTGCATCACCACGAGTGGCAGCGGCACGCGGCCGCCGGAGAGGCCCCAGACGAGGAACGGGACGAGCTCGGCGACGTTCGAGGCGAAGTGGTAGAGGGCGAACCGGCGGATGTTGTCGAACACCGCCCGGCCCTCCTCGACGGCGGCGACGATCGAGGCGAAGTTGTCGTCCAGCAGCACCATGTCGGCCGTCTCCCGGGCCACGTCGGTGCCGCCCTTGCCCATCGCCACGCCGATGTCGGCCTCGCGCAGCGCCGGGGCGTCGTTGACGCCGTCGCCGGTCATCGCGACGACCTCTCCGCCGGCGCGGAGGATCCTCGCGAGCCGGAGCTTCTGCTCCGGGTCGATGCGCGCGAAGATCACGTCGTGGTCGCGGAGGATCCGCGCGAGCTCGGCGTCGTCGAGCCGGTCGACCGTCCGCGGCCCCAGCACCTGCACCTCGCGGCGGCCGTGGACGTCCGCCTGCGGGCCGACGACCCGCCTGTGGTCGACGAGCCCGATCCGGCGCGCGACCGCCTCCGCCGTCCAGCCGCTGTCCCCGGTGACCATCACGATCCGGATCCCGGCGCGACGGCAGCTCGCGACGGCCGCGGGGACCTCGGGCCGCGGCGGGTCGAGCATCCCGACGACGCCGAGGAGCTCGAGCTCCGTCTCGACCTCGTCGGGGTCGACGACGCCTTCGGGCAGCTCCCGGGAGGCGACGGCGAGCACCCGCAGCGCCCCCTTCTCCATCTCCTCGGCTGCGACGAGCGCCTGCGCGCGCTCCTCGGGCGGCGACGTCGTCCGCGGCACGATCACCTCGGCGGCGCCCTTCACGTACGCGACCCGGCGGCCGCGGACGGTGTGGATCGTCGTCATCCGCTTCCGCTCGGAGTCGAACGGGATCTCGTCGATCCGGGGTCGCAGCGCGACCTCGCGGGCGTGGCGAAGCCCGCCCTTCTCGGCGAGGACGACGAGCGCGCCCTCGGTCGGGTCGCCCACCACCTCGCCGTGGGCGACGCGGGCGTCGTTGCAGAGGAGGCAGGTGCGCAACAGCGGGCGCAACGGTCGCGGGTCGGCCGGGAGGCCGTCGCGGAGGAAGCGGCCGAACGGCTCGTAGCCGGCGCCCTCGACGTCGTAGTGGCCGAGGCGCGGCGTCCACAGGCGCTCGACCGTCAGCTCGTTCTCGGTCAGCGTCCCGGTCTTGTCGGTGCAGATGACGGTCGTCTCCCCGAGCGTCTCGACCGACGACAGGCGACGGACGAGCGCGTGACGCCGGGCCATCCGCTGCGTGGCGAGACCGAGCGACAGGGTCACGGTCGGCAGCAGCCCCTCCGGCACGTTGGCGACCATCACGCCGATCGTGAAGACGAACCGTTCGGTGAGGCCCATCCCGAGCCAGCCGGCGACGACGAAGAACACGACGCCGAGCGCGAGCACGAGCACCGCGACGATCCGCGTCACGTGGTCGATCTCCCGCTCGAGCGGACTCTTCCCCTCGTCGACCCGCTGCGCGAGCTCCGCGATGCGCCCGAACTCGGTCGCCATCCCGGTCGCGGTGACCTCGACCTCGGCCGTTCCCCGCGCCACGTGCGTCCCCATGCGGACCCGGTCGGCGGGGTCGACGGGCCGCGACTCGCCGGTCAGCGTCGACTGGTCGACCCGCAGGTCGTGCCGCACGAGCACGTTCGCGTCGGCGCTCACGCGGTCGCCGGGCTCGAGCAGGACGACGTCGCCGGGGACGAGCTCCTCCGCCGGCACCACCACGGCGACGCCGTCGCGCCGCACCCGCGCCGTCTGCGGGAGCATCCGGCGGAGGGCGTCGCTCGCGCGCTCCGCCCGGTACTCCTGCGCGAAGGCGAAGAACGCGTTGACGAGGACGACGACCACGATCGCGATGCTCAGCTCCGGCATGCCCGCGACGAAGGCGAGCACCGCGCCGCCCCAGAGCAGGAGCGCGAACAGGTGGACGAGGTTCGCGGCGAAACGGCCGAGGCGCGACGGCCTCGGCGGCTCGGCGAGCACGTTGGGCCCGTGCTCGGCCAGGCGCCGCCTGGCCTCGTCGGTGCCGAGGCCGCGGCTCATGCCACCAGCCTCGACCGAGTGGGCGGCGGTGGCATCCGCGCCGCGGCCGACACGGCGTGCGGCTTTCCCACCGCCACACGACGCTGCCCGGCAACGGGACGCATCCGATTCTGCGGCGAGTAGGCTGCTGTCCGGGGCTGTGGATCGTCGACACGCTTCCGGCACGGCGGCTCCGCCCCGACGGGGCGTGGCCCGGTGACGGTCCCCGGACGACCGCTCCGGTTTCCGGGCGCGAGAGTCTGGTAGACACGCGCCGTGCGATTCCGCCGAGGAGCACGCCTCGACACCGGCCAGGTGACGGACGTCCGCGGCCGCCGTGTCGGCGGCGGCGGGCTCGCGGTCGGCGGCGGCGGCGTCGGGCTCGCGGCGCTCGTGATCTACCTCCTCGTCTCGCTGCTCGGCGGTGGCGGCGGCCTGGGCGGCCAACTCGCGCCGCTCGACGAGCAGTCGGTCGGCCAGGGCGACACGCCGAGCGAGATCTCGCAGGAGTGTCAGACCGGCGCGCAGGCGAACGAGCGCCAGGACTGCCGCATCGTCGGCGTCGTCAACAGCGTCCAGAAGTTCTGGGACGGCGTGTTCACGAGCAGCAACCGGAAGTACCCGTACGTCGACACCGTCTTCTTCACCGACCAGGTGCAGACGGGCTGCGGCCTCGCGAGCTCCCAGGTGGGCCCGTTCTACTGCCCGCGCGATCAGCTCGTCTACATCGACCTCGGGTTCTTCGACGAGCTGCAGTCGCGCTTCGGGGCCGGCGGCGGGCCGTTCGCGCAGGCGTACGTGATCGCCCACGAGTACGGCCACCACGTCCAGAACCGGCTCGGCGTGCTCGACGCGATCGGCAACGACCGGCAAGGGCCGGAGAGCCGCGCCGTCCGCTCGGAGCTGCAGGCGGACTGCTACGCCGGCGTGTGGGCGGCCAACGCGGTCGAGACCGGGCTGCTCGAGGAGCTGACGCAGGCGGACATCAACGAGGGTCTCGACGCCGCGACCGCGATCGGGGACGACCGCATCCAGGAGCAGACGCAGGGCCAGGTCACGCCGGAGACGTGGACGCACGGCTCCTCCGAGCAGCGGCGCCGCTGGTTCTCGCGGGGCTACGAGCAGGGTCGTCCGGCGGCCTGCGACACCTTCTCCGGCTCGATCTAGCAGCCGTGCGGAGACGCTTCGGGCTCGAGGCCGGCCGGGCTTGACATATCGACGTACATCGATACTATTGACGTAGATCGATATGAAGCTCGAGCTCGCACCGATCAGCTGCTGCGCCCCGCTCGCCTCGCCGACCCTCTCCGACGACGAGGCCGAGGCGACCGCGGAGCTGTTCAAGGCGCTCGGCGACCCGGCGCGGGTGAAGATCGTCAACACGATCGCGCGCCACGGCGGCGCGGTCTGCGCCTGCGACCTCTACGAGCCGCTCGGGCTCGCGCAGCCGACCGTCAGCCACCACCTCAAGCGTCTCGTCGACGCCGGGCTGCTCCAGCGCGAGCAGCGCGGGCGCTGGGCGTACTTCTCGATCGACCGCGAGGCCGTGGCCCGGCTCGCGCTCGTCGCCGACCTGGAGGGATGCTGCTGATGACGACGACCACCGACACCCACTCGACCACCGAGCGCGTACGCGAAGAGGTCCGCAGCCACTACGCGGAGGCCGCGACGCGCGCCGGCGACGCCGGTTGCTGCGGCGGTGACGGCTGCTGCACCGGCGACGGCGGCGCCGCGCTCTACTCCGCCACCGAGCAGGCCGAGCTCCCCGCCGCGGCCACGCTCGCGAGCCTCGGCTGCGGGAATCCGACGGCCGTCGCGGAGCTGCGCGAGGGCGAGACGGTCCTCGACCTCGGCTCGGGCGGCGGTATCGACGTGCTCCTCTCGGCCCGCCGCGTCGGGCCCACCGGGATCGCCTACGGGCTCGACATGACGGAGGAGATGCTCGCGCTCGCGCGCCGCAACGCCCAGGAGGCAGGCGTCCGCAACGCGATCTTCCTCCGAGGCCTGATCGAGGACGTGCCGCTGCCCGCCGACTCGGTCGACGTCGTGATCTCCAACTGCGTCGTCAACCTCTCGGCCGACAAGCCCGCCGTGTTCGCGGAGCTCGCGCGCGTGCTGAAGCCGGGCGGCCGGGTCGGCATCTCCGACATCGTCGCCGAGGACCGGCTCACGCCCGCGGAGCGCGCCGAGCGCGGCTCGTACGTCGGCTGCATCGCCGGGGCGCTGTCGAAGGGCGAGTACGAGGCGGCCCTCGCCGCAGCCGGCCTCGAGCAGGTCGCGGTCGAGTTCACCCACGAGGTCGGGGACGGCATGCACGCCGCGATCGTGAGGGCACGCAAGCCCGCGGACGCCCCCGCACGGGTGACGACGCCGCTTCCGGTCACGGGGCCGGCCCCGTCGTGCTGCTGAGGCGGCATGTCCCACCCCCGGCTGTCGGGGCGGCGCGCTAGCCCGGGTCGCCGAACTCGCGCTCGGCGCAGCCGGGGCAGTAGACGAGCACCTCGGAGGCCGGGAACTCGTGCCCGTCGGCGACGTACGCCTTCCAGCCCGCGGCGGCGGCGGTCTCGACGCGGCCGCACTCGACACACTCGAGCGAGCCGACGCGAACGTCTGCTGCGAGGCGACTGCGGTGGTTGTCGTCGGGCTCGCGCACGGACCCGGAGGGAGCATGACAGCCCTCCCGGCGGTGTGCGCCGGAGAAACGGCGGGGAGAGCCTCCCCCGACGGCGAGGTCCCCGCGAAGAGATCGAGGCGGGAACCCGACGTTGCCGCATCACGTCGTGCTCGACCGCCTCGGGCGCCAGCCTACGGCACCCGGACGGGGGCCGGGCATCCCTCCAACGGGGGATACGAACCCGTCCGCCCGACGAGTGGGAACGGGCCCGGCGAGGTGCGATCCTCGAAAGGGGCGCCGCGTGGGCTGGGCCGCAAGCTCGCCGCGGCGCCCTGAGCTCGGAAGCGGAGGCGCGTCGGGTAGGTGGGCCAGTTGCCGCCTGTCCGGCTCCACCCCTCAGTGCGGCTTCAACGCGACGCGCCTCGGCTCCCGGACCCGGATTCTGCGCCGACGACGTGGCGACCGCCACTGGCCGGACGGACGGATTCGGGGGCGACGGCGACCGCGCCGTTGCGGGGATTCGCTGATGTCACGTCGGCGCCGGCGGCGCTAGCGTCGGTCCGGACGGAGGTCCGACGGATGCACGCGACATCGGCGACGCCGGCCGGACGAGACGGAGCCCGGCGGCGGCCATCACGACGGTTCGAGCGCCGGTGCGAGACCTGCGGCTACGGCGCCGTGGGGACGCGACCCCCGCCCCGCTGCCCGCTGTGCGGCGGCAGTCGCTGGTCGATCGTCCGTGAGCTGAGGAGAGAGGAGGAACGATGACCCCCACGACCGACCGCCTGAGGGCCGAGGTCGGCGAGCTGATCGAGGTCCACGGTCACCGCCAGGGCGAGGCCCCGCGCACCGGCGAGATCCTCGAGGTGCTCGGGAGCGAAGACCACGTGCACTACCGCGTGCGCTGGGAGGACGGGCACGAGAGCCTCTTCTACCCGGGCAGCGACGCGACGGTGCGACATGCCGGGACGTCTCCCCCTTCCGGGGGAGATTTCGACAAAACGTAGACCTCCAGGCGACGTCCGACTAGCCTGAGACTCGGCGTCCGAGGCGCCGAGGCAGCGTTCCCCTGTGGCCCGTAGCGAACGTGAACTCAGTGCTCTCCGGAAAATCGGCAGTCCTGCTCGACCGGCATCGCCTCTGGCTGTCCGGTCTCGAGGGCCTGCTGCGGCGGCTCGGCGTCGAGGTCCTCGCGGCGACGGACGACCCCGGCCTCGCAGTCGAGGCGGCAGCAGCTGCGGACCTGCTCGTCGCCGAGTGCCCGCAGGTGAACGGCGCCCCGGACGTCGACGCCGTCGAGCGCGCGCTCGCGGAGAACCCCGAGCTCATCGTCGTCTGCGTCGGCCCGCTGGAGGAGGCGGCCGCTGCGCGCGCGCTCGAGGCCGGCGCCCGCGCCTATCTGGCGCGGGAGGCGCACCCCGAGGACATCGTCGTCGCGCTCCGGCAGCTGTACCGGCCGACGCTCCACCTCGCGGGCCCGCGGGCCGCGCCCGACCGGTCGCCCGCCCCGGAGCAGGCGGCGGCCACGCTGACCCGCCGCGAGCTCGAGATCCTCCGCTACGCCGCCGACGGGGCGTCGAACGCGCAGATCGCGCGGGCGCTGTGGGTGACCGAGCAGACGGTCAAGTTCCACCTGTCGAACGTCTACCGCAAGCTCGGCGTCCGGAACCGGACCGAAGCGAGCCGCCGCGCGCACGAGCAGGGCCTGCTCGGCGGAGAGGTCGCCTCGTGGTGATCCGGCCGAACGACCCGGCGCTGACCGCCGACCTGCTCTCGTTCCTCCGTTCGAGCGGGTGCATCGCCTACTACCGCGCCGCGAGCGACACGATCGAGGCGATCAGCCCCGCGTCGCCGGCGGCGGACGAGGAGGCCGAGCTCCGCGCGCTGCTCGAGGAGTGGGTCGCTCGCAACGACGGCGTCACCCTCGAGACCGACGGCCTGTCCTAGACCCGCGCCGCCGGGCGCTGTACGGTCGCACCTCGTGAGCGGGCCCGGCGTCGAGGACCGCGTTCGGGCCGACGAGACGGCGCTCGTCGCGCGGCTGCGCGACGGGGACGAGGCGGCGTTCGAGTCCGTCGTGGACGCCCTGTATCCCGCCATGTTCGCCGTGGCGCGGGGCTACGTCCGCTCGCGTGCGGTGGCCGAGGAGGTCGTGCAGGAGGCGTGGCTCGGAGTGCTCAAGGGGCTCGGCCGGTTCGAGGGGCGGTCGTCGCTGCGGACGTGGGTGCTCCAGATCGTCGCCAACGTCGCGCGCACGCGCGCCGTTCGTGAGGCGCGGAGCGTGCCGTTCTCGTCGTTTCTGTCCGAGGGAGACGAGCCGGCGGTCGAGCCCGAGCGGTTCCGCGGCCCCGACGACCCCTACCCCGGCCACTGGCGGTCCTACCCGACCGACTGGAGCACCGTGCCCGAGCGGCAGCTCCTGGCACGGGAGACGCTCGACCTCGTCCGCGAGGCGATCGAGGAGCTCCCGGAGGCGCAGCGCCTGGTGATCACGCTCCGCGACGTGACCGGCTGCAGCGCCGAGGAGGTCTGCGAGCTGCTCGGCGTCAGCGACGGCAACCAGCGCGTCCTGCTGCACCGTGCACGCGCGCGCGTCCGCGCGAGGATCGAGAGGCACGTCGATGGCTGAGCCGCGGGGCGAGCACGAGCACGGCTACACGTGCAAGGAGGTCGTGGAGCTCGCGGCCGACTACGTCGAGGGCGCGATGCCGCCCGACCTGACGACCCGGTTCGAGCTCCACCTCAACTTCTGCGACGGGTGCTTCACGTTCATCGACCAGATCCGCGCGACGGCCGCCGTCGCGGGCCGGCTGGCCGAGGAGGAGGTGCCCGAGGAGACGAGGGCCAAGCTGCTCGCGGCGTTCCGCGACTGGAAGGCCGGATGACGGCGTACAAGTTCCTCGCCGACGACGGCTCCGGCATCTTCAGCCGCTTCGACTGGCCGCTCCCGAACGACGGGCCCGGCGGGTGGGTCGAGTCCGAGGTCGACCCGTGCCGGAGCGGCGTGCACGCGTGCCGCGTCGTCGACCTGCCCTACTGGCTCGCGCCCGCGCTCTTCGAGATCGAGCTCGACGGCGAGGTGGTGGTCGAGACGGTGAAGGTGGTCGCGCCGCGCGGCCGGCTGATCCGGCGGATCGACGCGTGGAACGCCGGGACACGCGAGGAGTACTCGCAGCTGTGCGTCGCGCGGGCGGGGGAGCTCGCGGCGTCGGCGCCGCAGCGGCTCGCCGGCTGGGCGCCGCCGCCGGACGCCGCGGCGGCCGGCCCCGCCCTGATGGGATTCGTGACGGCGCGCATGGCCGAGGAGCTGGGCGGCGTCGAGGCCTACGCGGAGGAGCGCGCGCGCCAGAGCAGGTGGCTCGCCGAACGCCTCGCCCTCGACTGAACCGCGCTCGGCTGCCGAGCGCCGGAACGTCGTATTGACCGGTTCAGCGTTCGTGTGGAACACTTGGTGTCGGCCGGCACCTGCGACCGTCTCGATGCCGGTCGGAACGCGCTGCACGGCGGCTCGCCCGGAGAGGCGCGCGGACGGCGGTCGATCCCCACGGGAGGGCGGAGGATGACCAGGTATCAACGCGGACGCAGGGTGACGATCGCCGACATCGCCGAGCGCGCCGGCGTCTCGAAGGGCGCGGTCTCCTACGCGCTCAACGGGCAGCCGGGGGTCTCCGACGCGACGCGCGAGCGCATCCTCGCGATCGCCGACGAGCTCGGCTGGTACCCGAACCGCGCCGCCCGCTCGCTGTCCGCCTCCCGCGCTCATGCCTGCGGGCTCGTGATCGCGCGTCCGTCGAGAATCATCGCGCTCGAGCCGTTCTTCATGGAGTTCATCTCCGGCGTCGAGGCGGAGCTGTCGGCGCACGGCGTGGCGCTCACGCTCCAGCTCGTGCGCGACCCCGAGGAGGAGGCCGAGGTCTACCGGCGCTGGTGGGCGGAGCGGCGCGTCGACGGGGTCATGCTCGTCGACCTCCGTCGCGACGATCCGCGGATCGCGGAGATCGTGCGGCTCGGGCTTCCCGCCGTCGTCGTCGGCGGGCCGGTCGAAGGCGACGTCGTACCCGCGGTCTGGCACGACGAGGCGGCCGCGACCGCGGAGGTCGTCCGCTACCTCGCGGCGCTCGGCCACGAGCGGATCTCGCGCGTGGCAGGCGTGAGCGACTTCGTCCACAACGTGCTCCGCTCCGACGCGTTCCGCGAGACGGCGGCGGAGCTGGGGATCGCCGCGGACGTGGTCGACACCGACTACACGCCGGCGAGCGGCGCCCGCGCGACGCGGACGCTGCTGTCGCGGCCGCAGCGGCCCACGGCGATCGTGTACGACAGCGACGTGCTCGCCGTCACGGGGCTGGGCGTCGCGCACCAGATGGGGTTCGCCGTCCCCGGAGACCTGTCGATCGTCGGCTGGGACGACTCGCTCATCTGCCGTGTCGTCCACCCGCCCTTGACCGCGATGACCCGCGACATCGTCGCGTACGGCTCCGTGGTCGCCGGCCGGCTGCTGGCAGAGATCGAGGGCGAGGCGGAAGGGAGCCTGCAGGCGCCGCCGGGCGAGCTGACGCCCCGTGGCAGCACGGGCCCTCCCGCAGACGTGCGGGTCGCGCGCGCGCTCGCCGGGTAGCACGCGCCCGTCCTCGGCGCAGAAGTGCGGCTTTTCCCGGTTGACACTGAACCGGATAAGTGATTCAGTCGCGCCAGATGCGCAGCAGCGACGGATCCGGGACGGTGGCCCGGAGCAGCGACTTCGGGGCGGCGCCGTGGCTCGGGGCGAACTTCTGGTCGCGCGCCGGCGGCCCCCGCATGTGGACGCGCTACGACGGCGCCGTCGTGCGGGACGAGCTCGCGGTCCTGGCGGAACACGGCCTGAACGTGACGCGGTCGTTCTGCTACTGGCCGGACTTCGTCCCGGAGCCCGAGCGCCTCGACGGCGACGTCCTCGAGCGCTTCGCCGACTTCCTCGACGCGCACGTGGAGCAGGGGCTCGGGACGATCCCGACGTTCATCGTCGGCCACATGTCCGGGGAGAACTGGGACCCCGCGTGGCGGCAGGGACGCGACCTCTACCGCGACGTCTGGCTCGTGTCGCAGCAGGCGTGGCTCGCCGGCGAGCTGGCGCGGCGCTTCGGGCGCCACCCTGCCGTCGTCGGCTGGCTCGTCTCCAACGAGATGCCCCTCTACGGCGGGCCGGCCTCGGCCGACGAGATCGCGGCGTGGGCGCGCCTCGTCGTGCAGGCGGTGCGTGCGGCGGGCGCGACGCAGCCGATCTCGCTCGGCGACGGCGCCTGGGGCGTCGAGGTGACGGGCCGCGACAACGGCTACTCGTTGCGTGCGCTCGCGCCGCTCGTCGACTTCGTCGGGCCGCATGCGTATCCGATGCAGGACGACGAGCTCCGGCAGCTCCTGACGCCGGCGTTCACCTGCGAGCTCGCGGGCAGCTTCGGCAAGCCCGTCGTGCTGGAGGAGTTCGGCGTCAGCTCGGATTTTGCCGCCGACGACCGCGCCGCCGAGTACTACCGGCACGTGCTGCACACGTCGCTCCTCGCCGGGGCGCGCGGCTGGCTCGCCTGGTGCAACGCCGACTACGACGACCTGTCCGACGAGGATCCCTACCGGCACCATCCCTTCGAGCTGCACTTCGGGCTCACCGACCGCGCGGGACGGCCGAAGCCGGCGCTGCGCGAGCTGCAGCGGTTCGGCTCGCTCGTGGAGGACCTCGCCGACCAGGGGTTCGAGCGCGTCGCCGGCGACGTCGCGATCGTCGTCCCCGAGCACTTCGAGCGCGTCCTCCCGTTCACGGAGCAGGCCTACCGGGACGACCTGCGCGACAACCTCCTGCAGGGGTACGTCGCCGCCCGCGAGGCCGACCTGCCGGTCGAGCTCGTCCGGGAGCGCGACGGGCTCCGCGCCGGCGCGCGTCTCTACCTCCTCCCGAGCGTGAAGGCGCTGACGGCGCCCGGCCTCGGCCGGCTGCGGCAGCTCGCCGCCGACGGCGCCACGGTCTACGCCTCGTACTTCGCCGGCAGCACCGCGAACCAGCGGGGCCCGTGGCTGACCTGGCTCGAGGAGCTCTTCGGCCTCCGGCACCGCCTCCGCTACGGCCTCGTCGACCCGATCGAGGACGACGAGGTCGTGCTCGAGCTCGTGGAGCCCCTCGGCGACCTGCCGCGCGGCTCGACGCTCGCGTTCGCCGTCGGCGGCTCCGCGAGCGCGCGCGCCTACCTCCCGGTCGAGCCGGCGGGCGCGGAGGTGCTCGCGCTCGACGCGCACGGCCGCCCCGCGCTCCTCCGGCACGCGCTCGGGAGCGGCCGCACCGTCTTCTGCACGTACCCGCTCGAGCACCTGGCGGCGCGGACGCCGCGCGTGAACCCCGAGAGCACGTGGCGGCTCTACTCGGCGCTCGCGGACGAGGCGGGCGTCTCGCGGCCGGTCCGCGTCGCCGACCCGCGCGTCCTCGTCGGGCTGGTCCGCGGCCGCGCGAGCCGGACCGCGATCTTCCTCAACGTCTCCGGCGACACCGTGGTCGAGACGCCGCTGCTCGACGACGACGTGGAGCTGGACGCGGCCGCGGGGCGACTGACGCTCGACCCGTACGCGGTCGCGGCACTGCCGCTCCGCGGCCGACGGGACGACGCTCCTGCAGCGCTCGCCGCCGCCGCGGTCGAAGGGAGGGATGCGCGGGACTAGAGGCCGATCCCGGCGCGCGGAAGAGCCGCAATGGCTGGGTAAGGACGGCGGATGCGCGTGCCAGGACGTCGACGAGGGTCAACGATGTCGTCGACCGAGGGGAGACGCGAACACGCGCGAGCAGGTGCCGGTACGAGGGTGCGCAGGCACGCGACCTCGTCCGGCCTCCCAGACGCACGGCCCGCTCCGACGGGCGACGGTCGAGATGGGCGTGGCACGGGCCACGTGTTGGTGCGGACGAAGAGACAGGAAGGTGGGATCGTGGCAATGACGAAGAGGCATCGCAGGCTCCGTGCCGCGTTGCTCGCCACCGTCGGTCTGACGGTGGTCCTGGCGACGACGGTCGGAGGGGCCGACGCGCGGACCGACGGGACGTCCGCACTCCCCCGCTCGCAGACGCTGTACGTCTCGGGCAAGCAGTGGGGGCCCTACACGGACTTCAACCCGTTCCGCGCCGGCGACTACGCGACAGGCGTCGTCGGGCTCATGTACGAGACGCTGTTCCGGTACGACCCGCTGAAGGACCGGTTCATCCCCTGGCTCGCGACGAAGGGCACCTGGCAGGGCAACACGTTCGTCGTCACGCTGCGCCGAGGCGTCACGTGGAGCGACGGCAAGCCCTTCACCTCCAGGGACGTGAAGTTCTCCTACGAGACCGGCAAGCTGCCCGGCTCGGACTTCGCCACGCTGTGGCGGACCGGCCTGCAGCGCATCACCGCGGCCGGCGCCTACACGGTCCGGTTCCAGTTCGGCGGGAGCCCGAACTACCAGCAGTTCGACTGGTATCGCTACAACACGCCGATCGTCCCGCAGCACGTCTGGAAGAGCTACAGCGCCAGGCAGATCACGACGGGCAACAACGACGACATGTCGAAGCTCGTCGTCACCGGGCCGTTCACCTACGGCGGCGGCAAGGGCTCGTCGCAGACGCTGCAGTACAACCGGCGGGACGGCTGGTGGGCGACGAAGGCGCTCGGCAAGCGGATGTGGATGAAGTACATCGTCGACATCCACAACACGTCGAACACGGCGTCGCTGCAGAACTTCATCCAGGGGAAGATCGACCTCAGCAACAACTTCTTCCCCGGCGTCGACAAGATCATCCGCGGGAACGTGCAGACGTACTACTCGAAGGCGCCGTACATGCTTCCCGCGAACACGGCGTGGCTCGTCCCCAACACGACGAAGGCACCGCTCAACGACCGCAACTTCCGCAAGGCGCTTGCGTCGTCGATCGACGTCGGGCGGATCGTGCGGGACGACTACGGCAACATCGTCTCGAAGGCGAACCCGACCGGCCTCCTGCCGATCTGGAGCAAGTGGATCGACAAGGCCCAGGTGAACCGGCTCGGCTTCAAGTACAGCGTCGCCACGGCGAAGCAGATCCTCGCCGCGAACGGCTACCGGGACCGTGACCGGGACGGGTTCGTCGAGAACAAGGACGGGTCCGACATCAACCTGCGCCTGATCGTCCCGAACGGGTGGTCGGACTGGATGACCGCGATCCAGATGATCGCGGACAGCGCGAAGGACGCCGGCATCAAGATCACGCTGGCGTACCCGGACTTCAACGCCCTCGTGGAGGAGCGCAACAGCGGCAAGTTCGAGCTGGCCCTGAACAACGAGGTGCAGCTCGGCAACTCGCCGTACACGTACTACGAGTACCTGTTCCGGCTCCCCCTCGCGAGCACGCAGACCACTCGCAACTTCCAGCGCTACCAGAACCAGAAGGCGTGGAACCTGGCCGTCCAGCTCAACAAGACGAAGAGCACGGACGTCCAGAAGGCGATGGCGATCCACAAGCAGCTGCAGCAGATCCAGCTCACGGACCTGCCTGCGATTCCGCTCTGGTACAACGGCATGTGGGCTCAGTACAACACGCGCATGTGGACGAACTTCGCGAAGTCCACGGGCGCGGGGCTCCAGAACACGCCGTCCACGTGGAACGGCTACATCAACATGACCGGCATCGACGCGCTGGCGAAGCTGAGGCCGCGCTAGCAGGCCAGCTCCGACGCGCAGCGGCTCCCGGGCGCAGGTCGCGGCCCGGGAGCCGCGCACGATCGGCCGTAGACGGGAAGACGAGAGCGCCATGACCCGGTACCTCGCCCGCAAGACCTCCCTGTACCTCCTCACGTTCTTCGTCGCGGTGACGGTGGACTGGGCGATCCCGAGGCTGATGCCGGGCGACCCGATCGCGGGGCTGATCGCGCGACTCAGGTCCGACCCGACGGCCGCGGAGGAGCTGACGGGCTACTTCACCGAGTCGTTCGGGCTCGACCGGCCGCTCTGGCGGCAGTACCTCGACTTCTGGCTCGGTCTCGCCCACGGCGACCTCGGGCCGAGCATCGCGTACGTCGGCTCGACCGTCAGCGAGCTGCTCTGGGCAGCGGTGCCGTACACGCTCGCGCTGCTCGTGCCCGCGATCCTCCTGAGCTACGTCGCGGGTAACCGGATCGGCGCGATGGCCGCCCGGCGCAAGGTGCTGGACAACACCGTGCTGCCAGTGTCGTACGTCCTCACCGCGACGCCGTACATGTGGCTCGCGCTCGTGCTCGTGTACGTCCTCGGCTTCCGCCTGCAGATCTTCCCCGTCTCGGGCGCCTACGACTTCTCGCTCCAGCCCGAATGGAGCCTGGAGTTCGCGCGCAGCTTCCTGAGCCACTGGTTCCTGCCGTTCCTGTCCCTCTTCCTCGTCTCGTTCGGAGGGTGGGCGATCGGCATGCGCAACCTGATCATCTACGAGCTGGAGGCGGACTACGCGAACTACCTCCAGGCGCTCGGCGCCCCGACGCGGCTCGTGCGGAGCTACGCCTACCGCAACGCGGTGCTGCCGCAGATGTCGGGCCTCGCGCTCGCGCTCGGCGCCGTCGTCGGCGGCGCCCTCGTGACCGAGGTCGTCTTCGGCTATCCGGGCGTCGGGTCGCTGATCCTGACGGCGGTGCAGAACCGCGACTACTTCCTGCTGCAGGGGGCCTTCCTGTTCATCATCATCGGCGTGCTCGTCGCGAACTTCATCGTCGACATCCTCTACGTCGTCGTCGATCCGCGGACCCGCGTCGGCATGCAGGGGAGCTGACGTGACCGCGCTCGGCCCCGCCGCCGACCAGCTCGAGTCCGCGCCCGAGGCGCTCCCGGGCGGGGGCCCGCCGCCCGCCGCCAGGCGCGCCGAGTGGCTCTACTTCGCGCTCCGGAACCGCAAGCTCGTGATCGGCTTCGTCGTCGTCGTGCTCGCCCTGCTCTTCGCCCTCGTCGGCCCGAGGCTCACCTCCGCCGATCCGTTCGAGTTCGGGTACGGCACCGGGCAGCCGCCCTCCTCGGAGCACTGGCTCGGGACGACGGCGCCCGGCCAGGACGTGTTCGCCCAGCTCGTGTACGGGCTGCGCGCGAGCTTCGTCGTCGGGCTGCTGAGCGCCGCCATCGCGTCGCTGATCGGGATGACGGTCGGCTTCGTCGCCGGCTACCGCGGCGGCGTCGTCGACGACGTGCTCAGCATGTTCACGAACGTCGTGCTCGTGATCCCCACGCTCGCCGTCCTCATCATCGTCGCCGCCTACCTCAGCGTCCGGGGGCTCGTGACGGAGGCGATCCTGATCGGGGTGACCTCGTGGCCGTGGGCTGCGCGCGCGATCCGTGCGCAGACGTTCTCGCTGGCCTCCCGCGACTTCGTCAGCCTCGCGCGGCTGTCGGGCGCGCGAGGCGGCCACGTGATCGTGCGCGAGATCGCGCCCAACATGGCGTCCTATCTGTTCCTCGTCTTCATCCTGCTCTTCGGGGGGTCGATCCTGACCGCGGCGTTCCTCGACTTCCTCGGCCTCGGCCCCACGAACGCGATGTCGCTCGGCGTGATGATGAACAACGCCGTCGTCTCGAGCGCGCTGCCTCTCGGGATGTGGTGGTGGTTCGTGCCGCCCGGCTTCGCGATCATGGCGGTCGTCGGCGGCCTGTACGTCATGAACGTCGGGCTCGACGAGATCTTCAACCCGCGGCTCCGGGAGCTGTAGCGTGGGCGTCGGGGTCGACGACCTGAAGGTCTACTACCGGACCCTCCGCGGCGACGTGAAGGCCCTCGACGGCGCCACGTTCACGATCGGCGACGGCGAGATCATGGGCCTCGCCGGGGAGTCCGGCTGTGGGAAGTCGACGCTCGGCAGGAGCCTCATCCGGCTCGACGGGCGGATGAAGTACGTCGCCGGCCGCGTCGAGCTCGACGGCTCGGAACTGCCGATCTGGGACGACACAGGGATGAACTCGTTCCGCTTCGAGCGCGTCTCGCTGATCCCGCAGTACGCGATGAGCGCGCTCAACCCGACGCGCAAGGTCGGCCGGATCGTGCAGGACCTGCTCGAGTCGCGCGGCGTCACGTTCGAGACGGTGCTGCCCGAGCTGACCCGCCGCTTCGAGCTCGTCGGCCTCTCGCCCGCCGTGCTCGGGATGTACCCGATCGAGCTGTCCGGCGGGATGAAGCAGCGCTCCGTGATGGTCCTCTCGACGCTGCTCAACCCGTCGCTCCTGATCGCCGACGAGATCACCTCCGCGCTCGACGTCTCGACGCAGCGCGCGGTCTCCGAGACGCTCGTCGAGTTCCGGGACCGCGAGTTCGTCAAGAGCATGATCGTGATCACGCACGACCTGTCCCTGCTCTACCAGATCGCCGACACGGTGCTCGTCATGTACGCCGGGCGGCTCGCGGAGAAGGGGCCTGCGGACACGATCGCGAACGCGCCGCGCCACCCCTACACGCGCATGCTGATCGGCGCGCTCCCGGAGGTCGGCGTCCGCCACGAGGAGCGGAAGCTCGTCGGCATCCCGGGCCGGCCGCCCTCGCTCCTCAACCCCCCGGCAGGCTGCCGGTTCAGGGACCGGTGCCCGCTCGCGTTCGCGAAGTGCGTCGACCAGCCCCCCTTCGTCCAGGTCGAGCCCGACCACAGCGTCGCCTGCTGGGCGACCGCGCCGCCCGCGTGATGCTCGAGCTCGACCGCGTCTCCAAGAGCTTCCGCGTCGGCACGTTCGGCGGCACCGAGCTCGTCGCCGTCCGGGACGTCAGCTTCACGGTGGCGCCGGGCGAGATCCTCTCGGTGATCGGCGAGAGCGGCAGCGGGAAGAGCACGATCGGCCGGATGATCCTCCGCCTCCTGCCGGCGACGTCGGGCTCGATCCGCTTCGAGGGCGCAGACGTGTCGGAGCTGACGGGCGGGCGGCTGAAGGAGTACTACCGCCACGTCCAGGGCGTCTTCCAGGACCCCTTCAGCTCCTACAACCCGATCTTCAAGGCCGACCGCGCGTTCTCGCTCGTGCGCGACACCTACTTCCCCCGGATGCGCTCCTCCGCGTGGACCGACAAGGTCGCCGACGCGATCGAGTCGGTCGGGCTCAACCCCGCCGACGTGCTCGGCAAGTACCCGCACCAGCTGAGCGGCGGCCAGCTCCAGCGGCTCCTGATCGCGCGCGCGCTCCTGCTCGAGATCCGCTTCCTCGTCGCCGACGAGGTGATCAGCATGCTGGACGCCTCGACGCGCGTGGACGTCCTCAACCTGCTCGCCGACCTCGGGGAGCGCGGTCTCGGCATCCTCTTCATCACGCACGACCTCTCGCTCGGGAACTACATCAGCTCCCGCACGGTGATCCTGCGCCGCGGGAGCATCGTCGAGATGGGCCCGACCGAGCGCGTCTTCGAGGGCCCGCGCCACCCGTACACCAAGGTGCTCGTCGCGTCGGTGCCGCAGCTGCACCGCAAGTGGCACGAGGTCGAGCGCGAGGTCGGGGCGACCGCCGCGATCGAGCACGTTGCCCACGAGGACGCGTACGCGGGCCGCGACGGCGCGCCGTCGGAGCTCGTCGAGGTCGCCCCCGGGCACCTCGTGGCGCGCGCGCCGGGCGAGGACGGCGCCCGCGGGGACGCGGCGATCGAGCGCTAGGAGGCGACCGGCTCGAGGGGCGAGACCCGCCCGGTCGCGATCACGTCGCGGTACCAGTGGAAGCTCGACTTCGGGATCCGCTCGAGGGTCGGGTAGTCGACGTAGACGATGCCGAAGCGCCTCCCGTAGCCCTCCGCCCACTCGAAGTTGTCCAGCAGCGACCAGACGAAGTAGCCGTGGACGGGGACGCCGTCGGCGATCGCACGCGCGACGGCGCCGAGGTGCTGCTCGAGGTAGGCGATCCGGTCGCGGTCGTCGATGCGGCCGTCGGGGCCGCGGACGTCGTCGAACGCGGCGCCGTTCTCGGTCACGTACAGCGACTGCACGCCGTACTCGCGGTGCACCCGCGTGAGCAGCTCGTGGATCGCGTCGGGGTGGATCTCCCAGCCCATCGCGGTCGTCTGGGCACCCGCCGGCGGCGGGTCGATCGCCGGCACGCCGTCGGGGCCGGCGCGGACGACCATCCGTGAGTAGTTGTTGACGCCGACGAAGTCGAGCGGCGCTGAGATGCGCTCCAGGTCGCCCTGGCGCGCCGGCGGCCCCGCGTCGCCGAGCCGCTCGAGCACGTCCTGCGGGTAGTGCCCCCGCAGCACCGGGTCGAAGAACAGGCGCGTGCGGAAGCCGTCGACCTCGCGCGCCGCCGCGGCGTCGGCGGGGTCGTCCGTCGCGGGCGACACCGGCCACGAGTCGAGGACGATGCCGACCTGCGAGCCGGCGCACTCGCGGCGCAGCGCCTCGACGGCGAGGCCGTGAGAGAGCAGGACGTGGTGGACGGCGGCGGCGCCGTCCTTGACGTCGGTCCGGCCCGGCGCGTGGACGCCGACGACGTAGCCGAGCCACGAGGCGCAGTACGGCTCGTTGTGCGTCGTCCAGTGCCGCACGCGGTCGCCGAGCCTCGCGGCGACGGCCTCGACGTAGTCGACGAAGGCCTCGGCCGTCGAGCGCACCGGCCAGCCGCCCGCGTCCTCGAGCGCCTGCGGCAGGTCCCAGTGGTAGAGGGTCACGAAGGGCCGGATGCCGGCGGCGAGGAGCTCGTCGACGAGCCGGTCGTAGAAGTCGAGGCCCGCCTCGTTCACGCGACCGCGACCCTCGGGCAGCACCCGCGGCCAGGCGATCGAGAACCGGAACGCGTCCAGGCCGAGCTCCCGCATCAGCTCGATGTCCTGCGGGTAGCGGTGGTAGAAGTCGCACGCGACCGCGCCCGAGTCGCCGCCGCGCACCTTCCCCCCGCGCGCGCAGAAGGTGTCCCAGATGCTGGCACCGCGCCCGTCCTCCGAGGCCGCGCCCTCGATCTGGTACGCGGAGGTCGCCACGCCCCACACGAAATCGTCCGGAAAGTCGGCTCTCCGAGTCACCGCTCGTCTCCTATCGCGCGTCGTTGACTTAACCGGTCAAGTAGCATCCTACCCGGTCGAGCCCGGCACACAAGCGCGGCATGGGCCGCGAGCGCCCGGGCGCAGTCACGTCGCCGGTCGAAGGTCCTCACCGGCAATCCGCTCATTCCCCCGATGCGCCGAGGCCGGAGCGCGGTCGATGCTGGACGCATGAAGAAGCGATGGATCCTGGCCTGGGTGGGCGCGTCGGTGCTCGGCGTCGTGAACGGCGCCGCCCGCGACGCGACCTACGCCGACGCCGTCGGCGAGGACGCCGCGGGGGTGATCTCGACCGGCACGCTGCTGGGGCTGCTCGCCGGGTACGTCTGGCTGCTGCAGCGCCGGTGGCCGCTCGAGACCCGGCGCGAGGCGCTGTCGGTCGGAGCCGCGTGGGGCGCGCTGACCGTCGCCTTCGAGTTCGGCTTCGGCCACTGGGTGGCCGGCGACTCGTGGTCGACGCTGCTCGAGGCCTACGACGTGACCGAGGGCAAGGTGTGGATCCTCGTGCCGGCGGCGATGGTCGCCGGACCCGAGCTCGCCCGCCGCCTGTCCGCGCGGGAGCGCGGCGAGGTGCGCCGCGCCCGGGCCGCGTAGCAGCACGGGGATCGCCCTGCGCGACGGCCGGACTTCGCTCGTCGCTTGAATCGGCCCGCTCGGAGGCGCCCTCACCTGATCCTGTGCAGGTGCGTCTTGGTGATGGTGACGCCCTCCTGTGTCGCCGTCACGGTGACCCGGACAACCTTCGCCTTGATTGTCTTGGGCAGCTTCCAGGTCGCCCTCGCCACGCCGTCCACGGTCGTCGTCCGCTGCGGCTTGAGCTTGGCGGTTCCGACCGTCACCCGCCACGTGACCTTTGCCGTCGGGCTCAGCACCTCGGGCACCCCGGCACGGGTGACGGCGACGACCGCTGTTCCCGTCATCAGCTTCCCCGCGCGCGCCGGCTCGGGGGTGCAGTCGAGGCTCTTGAGCGCCAGCGTCGGCACCGGGAGCTTGACCTCGTAGACCCACGGAACGACGACGAATGCGAGCGTGTCGGGTGCCGTATCCCAGGGCGCGTCGTCGTCATCGGGGTTCGAGTCGGCTGCGATGAAGAACGGGAGGCCGCCGTTGGTCAAGCCGAGCTCGCGTCCGCTCACGCTGACGGTCAGCGTCGGCCCGGCCCACCTCGAAGTCAGTGTCTTCTTCGGCATCGGCTCGAACTCCTCCGAGACCTCGTCGAACCGGAACAGGGCGAGGGAGGAGCGGTAGATCTCGATGCTGTAGTCCAAGCCGACCGGCGAGCCCGCGGGGCCGTAGCCGGTCTCGATGTCGTGGTCGGTGTCAGAGGCGGCGGCGAATGCTTCGGTCGGGCCGAGCGCGGTTCGGTTTGCGAACGTGACCGCGACCGACAGCATCCCTGCATCGTCGTTCGACACCACCACCGTGCCGATTTCGGGCGCCGTTCCGCTGTCCCCGATCGGGTCGGTGTAAGCGGCCGAGCGCCCGGCGCGCTTGCACGAATCGGCCGGGACAAGTGGCTTGACGTCGGACTACGAGGTGGTGCACGCTCTTTCGCCATTCGGTCCCGCCGGGCTGAACAGTCCCATGAGACCTACCGGGGGGAGACGGAGGTTCGGATATGCGGAGGTTTGTCGTGGGAGCGTTCGCCGCGACACGACGATGCTCACTCGGGATTGCCCTCTCGATTGCCCTGGGGGTCGCAGGTTGCGGAGGTGGGGACCCCTCCGCGGAGCCCGACGCTGAAAGCGCTGCCGATACCTCCGCAGCACCCGCTGGCGAAGCCGAAGGCCTTACCTACATCGCGCTCGGGGACTCGTGGATCCAAGGCGCCCACTGCAACGGCTGTCGCACCTTCACGCGGACACACGCTGACGCGCTCTCGGAGCTTCTCGGCAAGCCCGTGACGCTCCAAAGCCTCGCCGGGGACTACCAGCCCTATTTTGAGACGCCTGGCGGAGGCGGCAGCACGGGCTTGCGCAAGGCGCTCCAGACGGACGAAGTGTTCCGCGAAAAGGTCGCCGCCGGCGACGTCATTGTGATCTCCACGGGCCCGAACGACTTCGGACGCATCGGCAAGGCGATCGAGAACGGAACGTGCGGGGGCGCGAACGATACGGCCTGCGTCGCCGAACTCGACCGAAGGTGGCATCAGGACTTCGACGCGATCCTTTCCGAGATCGAGGAGTTGCGGGCCGGGCAACCGACAGCGATCCGGCTCGTGACCATCCCGAACGAGTTCAACGACCCCTCGCTGAGCCCGGCGATCCTCCGCGGGTGGGAGGCGTCCTTCGAGGCGCTGGCCCAGGCGATGTGCGACAACGCAGAGACGCACGACGTGGTCTGCATCGACACGCGCGCCGCGCTCAATGGCCCCGACTTCGAGCAACCCGTGTCGGTGGACGCGCAGGAGTCGATGGACGCCGTCGCTGAACTCCTAGCGCAGGCGGGGATCCCCGAACTCGACGGATGAGGACAGACGGAATGCTCCTCCCGCTGATCGAGGTTCATGCGGCACCGGTCGCCCGTCACGACCTCGGAGCACTACATGCACCTCGACCAGCACGAGCTCGCGGACGCGATGCGGCGGGCGCAGGACAGGTGGGAAACGTGAACAGGCAGACCGAACCGGCTCGTTTCCCGCTTGCCCAGGCAGTGGAAGGCGCCTACCGGAGTCGAACCGGTGTACCGGGTTTTGCAGACCCGTGCCTAGCCACTCGGCCAAGGCGCCGTGGGAGCGCCTATCGTAGCCCGCGTGCTGGCCGCCCTCCTCGCCTCCGCGGCGCTCGCCGGCACGCCCGCGGCGCCCGTCTGCATCGACCCCGGCCACGGCGCGCGGGCGAACCCCGCCACCGAGCCGATCGGTCCCGGCTCCGCCACACGGAAGCTCAAGGACGGCGGCGGCGCCGGCGGCGTCGTCACCGGGCAGCGCGAGGCCGACCTCGCGCTCGACGTGTCGCTGCGGTTGCGCGCGCTGCTCCGGCGGGAAGGGATCCCGGTGGTGATGACCCGGACGACGACCCGCGGGCCGAGCCTCGGCAACGTGACCCGTGCGCGCACCTGCAACCGCGCGGGCGCGGCGCTGATGCTGCGCGTCCACGCCGACGGCTCGTCGAACCGGGCGACGCACGGCACCCACACGCTCGTCCCCGCGCGTCGCCGCGGCTGGACGGACGACATCGCCGCCGAGAGCCGGCGCGCCGGGACGGCGGTCCAGCGGGCGCTGGTCGCCCGCCTCGGCTCCCGGAACCTCGGGCTCCAGGAGCGCGGCGACATCACCGGGTTCAACTGGGCCGACGTGCCCGCGGTCCTGGTCGAGCTCGGCTTCCTCACGAACCCCCGCGAGGATCGCCTGCTCGCGACGCCGGCGTACCGCGCACGGGCGGCAGCCGGGCTCCGCGACGGGATCCGCGCGTTCCTCGGCCGATGAAGGTGGTCGCGGCAGCCGCCCGGATCGCGCGCACGTACGCGATCGTGCTCGGCGTCGCCGCGGTCGTCATCTTCGGCGCGCTCGTCGACGACGGCACCCCCGACCGCACCGAGGACTGGATCCCGATCCTGTTCGTCGCCGGCCTCGCCGCCACGCCGCCCGTGCTGCTGTACGTGTTCTCCACCTCGCTGGGCGCGCTCGCCGAGCTGCCGGGCCGCGTCCGAACCGCCCCGACCGACCTGCGAGGTCACACGAGCGAGGCGCAGCGGCTCGCCGGCGAGATCGCCCGCTGGCGCGCGCTGGGACTGGGCGGCGTGATCCTGCTGCCGTTCCGGCTGATCCGGCTCGGCGGCGGCGCGCGCGAGACGCTCATGCCCTACGCGCCGGTGCTCCCGCTCGTGAGCATCCCGTTCCTGACCGCGACGGGGCTCGCCGCGCTCGCCGGCCTCGGCGAGCTGGTGATCGCCGTCGTCGCGCTCGTCGACATCGCCGACTAGGCGGCGACGGTCGCGAACTGCGGGATCACCTCGCTGCCGTAGGCACGCAGCGTCTCCTCCTGCCGCTCGGTCATGAGGTAGATGTTGAACTGGTCGACGCCGATCGACTCGAGCTCCTTCAGCTTCGCGGTGATCTGCTCCGTCGTGCCGAGCACGGAGAAGCGGTCGGCGATCTCGTCCGGCACGAACGCGCCGTGCTTGGCGCCGACGCGCGAGTGCTCGTCGTAGTCGTAGAAGTCGCGCTGGAGCACGTAGTCGGTGAGCGCCTTCGGGATCACCGTGCCGTCGGCGCCGTAGCGGTCGATCAGGTCCTTGACGTGGTTCGAGACCATCGCCGGGAACCACTTCGTCTGCTCGCGAGCCTCCGCCATGTCGTCGGACACGTGGCTGGGCGCGCCCACGATGCACTTGAGCGCCGCCGGGTCCCGGCCCGCCTCCTCCGCCGCCTTGCGCGCGGTGCCCATGATCCACTGGATGATGTCCGGGTCGGCGAGCTGGATGATCACGCCGTCGCCGACGCGCCCTGCGACACCGAGCGCCTTCGGCCCGTAGCCCGCGATCCACATCGGGATCTCCGGCAGCTCCTCGCGTACCCACTTGAGCTCGAGCTCCTTGTCGTTCCAGTCCACGGGGCGGCCGTTCATGAAGTCCTTGACCATCGCGCAGCGGCGCTCGAACTCCGCCACCTTCACGGGCTTCTGGCCGATGTAGCGCCGCGCGGAGTCGCCGCGGCCGATGCCCATCGCCATCCGCCCGTCGGAGATGTCGTGCAGCGTCGCGTACATCGACGCGAGCACGGTCGGCTCGCGCGTGCCCGGGTTCGTGACGAAGTGCCCGAACCGCATTCGCGACGTGCGCTCGACGGCCATCGTCAGGAGCGGCGTCGACTCCTGCCACAGGACGTGCGAGTCGTACGTCCAGCCGTACTCGAAGCCCTGCTGCTCGGCCAGCTGGATCAGCTCGAGGAATCGCGCGTACGGGGGGTCGGGCAGGACGGTGACGCCGAACGTGAGCATCGAGCCTCCTCGCTCGTGGGGACGAAAGCCGAGCATAACGCCAGAAACCGGCGCCGTTGCAGACGGTTCGAGTGGAGGAGCGGGGGTATAGTCGCCGGGTTCGGATCCGACGACGAGAAGGAGACACGAGTCCGTGGCGAAGATGCTGTTCCGGCTGCCGGAGGCGGCGAAGGTGCACGACAACCCGTCCGCCGAGGCGCTGAAGGAGCTGACCGCCCGGATGCCGTCCGCGCGCTGGACGAGGTACGGGAACCTCAACGTCCAGACCGAGGTGCTGGCGCGGTCGACGCCGTCGACGTTCATCGTCACGGACGACCCCGAGCCCGGCGTCGAGCGCACGATCTCGCGAGCGGAGGCCGCCGAGTGGGCCGAGCGCCAGGACGCCTACATCGCCGAGCGCGAGATGGTGCTGATCGACGGGTACCTGGGCGCGCAGCCCGAGTTCCAGATCCCGGTGCGCCTCTACATCGAGGCCGCCCACGCGAACATCGCGGGGATGCAGCAGCAGCTCTGGTTCCCCGTCGAGGATCGGTCGAGCTTCGAGCCGGAGCTGACGGTGGTGTACACGCCGACGCTGAAGGCGCCGGGGAAGCCGGACGACCGGCTGATCACCGTCGACCTCGAGCAGGGCGTGAACCGCGTCTTCAACTCGGACTACTTCGGCGAGTCGAAGAAGGGCGTGCTGCGGATGTGGAACAAGCTCGTCCACGACCGCGGCGGGATCCCGCTGCACGCCGGCTGCAAGATCATCCCGACCGACCGCGGCGACCGGGTCGGGCTGATCGTCGGCCTCTCCGGGACGGGCAAGACGACGACGACGTTCACGCGCCAGAACATGTCGCTCCCGGTGCAGGACGACTTCGTCGCGTGGATGCCCGACGGCAAGGTGTTCGCGACCGAGAACGGCTGCTTCGCGAAGACGTTCGGGCTCAACCCCGAGGACGAGCCGACGATCCACGGCGCCGTGACGCAGCCCGACTCGTACCTCGAGAACGTGTCGCAGACCGGCGACGAGGTCGACTTCTACGACACCTCGTACACGCAGAACGGCCGCGCGACGTTCAGCTTCCGCTCGATCGAGTCGGCCGCCTACCGGCCGATCGAGGGCGCCCACTTCCTGCTGATCCTCAACCGGAACGAGAACATCATCCCGGCGGTGGCGAAGCTCGAGGGCGCGCAGGCGGCCGCGTACTTCATGCTCGGCGAGACGACGGGGACGAGCGCCGGCGGCAAGGCCGAGGAGGGGAAGTTCCTGCGCGTGCCGGGGACGAACCCGTTCTTCCCGATGCCGCACGACCTGCAGGGGAACCGGTTCCTCGAGCTGCTCGAGCAGCACCCGCTCGAGGTCTACCTGCTGAACACTGGGCGGGTCGGCGGCCCGGAGCGCGAGCACGGCTCGAAGAAGGTGAAGATCAAGCACTCGTCCGCGATCGTGAAGGCGATCGCCGAGGGCACGACCGACTGGGAGCGCGACCCCGACTTCGGCTACCTCGTCGCCTCGCACGTGCCGGGGATCGACGACGACCTCGACGTGCTCCAGCCGCGGCGCCTGTACGAGGCGCAGGGGCGGATGGACGAGTACGCGCGGTTCGTCGAGCGGTTCAAGGGCGAGCGCACGGAGTTCCTCCGCCGCTTCCCGAGCCTCTCGGACGAGATCGTCGCCGCCGTCGGCTAGTGCGGCTCGCCGTCGTCGGGCTCGGCGCGATGGGCGCGGGGATCGCCGCGCGCCTGCTCGACGCCGGCTACGAGGTCGCCGGCTGGAACCGGACGAAGGAGAAGGCACGTCCGCTGCTCGACCGCGGCCTCGACTGGACGGGGTCGCCCGCGGAGGCGGCGGCGAGCGCCGACGTCACGCTCTCGATGGTGACCGACGCGAAGGCGGTCGAGGCCGTCGTCCTCGGCGAGGACGGGATCGTCGCGGGCACGGGCCCCGGCCGGGTCCACGTCGAGATGAGCACGATCCACCCGGAGACGTCCCGCCGGCTCGCGTCCGCGATCGCGGACGCGGGCGGGACGATGCTCGACGCGCCGGTCTCCGGCTCAACGACGACGCTCGAGGCCGGCGAGCTCTCGATCATGGTCGGCGGCGACGCGGACGCGTTCTCGCGCGTCGAGCCGGTTCTGCGCGCGATCGGCCCGAAGGTGACCCACCTCGGGCCGAGCGGGAGCGGGCACACTATGAAGGTCGCCGTCAACCTCGCGCTGATCACGCAGATCGTGAACCTCGGCGAGGCCGTCGCCTTCGCGGAGCGCGGCGGCGTCGAGCGGGGAGCCGCCGTCGAGGCGATGCTCCACAGCGTGGTCGCGTCGCCCGTGATCCGGTACCGGTCGAAGTTCCTCCTCGAGGGCGGCCTCGACGAGCCCCCGCTCGCCGACGTGGACTTCCAGCAGAAGGACCTGACGCTCGCGCTCGAGCTCGCCCGCGGCTGGGGCATTCCCGTCCCGACGGCCGCGGCGGCCAACGAGCTGCTGAACGCGGCGCGCGGGCTCGGCCTCCGCGAGCACGACTTCGCGGTCGTGCACGAGGTGTACCGGCGGCTCGGCGGGCTGGTGTGAGGCCGTACCGGACGCGCGTCGCGGACGTGGCGCTCGAGCAGGGCCTCCGCGAGGAGGAGGGTTGGATCGACATGCAGGTGCAGTTCCTGATCGACGCACGCTCCGCCGGAACCGACCGGCTCGTCGTCGGCCGCACGGTGCTGCCGCCCGGCGCGCGCCACGAGCGGCACCGCCACCCGAGGTGCGACGAGTTCCTCGTCGTGCTGACGGGGCGCGGCGAGATCTACACGGACGAGGGCCGCGAGCCCGCGGCGGCCGGCGACGTCGTCTTCACGCCCGCCGGCCACTGGCACGGCTTCGACAACACCTCCGACGAGGACGTGCTGCTGCTCTGGGGCTGGAGCGGCGCCGGGTCGCTCGAGCAGGCCGGGTACGAGCTGCCGGAGTGAGCGGTCTCGAGGCGCAGCTCGCGCGGCGGCGGGAGCTGCTCGCGGCGGGGGCGCGCGCAGTCGGCTGGAAGGTCGGCTTCGGCTCGCCGGAGGCGCTCGCGCGGCTGGGGCTGGAGGGCCCGCTCGTCGGCTTCCTCGTCGACACGGCGCTCGTCGAGGACGGCGCGGCGGTGTCGCTCGCCGGCTGGACGCGGCCCGTGCTCGAGCCGGAGGTGGCGGTGTGGGTAGGCCCCGCGGCGTCCATTGCCGGGCTCGGCGCCGCAATCGAGCTGGCGGACCTCGACGTTCCGCCGGACGATCCCGAGCGGATCCTCGCGGCGAACGTCTACCAGCGGCACGTCGTCCTCGGCGTGCGCGGGCCGGCGCTGGAGCCCGCGGCGCTCTCGGCCCGCGTCACGTGCGGCGGGGACGAGCGGCTGGCGGACGACGTCGAGGCGCTGACGGGGCGGCTCGACGAGGTCGTCGCGCACGTCGCGCGCACCCTCGACGCGGCGGGCGAGGAGCTGCGGGAGGGCGAGGTCGTCATCGCAGGCTCGGTCGTGCCGCCGCTCGAGGTCCGGCCCGGCGACCGCGTCCGGTACGAGCTGAAGCCGCTCGGGACGCTGGAGCTGACGCTCGTCGGCTAGTCCGTGTCGGTGGCGGCGAGCACCGCCAGGCGACGTCCGTCCGGGCTCACGGCCCCGAGCCCGAGGTCGTACAGCTCGTTCCAGAACCAGCCGGCGTCGGACTCGAACCGGTACCAGGACGCGCGCTCGACCGTGTCGACGACCTCGTCGAAGGGCGCGTCCGGGGTCGCGCCCGCGAGCGCGCCCAGCGAGCGCCACGCGTGGAGGCGCCCGTACGCGCCACCCTCGCCGTCGTCGTAGGCGCCGCCGCCGGACGCGAGGTCGAAGACCGCCGCCCAGGCGTCGGCGGCGCGGATCTGCCGACCGCGGCTCGGCGCCCGGCGGCGGCCCAGCAGGCCGCTGGGGAGGCACTCGAGCCCGGCCTCCCCAAGCGCGACCGCGAGCGGCTGCTCCGCTCCTCCCGTCAACCCGAACACCCGCGCCTCGGCCTTCCAGCCCGCCACCGCAGCGAGGATGCGCTCGGCGTCGGCCGGCGTCGTCGCCTCCGCGCCGATGCGGCCGACCGCCGGCCCCGCGTCCGGCCCGGCACCCTCGTCGAGCGGGCCGAGGCGGGCTCGAACCTCGCCGTGCGGCGAGAACGACGGCAGCTCGGGCGCCGCCTCGACCCGCGACAGGCGCAGCGGCAGCCACGCGAGCTCGTGCCCACGCGACGCGAGCCCGCGCCACGACGACGCGAACGGCTCGCGCTCGAGCGAGCCGTGGCGGAGGACGAGCTCCTGGACGAGGCACGCGACGAAGCGGTCGTCGGCGGGCTCGGCGGACGCGACGAGCTCCGCGCAGACCTCGAGCGGCTGCCCCGCCGAGGCTCGCCCCGCGAGCTCGCGGGGGTCGAGCTCGCGCGCGAGGTCGCGGAGCGCGAGCGCGAAGTCGAGGCCCGGCGTGAGCGCGAGCAGCCGCGCGACGTGCCACACGAGCGCGACGCGGTCGTCGGTGCGCGAGCGGTCGAGGAGCCCGAGCGCGAAGTCCCGCAGGCGCTCGGCCTCGCCCGCGCGGGCCCAACGCTCCAGGAACTCCACCTGCCGCTCGCCCAGTGCGAGCGCCTCGCGCGCCGCGTCGTCCACCGGCGAGTTCTCCCCCCGCCGCCGCGCGGCGTCAAGGGGACGCGCGCAGGAGCGTCGCGGCGAGACGCACGGCCTCGATCATGGGCAGGTAGCCGGTGCACCGGCAGAGGTTGCCCGCGAGCGCCTCCCTGATCTCCTCGTCGGACGGCTCGGGGCGGTCGCGCAGGAACGCCTCCAGCGACAGCAGGAACCCCGGCGTGCAGAAGCCGCACTGGAGCGCGTGTGCCTCCTGGAAGGCCTCCTGGAGCGGGTGCAGCCCGCCGTCGGCCGGCGCGAGCCCCTCCACGGTGCGAATCGCGTGCCCGTCGGCCTGCACGGCCAGCATCAGGCACGAGCGCACTGCCTCGCCGTCCAGCTGCACGGTGCACGCGCCGCAGACCCCGTGCTCGCAGCCGACGTTCGTCCCCGTGAGCCCGAGCTCGTGGCGGAGGAAGTCCGACAGCAGCGTCCGCGGCTCGGCCTCGCGCTCGTAGGCTCGCCCGTTCACCTCGACGGCGACCCTCACGCTGCGGCCCTCCCCACGGCCTCGAGCAGCGCGCGTCGGACGAGCTCGGCGCCGAGCGCACGGCGGTGGTCCACGTCGCCGCTCGTCGGCTCGGCGGCCGCCGCCGCCAGTGCGCCCGCCTCGCGCGCCGCTTGCTCGTCCAGGCGCCGTCCCGCGAGCGCGGCCTCGGCGGCGGGCACGCGGATCGGCCGGTCGGCGAGCGCGAGCAGCGCCACCGCGGCTCGCTCGACCGTGCCCCCGTCCCCGATCGTGACCACAGCCGCGGCACCCGCGAGCGCGAAATCGCCGTGCACGCGCGCGTGCTCGAGGAAGGCGGTACCCGTCCGCGACGACGGCGCCGGCACCTGGATCTCGACGAGCAGCTCGCCGGGCTCCAGCGCCGTCCAGAACGTCGAGACGAAGAAGTCGCGCGCGTCCACCGTCCGCTCGCCACGCTCGGAGCGCAGCCGCATGCGCGCGTCGAGCGCGAGCAGCGCGCACGGCAGCTCGGAGGCGGGATCGGCGTGCGCGCACGAGCCGCCGACGGTGCCGCGGTTGCGGATCTGCGGATGCCCCGAGAACCGCACGGCCTGGACGAGCAGCGGCCAGCGCGCCGCGACCTCCGGCGAGCGCTCCAGCGCCCGCGCGCGCGTCATCGCCCCGACCCGGAGCGTCTCGCCGGCATCGATCCCGGCCAGCGCCTCGACGCCGTTCAGGTCGATCAGCCGCGCCGGGCGCAGCAGCCGGAAGTTGAGCAGCGGCACGAGGCTCTGTCCGCCGGCGAGCAGCTTCGCCTCGTCCCCGTGCTCGGCGGCCAGCGCGAGCGCCTCCCCCAGCGAGCGGGGCGCGTCGTAGGCGAACGGCACCGGCTTCACGAGCCGCCCTCCCGCAGCGCCCGCCACAGCGCCTCCTCCGTGAACGGCAGGTCGAGCTCCGCGCCGCCGAGCGCGTCGGTGACGGCGTTCGCGACCGCGCCCGGCGTCGCGATCGAGCCGCCCTCGCCGATCCCCTTCGCCCCGAGCGGGTTCAGCGGCGACGGCGTCTCGACGAACGCGGCCTCGATCTCGGGCGCCTCGACCGCCGTGAGCAGGTGGTAGTCGGCGAACGACGCGGTCGTCTGCTGGCCGGTCTCGTCGTGGGCGACGACCTCGACGAGCGCCTCGCCGAGCCCCTGGACGGTGGCTCCGACGACCTGGCCCTCGGCGAGCAGC
Organism: Gaiellaceae bacterium; assembly: GCA_035456465.1. Taxonomy (GTDB): domain Bacteria; phylum Actinomycetota; class Thermoleophilia; order Gaiellales; family Gaiellaceae; genus DATHTC01. Next base: position 55,993 of record DATIDD010000043.1, on the reverse strand, counting down.
GGGTTCACGATCCGTCCCGCGTCGTCCACGGCTGCGATCCGGAGCACCGCGAGCCGGCCCGTGGCCTCGTCGAGCTCGACCGCGGCGCCGTACGCGCCCGAGGAGAAGACGAGCTCGGATCCGAACCGTCCCGACGCCTCGAGCCCGCCCGCTCGGGCCGCCGCCTCGCGCACGTCGAGCTCCTCCCCCACGCGGCGCCGCTCCTCGTCGAGAGCGTCGAGCGCGGCGAGGAGCGCCGAGCCGCCCATCGCCGTCGAGCGGCTCGCGAACGTCCCCACGCCGGCCGGGCCGAGCCGCGAGTCGCCCCAGCGGATCTCGACCTCGCCGGGCTCGACGCCGAGGCGGTCGGCGACGATCTGCGCGAACGTCGTCTCGTGCCCCTGCCCGTGCGGCGACGAGCCGGTCCTGACGACGATCTGGCCGTCGGGCTCGACCCGCACCACCGCGGACTCCCACAGCCCGCCCGACCGCTCGACGTACATGCCGTAGCCGATCCCGAGGCGACCGCGACCCGGGCGGTCGCGCCAGCGCTCCGGCTCGAGCAGGACGACGGCGGCGTCGAGGCAGCGCTCGTAGTCGCCGGAGTCGTACGTCCACCCCATCGCCGTGCGGTACGGGAACTCGCGGACGAAGTTGCGGCGCCGGAGCTCGAGCGGGTCGAGGCCGAGCTCGCGCGCGGCGGCATCGACGAGCCGCTCGATCAGGTACGCGGCCTCGGGGCGCCCGGCTCCGCGGTACGGCCCGGTCGGGACCTTCGTGGTCGCGACGCCCACGACCTCGACGTCGACGTCCTGGATCGCGTACGTGCCGGTGATCAGCATCGCCGTCGTGTGCGGCGAGACCGCCGTCGTCGGCAGGAGGTACGCCCCGAGGTCGGCGAGCAGGCGCGCACGGAGCGCGAGCATCCGGCCCTCGCCGTCGAGCGCGAGCTCGACGTCCGCCTCGAGCCCGCGGCCCTGCGAGGACGCGAGGAAGTTCTCCAGCCGGTCCTCGACCCACTTCAGCGGACGGCCGAGGCGAATCGCGGCCGCGGCGACGGCGGCCGCCTCGGGGGCGAGCGCGCCCTTCGAGCCGAAGGCGCCGCCGACGTCGGGGACGACGACGCGGATCGACTCCGGTGGACGCCCCAGCGTCGGCGCGAGCTGTGCGAGCGGGCGGTGCGGGTCCTGGGCCGACAGCCAGACGGTCAGCAGATCCGTCGTCGGGTCGTACTCGGCGATCGCGCCGCGCGGCTCCATCGGCGCCGCCGCGAGGCGTGGGATCCGGTACGAGCGGCGGACGACGTGCGGTGCCGAGGCGAATGCGGCATCGGGGTCGCCCGCCCGGCGGGCCCAGCGCAGCAGCACGTCGTCCGGCACGTCGTCGTGGACGGGGACGCCGCCGCCGGTGCGCGCGCCGACCACGGGCTCCAGCGGGTCGTAGTCCACCTGGACGAGCTCGGCCGCGTCCTCCGCCGCGGCGCGCGACTCGGCGGCGACGAGCGCGACGGCCTCGCCCGCATACCGCACCTTGCCGCGCGCGAGCACGGGATGGGCCGCCGGCGCGAGCCACGCGCCCTCGACCCCGATCGCCGGCAACGGCCCGACGTCCGCGAGGTCGTCGCCCGTGAGGATCGCCGCGACGCCGGGCACGGCCAGCGCCGCGCCGAGGTCGAGGCCGCCGATGCGCGCGTGCGCCGCGAGGCTGCGCGCGAAGGCGACGTGGAGCGCCCCTTCCGGCTCGAGGTCGTCGAGGTAGCGCGCGGCGCCGGTGAGGAAGCGGACGTCCTCGCGGCGGCGTACCGGCCGCCCGACCCAGGTCACGCGAGCGCCTCCTCGATCACGCGCAGGGCCGCGATCCCCTCCCCGCCGCCCGTCTCCGGCGGTCCGCCCTCGCGGATGCAGCGGGCGAACTCGTCGAGCTGCTCCGCGAGCGGGTCGCGCGGCGCGAACGAGACCGGCCGCGCGCCGTCCGCGGTCCGCAGCGTGAGCGTGCTCGCGGCGTCGAACGCCTCCGCGCGCGGCCAGACCGAGAGGTCGCCGACGTACTCGAGCACGCCCTCCGTCCCGTAGAGGCGCAGGAAGTACGTCCGCGGCGAGACGTAGCTGCCGGTGATCACGCCGCGCGCGCCGCCGGCGAACTCGAGGGTGACGACGCCGACGTCGTCGCTCTCCGCCTCCGTCGCGACGTGCCCGAACGAGCCCGACGAGCGCACGATCGGCCCGAGCAGATAGGCGAGCGTGTCGGCGTGGTGGATCCCGAGCTGGAGCAGCGGGCCCCCGGGCGCACGGTCCCGGTGCCAGCGCCACGCCGACGGGCTCAGGCGCGACGTGAGCGACCAGTTGGCCTCCGCCAGCACGACCGTTCCCAGGGCGCCCGCGTCGACGAGCTCCTTCGCCCGCCGAGCGGCCCCGAGGCGGCGCATCTCGTGGCCGACGGCGAGCACGAGCCCGGCCTCCTCGAACGCGTCGCGGATCTGCTCGGCCGCGGCGACCGTGTCGGCGAGCGGCTTCTCCACGGACGCGTGCAGACCGCGGGCCGCGGCCGCGAGCGCCTGCTCGGCGTGGACGTCGTTCGGCGTCGCGATCAGCACCGCCTCCACGTCCGGATGCCCGAGCGCGGCATCGAGGGTCGCGGCCGGCTCGGCTCCGAGCCGTGCAGCCGCCTCCTCCAGCCGCTCCCCGTCGCGGGCGTGGGCGGTGACGACGCGCACGCTCCCGCTCCGCCTGCCTGCCTCCGCGAGCCGTGGCCCCCACATGCCCGTGGCCCCGAGGAGCGCGACGCCCAGCGGATCGGTCCCCGCCGTCGTGCTCACCGCGCGGCCACGAGCGGTTCCAGCGGTACGCGGTGCAGGCGCTCGCAGCCGTCCGCCCGGACGATCACGAGCCCGCCGAGCTGCAGCCCCATCCGCTCGTCGGGCGTGACCGGGTTCGGCTGGAGCACGACCGCCATGCCCGCCTCGAAGCGCATCCCCGGCTCCGACGGCGGACGGGCGAACGCCTCGCGGTCGACGATCGGCGGCAGGATGTCGACCCCGTAGCCGTGCACGAGGTCGTCGTAGATCGCGAAGCCGGCCTCGCGGATCGGCGCGGCCGCCGCGATCGCGTCGGCCTCGGCGGCGCCGTCGCGGACGGCGGCCTCGAGGGCGTCGTACGCGCTCGTCGCCGCATCGAGCAGCCGCAGCCACTCGCCCCCCGGCTCGGCCTCGACGAACACGGGCCGCTGGACCTGCCCCGTGTAGCCCCACGAGGAAGCCGACAGCTCGGTGATCACGACGTCGCCCGGACGGAGCTCCCGGAACGACGGGTTCTGCGCCGGCAGGCAGCCGTTGGGCTCGTCCATCGGCATCGACCGGAGGAACATGATCCGCGGCGTCCCGCCGGCCGGCCGGAACGCCGCCTCGCCCGCCGCCACGAGCTCGACCTCGGTCACGCCCGGCCGCGCCGCCTCGGCGACCGCGAGCATCGCCGCGTCGGTCAGCTCGGACGCCCGGCGCAGCCACTCGACCTCCTCCTCCGACTTCACGAGGCGGAGCCGCGCGAACGCCCGCGTCACGTCGACGAGCTCGACCTCCGGCAGCCGCTCGCGCAGGCGCGCGTGGTGGGCGTACGGCATCCCCATCGAGAACGTCGCGTTGATCCCGACGAGCCCGACCCGCCCCCGCGCGACCCCGACCGCGGCGAGCCGGCCCGCGACCGTCTCCGCGGGGTCGTAGCCGCCCCACTCGACGAGCGGGACGTCGCTCACCTCGCGCGCGTTCGGCACGTGGTTCGTCAGGCCGGTGTAGAGCGCGGTCTCGACGCCGGGGTCGGCCGGCACGACGAGGTAGCAGTGGTGGAGGTCGAGGTGGTTCGAGAGCCAGAAGGCGTTCGCCATGTTCCCGCGGCCGACGCCGGAGTTCCCGAACACGACGAGCGCGCGGAGGCCGTGCTCGTCCATCAGCCCACGGGCGAGCTCGTGGCGGCGCGCCAGCTCGACGGCCGAGAACCTAGCCCACACGGTCGAGCTCCTTCGCGAGCCAGTCCGCGACGAGCGGGCGCCAGCGGTACGGCAGGTTGTTGCAGACGTGGTTGCCGTGCTCGAGGAGGACGAGCTCGCCGCGGGCCGCCTCGCGCGCGATCCGCTCGGTCTGCTCCCACGGGATGATCCGGTCGAGCTTCCCCGTGACCATCAGCGCCGGCTGCGTCAGCCCGCTGATCACCGGCGCGAGGTCGAGCTCGAGCGCCCTGGCGCGAGCCTCGCCGTCGTCGGCGGCGCCGGAGTGGTGGCGGAACGTCTCGCGGGTCAGCCCCGGCAGCCCGTCCCAGCACTCGCCGAAGCACCAGGGGCCGCTGACCCCGGCGACCGCGCTGAGGCGCGGCTCGCGCGCGGCCGCCCGCGGGGCGTAGTAGCCGCCGAGGCTGACGCCGGCGGCGCCGACGGGACGCGGCCACGCGAGCGCGTCGAGCGCCGCCGTCACGGCCGCCTCGTAGTCGGGCCGGATGTGGAGCGCGAAGCCGCTCTCCCCCTGACCCGGGCCGTCGAGCGAGCACGTCGCGAGGCCGCGCGCGAGGAACGTCTCCTCCCAGCCGAAGAACTCCTCCTTCGTGGAGTCGAGGCCCGGGAGGAGCAGCACGAGCGGGGCGTCGCGCGGGCCGCGGAGGTTGCCGACGAGCGTCGCGCCTTCGAACGGGATCTCGAGCCGCTCCGCCTCCGGGTCGAGGTGCCGGTGGGCTCGGTAGAGGGCGTCGCGCGCCTGCTCGGTGACGGCGCGGTTGCGGGCCGCGTCCACGACCCAGACGAACTTGGCGAAGTGGTAGGCGAGCGCGGCGCGAACCCAGGCCTCGCCGGCGGTCCGCGCGTGGCCTGCCGCCTCGGCCTCCTCGGCGAGCGCCCGGTGCTCGTCGCCGCTGGCCACCCACGCGTCGAGCCACCCGCCCCAGGCCTCGATGCCGCGAGTCGTGCGCAGGAAGTCGTTGAAGTCGACGCCGTTGGCGACGAACCGCGGCGCCCAGTTTTCGATCGCCGCCTGCACCCGTGCGTCAGGCACGCGCCAGGACCTCCTCGAGCGACGTGCCGAGGTCCTCGAGCAGCACGATCGCCGCGTTCCGGCCCGGCGCCGCGGAGACGGAGCCGCCTGGATGGGTGGTCGCGCCGGTCTGGTAGAGCCCCGGGATCGGCATCCGGACGGGCGCCCGCAGCGCGCCCGACTGGCCCGGGCTCATGTCGCCGCCGTGGCAGGTGCCGTGCCAGTTGTGCGCGTTCTGGCGCTCGAGGTCGAGCGGGCTCTTCACGAGCGCCGCGAGGATCGCGTCCTCCGTCAGGTTCGGCGCGAACCGCCGCAGCTGGGCGAGGTTCGCCGCGGCGACCTCGTCCTTCAGCTCGTCCCAGCGCGACGCGTCGCCGCCGGGCGCGTACGGGTGGAAGCCGATCACCTTGAGGACGTGCCCGCCGCTCGCGGGCGCCCGGGAGGGATCGGCGGCCGTGGCGCAGACGACGAGCAGCGGCGGGTCGTCCACCGCGACGATCCCGCGCTCGACGTCGGAGCCGAGCCGGAGCATCCGGTCGACCGACGGCGCGACGCCCGCCGCGACCGGCGCCACCGTGCCCCCGCCGCCGGCCCGGAAGGACGGCGCGACGCTGGTGGCGTAGTGGGCGGGGAAGAGGCAGACGCCGCTGCGCCAGTGCGCCACCAGGTCGGCGAGCTCGTCGCCCCACGCCTCGGCGGGCGCCAGCTCGACGAGCTGAGCCACGTGGACGGTCGAGAGCACCGCGCGCCGCGCCGTCCAGCGCTCCCCCTCGGCCGTCTCGACCCCCGTGCAGCGGCCGCCCTCGAGCACGAGCCCCGTCACCCTCCGTCCGGTCGCGATCGTCCCGCCGTGGTCCTCGACGAGCCGTGCGAGCGCGAGCGGCAGGGCCGCGGAGCCGCCGCGCGGCAGCGTCCAGCTGTGCTGCTGCCGGCCGTAGACGAGCGAGCTGGCGAGCGGGCCGGTGCCCGGCCGGTCGGCTGGCTGCGCCGTCATCACGCTCATCCAGAGCAGGAACGCGCGTACGTGCTCGGACGAGAACTCCGTCCGGATCACGTCCCACGCGCTCAGCGCGAGCCGCCGCCGCCAGCGTGCGTCGAGCGCCTCCTCCGGCCGCGGCGCGCGCCCGATCGGGTGGTTGCGGTAGGCCCCGAACACGCCCTTGACCGCGTCGTAGTCGGCGATCAGCCGCCGGTACGCGTCCGCGTCGGGCGCCGAGAACCGGCCCAGCTCGTCGCAGGTCCGGTCGAGGTCGCGCCACTGCGTCACGGTCTCGCCGTCCCCCACGGCGACCACCACGACCGGATCCGGGCGGAGGTACTCGAGCCCGTAGTCCTCCTCCAGCCGCAGCTCGCGCAGGGCCGGGCTCGCCTGGATCAGGTTGTGGGCGGTCGAGCACGAGTCATGGCGGAAGCCCGGGAGGGTCAGCTCCTCCGTCGCGGTGTTGCCGCCGACGACCGGCCGCTCCTCCAGCACGGCGACCTCGAGCCCGGCCTTCGCCAGGTACGCGGCCGCGACGAGGCTGTTGTGCCCGGCGCCGGCGACGACCACGTCGAACGTCTCGCTCACTCCGCTAGCCTCCTCCCGTGGCGCGCATCTCGTACGTCGACCCGGCGACGATCACGGACCCGGAGCTCGCCGCCGACATGGAGCACTCGCGGCTGTACGGGACGCCGCGCCCCGAGACGCAGGCGATCCGGTTCCACGTCCCCGCCGTCGCGAAGGCGTTCATGCGGCCGTGGAGGAGCATCTTCCGCGAGGGCAAGGTCGAGCACGCGCTGAAGGAGCTCTGCCGCGTCTACGTCTCGAAGACGATCGCCTGCGACTACTGAGGGTCGCAGCGGTCTCTCCGGGGCGGAGAGCAGGGGCTGACCGAGGCGGACTACGGCGAGCTCCTCGAGTTCGAGCGCTCCGACCGCTTCAGCGAGCGCCAGAAGGCCGCGCTCCTGTACACGAGCATGCTCGTCTGGAACCCGGAGGGCGCCGACGACGCCGTCTGGGCGCGGCTGCGCGAGCACTTCCGCGACGACGAGATCGTCGAGCTCGGGCAGTTCGTGCAGCTCACGTTCGGGCAGCAGCGCGTGATCAAGACGTGGGGCGTCGGCCACGGCGAGCTGCTCGCCGACACCACCGGCGGGCTCGCGCCCTCGAAGGCGGAGGCCTAGGTGGCGCAGCACCTGCCGGGCACGGCCGACGACGTTCGCGGGCTCGTCCCCGCCGCGCAGGAGGCGTACGCGTACCTGCGAGAGAACGTCCTCGACGGCGGGATCGTCGATGCGGGGCTGAAGGAGCTGTGCTTCCGCTCCCTCGCCGACGACCCTGAGGCGACCGACCTGTCGCGGTTCGAGGGCCGCGAGCTGGCGGCGCTCGAGTGGGCGCGCGCGATCGCGTGGGACTCCGCGCTCGCCGACGACGCGCTCTGGGCGCGATTGCACGCGCTGTTCACCGAGGACGAGCTCGTCGAGCTCGGCTGCGCGATCGGCTTCGAGCTCGGACAGCAGCACTGGCGCCGCACCGTCGGCCTCCCGGCTCGCGACTAGCCTCACGACGCCGACTCCCGCGCGAGCAGCCGCTCGGCGTTCCCGCCGAGGATCGCGGCCTCCTCGTCGTCCGGCAGCCCGAGCTCGCGCACGGCGTCGGCGGGGCGCACCAGTCCCATGTCGAACGGGTAGTCGGAGCCGAGCAGGACCCGCTCCGGGCCGGCGAACTCGACCACCCCCCGGAGCAGCACGGGGTCGTGGGTGACGGTGTCGTAGAGGAACCGCCGCAACGACTCCTCGGGCGACTCCGAGAGGCGCTCGCGCGCCTGCGGCTGGAACGTGTGCGAGTGCCGCAGCCGGCCGCGCAGCGCGAGCACGGCGCCGCCGCCGTGGGCGAGCAGCACGGTCAGCCGCGGATGCCGCTCCAGCACGCCGGCCATCGTCATGTGCGCGGCGGCGAGGGTCGTCTCGAGCGGGTTCCCGACCGTGTTCCACAGGTAGTACTCCTCCGTCGCAGGCACCGAGAAGCCACGCGTCGTCGGGTGGACGAAGACGAACGCCCGCGTCTCCTCGGCCGCGGCCCAGAAGTCGGCGAAGGCGTCGTCGCCGAGGTACCTGCCCTCGCTGCTCGCCGGCACCTCGACCCCGCGCAGCCGCCCGTCCCGCATCAGCTCGACGACCTCGTCGGGACGGGTCAGGTCGACGGTGCCGAGCACGTCGACCCGCGGTCCGGTCATCGCCGCGAGCGCCTCGTTCTGGCGCGCCGGCTCCCGCCCGAGGAGGTTCACCCACGGGCACAGCAGCACCCGGTCGACGCCCGCCGCGTCCTGCTCCTCGAGGATCCCGCCGAGGTCGACGAACTCGCGCACCGCGGCCCGGATGCGCCGTCCCTCGAGCTCCACCACCTGGCCCTGCTCGTCCCACCAGGTCTCCGCGCCGATGCCCGGGACGATCACGTGTGCGTGAGCGTCCACGATCACGCGGCCACCACCAGCACGAGCGAGCCGGCGACGACGAGCGTCGCCCCGAGCCAGAGCTGGACGCCGACGCGCTCCACGTGCCGGCCCATCAGCAGCGGCGAGAGCAGCAGCACGACCGGCACGGACATCAGCCCGAGCGCCAGCACCACCGCGACGTCGGCGAGCTCCAGCGCCTCCCAGCGCGCCCACACCGACAGCCCGACGAGCAGCCCGGCGGCGAGCTTGAACGAGAACGCGTCCCACCGCAGCGGCAGCGGGTGGACGGGTCGAGGGCGCAGCGGGAGGAGCAGCGCGTACGCCGCGAGCGCGACTGCCATCCCGAGCGTCAGCCCGACGAGCGGCGAGTCGAGGCCCTCCAGCCCCTCCTTGATCAGCACCGGGCTCGTCGCCCACGCGACCGCCGTGGCGAGCCCGGGCGCGGCGTCGCGCCACGGGATCCCCCAGCCCGTCTCGGCCACGCGCTCGAGCGAGACGACGAAGGCGCCGGCGACGACGAGGCCGATGCCGAGCCACGACACGAGGCGCGGCAGCTCGCGGATCGTCACGCCCGCGATCGCGGCGCCCCAGACGGGATTCGTCGCGAGGAGCGGGCTCGTCCGGGCGGCGCCGATCCGCATCTGGCTCAGGTTCAGCAGCGTCCACCCGACGAGGAAGTGGACGAGCCCGGCGAGGGCGAAGAGGACGACGGCGCGCGCCGTGGCGCTCTCGAGCGCCGAGCGGGCGTCGCCGCTCAGGGCCGTGGCCGTCACGAGCACCGCGAGCGCGACGACCAGCTGGAGGAAGGTCGCGAGGTAGGCGTCGCTCATGCCGCCCACGGCCCGGCGGTTGAGCGTCTGGAACGCGCCGAAGCCGACGCCGGCGATCGCGGCGAGGACCGGGCCCGACACCCGCGGGCTACCCCGGTTCCCCGCCGGTGGCCGCGGCGGCGGGCGTCGTCGGGCGCGCGGCTGCCGAGCCGCCGAAGAAGAGGTCGGCCATCTCCGGGTTCCCGAGCACCTCGGCGGAGGTGCCGGCCAGGAGCACGCGGCCGCTCTCCATCACGACCCCGTGCGTCGACATGCGCAGCCCGAAGCGGACGTTCTGCTCCACGAGGAGGATCGTCTTGCCGCCCTCCCGCATCAGCTCGATCGACTCGGAGACGTGCTTGAGCGCCTTGGGGTCGAGGCCGAGCGACGGCTCGTCGAGCAGCACGAGCGCCGGGTCGAGCATCAGCGTGCGTGCGAACTCGACCATGCGGCGCTGGCCGCCGGAGAGGTTCCCCGCCTTGTCGTCGGCGCGCTCGGCCACGATCGGGAACAGGTCGGCGACCGCCTCGTAGCGGCCCTTCACGACCGCGCGCTGCCGGCGGATCACGTACGCGCCCATGAGCACGTTCTCCCGCACCGTCAGGTTCGGGAACAGCCCGTGCGACTGCGGCACCTGGACGACCCCGCGCGCGAGGATCTGCGCGGGGTCGGCACCGCCGATCTTGATCCCGCCCAGCTCGACCTGACCCCGCCGCGGGCGGAGGAGCCCGCTGACCACGCGCAGCACCGTCGACTTGCCGGCGCCGTTCGGACCGACGATGCAGGTGACGGAGCCTGGTTCCACGAGGAGGTCGAGCCCCTGCAGGACGTCGCCGCCGCCGTACCCGGCGTACACGTCGGTGAGGCGCAGGAGCATCAGCGGACCCCCGCCGGCTCGTCGAGCACGAAGTCGTCGCCGAGGTACGCGTCGAGCACCAGCGGATCCTGCTGCACCTCGCGCGCGGTGCCGCTGCAGATGCACGCGCCGCGCGCGAGCACGTGGATCGGGTCGCAGAGGCCCAGCACGAGCGGCATGTTGTGCTCGACGATCAGGAACGTCGTCCCCTGCCGGTTCAGCTCGCGGATCATCTCGGCCATGTGCTCGATCAGCGTCGGGTTGATCCCGCCGGCCGGCTCGTCGAGCATGATCAGCTTCGGGTCGAGCATCAGGATCTGCGCCAGCTCGACGAGCTTCTGCTGGCCGAACGACAGCGAGCCTGCGCGCATCGAGGCGAACCGGCCCATGCCGACGAACTCGAGCAGCTCCTCGGCCCGCTCCGCCTCCGGGCCGCTGACCGCGTCGGCGCCGAGCTGGCGCCACGAGAAGGAGCGCAGCGGCGCGACCACGTTCTCGAGCACGGTCATCTCGCGGAACAGGCGCGTGATCTGGAACGTGCGGCCGAGCCCGGCGTGGGCGCGCCCCCACGGGCTCAGGTCGTCGATCCGCCGGCCGTCGAACCAGACCTCGCCCGTCTCACGCGGCATCGTCCCGTCGATCACGTTGAAGAGCGTGGTCTTGCCGGACCCGTTCGGCCCGATCAGGCCCGTGATCGTCCCCTCGCGCACCGCGAGCGAGCAGCCGTCGAGCGCCGCGACGCCGCCGAACCGCTTGACGATCCCGCGGACCTCGAGCAGCGGCGGGCCGGTCACGGGCGCCGCGGGGGCGCGCTCGGCACCCCGCACGAGGGGCCGCTCGAGCCGCTGCCCCACCATCGCCGCGGTTCGGCGCTCCAGGCGGCGCGTCCGCAGCTCGGCGAGGCTCGGGACGATCCCCCGCGGGAGCAGCAGCACGATCCCGGCGAGCAGCGCGCCGTAGAGGACGAGCCGCCGCGGGCCGGCCAGGAGCTCGTAGTTGTTGGTGATCTCGTTGAGCGGCTCGAAGATGAACGCGCCGACCACCGGCCCCCAGATCGTGCCGCGCCCGCCGAGGAGCGCCGCGAGCACGATCTGGACGCTGACGACGATCCGGAACATCCCGCGCGGGTCGATGAACGTGAGGTAGTAGGCATAGATCCCGCCGGCGGCGCCGATGAACACGGCGCTCGCGATGAACGCCAGGACCTTGTAGACGGACGTGTTGATCCCGACGCTCGCCGCCTTGCTCTCGTCCTCGCGGATGGCGATGAGGCCCATCCCGAACTTCGTCCGGCGGATCCACCAGGAGAGGCCGACGGAGAGGGCGAGCACGCCGAGCAGCGAGTAGTAGAACGGCCAGTTCTGGTAGGCGATGTCCCACCTCGGAAGCGGCAGGGTGATGCCGTGGTTCCCGTTCGTGAGGTCGGACCAGTTCAGCGCCGTGAGCTGCATCACGAACAGGAACGCGATCGTGAGGATCACGAACGAGTGGCCGCGCGTCCGCATCAGCACGGCACCGACGACCGCGGCGAAGATCCCCGCGACGACCGCGGACACCGGCACGAACCAGAACGGCGACGCGCCCTCGAAGACGCGCACGGAGAGCAGCGCGGTCGTGTAGGCGCCGATGCCGAGGAACGCGCTGTGGCCGAGCGACACGTAGCCCGTGTAGCCGGAGATGATGTTCCACCCGCTCGCCATGATCGCGAGCAGCGTGGAGAGGATGATCATGTTCTGGTAGTAGAGGTCGTTCGTGACGAGCGGGTAGGCGAGCAGCCCGACGGCGGCGAGCGCGACCAGCCCGTGCATCCCGCGCTCGAAGGTGAGCAGGCCGCGAAGGCGGTGGGTCACACGACCACGTCCTCGCGCAGCTTCGTCCCCATGATCCCCTGTGGCCGGGCGAGCAGCACGACCATGATCACTGCGTAGGGGACCATCGTCGCCCAGCGCGGCGAGACGTACGTCGCCGTCAGCGTCTCGGACACGCCCATCGCCAGCGCGCCGATGACCGCGCCGGGCAGGCTCCCCATCCCGCCGAGGACGATGATCCCGAGCAGGCGCGAGATCCAGATGTAGTGCGAGCCCGGCAGGAACGGGTAGAGCACGCTCGCGATCGCCCCGCCCGCACCGGTCGTGGAGACGCCGATCGCGAACGTGAGCGCCGCCACGTGATGCGGGTTGACCCCGACGAGCCGCGCCGACGAGACGTTCTCTGAGACGGCGCGGATCGCCCGGCCGAGCCACGTGCCGCGCAGGATCGCGTAGAGGACACCGAGGACGCCGATCGCGATCAGACAGCCGTACACCTGCGCCTTCGGGAAGTAGAACTCGCCGAGCCGGTACGACGACGCGAAGTACCCGGGCGTCGCCGAGTGCGACGTCGTCGACCACACCATGCCCATCACGCCCTCGATCACGAGCGCGAGCGCGAACGTCAGCAGCACCGACGTCGACGCAGGCTTGCCGGAGATCCACTGGATCGTGCCGCGGTACAGGATCCAGCCGACGACGAACATGATCGGCGTCGTCGCGAGCGCGGCGAGCAGCGGGTCGATCCCGGCGTCCTTCCAGAACGTCCAGGCGAGGAACGCGGCGAGGATGATCAGCGCCCCCTGCGCGACGTTGATCACGTCCATGACCCCGAAGATCAGCGTCAGGCCCGAGGCCAGCAGCGCGTAGACCCCTCCGATCAGGAGGCCCAGGATCAGGACCTGGACGAGCTGGGTCACCGCACCCCCTCGCGCGGGCCGGGGCGGGAGACGGTCGTCCCCCGCCCAGGCTGCCGCGGCGCTACTGCTGCCAATCCGGCTTCGGGTTCACGATCGTGTCCGTCGTCGCCGCATCCTCCGGCAGCACGATCTCCTCGTTGCCGTTCTGCCACTGCGCGAGCAGGAACGCCTGTTCCGGCGCCCCGGTCTCGTCCCAGCTGAGCGTCCCGAGGATCGTCTCGACCTCGTTCGCGTGCAGCCAGTCGGCGAGCGCCTTCTGGTCGTCGATCGAGCCGACCGCCTCGACCGCGGCCTGGAGCACCTGCGCCGCCGCGTACGCGTCGGCCGCGTCCTCGGCGGGCTCCGCGTCGTACTTCGCCTTGAACGCCTCCAGGAACTCGGTGTTCCCGGGGGTCTCGGCCTCCGGGTGGTAGCTGAGGGCGTAGAAGACGCCGTCGGTGTTGCCGGCGCCGACGCCGTTCGAGTACTGGTCGGCGAACGACGGCGACGACGCCTGGAAGTACTGCTTCGGGTTGTAGCCGACCTTCACCAGCGAGCGGGTGAGGTTGACGCCGTCCTCGAGCCCCGCCGAGCCCTGCGCGATCACGTCCGGCTTCTTCGCCGCGATCGCGGAGGCGATGGCGTCGAAGTTCTTCGTCTCCGGCGGGTAGACCTCGCTGTAGACGGTCTGGACGCCCGCGGCCTCGAGGCCCTTCTGGATCCCCTCCGCGACGGGGCCGCCGAACGGGTCGTCGGCGATCACGTAGGCGCCGGTCTTCGGCTTCTCGTCGTCGGGGAGGCCGCCGACCCACTCGACGAACAGGTCCGCCTGGTGCGGTGCGGTGGCCTGCTGCGCGAAGAAGAGGTACTGGAACCCGCGGTTGAACATCTCGGGCGAGCCGCCGGCCGGCTCGACGTAGAGCATCTGGTTCCGCTCGGCCACGGCCGACGCCGGGATGTTGAGCAGGGACGAGAACGTCCCGAGCAGCAGGTCGACCTTGTCCTGCTGGATCAGGGCGTTGTAGTCGGCGACGACCACGTTCTGGTCGCTCTGGTCGTCCTTGATCACGATCTCGACCGGCCGGCCGAGCAGGCCCCCGTTCTGGTTCACCTGCTCCTGCCACAGCTCGTACCCCTGCTTGGCCGCGACCCCGGGCTCGGAGAAGTCGCCCGTCAGCGGCAGCGAGGCGCCGATCTTGATCGGCTCGCCGCTCGCCTGCGTCCCGGTGGCGCCGGTGCCTGTGCCGGTCGCGGCCCCCTCCTCGTCGTCGCCGCCGCAGGCCGCCGCCGTGAGCGCGAGCGCGAGCACGAGCGGCAGAGCGAGGAGCCAGAGAAGACGTCTCATGTACTGACCTCCGTGGATGGAAGACGTGATTGCCGACAGTCGACGGGTGCTCTGCTCTGCAGCCGCTTGGGCCTCCCTTCTCCCCCGAACCGCGTCACCGCGGCCTCCGGTTGAACGTCACCAGCTTCAGCTCGGTCATCTCCTCGATCGCGTAGCGGAGGCCCTCGCGGCCGAAGCCGGAGTCCTTCACGCCCCCGTACGGCATGTGGTCGATGCGGTAGGTCGAGACGTCGTTGACCATCAGCCCGCCGACGTCGATCTCGTCGAACGCCTCGTCGACGAGCGCGAGGTCGTTGGTGAAGATCCCGGCCTGGAGGCCGAAGTCGCTCCGGCCGACGGCCCGCACCGCGTCGTGGACGTCGTCGTAGCGCGTCACGCCGATCACCGGCCCGAACACCTCCTGGCACGAGACGCGCAGGTCCTCGCGCGGGTTCCCGAGCACGGTGGGGCGCAGGAGCGAGCCGTCTGCCTCCCCGCCGGCGAGCAGCTCGGCGCCCGCGTCGACCGCCTCCGCCACCCACTCCTCGACGCGCGCGGCGGCACCCGGATCGATCACCGGGCCGACGTCCGTCCCCTCGTCGAGCGGGTCGCCCACCGTGAGCGCCCGCACGCGCGGCAGCAGCTCGTCGAGGAAGCGGTCGTACACCTCCTCGTGGACGAACACGCGCTGGACGGAGATGCACGTCTGCCCCGCGTAGGCGAACCCGCCCCACGCGATCCGCTCGGCCGCGTACGGCACGTCCGCGTCGCGGTGGACGATCACGCCGGCATTGCCGCCGAGCTCGAGCGTGACGCGCTTCCGCCCGGCGCGGCGCTTCAGGTCCCAGCCGACGGCGGGGCTGCCGGTGAAGCTGAGCAGCTTGATCCGGTCGTCCTCGACGAGGGCGGCGGCGTCCTCCGTCGCCGACGGCACGACGGAGATTCCCTCCTGCGGCCAGCCGGCGGCGAGCACGATCTCGCCGAGCTTGAGCGACGTCACGGGCGTCTGCGAGGCCGGCCGGACGACGATCGGGTTCCCCGCCGCGAGCGCCGGCGCGACCTTGTGCGCCACGAGGTTGAGCGGGAAGTTGAACGGGGTGATCCCCACGACCGGCCCGAGCGGGACCCGCCGGACGTGGCCGACGCGGCCCTCGTTCCCCGGCAGCCAGTCGAGCGGGACGACCTCTCCGTAGATCCGCTTCGTCTCCTCGGCGGCGACCCGGAAGGTGAAGGCGGCGCGGTCGACCTCGACCCGGGCGGTCTTCAGCGGCTTCCCCGCCTCGGACGCGATCGTGCGCGCGATCTCCTCGCCGCGCCCGTCGATACCGGCGGCGATCCCGCGAAGGATCTCCTCCCGCCGCCAGGCCGGCAGGGCCCGCGTCAGCGCGAACGCGCGGGCGGCAGCAGCGATCGCCTCCTCGACCTCGGCGGTGCCGGCGCGGTGGACGATCGCGACCAGCGAGCCGTCGTAGGGCGAGCGCACGGGCACTGCGCGCCCCGTCTCCACCTGCCTGCCGCCGACGAGCGCCGGGAACGTGCCGAGCAGGGGCTCGCCGTCGCCCGCCCCGCCGGCGCCCGGGCTCCAGGACTGCCGCAGCCTCTCGGTCGTGCTCATCGCCTCACCTCACGAGTGCCGCCGGCTCCTCCACGAGCCCGGCGAGCGTGTCGAGGAACTCGGCGCCGCGCGCGCCGTCGACCACGCGGTGGTCGAACGACAGCGCGAGCGTCATCATCGGACGCACGGCGGGCGCGCCGTCCACCGCGACGACCCGGTCGACGATCCGCCCGACGGCGAGGATCGCCGCCTGCGGTGCGTTGACGATCGCGAGGAACGCGTCGACGCCGTACATCCCGAGGTTGGAGATCGTGAACGTGCCGCCCTGCACGTCCTCGGGGCGGAGGCGCCCGCTGCGAGCGGCCTCGACGAGCCGGCTGCGCTCCGCCCCGATCTCCTGCAAGCCGAGCCGGTCGGCGCCGTGGACGACCGGGACGATCAGCGCGTCTCCGGTCGCGACGGCGACGCCGACGTCGATTCCGTCATGGGCGACGAGCCGCCCGTCCTGCCAGGACGCGTTCACGCGCGGATGCTCGGCGAGCGCCGCAGCGCACAGCTTCACGAGCAGGTCGGTGACCGTCAGCGCCTCGTAGCCCGGCTTCGCGCGCAGCGCCTCGCGCCAGGCCTGCAGCCGCCCGGCGTCGACCTCGCGGAGGAGGAAGAAGTGCGGCACGGACTGCCAGCTCGCCGTCAGCCGGTGCGCCATCCGCTCCCACACGGCGCCCACCTCGAGCGCCGCGGCCGGGACCGCCTGGGGGGCTGCGGGCGTGGCCGCCGGCGGTCCTGCCTCGACGTCCGAGGCGAGCACGGCGCCGTGGGGACCGGAGCCGGCGACTCCCGCGAGCTCGATCCCGCGCTCCGCCGCGATCCGTCGTGCCTTCGGCGAGGCCAGCGGCCGGCGGCCGGCGGCGGCGGCCGGCGGAGCCTCGACGGGTGCCGGGCCGTTCCCGGCGGGGGCCGCCGCCATGTCGGCGCGTGCCCGGGAGGCGCCGTCGACGCCCGCGGGCGACTCCTCGCCCGGCGCGAGGATCAGCGCGAACGCCTCGCCGACCGGGACGTCCTCGCCCTCGGGCGACCGCGGGCCGAGCACGCCGTCGGCCGGCGCCTCCACCTCGACGGTGACCTTGTCGGTCTCGACCTCGGCGAGCGCCTCGCCCTTGGCCACGACCTCGCCCTCGGCCTTGAGCCAGCGGAGCACCTTCCCCGTCTCCTGGTTCATCCCGAGCATCGGCATGATCACGTCCGTCGGCATCAGTCGACGTGCACCCCCTCGTACGCCGCCGACGCGACGACGGCGCCGACGGTGGGGTTGTTGAGGTTCGACTGTGCCTCGCGGACGCCCGGCAGGGGGCCGCCCACGGTGAAGTGGCCGCCGCCGGCGACGAGCAGCTCCTCCGCCGGGAAGCGCGTGATCACCTCGCAGCCGTCCGCGGTGACGACGAGCTGCTCCTCGATCCGCGCGGCCGACCAGCCGTCCGTGGCGGGCCAGAACGTCTCGAGCGCGAACACCATCCCCTCCTCGATCGTCTCGGGATGGTCGAACGAGACGAGCCGGCTGAAGATCGGCTTCTCCCAGATCGAGAGGCCGACGCCGTGGCCGTACTGGAGCGCGAACGCCGCCTCCTCGTCCGGGAAGCCGAACTCCTGCGCCTCCGGGAAGGTCGCGACGACGTCCGCCGTGCTCACGCCCGGGCGGATCATCGCGATCGCCTGGTCGAGGATGTCGCGGCAGCGCTTGTACGCGTCCACCTGCGCGCGGGACGCGCTCCCCACGGCGAACGTGCGGTAGTAGCACGTGCGGTAGCCGTTGTAGGCGTGGAGGATGTCGAAGTACGCCGGGTCGCCGGGCCGCAGCATCCGGTCGGTGAACACGTGCGGGTGCGGGCTGCAGCGCTCCCCGGAGATCGCGTTCACCCCCTCGACGTGCTCCGACCCGAGCTCGTAGAGGACGCGGTTGACGAGCGCGACGCAGTCGTTCTCGCGCATCCCAGGGCGCATCGCGCGGAACAGCTCGTCGTAGGCGGCGTCGACCATCGCGCACGCCGTGTTGAGCAGCGTGATCTCGTCCTCGGTCTTCAGCTTGCGGACGTCCTGCAGCAGCGCCTGGCCGTCGACGACCTCGATCCCCGCCTGCTCCAGCGCCCGCAGCACCGGCAGCTCGACGACGTCGACGCCGAGCGGCTCGCCGAGCAGGTCGCGCTCCGCGAGCTCGGCGTGGATCTTCTCGGCGACCGCCTCCGCGCGCCCCTTCACCGAGCCGCGCAGGGTCGAGATCCCCGCCCGCGAGCGCTCGTCGCCGAGCCACGGGTTGTAGAGCTTGTGGTGGCGCGCCGCGGAGCCGAAGTCCCACATGATCGGCTCGTCGCCCTGTGGCAGCAGGCAGAAGCGGATCAGCTTGTCGATCGCCCACGTGCCGATGTGGGTCGCGGTCAGGTAGCGGATGTTCGCCATGTCGAAGCAGAGGAGGGCGCCGAGCTCGGAGCGTGCAAGGCCGGCCTTCGCGCGCGCCAGCCGCTCGCGCCGCAGCCGGTCGAGGTCGGCGCGCTGCTCCCAGTCGACCGCGTTCGTGCCGTATGTCCTCAGTCCCATCCCTAGCCCTTTCCGACGAGTGACAGCGCGAGCGCCGAGAGGCTCTCGGGCGTCGGCACGGTCTGATCCTCGAGCACCGGCGAGAACGGCACCGGCACGTCCATCGCGGCCGCGCGCAGCACCGGCGCGTCGAGGTGGTAGAAGGCGTCCTCCGCGAGCGCGGCGGCGAGCTCCGCCGAGGCGCCGTAGCTCCGGTGCCCCTCGTCGACGACGATCGCACGGCCCGTCTTGCGCGCCGACGCGGCGAGCGTCTCCCGGTCGAGGGGCACGAGCGTGCGCGGGTCGACGACCTCCGCGGAGACCCCGTGCTCGGCGAGCAGGTCGGCCGCGGCGAGCGCGACGTACACCATCGAGCTCGTCGCGACGAGGGTCACGTCCTCGCCCTCGCGCTTCACGTCCGCCACCCCGAACGGGATCGTGTACTCGCCGTCGGGGACGGGGCCCTTCGTCGCGAACATCATCTTGTCCTCGAAGAAGACGACGGGATTGTCGTCCCGGATCGCCGTCTTCAGCAGGCCCTTCGCGTCGTGCGGCGTCGCCGGGAGCGCCACCTTGAGGCCGGGCACGTGCGCGACCCAGGCGTGGAGGCTTTGGCTGTGCTGGGCGGCGGAGCGCCGCGTGGCGCCGAGCGTGGTCCGGAGCGTGAGCGGCGCCTTCAACGCGCCGCCGGACATGTAGTGGACCTTCGCCGCCTGGTTCACGAGCTGGTCCATCACGAGCGTGAGGAAGTCGCCGAACATGATGTCGACCACCGGACGCATCCCCGTCATCGCGGCGCCGAGGCCGATACCCGCGATCCCGGCCTCGGAGATCGGCGAGTCGAGGACGCGCTCCGGCCCGAACTCCTGGACGAGCCCCGACATGACCTTGAACGGCGTGCCGGCCTCGGCGACGTCCTCGCCGACGACGAACACCGCCGGGTCGCGGCGGAGCTCCTCCGCGAGCGCCTCGTTGACCGCCTGGGCGAGCGAGATCTCCCGCGTCCCCTCGTGCCCCGTCGGGAGCGTGCGCACGCTAGGCGTAGACATGCTGGGTGACCTCGCTCGGGTCGGGGAACGGCGCCTCGAGCGCCACGCGCGCTGCTTCGGCGACCTCGTCCTGGAGCTCGCGGTCGACGCGCTCGAGCGTCTCGCGGTCGGCCGAGCCGTCGGCCAGCAGCCGCTCGGCGTGGAGCGCGATCGGGTCGCGCTCGCCCCGCCACCGCGACTCCTCCTCGGCGCTCCGGTAGTAGCTGCGGTCGACGTCGCCGACATGGTGGCCGTGGTAGCGGTAGGTCGGACAGGCGAGGAAGGACGGCCCCTCGCCGGCGCGGGCGCGCGCGACCGCGCGCGAGGCGGCGGAGTGGACCGCGACGACGTCCTGGCCGTCGACCTCCTCGGCGGGGATCCCGAACGCCGCGGGGCGTGCGAGGATCTCGCCGGCCGTCGTCTCCGACCAGTGCGTGTACTCGTTGTAGAGGTTGTTCTCGCAGACGTAGACGACCGGCAGCTTCCACAGGGCGGCCATGTTCATCACCTCGTAGAGCAGCCCCTGGCCGAGCGCGCCCTCGCCGAAGAAGCACACGGCGACCTGGTCGGTGCCGCGCGCCCTGGCGGAGAACGCGGCGCCCGTGGCGATCCCGGCCGAGCCGCCGACGATCGCGTTCGCTCCGAGGTTGCCGTTGGCGAAGTCGGCGATGTGCATCGAGCCGCCCTTGCCGCGGTTGTAGCCGCCCTCCTTCCCGAGCAGCTCGAGGAACATCAGCCGCGCGTCGGCGCCCTTCGCCAGGCAGTGGCCGTGGCCCCGGTGCGTGCTCGTGATGTAGTCGTCCGTCCGGAGCGCCTCGCAGACGCCGACGGCGACCGCCTCCTCGCCGGCGTAGAGGTGCGCGAGGCCGGGCATCTTGGCGCCGCGGTAGAGCTCGTTGACGTGCTCCTCGAAGATGCGGATGCGGCGCATCTGCTCGTACATCCGCAGCGCCAGCGCGGGCGCGGGCGTCGCCGTCTGGGGGGCGCCGGTCGTCATCGCCGCGCCGCCTCCTCGCGGCCGGCCATCCGCGCGAGCACCTCGTAGACGATCGCGAAGTCGCGGTCGGCGAGGCCCATGGCCCGCGCCGCGGTGAGCAGCTCGTTCGACGCCGCGGTCGTCGGCATGGGGACGTCGAGCTCCCGCCCCGCCTCGAGCGCCAGGAGCATGTCCTTTTGCATCATGTTCACGTCGAACCAGGCCTCCTCCGGCTGCTCGAGCACGAACGGGCCGCGATACTTGAGCATCGGCGAGGCGATCACCGAGCTCAGCATCGCCTCGACCGCCACCTCCCGGTCGATCCCGTCCTTCTCGGCGAGCAGCAGCCCCTCCGAGAACGCGGTCATCTGGACGTGGAGACTGAGGTTGATCGCGATCTTCAGCAGCAGCGCCTGCCCGTTGCGGCCGACGTGGCGGACGACCGGCCCGACGTCGAGCAGCAGCGGCTCGACCCGCGCGAACGTCTCCGCGGTGCCGCCGGCCATGATCGAGAGCCGCCCCTCCTCGAGGGTGCTCACGCTGCCCGAGACGGGCGCGTCGACCATGTCGGCGCCGAGCCCGCGCACGCGCTCTGCGAGCTCGCGGCTGACGGCCGGGGCGGCCGTGGACATGTCGACCCACACCTTCCCCGGGCCGAGGCCGGCGAGGATCCCGTCGGGCCCCTCTGCCACCGCACGCAGCGCGGCGACGTTCGTGACCATGCTGAAGACGACGTCCGCAGCCTCGGCGACCTCGCGCGGCGACTCGCGCGGCACGAGCCCGCGCTCGACGAGCGGCGCCGCCTTCTCGCGCGTGCGGTTGTAGCCGTGGACGGTGTGCCCGGCCGCGAGCAGCCGCCCCGCGATCCCGCCGCCCATCACGCCGAGGCCCACGAACCCGACCGTCGCCACGCCTAGCTGCCCTTCCTCGCGGCCCGTCCGGTGATGTCGCGCTCGACGCGCGCGACGTGCTCCTGCATGCGCTGCCGCGCCTCCTCCGGCCGCTTCGCCGCGATCGCCTCGAGGATCAGCCGGTGCATCTCGACGGCGCGCTCCGGGCTGCCGGCGATGTGGTAGCTGGAGGACAGCGAGCGGTGGAGCAGCGACCGGATCGCCTCCATCAGGTGGACGACGACGCGGTTGTGGGTCGCCTCCGCGACGACGAGGTGGAAGCGCAGGTCGTTGTCGATGAACTGCTGCTCGGAGCCCAACCCGGCCTCCATCGCGTCCACGGACGCCTCCATCGCGGCGACCTGGGCGCGGGTGCGGCGGGAGGCCGCGAGCGCGGCGGCCGCACCCTCGAGGATCCGGCGCACCTCGAACAGCTCGCTGTAGTCGGCGGCGTCGGAGGAGAGCAGCAGGTCGAGCGACGCGTTCAGCGGGTTCGACAGCTCGGCGACGGCGAAGGCGCCGTTGCCGCGGCTCTCGATCAGGCCTCTCGACTCGAGCATGCGCAGCGCCTCGCGCACGGAGGAGCGACCGACGCCGTACGACTGGACGAGCTCGCGCTCCGGCGGGACCGCGTCTCCGGGCCGCAACGTCTGGGCCCGGATCTGCTCGAGCAGCCGTTCTGCGACGAGCTCGTACGTCTTGCGCCGTTCGATGCGGCCGTATGTCAGCTTGTCAGACAAGCAGACCGCTGCGGACTCTACTCCGTGGCCGCTCGATCGTGCAAGCGCGGCACGACGAGGAGCGCAGCGGCGCAGCATGCCGCCGCCGCTGCGAACCCCAGCCTGCCCTCGCCGGGCAGCGAGAACGTGAGCCCGAGCAGGGGCGTGCCGGCGACGACGACCACGATTGCGAACGAGTTGACGAAGCCGATCGCGGCGCCCGGGGCGTCGGGACGCAGCCGCTGGGCGCCGGTGAAGACGAAGGCGAAGGGCAGGCCCGCGGCGAGGCCGGCGAGCAGCGCCGCGCAGCCCAGCAGCGCCGACGGCAGCGGCAGCGCGAGCAGGAGGAAGCCGGTGCCGAGGGCGACGAGGCTGACCACGACCTCGATCCTCCCCCGTTCCGCGTGGCCACGCAGCAGCATCCCGCCGACCGGCCGGGTGACGATCCCGGCGAGGAGGAGAAGCGCGCCGAGCACGGCCGCGAGCCCCCGCGGCTCGCCGTGGCGCTCCAGCAGCGGCACCACCCAGTTCGCGGCCACGACGGAGAGGCCGAAGGTCGCGCCGTGGAGGATTCCGAGTCGCGCGAGGCGCCGGTCGGCGACGAGGCCGGGCCGCGCCGGGCCGTGGCGCCGGTCCCGGGGCGCGACGGCGAGGACGGCCGCCGTCACGAGCGCGGCGGCGAGCGCCGACCAGTAGGGCGCGCGCCAGCCGAGCGGGCCGACGAGCTGCGGCGTCACCGCGATGGCGAGACCGCCGCCGCCCATGGTGAAGGCGCCGTAGAGCCCCTGGAGGAACGCCGAGCCGCCGCTCGCGCGGATGTAGTCGGCTCCCGCGACGAACCCGGCCCCGCTGCCGACGCCGGTGACGAGCCGGCCGGCCCCCGCGAGCCACGGATTCGGCGCGACGAGCGCGAGCGCGTTCCCGGCGACGCACGCGGCCAGCGCGACGAGGCCGACGCGCCGCGCCCCCCAGCGATCGGACGCCCGCCCGCCGGGGATCTGCGAGCCGAGGTGGGTCAGGAACAGCGCCGTCGTCAGCAGCCCGACGGCCGCGAGGGAGATGCCGTACGCGTCGGCGAGCGGATCGGCGACGGCGCCGACGTTCGAGATGTTCCAGGTGACGCCGGCCCCGAGCGCGAGCGCCGCGACCGCCGCGCGTCGATCCGTCGTGCGCACGGCCGGGACTGTACGACGCTCCCGGGTGACCGGGAGCGGACACGTAACAGGCTGCCACTTGTCGTCTTTCGGGCCGGATCCCTGGCGGCACGCTGCCGGCTGGAGCGTCTCGCGGCGCCGACCCGTCGTTCGAAGCGACCAAGTAACAGTCTGTTACTTGTGCACGTTCAACCAGGGTTCCTCGGCAGGAAGTCGTACGTCCCCTGCTCGAACAGCTCCGCCGCCGCGGCCGCGGCGGCCGCCACCGCCGTGCGGTGCAGCCCGGAGCCGAGGCTGATCCGGCGGACGCCGAGCGCGGCCAGCTCGTCGACCGTCGGCGTCGCGCGGGTCGCGAGCACGTTGAGCGGGCCACGCACGCGGCGCACCAGCTCGGCGATCCCCTCGCGGTCGACGAGGCCGATCGCGAACGCGCAGTCGGCGCCGGCGTCGAGGTAGGCGTTGAGGCGCGTCGCCGCGTCGTCGAGGTCGCCCGAGCCGCCCGGCAGGAACACGTCCGTCCGCGCGTTCAGGACCAGCTCGGGCACGGCCGCCCTCACCGCCCCGACGCGGTCGGCGTGCGCCTCGACGGGGCCGTCGCCGTCCTCGAGGTTCATGCCGACGGCGCCGGCCTCCCACGCGGCGCGGGCAGTCGCGACCGCGTCGCCGTAGCCGGCCTCGAGGTCGGCCGTCACGGGCACCTCGACCGCGGCGCAGATCCGGGCGACGGCGTCGAGCATCCGCTCCGGCGGGATGCGCTCGCCGTCCTCCCAGCCGAGCGACCGGGCGACGGCGGCGCTCGAGGTCGCGAGCGCGCGACAGCCGGGCACGCGCGCGACCGCCCGTGCGCTCGCCACGTCCCACACGTTCGCGAGCAGCAGCGGCCGCGGTCCGTCGTGGAGCCTGCGGAGCTCGGCCGCCTTGTGGCTCAGAGCCACGAGCTCAGCGCGCGGCGACCCAGTCGACCGCCTTCGAGGCGAGCCGGTCGAGCGCCTGCACCGACAGCTCGAGGTGCTCGGGCTTCGTGTCCTCGAGCTTCGTGTGCGAGAGCCCCCGCAGCGACTGGACGAACAGCATCACCGTCGGCACGCCCGCGCGCGCCACCTCGGCGGCGTCGTGCAGCGGCCCGCTCGGGAGCCGGTGCGAGCGTCCGTCCGCGACCTCGCGGATCGACTCCTCCGCCAGCGCGACGAGCTCCTCGTCGAACAGGATCGGCTGGATGCTCCAGATCCGCTCCCACGCCACCTCGACGTCCTCCTCCGCGGCGAAGCGCTCGGCTGCGGACTGCGCCTCCTCGAGCATTCGCGCGAGCGTGGCCGCGTCCATGTGCCGCTGGTCGAGCAGCTGCTCCGCCGTCTCGACCACGGAGGTGACGATCCCGGGCTTGCAGACGACGCCCCCCGAGGTGCAGACGCCGCCGCCTCCCGCGCGGGCCGCGATGTCCCGGATCTCGAGCGCGAGCTTGGCCGCCCCGGCGAGGGCGTCGCGCCGCTGGTCCATCGGCGTCGAGCCGGCGTGTGCCGCCTGGCCCGTCCAGGTGATGCGCGAGCGCTCGACGCCGAAGGTGCCGATCACCGCGCCGAGCGGCAGGCCCATCGACTCGAGCACCGGCCCCTGCTCGATGTGGAGCTCCAGGTACGCCGCCGCACCCTCGAGCTGGCGGCGCGCGGCGAGTGCGCCGTCGAGGTCGACGCCGTGCTCGCGCAGGGCGTCCGGCAGCGCGATCCCGTCCCGGTCGCGAAGCTGCCGCAGCTCGTCCTGGTCGGCCATCGTCCCCGACGCCGCGGAGGAGCCGAACAGCGAGCGCCCGAAGCGCGCACCCTCCTCGTCGGCCCAGTCGACCAGCCGGACGGTCACGGCCGGCGTGCCCTCCTCCGCGAGGCGACGCAGCACCTCCACCCCCGCCATCACGTTGAGCGCCCCGTCGAGCCAGCCGCCGTTCGGCACCGAGTCGATGTGGCCGCCGACGAGGAGCGCGCGGTCGGAGGCGCCGCGGAGCGTGAACCACTGGTTGCCGGCCTCGTCGCGCTCGTACTCCAGCGGCAGGCCCTCGAGCCTGGCGCGCAGCCACTCGCGCGCCCGCTCCCACGTGTCCGTCCAGGCGACCCGCTCCGCGCCGTCGTCGCTTCCGGTCAGCTCCCGCAGCTCGCGGAGCTCGTCGACGGTGCGGGACGGCTGGAGCGGCACCCCGCGATCCTAGACTGCCCGCGCCTCCCGTTTCCACGCACGTGGCACGCGCCGCCACGCACGCGACGCGAGCAGGAAGGCGACGAGCGGGACGAGGAGATAGGCGATCCGCCGCACGTCCACGTGCACCACGACCATCCGCTCGAGGTCGCCGTGGAGGCGGACGAGCCACAGGTCGGCGCTCCAGGGGTCGAACTCGCCCCAGTGCGGCGCGCGCGTGAGCCGGAGCTCCCGCTGCTGGACGAGCGCGAGCAGGAGCCACGCGAGCGCCGCGGCGATCGCGCCGGCGCGGGGGTTCCAGCGCTCCGGACGGCCCTCCTCCACCTCGGCGTACTCGCGCGCGACGACGTCCGGTGCGCCCGCGCGGGCGGCCGCCTCCTCCGCGCCGACCTCCGCGGCCGCCGCCCGGAGGTGCTCGCGCAGCTCGCGCCGGATCTCCCGTCGCCGCCACGCGGGGACGCGCCCGCGCAGCCTGCGGCCGACGCTCCAGACGTACCGCTCGATGATCAGGTTCATGCTGCCTCGGCCTCCTTCGGCTTCGCCGGGACGGGCGCCGCGAGCAGCGGCTCGACGACGGCGACGAGCGCACGCCAGGCACGTGTCCGCTCGGCCAGCGCCGCCCGCCCTGCGGCGGTGGGTCGGTAGTACTTCCGCGCCGGCCCCGAGGGCGACGCGACGAGCCGCGAGGAGACGTGGCCGTCGCGCTCGAGCCGCCCGAGCGCGGGATAGACGGAGCCGTCCGGAACGTCGCCCAGACCCGCCTCGTGGACGCGCACGACGAGCTCGTACCCGTACGACTCGCGCTCGGCCAGGAGCCGCAGCAGGACGATCCCGAGCACGCCCTTCAGCAGCTGGCTGTCGTGCGTCGGAGGCACGGTTGTATACTATGGCAACTACCTGTCTATGACAAGTAGTGGCTCGCCCGACGGGTCGTTTAGGTTCTCGTCCATGGCGTCCACGATCGGCCGTCGCGTCGGCAGCTTCCTGCTCGTCCTCCTCGGGCTGTGCGTGCTGTGGGAGGGCTTCAAGTGGTTCGCGGAGACCGTCGACCTGCGCATCGGCACGTTCACTGTCAACGACGTCACCTTTCCGCACGTCTACGACATCGTCGGGCAGCTGTTCGAGCCGTCGCGCCGGAACGGGCCGATGCTGATCGAGGTGCTGTGGGACTCGGCGCTCTTCACCGCCAAGGAGGCCGTCGCGGGCTTCCTGCTCGGCGCCGCGATCGGCCTCGCGATCGGCATCGTGCTGCACCAGTCGCAGCTGCTCCTCCGCGGGTTCCTGCCCTACGTGGTGGCCTCGCAGACGGTGCCGATCCTCGCGATCGCGCCGATGGTGGTCGTCTGGCTCGGGGGCGAGCTGCACGCGCCGGGCTGGGTGTCGGTCGCGGTGATCGCCGCGTACCTGACCTTCTTCCCGGTGACGGTGAACACGATCCGTGGGCTCGACTCGGCCGACCCGCGGGCACTCGAGCTGATGCGCTCGTACGCGGCGTCGTGGTGGGAGGTGCTGTGGAAGCTCAAGCTCCCCGCGTCGCTCCCCTACCTGTTCGCGGCGTTCAAGGTCGCCGCGACCGCGAGCGTGGTCGGCGCGATCATCGGCGAGCTCCCGTCGTCGATCCAGGACGGCCTCGGCGGCGCGATCCTGAACTTCAACCAGTACTACCTGAGCTCGCCCGAGAGCCTGTGGGCCACCAACCTGATCGCGGCGCTGCTCGGGATCTCGTTCTTCCTCGTGGTCGTCCTGGTCGAGCGGCTCGTCGTCCGGCGCGCGCCGGAGCACCTCGCGTGAGCGACGCCGCCTCGGTCGTCTCGATCGCCGGCGTCTCCAAGTCGTTCGTCGGCGGGCAGGTGCTCGCGCTGCAGGACATCGACCTCGAGATCCGCCCCCGCGAGTTCGTGTCCCTCATCGGCCCGTCCGGCTGCGGCAAGTCGACGCTGCTGCGAATCGTGGGCGACCTGATCCGGCCGACGACCGGCGAGGTCGTCGTGAACGGCAAGTCCGCGCACCAGGCGCGCCTCGACCGCGACTACGGGATCGTGTTTCAGGACGCCGTCCTCTACGACTGGCGGACGGTCACGAAGAACATCGCGCTGCCGCTCGAGCTGGCCGGGTGGGGCCGGCGCCAGCGCGAGAATCGGGTGCGGGAGATGCTCGAGCTCGTGGAGCTGACCGGGTTCGAGGGCCGGTACCCGTGGCAGCTCTCCGGCGGCATGCAGCAGCGCGTGTCGATCGCCCGGGCGCTCTCCTTCTCCCCCGCGCTGCTGCTGATGGACGAGCCGTTCGGCGCGCTCGACGAGATGACGCGGGAACGGCTCAACGGCGAGCTCCTGCGGATCTGGGACGAGACGGGCTGCACGGTGATCTTCGTCACGCACTCGATCGCCGAGGCGGTCTTCCTCTCGACGCGCGTCGTGGTGATGTCGCCGCGGCCGGGTCGCGTCGCGCAGATCGTCCAGACCGACCTCGCCCACCCGCGGACCCAGGCGACCCGCGAGGACCCGCGCTTCTTCGCGCTCGTCACCGAGGTCCGGGAGGCGCTGCACGGCGGCTCCGGACGGCCGGCTCCCGTGCGCTCGGTGGAGGCCGACCGATGACCACGGCCCCGGTTCCCGTCGCGCCGGTCCGCGCCGAGCGCCTGCTCGGCCGCATGGGACACGGCGCGCGGACGTGGCTCCCAGCCCTCGTCGTCTTCGTGCTCGGCATCGCGCTGTGGGAGGGCTACGTCAAGGCGTTCGACGTCCAGCGGTTCCTGTTGCCGCCACCGTCCGACATCGTCCAGACGTTCTGGAACGAGCGCGACGTGCTCTGGAGCGCGGGCTGGTTCACGTTCAAGGAGGCGCTCGGCGGCTTCGCCATCGGTTCCGCCGCCGGGATCCTGGCCGCGCTCGTCTGCGCCCGCTGGCGGCCGCTCGGCACCGCGCTGATGCCGTACATGATCGCCGCGAACGCGATCCCGATCATCGCGTTCGCACCGATCACGAACCAGTGGTTCGGCCTCCTCAACCCGCTGTCGAAGATGGTGATCGCCGCGATCCTCTGCTTCTTCCCGGTGATGGTGAACACGCTGCGTGGGCTCACCTCGGTGCGCCCGCAGTCGATCGAGCTGATGCGCAGCTATGCCGCGACCGAGTTCACGATCTTCCGCCGGGTGCGCGTGCCGAACGCGTTGCCGTATCTGTTCGCGGCCTTGAAGGTGGCGAGCGTGCTGGCGATGATCGGCGCGATCGTGGGCGAGTACTTCGGCGGATCCCAGGAGGCGCTCGGCGTGCAGATCCGGAACTCGGCGGCGCTGTTCCGGTTCGAGACCGCGTGGGCGGCGATCCTCGTCGCGAGCATCCTCGGGATCGCCTTCTACCTGGCGATCGCGGCGGTGGAGCGCGTGGCGCTGCGGTGGGAGCGGCGCGGCTTCGAGTAGTGGGTCGAGTGGCAACGGTGGACGACGGAAGGAGAGAGAGCGCATGAAGGGTCGTTGGTGGCTGTGGCTCGCGGGCGTGCTCGCGGTCGCGGCGCTCGCCCTCGCCGGCTGCGGCGGGGACGACGAGGGCAGCGGGGACACGGGCACGGGCGGAGGCGGTACGACCGCCGAGGCCGCGGCCGGCCCCAAGGACAAGGTCACGCTCCAGCTCAAGTGGGTCACGCAGGCGCAGTTCGCCGGCTACTACGCGGCGCTCGAGCAGGGGTACTACGACGCGGAGAACCTCGACGTCGACATCAAGGTCGGCGGACCCGACATCACCCCCGAGCAGGTGGTCGCCTCCGGGCAGGCCGAGTTCGGGATCGACTGGCTCCCGTCGCTGCTCGCGACGCGCGACCAGGGCGGCGACCTCGTCAACATCGCCCAGGTGTTCGAGCGCTCGGGCATGACCGAGGTGACCTGGAAGGACAGCGGGATCACCGACGTGGCCGGGATGAAGGGCAAGAAGGTCGGCGTGTGGTGCTGCGGCAACGAGTTCGAGCTGTTCGCGGCGCTGACGAAGAACGGGATCGACCCGAAGTCGAAGAGCGACGTCACGATCGTCAACCAGCCGTTCGACATGAACCTGTTCATGCAGAAGCAGGTCGACGCGGCAGCGGCGATGACCTACAACGAGCTCGCGCAGGTGCTCGAGCAGAAGAACCCCGACACGGGCGAGCTGTACACGCTCGACGACCTCAACGTGATCACGATGGAGGAGGCCGGCACCGCGATGCTCGAGGACGGCGTCTTCGTGCGCGGCGACTGGATCTCCGACCAGCAGAACCAGGACATCGCGACGCGGTTCCTCAAGGCCTCGCTCAAGGGCTGGGTCTACTGCCGCGACAACGCCGAGGACTGCCTCCAGACGGTGCTGGACAACGGGCCGACCCTCGGCGAGGGCCATCAGCGCTGGCAGCTGAACGAGATCAACGCGCTGATCTGGCCGAACGAGGGCCGCTTCGGCGTGATGAACCAGGAGGACTTCCAGCGCACGGCCGACATCGCCAAGCAGTTCGGCGTGATCAAGCAGGAGGCCGGCAGCGACGCCTACGTCACCGACTACGCCGAGGCGGCGGTGCAGGCGCTCGAGGACGAGGGTGTCGACGTCAAGGGCGACAGCTGGCAAAAGGAAGAGGTCGAGGTGACGGCGGGCGGCGAGTAGACCGTCGGGAGCGGTAGCTGCGCGCGTGCCGGGCACGCGCGAGTGGCGGCGCGTGGCCGCCCGGAGCGATACTCCGGGCGGCCACGAGTCTTTCCGGAAAGGGGCAACGCGCGATGTCGGTTCTGATCAAGGGCGGCCGCGTGATCACCGCGGCGGACGACTACCTCGGCGACGTCCTCGTCGAGGGCGAGCGCATCTCGCTCATCGGCGAGTCGCTCGACGTCGACGCCGACCGCGTGATCGACGCGTCGGGCCGCTACGTGCTGCCGGGCTGCGTCGACCCGCACACGCACCTCGACATGCCGTTCGGCGGCACGATCACCGCAGACGACTTCGAGTCGGGGCACACCGCCGCCGCGTTCGGCGGCACCACCTGCCACGTCGACTTCTGCATCCAGCCGCACGGGACGAGCTTCGGCGAGGCGCTCGAGCAGTGGCACGCGAAGGCCAACGGCAACGCGATCATCGACTACGGCTTCCACATCGCCGTCACCGACCTGGACGAGGGCGGGACGCTCGAGGAGCTCGCCTCGCTGCCCGAGCAGGGCGTCACCTCGTACAAGCTCTTCATGGCCTACAAGGGCGCGCTGATGGTCAGCGACGAGACGCTCTTCCGCGCGATGGAGGTCGCGGCGGGGTCCGGGGCGCTCGTGATGGTGCACGCCGAGAACGGGGACGTCATCGACGTCCTCGTGCAGGAGGCGCTGGCGGCCGGGAACACCGACCCGATCTACCACGCGCTCACGCGCCCGCCCGAGGTGGAGGGCGAGGCGACGAACCGGGCGATCCAGCTCGCGCACCTCGCGCGCGCGCCGCTGTACGTCGTCCACGTCACCTGCCGCGAGGCGGTCGCGCCGATCGCCGCCGCGCGCGAGCAGGGCTGGAACGTGTGGGGCGAGACCTGCACCCAGTACTTCTTCAACTCGCTCGACGACATCGCGAAGCCCGACTTCGAGGGCGCGAAGTACGTCTACTCGCCGCCGGTGCGCGACAAGTCGAACTGGGACGTCCTGTGGAACGCGGTCCGCTCCGACGCGCTGTCGGCGATCTCGACCGACCACTGCGCGTTCACGTGGCAGGAGCAGAAGCACATGGGCCGCGACGACTTCTCGAAGATCCCGAGCGGCGGCCCCGGCCTCGAGAACCGGCTGCACATGATCCACGAGTTCGGCGTACGGTCCGGCCGGCTGACGCTGCACCGGATGGTCGAGCTGCTCGCGACGAACCCGGCGAAGCTGTTCGGGCTGTACCCGCGCAAGGGCACGATCGCCGTGGGCTCGGACGCCGACCTCGTCGTCTTCGACCCCGAGAAGCGGATCACGATCACCGCCGCCGACCAGCACTCCCGCTCGGACTACAACCTCTACGAGGGCACCGAGGTGACCGGCTCGCCCGAGGTGGTGCTCCGGCGCGGCGAGATCGTCGTCGAGAACGGCGAGCTGACCGCGAGGCCGGGCAGCGGCCAGTTCGTCAAGCGGGCGAAGTTCGGGCAGGAGCTGCGGGCGGCGACGGCGGTCGCGTAGCGCGCTTGCGCCCGCCCCGGGCCGGGGCGAGGATCGGAGCGATGGCCGAGCCGGTGCTCGTCTGCCGCGACCTCCGCAAGCGCTTCGACGACCTCGTCGCCGTCGACGGCGTCGGCTTCGAGATCGCCGCGGGCGAGACGTACGGGCTGCTCGGGCCGAACGGCGCCGGAAAGACGACGACGATCTCGATGGTCTGCGGCCTGCTCGAGCGGGACGCGGGCGAGGTCGTCGTCGCGGGGCGAGCGGTCGGGACGACGAGCGTCGACGCGAAGGCCGCGATCGGCTACGTGCCGCAGGACGTCGCCCTCTACCCCGACCTGACCGCCCGGGAGAACCTCCGCTTCTTCGCCCGCCTCTACGGGCTCGACCGCACCGCCGTCCGAACCCGCACCGACGAGGTGCTCGACGTCGTGGGGCTGCGCGAGCGCGCCGACGACAAGGCCCGCGAGTACTCCGGCGGGATGCGGCGCCGCCTGAACATCGGGATCGGGCTCCTCCACCGGCCTCGTCTCCTCGTCCTCGACGAGCCCACCGTCGGCGTCGACCCGCAGAGCCGGAACGCGATCCTCGAGAGCGTCGAGGAGCTCGGCCGCGAGGGCATGGCCGTGCTCTACACGACCCACTACATGGAGGAGGCGGAGCGCCTGTGCGACCGGGTCGGGATCATCGACCTCGGCCGGATCCGCGCGGAGGGGACGCGACGGGAGCTCGTCGAGCTCGTGGGCGGGCGCGACACGGTGCGGCTCGGCGGCACCGGCGACCTCGCCGCCGCGGCCGCCGCCGCCCGCGGGCTGGCCGGCGTGGTCGAGGCGAGCGCGCGCGACGGCGCGCTCGAGCTCGTGGTCGAGAGCGCCCGCAGCATCCTCCCCGAGCTGCTCGCGCGCGTCGGGCGCGCGGGCGTCGCCGTCCGCGACGTGGAGGTGCGCGAGCCGGACCTCGAGTCGGTCTTCCTGCATCTGACGGGGAAGGCGCTGCGGGACTGACCCGTGCGCGCGGCGCTCCTCGTCACGGCGAAGGACCTGCGCCAGCGCCTCCGGGACCGCTCGGCGATCCTCGTCGCGGTCGTCGTCCCGCTCGCGCTCGCGGCGGTCTTCGCGCTCGTCATCCCCGAGTCGGACGGCGGCGTGACGTTCCGCTACGCCGTCGTCGACCTCGACCGCGGGCCCGCGTCGGCGCCCCTGCTCGAGGCGCTGCGCGACGTGGAGTCGCAGGGAGTCGCGGAGCTGCGCACCGTCGGCACGCGCAGCGAGGCGCGGCGTCTCGTCGACGACGGGGACGTCTCGGCGGCCCTCGTGATCCCCGCCGGGTTCTCGGCCGCCGCGCGCTCGGCCGCCCCCGCACGCCTCGAGGTCGTCGGCGACGTCGACGCGCCGATCGGCACGCTCGTCGCGCGCTCGCTCGCCGCCTCGTACGCGGCCGAGCTCGACGCGGCACGCCTCGCCGCGGCGGCGGCCGTCCACGCGGGGCGCTCGCCGCAGCAGGCGGCCGAGCGCGCGTCCGCGCTGCCGCGCCCGATCGAGGTCGCCGACGTCACGGCCGAGGAGAAGGGGCTGGACGCGACGACGTACTACGCGGCCGGCATGGCCGTCTTCTTCCTCTTCTTCACGGTGCAGCTCGGGATCACCTCGCTGCTCGACGAGAAGCGGGACGGCACGCTCGCGCGGCTGTTCGCCGCGCCGGTGCCGCGCCGCGCGATCCTCGCCGGGAAGGTGCTGACGAGCCTCGTCGTCGGACTCGTGAGCATGACCGTGCTCGTCGTCGCGACGAGCCTGCTGCTCGGCGCCGACTGGGGCGACCCGCTGGGGGTCGGGCTGCTCGTCGTCGCAGGCGTGCTGGCGGCCACCGGGGCCACGGCGCTGACGACGACGTGGGCGCGGACGCAGGAGCAGGCCGCGGCGGCGCAGTCGGTCGTCGCGCTGGTGCTCGCGATCGTCGGGGGCACCTTCTTCCCGGTCGAGCAGGCGGGCGGGCTGCTCGCGCGGATCAGCCTGCTCACGCCGCACGCGTGGTTCCTCGAGGGCCTCGGCGACGTGACCGCGGGCGCGGGCGCGTCCGACGTGCTCGCCGCCGTCGGCGCGATGCTCGCGTTCGCCGCGGTCACGACGGGGCTCGCGCTCCTCCGGGTCGGGAGGCTGCTGGAGCCGTGAAGGCGCTCGCGATCGCCGGGACCGACCTGCGCCGGCTCGTCCGCTGGCGTCCGAGCCTCTTCTTCCTGTTCGCGTTGCCGATGCTGATCATCCTCGTCCTCGGCGCCGCCTTCGGGAGCCAGAGCGTGCGCGTCGCGGTCGCCGCCGGTGACAGCGGCGCCCTCGGACGCGAGCTCGTGGCCGGGCTCGACGCGACGCCGGGCGTGGACGTCCGGCGCGTCGCCGACGAGGGAGCGGTGCGGGAGGCGGTCGAGCGGGCCGACGCGGACGCCGGCCTCGTCGTCCCGCGCGCGTACGACGCGACGCTGCGCGCAGGCGGTCGGGTCGCGCTGCGCTACCTCCAGCGACCCGACGCGCTCGACGTCCGGGCGTCGGTCGAGTCGGCCGCGGCACGCCAGGCGACGCGGCTGCGCGCGATCGCCGCGCTCGGCACGGCCGACGCCGCGGAGGACGTGGCGGCCGTCGCGGGAACGGTTCCCCGCGTCGCCGTCCGCGTCGTCGACCCCGACGGGGGGCCGTACACCGAGACGGTCGGCCGCTTCGACGAGAGCGCGGCCACCCAGCTCGTGCTGTTCGTGTTCCTGACCTCCCTGAACGGCGCGATCTGGCTGATCGAGACGAGGCGGCTCGGGGTCTCGCGGCGCCTGCTGTCGACGCCGACGTCCGGCCGGACGATCCTGCTCGGGACCGCGCTCGGCCGCTTCGCGGTCGCGCTCGCGCAGGCCGGGCTGATCATGGGCGGCGCGGCGCTCCTGTTCGGCGTCGACTGGGGCGACCCGCTCGGCGCGGCCGCGATCGTGCTCGCCCTCGCGCTCGTGTCGACGGGTGCGGCGATGCTCCTGGGCGCGGCGGCGTCGAGCGAGCAGCAGGCAGGCCCGCTCGCGCTGCTCCTCGGGCTCGTGCTCGCCGCCCTCGGCGGGTCGATGGTGCCGCTGGAGGTGTTCCCGGAGGGGATGCGGCGGATCGCGCACCTGACGCCGCACGCGTGGGCGAACGACGGCTTCGCCGAGCTCCTCCGCCACGGCGGCGGACTCGCCGACCTCGGCGTCGAGCTCGGCGTGCTGGTCGCCTACGGGACCGCGCTCCTCGCGGCGAGCACGTGGCTCCTCCGCCGCCGCATCACGGGCTAGCCGGGCCGCGTCGGCCCCGGGTGCGCGACCCGGGGCTCGACGCAATCGTTCGTCAGGGACAGGTGACGTCCGGGTTCCAGGCGAACAGCAGCCCGCTCGGGTTCGGCTTCCAGATCCACGCGTGGAGCGCGTAGAACGCCGGCAGCCCGTACCGGTTCGGGCTCGGCACGAAGTCGAACGTCCGCCCGAAGAGCGACGGCGGCTGCGGGCCGTGCCAGTCGGCCTGGAACACGACATACTCGACGGCGGCCAGCTTCAGGCGGCCGTCGGAGCGCTCCTCGTACACGAGCGCCTCCGGGGCGGCGGCGTCGATCGTGCCGTCGAGGAGCGACGTGTTCACCATGTGGACGCCCATGCCGCCCTCGCCCGGCTGCGCGATGCACGTCGCGCCCGTGACGTCGGGCAGCCGGAACGACCAGC
This sequence comes from Gaiellaceae bacterium, assembly GCA_035456465.1. Lineage (GTDB taxonomy): Bacteria > Actinomycetota > Thermoleophilia > Gaiellales > Gaiellaceae > DATHTC01. The sequence goes on along the minus strand of DATIDD010000043.1, from coordinate 20,960 downwards.
CTGCCGCGACGGCCTTGTCGACGTCGTGGAACCGCGCCGTCGCCGGGGCGGCCTCGGAGACGCCCCCGCCGGCCGCCACCGCGCCGCCCGCGATCGCCAGCGCCGGCAGGACGAGCAGCACGAGCAGGCGACGCGCGCTCATGCCGCGATCCGATCGGGGTCGGCCCGGATGACCACGGTGTCGCCGACGGCGACGATCTCGTCCACCGGCAGCCCTGCCCTCCCGGCGTGCTCGCGGATCGCCTCGGGGCTCGAGGCCTGGTAGATGCACACGGTCCCGACCGTCCCGTCCGGCTCCGCGAGCACGTAGCTGCGGATCCAGCGGACGTCGTCGGCCATCAGCTCGCCCTCGGCCGTCGAGCGCGACGCGGCCGTCTCGAGGTCGCCGCCGGTCGGCCAGCCGCCGCGGCGGAGGATCACGTAGGTCTGCATGCGCCTCCTCTCGTCGATTCGCTCGACGGTAGGAGCGGGCACGCCACGGAGCATCGGCGCGATTGCCCATGTTGGGCGCACGCGCTACCGGGTTTGGTGCAGGCCGAGCCCGGCGGCGCCGTCGTGCGGCGCCGCGGCCGGCGCCGGTTCAAGCCCGGCGCCGGCTCGGTCGAGCGTCAGCGGGTCTGCGGGAAGCCGAGGTCGACCTTCGACGTGGCCGGATCGGGCCAGCGCGAGGTGACGACCTTGCCGCGGGTGTAGAAGTTGATCCCCTCCGGCCCGTAGATGTGCGTGTCGCCGAAGAGCGACGCCTTCCAGCCGCCGAACGAGTAGTACGCGACGGGAACCGGGATCGGCACGTTGATCCCGACCATCCCCGCCTGGACGTCGAACTGGAACTGGCGCGCGACGCCGCCGTCGCGCGTGAAGATCGCCGTCCCGTTGCCGTACGGGTTCTCGTTGATCAGCCGGACGGCCTCTGCGTACGTCCCGACGCGCGTGACGCCGAGCACCGGCCCGAAGATCTCGTCGTCGTAGGCCCGCATCCCCGGGGTGAGGTTGTCGAGCAGCGAGACGCCGAGGTAGAAGCCGTCGCCCTCGGGGGCCGTCTCGCGCCCGTCGACGACGACCGTGCCGCCCTCGTCCGTCGTGCCGGCGATGTAGGAGACGACCTTCGCGCGGTGCTCGCGCGTGACGAGCGGGCCCATCTCGGAATCGGGGTCCATCCCGTTGCCGACCTTCACCTTCGGGATCCGCTGCTTGATCGCCTCGATCAGCGGCTCGGCCACGTCGCCGACGGCGACGACCTGCGAGATCGCCATGCAGCGCTCGCCGGCCGAGCCGTACGCGGCGGACACGGCCGCGTCGGCCGCCATGTCGATGTCGGCGTCCGGTAGCACGATCATGTGGTTCTTGGCCCCGCCGAGCGCCTGCACGCGCTTGCCGTGCCGCGTCCCGGTCTCGTAGACGTACTTCGCGATCGGCGTCGAGCCGACGAACGAGGCGGCGGCGACGTCGGGGTGCTCGAGCAGCCGGTCGACCGCGACCTTGTCCCCGTGGATCACGTTGAAGACGCCGTCCGGCACGCCCGCCTCCTTCAGCAGCTCCGCGGTGAGCAGCGAAGCGGACGGGTCCTTCTCGGACGGCTTGAGCACGAACGTGTTGCCGCACGCGAGCGCCGGCGCCCACATCCACATGGGCACCATCGCCGGGAAGTTGAACGGGGTGATGCCGACGACGACGCCGAGCGGCTGCCGGATCGAGTAGACGTCGATGCCGGTCGAGGCCTGCTCGGAGAAGCCGCCCTTCAGCAGCTCCGGGATGCCGCAGCAGTACTCGATCACCTCGAGCCCGCGCTGCACCTCGCCGATCGCGTCGGAGAGCACCTTGCCGTGCTCGGCGGTGAGGATCCTCGCCAGCTCCTCGCGCCGGTCGTGGACGAGCTCGCGGATCCGGAACATCGTCTCGGTGCGGCGCGAGAGCGAGAGCGCGCGCCACTCCGGGAACGCCTCCTTCGCGGCCGCGACCGCGCGGTCGATCTCCTCGACCGAGGCGAAGGCGACGGCGCCGGTCTGGACGCCGGTCGCGGGGTTGTAGACGGGGCCGCTGCGGCCGGACTCGCCGGGGACGATCCGGCCTCCGATCCAGTGGCTGATGCGGGCGATCTCGCCCTCGGCCCTCCCGGTCGGGGCCTCTGCGACTTCGGTCATTGCGCGCCTCCCTGTCGGTCAGGGCAGCGTAGCGCCTCCCTCGAAGCAGCGATTTCGCCGCGGCGGGGACCGCCCTACGCTGCGACGAGACCCTGGAGGCCGCAAGGAGCCGCATGCCACGCCGTCGTCTCGTCCGACTGCTTCGAGGTCCCGCCGTCACGGCGGTCGCCGCGCTGCTGCTCGCGCCCGGTGCGGCGCCGGCGGGCGGCGCGCCCGGCGACGAGCAGGGCGAGCTGATCGTCGGCTTCCGCTCGGGCGTCACCGCGGCGCAGCAGGAGCAGGCGCTGCGCGGCGTCGGCGCCGGCCCGGGTCGCAGGTTCGTCCGCATCCGCGCCCGACTCGTCACGGTCCCACGTGCGGGCGCGGCTCTGCGGGCGTTGGAGCGGAGCCCGCACGTCCGCTACGTCGAGCCGAACCGGCGCGTCTCGATCGAGGACCACGGCGGCGAGCCGAACGACCCGCGCTTCCACGAGCTGTGGGGACTGCGGAACTTCGGACAGACGGCCGGCTGGCTGCCCGGCACGCCGGACGCCGACGTCGACGCCCCCGAGGCCTGGCGCGTCTCCACCGGCGCGGGTGTCGTCGTGGGGGTCGTCGACACCGGCGTCGACCTCGCCCACCCCGAGCTCGCGCCGAACCTCTGGACGAACCCCGGCGAGGTGCCCGGCAACCACCGCGACGACGACGGCAACGGCTACGTCGACGACGTGCACGGCTGGGACTTCGCCGACGACGACGCCGACCCGAGCGACGAGCACGGCCACGGGACGCACGTGGCGGGCACGATCGCCGCCGTCGCCGACAACGGCGTCGGGGTCGCGGGCGTCGCCCCCGAGGCGCGGGTCATGGCGCTGCGGATGCTCGGCGCGGACGGCTCGGGCACGGTCGCCGACGCGGTCGAGGCGCTGCTCTACGCGGTCGACAACGGCGCCGCGGTCACGAACAACTCGTGGGGCGACACGGAGGACTCGCAAGCGGTGCGCGACGCGGTCGCGGCCGCCGACGTGGCGGGCGTGCTGGTCGTGGCCGCCGCCGGGAACAGCGCGAGCGACAACGACGAGACGCCGCACTACCCGTCGGGGATCGACGCGCCGAACGTCGTCTCGGTGGCCGCGACCGACAACCGCGACGCGCTGGCGTGGTTCTCCAACGTCGGCGTCCGGACGGTCGACCTCGGCGCTCCGGGCGCCTCGATCCTCTCCACCTGGCCCGGCGGCGGCTACCAGACGCTCGACGGCACCTCGATGGCGACGCCGCACGTCTCGGGTGCCGCGGCGCTCGCGAAGGCCGCGTTCCCCGGCGCCTCGGCGGTCGGGCTGAAGGCGCTCCTGCTGCGGAGTGTCGACCCGCTCACCTCGCTCGCGGGCGACACCGCCGCGGGCGGACGCCTGAACGCCGACCACGCCGTACGCTGCGCGTCGGCGCCGCAGCTCTGGCTGGACGAGCCGGGCGCGAGCTTCGACCTCGCCGTCGGGCAGACCGTCCCGCTCCGCGTCCTCGCGGCGCGGTGCGGCGATCCGTCCGGCGTCACCGTCTCGGCGACCGCGAACGGCGTGGACGTGCCGCTGACCGCGCGCGGCGACGGGCTCTACACGGGCACCGTCGTCGCGGCCGGCACGGGCGCGCTCGTCGTCACCGTGACCGCGTCGGCGGGTGGGGCGACCGACTCGCGCACCGTCACGGGCCTCGTGGACGCGACCTTCGACGCCGTCCTCGGCGGCCCGCCGGTCACCGTCACCACGACCGCCGCCGGCCAGAACGCCAAGGTTCGCTTCGCCGGCGCGGCCGGGCGCGTGCTCGCGATCCGCGCGTCGTCCGTGACGATGAGCAGCGCGAAGCTGACGCTGGTCGCGCCCGACGGGACGACGCTCGTCCGCGACGCGTACGTGTTCGCGAGCGGGACGTTCCTCGAGCCCGGGCCGCTGCCGGCGAGCGGCGACTACGTCCTCACCGTCGACCCGCAGGGGACGGCGACCGGCTCGATGACGCTCACGCTCTACGACGTCCCGCCGGACGTCACCGCCACGGCGCAGGTCGGCGGCCCCGCGGTCACCGTCGCCCCGTCGGTCCCCGGCCAGAACGCCCGCGTCCGCTTCACGGGGACCGCGGGCCGGTCGCTCAGCGTCAAGCTGACCGCGGGGACGCTCGTCGCCGCCTACGTCTCCCTGCTCGCGCCCGACGGGTCGCGGCTCGTCGCGCCGGTGTACGTGGGCGCGCGCGGCGGCTTCGTCGAGCCCCTCGCGCTCCCGGCGACCGGGACGTACACCGTGCTCGTCGACCCGACGTCGACGTACACCGGCTCGCTCGGGGTCACGCTCTACGACGTGCCGCCCGACGCGACCGCAACCGCCGTGCCCGGCGGGGCGGCGGCGACCGTGGCGGCGACGGTGCCCGGTCAGAACGCGAGGGTCTTCTTCGACGGCACCGCCGGCACGAACGTCAGCGCGAAGCTCACCGGGGTGACGATGACCTCGGCGCGCGTGTCGCTCCTCGCGCCCGACGGGTCGACCCTCGTGGCGCCGACGTACCTGGGCACGAGCGGCGGCTTCGTCGAGCCGAAGCTGCTGCCGGCGACCGGCCGCTACACGGTTCTCGTCGACCCGCTCGCGGAGACGACCGGGTCGGCGACGCTGACGCTGTACCTGGTCCCTCCCGACGCGGCGGCGAGCGCGACGGTGGGCGGGCCGCCGGTGCGCGTGACGACGACCGCGCCCGGCCAGAACGCGAGCGTCACCGTGAGCGGGACCGCCGGCACGCTGTTCGCGCTCCGCGTCACCGACGTGACGCTGACGAGCGCCACCGTGCGACTGCTCGCGCCGGACGGGACGACCGTCGTCCCCACGACGTACGTCCTCGCCGGCGGCACCTTCGTCGAGCCGCGGCCCCTGCCGGCCACCGGCGACTACCGGCTGCTCGTCGACCCGCTGTCCGCGAACGTCGGCTCGCTGACCCTCGCCTTCCTCGCCGTGCCGCCGGACGCGACGGCCGCGGCCCTCGTGGGCGGCCCCTCCGTCGGTCTCGCCGTGACGGTGCCGGGGCAGAACGCACGCGTCACGTTCGCGGCCGGCGCCGGTCAGGCCGTCACCGTGGCGCTCACCGGCGTGACCGTGCCGACGACGATGGCGTCGGTCCGCGCCCCGGACGGGACGACCGTCGTCCAGCCGCTCTACGTGTTCACGTCGGGGAAGACGTTCGCGTTCACCGCCGCCCAGGCGGGGACGTACACGGTCGTGCTCGACCCGCTGACCTCGTACACGGGCGCGTACACCGTCGCGCTGCGCTGAGGCGCTACGAGAGCGCGTCGACGTCGACGTCGTCCAGGTCGGGCTCGTCCTCCCCGACCACGACATTCCAGCCCTCGTACTCGCCGCCGTGCGCGGCCGCGACGCCGACGACCCGGTCGCGCATCCGCAGGAGCTCGCCCACGCCCGGCACGCTCGCCCGCGTCGCGTAGGCGACCCAGCCCGGCCGCCCGTCCTCGGGCTCGAGGTCGACGGCGAAGCCCTCCCGCCGCAGCTCCTCGGCCGCCCCCTGCGCCGGGGCCGCCGCCTCGAAGTGCAGGTAGTGCTCGACGGGGAGCGGCGCGCGCAGGTCGAACCCCGCCATGCGGAGGTCCTCGAGGTACTCGGCGACGTCGACGGGGTCGTCCACGGCGAGACGGCGGGCGGGGAGCCCGGGAGCGGCCCCGGGCTCCCGCTCCGGCGCTAGATCTTCTTCAGCTTCCTCCACTTGTCGTAGATCACGCGCACCTGGCGGTCGAACGAGCTCGCCGCCTCGGCGGCGGTCATCTTGTCCTGCGCCACGGCCGCGAACATCTGCGGGATCAGGAACTTGTTGAACACCTCGTCGACGGCGGCGTTCGCGAAGCCCGGGTAGCCGACGTTGGCCGTGTAGCGCTGGGCGATAGTGGTCAGGATCGTGTACTTGCCGCGCGGCCGCGCGCGGTCCGCGGCGGTGGCCCGTCGCATCGCCCGGAAGCCGCCGCGGACGCCGTTCTCCCACGCCGGGAAGTTGTAGAAGCCGGAGTTCCGGAAGTGCGGGCCGTAGTTCGTCTGCGCGTCGACGAGAAACTTGCGCGCCATCGCCTTGTTGCGCGCGAACTTCCAGATCACGTAGACGCCCATCACGTGCTCGAGCCCCATCCGGCGCGAGGGCCCCTTCGGGATCGGCGCGATCCAGGTGTTCCCGTTCAGCTCCTCGTTCGCCGGGCTCGTCACCCACGGCGGCCCCTCGAGCGTGCGCGCGATCGAGATCGCGTTCAGCGCGAGCGACAGCCGCCCGGCGACGTAGGCCTGGTTGTTCGACGCGGCCGTCCAGCCGAACACCTCCTGCGTCATCCCGCGCTGGTAGATGTCGCGCATCGCCCGGAGCGCGTTGATCGTGCCGGCGCTCCGCAGGGTGACGCGGCTCGACTGGTTCTGGAGGAACCCGCCGTAGTTCATCATCAGCGCGAGGTTGGCCATGTTCGAGTCGAGCTCCTGGGACATCCCGATCCCGACGGGGTGCCCGGCCCGCTTGAGCGCCTCGGCCGCGGCGCGGACATCCTCCCAGCTGTTTGGCGCCCGGCCGACGTTGCGCCAGATGTCCCGGCGGTAGTGCACCGGGTCGGGGACGTAGTTGTCCGGGAAGCCGAAGTACTTCTTCGTGCGCGGGTTGTAGGTCGACTTGTAGCCGACCTGGCCCATCTTCCCGAGCTTGCGGCTGACCTCCTGGACGATGTCGTTGTGGGCCACCACCTGGTCCTCGAACGCCGCCGGCGGCGACAGGAGCTGGAACAGGTCGTGGCCGCTCTGGGCGGCCACCTCGGCCGCCGCGCGCGCCGGCAGCTCGGCCAGGTTGACGTGGTCGACGATCACCTCGGTGTCGTTGCGCTGGCCCCACTGCTTGATGTACGTGCCGTCGAACCACTTGTCGTAGGCGGGGACGAAGTGGCTCCACTGCATGATCCGGAGCGTCCCCGCGAGCTCGCGCCCGCGGAACCGCGGGACGGCCGCCGCGGCCGTCTTGGCCGTCGCGCCGCCGTACGCGATCACGAGCGCGCCCGCGGCGCCCTTGCGGATCAGCTCGCGCCGGGTCGTGCGGGCCTCCACCACCTCCTCGGGCCCGACCCTCGTGTCGTCAACGGCCATGTCCGCCTCCTTTCCTAGCGGAACGCTCCGCCGGTGAACCCGGCGATGAACCGGTCGAGGAACGCGTTGTAGAGCAAGGCGAGCGGGATGCTCGGCAGCAGCGTCGCCGCCATCAGCGAGCCCCAGAAGAAGACGTCCCCGCGAATCAGCTCGGTGGGGACGCCGGCGGAGATCGTCCGCTCGCTCGAGGTCGAGATGAACGTGATCGCGTAGACGTACTCGTTGACGACGAGCGCGAACGTGAAGATCACGACCGTCAGCAGCCCCGGCACCGAGATCGGGAACACGACGTGGCGGAGCGCGCGCAGCCGCGAGCAGCCGTCGACGAGCGCGGCGTCCTCCAGCTCGCGCGGGATCGTCTTGAAGAAGCCCATCATCAGCCAGGTCGAGAACGGCACCGTGAACGACGGGTAGACGAGGATGAGCGACCAGAGCCGGTCCTGGAGCCCGACTTCCGCGACCACGCGCGACAGCGGGAGGAACAGCAGCGTCGGCGGGACGAGGTAGGTGAGGAAGATCCCGACGCCGAGGGTCTGCCCCCAGCGCCCCGACAGCCGCGCGAGCGCGTACCCGGCGGGCGCCGCCAGCACGAGGGTGATCAGCACGACGGCGACCCCGACGATCACCGTGTTCGCGAGCCAGGTCGGGTACTGCGTGTCGGTGAAGAGGAACTTGAAGTGGTCGAGGGTCGGCGAGCCGTCGGCCCAGCCGAACGGGTTGTTCTCGAGGTTGAACAGGTCCGGGTCGGTGCGGACCGCGGTCTGCAGCATCCAGTAGAACGGGAACGCGAGCACGAACACGAACGGCAGCACGACCAAGTACGTCGAGGCCCGCGCGCGCCGCGTCCGCACTACGACACCTCCACCCGCTTCGCGAACAGCAGCATCAGCACCGACACCGCGGCGAGGATCGGGAGCATGAACAGCGACACCGCCGCGCCCGGCCCGAGCGACTGCGACTCGACGCCCGTGGCGTAGGCCCACGTCGTCAGCATCTGCGTCGAGTTGAACGGGCCCCCGTTGGTGAGGATCTTCACCACGGCCATGTCCGTGGCGGTGAACACGATCCCGAACAGGACGGCGATCGTCGCGATCGGCAGCTGCAGCGGCAGCGTCACGTGCCACAGCTTCCGGAGCCCGGTGGCGCCGTCGATCGCGGCCGCGTCGTCGACCTCCTTCGGGATCGACGCGAGCCCGGCGATCATGATCACCGTCGCGAACGGCAGCAGTCGCCACGCATGCGCGGTGATGATCGCCGCCATCGCGAGCTTCGTCTGGCCGATCCACTGGAGGTCGGTGGTGAAGTCGATGAAGCCGAGCTTCCAGAGCACCCAGTTGACGACGCTGAACTGGGAGTCGAAGATCCAGAGCCAGCCGAGCGAGGTCAGCGCCACGGGCGCCGCCCACGGCAGCAGGATCAGGAAGCGCAGGAACCACTTGCCGCGGAAGTCCCGGATCAGGAAGTGCGCGAGGAACGCCGCGCCGACGATGACGATCGCCTGCGACACGAAGGTGAAGAAGAACGTGTTGCGGAAGGCGTCGCGGAAGATCGGGTCGTGCCACTGGTCGACGAAGTTGTCGAAGCCGACCCAGTCGCCCTGGAGCGAGCCCGCGGTCGCGTTGGTGAAGGCGAGGTAGATCGCCAGCAGCAGCGGGCCGCCGACGAGGAGCGCGATGAAGAGCACCGCGGGCGCGATCAGCGCCGGCGCGAGAACTCGTGGGTTCTCGAGTGCCTGCCTGCGCCGGGAGCCCGGCCTCGAAGCGGCGGCCGCTTCCACCCGCAGGGCATCCTAATGTGCGGATTTTGACGAGGGAAGGGGACCGTTTACGCTCCCGCCTGACCGTGGCCGAGATCCAGCTCGAGCGGGTTACGAAGGTCTACCCCGACGGCACGCTGGCGGTCGATGGGCTCGACATGACCGTCGGCGACGGCGAGCTGGTCGTGTTCGTCGGCCCCTCCGGCTGCGGCAAGACGTCGGCGTTGCGGATGATCGCCGGGCTCGAGGAGATCACCGAGGGGACGATCCGGATCGGCGACGAGGTCGTCAACGACCTGCCGCCGAAGGACCGCGACGTGGCGATGGTGTTCCAGAACTACGCGCTGTACCCCCACATGACCGCCGAGGAGAACATGGCGTTCGCGCTGAAGATGCGCGGCCTGCCGAAGGACGAGCGCACGCGGCGGGTGCACGAGGCGGCGCAGCTGCTCGGGCTCTCCGACGTGCTGCGGAAGCGGCCGCGGACACTCTCGGGCGGCCAGCGCCAGCGGGTCGCGATGGGCCGCGCGATCGTCCGCGAGCCGCAGGCCTTCCTGATGGACGAGCCGCTGTCGAACCTCGACGCCAAGCTGCGGGTGCAGATGCGCGCCGAGATCGCGCGGATCCAGCGCGACCTGAGCGTGACCACGATCTACGTCACGCACGACCAGAGCGAGGCGATGACGCTCGGCGACCGCGTCGCGGTGATGCGGAGAGGCGAGCTCCAGCAGCTCGACACGCCGCAGCGCCTCTACGCCGAGCCGGTGAACGTGTTCGTCGCGGAGTTCATCGGCTCGCCCGCGATGAATCTCGTCGAGGCCGCGGTCGTCGCCGAGGACGGCGGCCTGACGTTGCGGTTCGGCGAGCAGCAGCTGCGCGTGCCCGAGCAGCTCGCCGCGGCCCGGCCCGCGCTTGCCGGCTACGTGGGGAGGCGGGTGGCGCTCGGGATGCGGCCGGAGGATCTCGAGGACGCGGCGCTCGTCCCCGGCGCTCCCGAGGACGAGACCTTCGACGCCGTCGTCGACATCCGCGAGGACATGGGGTCGGAGGTGTACCTCCACTTCGCCGTCGCCGCCGAGCCGGTCACGACCGAGGACGTCCGCGAGGCGGTCGAGGCCGCGGCGGTGGCGGCCCAGGAGGAGCAGGCGCGGCGCCACGGCGACCCGTTCGTCGCGCGGGTCTCGCGCGAGTCGGAGGTGCGCGAGCACGAGGCCGTGCGGATCCACGTCCGCACCGACCGGCTGCACGTCTTCGACCTCGAGACCGGCGCCGGCATCTACGCCTGAGGCTCCGCGAGGAGGTCGAGCTCGCGCGCGCGCGTGACGGCGGCGCCGCGGGTGTCGACGGCGAGCTTCCGCAGGATCGCCGAGACGTGATGGTCGACCGTCCGCCGCGAGAGGAACAAGCGCTCGGCGATCTGCGCGTTCCGCAGGCCGTCCGCGACCAGGCGCAGCACCTCCAGCTCCCGGGCGGTCAGGTGCGCCGGGTTCGACCGCGTCCGCGGGCGCGGGCCGCGCGGCACGCCCCGGGCCCCGAGTCGGCGAAGCCGGCGGGCGACGACCGTGGCGGCCGCGCGCGCGCCGAGCCGCTCGAGCTCCGCGTGCGCGTGCCACAACGGCGCCTCCTCGTTCGCCTGCGCCAGCGCGAGGGCCGCCTCGTACTCGCAGCCGAGCTCGCTCCAGCGCCTCGCAGCCTCGACCGGCCGGCCGGCGAGCTCGAGCGCGTACGGCTCCGCCACGGGGACGGGCACGTCCTCGCGCACGCCGGCGCGGCGCCGCCAGCACGCCAGCTCCCCCGCGAGGCGCGCCGAGCGTCGGTCGACGGCGAGCGCGAGTGCCTCGGTCGTCGCCTCCTCCACGCGCTCCGCGTCGCCGGCGAGCCAGGCCGCCTCCGCGGCCGCCGCCGCCGCGGGCCCGATGCGCTGGAGCTCACCGCTCCCGACGGCGAGCGCCCGCGCCTCGTCGAGCATCGGCCGGACGTCCGGGTCGCCGCGGCGCGCCCGGAGGAGCCCCAGCACGACGCGACCGAGGATCCGGGGCAGCGGCGAGCTGCGTGGATCCGCCGTCGCGAGCCGGGCCGACTCGGCCGCCTCCTGCCAGCGACCCTGCTCCAGTCGCACGCACGCCTGGTGGGCGCACAGCTGCAACCGCCACAGGTCGAAGTCGGGCTCGCGGCAGCGCGCGAGCCCCGCCTGGAGCGACCGCTCGGCGAGGGCGTAGTCGCGGATCCGCCAGGCCGCTCCCGCGGTGTTCGAGTGCACGCGCAGGACGTGGACCTCGAGCTTCGCGTCGAGCGCGATCGCAAGGCTGCGGTCGAGGTGGCGGAGGCCGTCCGGCTGCCCGAGCAGGAGCTCCATCGTCCCGAGCGAGTTGAGCGCGTGCGACAGGGTCGCCGGCTCGCCGGTCTCCTCGGCGAGCGCGATCGCGCGCTCCGCCCACGAGCGGGTGCCGGCCTCGTCCTCGGCGTTCATGCGGATCGCCGCGAGGTTCGCGTAGGCGGCGGCGAGCGACGCTCCGGGCGGGAACTGCTCCAGCAGAGCCACGGCCTCCCGTCCCGCCGGCTCGGCCTCGACGACGCTGCACGGGCACATCTGCAACCCCGACAGGAGGCACAGCGTCTCGCCCTCGCGGCGGCGGTCGCCGACGCTGCGGTGCACCTCGAGCATCCGCTCGACGGCGGCGATCGCGTCGAGCGCGCGGTCGGTCAGGTAGCAGGCGTCGGCGTAGCGCCGCAGCAGCTCCGCCCGCGCCTCGGGCCGGAGCCGGTCCTCGTGACGCAGGGCACGCGCGAGCTGCGCCGCCGCCTCCCTGTGCGCACCGACCGCCGTCGCGTGCGCCGCGGCCTCGGGTGCGTAGCGGAGCACGGCGTCGGCGTCGGCGGCGCCCTCGGCGTGGTGCGCGAGCCGCGCCGCGTCGGGCGACCCGGTGGGCGGCCGCGTCAGCGCCGCCAGCGCCTGCCGGTGGAGCGCGCGCCGGCGCGCGGGATCGAGCGACTCCTCCACGGCGAGGCGCGCCAGCTCGTGGCGGAACTCGACGGCAGTCCCCGTCGCGACCAGGAGCTCCGAGGCCAGGCACTCGTCGAGCGCGACGTCGAAGCCGGCGGCGAGCGCGTCGAGGAGCCAGAGGTCGACGCGCGGCGGCGCGATCGCGACCGCGTCGAGCAGCGCCCTCGCCTCGGGGCTCAGTCGCGCGACGCGCGACAGGACGGCGTCGCGCACCGTCGCGGGAATCGCCTCGTCCTTCGCCGCGAGGACCTCCGCGACGAAGAACGGGTTGCCGGACGTCCGGCGGTAGAGCTCGACGCCGTCGACGCCGGCGGCGTGCGCGAGCGCGTCGACGGCGTCGGCCGACAGCGGGGGCACCCACAGTCGCTCGACCGCCCGCACCGTCGCCAGCTCGCCGAGCACCACACGCAGCGGATGGACGCGGTCGAGCCCCTCGTCCCGGTGGATCGCGATCGCGAGCAGTGAGCGGCGATCGACCTTCCGCGCGAGCAGCCGCAGCGTGTCCAGCGTCGCCTCGTCGGCCCAGTGGACGTCGTCGAGCACGAGCACCGTCGGCCGGTCTAGGCGGAGCGACCCGAGCAGGGCGGCGACCACGTCGTGGGCGCCCCCGCCGCGGGCGAGCGCGTCTGCGAGCGCGCCGTCGTGCTCCTCGGCGATGTCGAGGTAGGGGCCGAGGGGTCGCGGCGTGAACAGCGCGTCGCACGCGCCCCAGCGCACGTCAGCCGTCGCGCGCTCCTCGTCGCAGAGGCGCCGGACGAGCGCGGTCTTGCCGACACCGGCCTCTCCGGCGACGACGACCAGCCGCCCCTGCCCGGCGGCGGCCCCGTCGAGCGCGGAGCGCAGCCGCTCCAGCAGGCCGTCCCGCTCGAGCAGCTCGAGGTCGGCCGAGGCGAGCGCGGCAGCCGGGTTCATCGTCGGATGGTCGCGCGTCGACCGGCCGCTCGCAACCGCGGCGGACTACGATCGGTGGCGAGCGAGCGGAAGGAGCGAGCAATGGCAACGGTCGAGGCCAACCCGGAGCTGGGCGAGCAGGTCGTCGCGGACGCGAAGGAGTACGTCCTCTACTCGTGGAGCGTCCAGGACGCGGTCAACCCGATCCCGGTCGCGGGCGCCGAGGGACGGCACTTCTGGGACTACGACGGGAAGCGCTACCTCGACTTCGCGTCGCAGCTCGTCAACGTCTCGATCGGCCACCAGCACCCGAAGGTGGTCGCCGCGATCAAGGAGCAGGCCGACCGCCTGTGCACGATCGGCCCCCCGATGGCGACGGAGTCGCGCTCGCGGCTCGGCCGGCTGCTCGCGGAGGTGACGCCCGGCGACCTGACGATGTCGTTCTTCACGAACGGCGGCGCCGAGGCGAACGAGAACGCGATCAAGCTCGCCCGCTGGTACACGGGGCGCCACAAGGTGATCGCGCGCTACCGCTCCTACCACGGCGCCACGGCCGGCGCGATCACGCTGACCGGCGACCCGCGCCGCTGGCCCGCAGAGCCGGGGATCCCCGGCATCGTGCGGATGCTCGACCCCTACACGTACCGCTGCCCCGCCGGACATCCCGACCCCTGTCCCGTCTGCACGGGCGCGCCCCATCTGGAGGAGCTGCTGCAGTACGAGGGGCCGGAGACGGTCGCCGCCGTGATCCTCGAGACGGTCACGGGCACGAACGGGATCATCGTCCCGCCCGACGGCTACCTCCAGGCGATCCGCGAGACCTGCGACCGGCACGGGATCCTGCTGATCTGCGACGAGGTGATGGCCGGCTTCGGCCGCACCGGGAAGTGGTTCGGCGTCGACAACTGGGACGTCATCCCGGACCTCATGACCGTCGCCAAGGGGATCAACTCCGGCTACGTCCCGATCGGCGCGATGATCGTCCGCGAGCCGATCGCGCGCTGGGTGCGCGACAAGTACTTCGCCGGCGGGCTGACGTACTCGGGCCACCCGCTCGCGTGTGCGTCGGCGGTGGCGTCGATCGAGGCCTTCCAGGAGGAGGGGATCGTCGAGCAGGCGGCGGCGACGGGCGAGCTGTTCCGCGAGCGGCTGCACGAGCTCGCCGCGAGGCATCCGTCGATCGGCGACGTGCGTGGGCTCGGCTGCTTCTGGGGGCTCGAGCTCGTTCGCGACCGGGACACGCGGGAGCCGCTCGTCCCGTTCAACGCGACGGGCGACGACGCCGCGCCGGTGATGCGCGTGGCGAAGGCGGCGCTCGAGCGCGGCCTCTACCTGATGGTGCACTGGAACGTGATCATGGTCTGCCCGCCGCTGACGATCACGGCGGACGAGCTCGACGAGGGGATCGCGATCCTCGACGAGGCGCTCGCGGCGGCGGACGAGTACGCGGCCTAGCGCACGCGGCGACGCCGTCGCGAGGAACGGTCAGCGGCCGGCCTCGACGAGCTGCCGGAGCCGGTCGAGCGCGGCCTCGTTCCGCTGCCCGAGCACGGCGTCGGTCAGTCGCGTGTGCGTCGCCGCGACGAGCCCCTCGACGGGCTCCTCGGTCATCGTCAGGCGCGTGCCGCGGACGCTCGGCTCGAGGACGAGCCCGATCCGGAGCTCGCCGGCTGGCCGCAGCTTCGCCCGGAGGACGAGTCGGCGCGGCGGGTCCGAGTGGACGACCTCGGTCACATCCGTGACGACGAGGGGGCCGGCGCCCGCCTCGTAGCGGAGCGTCGCGCCCTCCTGCGGCCAGTCGCCGCCCTCCTCCTCCGTCTCCGCCGCGCCCACGACCCAGTCGGCGTAGCGTTCGGGATCGGCGAGGACGGCGAAGACCTCGTCCGGCGACGCCGCGACGTCGATCTCGTTGACCGCCATGTGCCCCGCGTTTCCAGGACAGGCCACCGGCAAAACCACGACGCGTGCCTGATGCGGTCGTCATCGGCGCAGGCCCGAACGGCCTCGTCGCCGCCAACCACCTCGCCGACGCCGGCTGGTCGGTGCACGTGCTCGAGGCGGAGGCGACGCCGGGCGGCGCGGTGCGCTCGGCGGAGCTGACCGAGCCCGGCTTCGTCCACGACGTCTTCAGCGCGTTCTACCCGCTCGCGGCCGCCTCGCCCGCGTTCACGAGCCTCAAGCTGGAGCGGTGGGGGCTCCGCTGGCGGCACGGGCCGCTCGTGCTCGCCCACCCGACGGGCGGCGACTGCGTCGTCCTGTCGCGCGACCTCGACGAGACGGCGGCGTCGCTCGACGCCTTCGCGGCCGGCGACGGGGACGCCTGGCGCCGTCTCTTCGAGCTGTTCGCGCGGCTGCGGCCGCACCTGCTCCGGGGGATGACGACGCCGCTTCCGCCCGTCCGCGCGACGCTGGGGCTCGCGGCAGTGCTCCGCGCCGACCTGCCGCGCTTCCTGCGCCTCGGGCTGCTCGGCGTCCGCCGCCTCGCCGAGGAGGAGTTCCGCGGCGCGGGCGCCGCGCGCCTCCTCGCCGGGAACGCGCTCCACGCCGACCTCGGCCCGGAGCAGCCGCCGGGCGGCTTCTTCGGCTGGTTCCTCTGCGGGCTCGGCCAGGCCGTCGGCTTCCCGTTCCCGGAGGGTGGGGCGCAGCGGCTCACCGACGCGCTCGTCGCGCGCCTCCGCGACCGCGGCGGCGAGCTCAGCTGCGGGGTGCGTGTCACACGCGTGGTCGTGCGCGGGAACCGCGCCGTCGGCGTCCGCACCGCCGACGGCACCGTCGTGCCCGCGCGCCGGGCCGTCCTCGCCGACACGATGCCCGGGATGCTCTACGGCGAGCTGCTCGAGCTCCGGCACGTTCCGGCGCGGCTGGCCCGCGACCTCGAGCGGATGCAGCTCGACACGGCCACGTTCAAGCTCGACTGGGCGCTCGACGGGCCGATCCCGTGGCGCGCCGAGGAGGCGCGGCGCGCACCCGTCGTCCACGTCGCCGAATCCGTCGACGAGCTGACGCAGTCCGCGGCCGAGCTGGCGCAGGGGCTCGTCCCGGCCCGTCCGTTTCTCGTGCTCGGCCAGTACGCGCTCGGCGGCGCCGGCGACCCGAGCCGCTGCCCGCCGGGCAAGGAGGTCGCGTGGGCGTATACGCACGTTCCGCAGCGGATCCGCGGGGACGCGAGCGGCGAGCTCTCCGGCTCGTGGGACCCGGCCGAGGCCGAGCGGTTCGCGGCCCGGATGGAGCAGCGCGTCGAGGCGCTCGCCCCGGGGTTCAAGGCGCTCGTCCGCACGCGGCACGTGCTCACGCCGCGCGACCTCGAGGAGCGAGACGCCAACCTCGTCGGCGGCGCCCTCAACGGCGGGACCTCGCAGCTGCACCAGCAGCTGTTCCTGCGCCCCACGCCCGGGCTCGGCCGGCCCGGGACGCCCGTGGCCGGTCTCTACCTCGCCTCCGCCGCCGCGCACCCGGGCGGAGGCGTCCACGGCGGGCCGGGGATGATCGCCGCGAGGGCGGCCCTCCACGCCGACCGGGCGACGAAGCTGGCGGTCGCGCTCGGAGCGGTCGCGGCGCTCGCCGCCGTCCGCCGGCGCGCGTCGCCTCGACGGCCTGACCGGTGAGCGCCGCCTCGGCGCAGCGCCGAGATGGAGTGGCGGTACGGGACGTGGCTGTGCGTGCGGTGCCGCCTCGAGCTCGGCTGCGTGTCGCTACGGGCCGGGGCTCGCGTCCACGGGCAGGAGCTCCCGCTCCAGGTAGAACGCCAGGTGGCCGTCCGTCTCGATCACCTGGACGAGCTGCCAGCCCTTCTGCCCGAGCTCGTTCAGCTGCCCCTCCGCGCGCGCCTTCGGCCCCACCCGCAGTACGAAGTACTCGAAGCGCCTCGCGGGCCGCTCGTCCCGGCGGCGCCGCTCCTCCTCGAGGCGGGCGCGCTCGGCGCGCTCCTCGTCCGACTTGAGCAGGGCCATCGCCGGAGAACGTTACCCGGAATCTCCTAGGCTTACGACGTGGACGAGCTCGGCCTGTTCCCGCTCGGAATGGTGCTCCTCCCGACCGAGCGCGCGCCGCTCCACGTCTTCGAGGAGCGCTACAAGGAGCTCGTCGGCGAGTGCCTCGAGCGCGACGGCGAGTTCGGGCTCGTGCTCGCCGACGACGAGGGGATTCGCGAGATCGGCACCCGTGCCGCGGTCGTGGCGGTGCTCGCGCGCTTCGACGACGGCCGTCTCAACGTCGTGGTCGAAGGGCGCGAGCGCTTCCGCATCGTCGCGCTGACGTCGGGGCGCTCCTTCCGCACGGCGGAGGTCGAGCCGCTCGACGACGTGGACGCCGAGCCCGACGCCGCGGCGGTCGCCGACGCGGTCGCGAACCTGCGGCGCGTGGCGGAGCTCGCCGGGAGCGACGCCGAGGACCTCGATCCGCTCACGGCGTCGCCGTCCTTCGAGCTGGCCGCGAAGATCGAGCTCGAGCCGCGGTTGAAGCAGGGGCTGCTCGAGTCGCGCTCCGAGCCGGAGCGGCTGAAGCGGCTGGTGCGGCTGCTGGACGGCGCGGCCGAGGCGCTCGCGGCGCGGGCCGAGCGCGCGCGGTTGGCCGCCACCAACGGCCACGTCCGGCTGCGCCCGTAGCACGCGGGCGGAGGGGTACCCGCCCGCGCAGGGCGGGGCTCAGCCGGTCAGCCGGAAGACGATGAACTCGCGCCGCGGGCGTCGCGAGATCCGCGTCACCGTCAGCGTCCCGCGCGCGTTGTCGTACAGGCCGGTGCCGCCGAGCACGGCCAGCTGGTAGATCTCGCGGTAGCGGAGCGTCCCGCCGACGACGAGCTTGCCGCGCGGGAGCGCGTAGGTGCCGCGACAGCTCCGCACGCCCGAGAACATCGTCGTGCACACCAGCTGCGAGGTGCCGATCGACCGGCCGGTGATGCGGCGGTTGTAGAGACGGCCCAGGTAGATGCCCATGTCGCCGACGCTGGAGCCGGGAGCGCCGACGTCGATGGCCGCAGAGCGCACCTCCGTGTTCGTGATCCTGATCAGGGCCGGTCCGGTCGCCGCCGGCGACTGGACAACGGCAAGTGCGGCCACCCCCGCCCCCGCAACGGCGACGAGCGCCACGATCCTCGTCACGTCCCCCTCCTTCGCTCGTGCACTGAAGGCCGGCTCACCGGCCGTTCCCCACCGGGAGCTCCACCCAGAACGTGGAGCCCTTGCCGGGGGCGCTCCGGAACCCGATCGCCCCCCCGTGCGCCTCGACGACGGCGCGGGCGAACGCGAGACCGAGCCCCGTGCCCGCGATCCCGCTCGCCGCCGCGTCGCCGCGGAAGAACTTCGTGAAGATCCTGCCGTGCTGGCCCTCGGGGATGCCGAGGCCGTGGTCGCGCACGCTCACCCGGACGTGGTCGCCGTTCCGGTCGCCGACGACCTCGACGCTGCCGCCCTCCGGCGAGTACTTGATCGCGTTCGAGAGCAGGTTCCCGATCACCTGCGCGAGCCGGTCGGCGTCGCCCTCGACGACGAACGGGCCCGTGGGCAGCGTGAGCGCGAGCGCGTGGTCCGCGCTGAGCGCCTCGTAGAGCTGCACCTGCTCGCGGAGGAGCGCGGCCAGGTCGACGCGGGCGCGCGCGAGCTCGAGCCGCCCTTCCTCGATCCGCTGGACGTCGAGGAAGTCGTCGAGCAGCGCCGCGAGCCGCTTCCCCTGGGCGTCGATGATCTCGAGGTACCGCCGCTGCTCGTCCTCGGGCACGTCCCGCTGCAGCAGCAGCGAGGTGAAGCCGAGGACGCTCGCGAGCGGCGTGCGCACCTCGTGCGAGACGATGCTGACGAGCTCCGACTTCAGCTGCTCGCTCGCGCGGAGCGCCGCGTTCTGCGCCTCGAGCTCCCGCTCGCGGGCCGCGAGCTGCGCCGCCATCCGGTTGAACGTCTGCGAGAGCTCCCGTACCTCCCCCGGGCCGCGCTCGGGCAGCCGCTGCGCGAAGTCTCCCTCGGCGATCTTCGACGCGCCCGTCGCCGCGGCCCGCAGGGGGCGCCCGATCGAGTGCACGAGGTAGAGGCCGAGCAGCGCCACCAGCAGCCCGGAGAGGACGAAGCCGCCGACCCCGATCGCGACGGCCTGGCGCGCGCGGTCGGAGGAGGAGTCGGCGCTGGCTCGGGCCTGCGCGTTCACGACGTCGAGGAGCGTCTCGAACTGCCGTCGGATCGCGTCGACGCGCTGACGTCCGACCTGGAACGAGTCGGAGCTCTGCGCCGCCTCCTGGTTGTCGCGCGCGATCAGCACGACCGGCGCCGCGTACTCGTCGGCGTACTGCGCGATCTGCGCCGCGAGCTGGCCCCCGAGCTGCTTCGCCGCCGGGTCCTGGGCGGTCAGCTCGCGGAGGTCGTCCAGCACCCCCGGCATCCGCTTGCGGCCCTCCGTGTACGGGCGCAGGAACCGCCGGTCGCCGGTGATCGCGTAGCCGCGCACGCCCGACTCGAGGTCGACCACGAGCTTCTCGGCCGCGAGCACCCCCACCGTCACATTCTTCGCGCGCGCCTCCCGCTCGGTCGCGCCCCGAAGGTCGTCGACGGACGCGACGAGGAGGGCGAAGGCGATCGCGACCAGGAGCGCGAACGCCGCGCTCGCGAGCACGAGGCGCCCGGCGATCGACCCCAGGCCGCGGCGGACGACGCCGAGGACGCCGGGGCGCGCGCGCAGCTCGAGCGAGACGGTCATGCCGCCTCCAGCAGCTCGGCGACCGCGCCCCGCAGCTCGTCCGGGTCGAAGGGCTTGGCCAGGAACCGGTCGGCGCCGGCCTCGACCGACTCCTGGTCGAGGTGGCTCCACGCCGAGAGCGCGACGATCCGCGTGCCCGCGTTCGCCTCGTCCGCGCGGAGTGCTCGGATCACGTCGAGGCCCGGAAGGCCCGGCAGCATCAGGTCGACGACGACCGCGTCCGGGCGGTGCTCGTCGACGAGGGCGATGCTCTCGCGACCGTCCGTCGCCTCGAGGATCTCGTAGTCGGCCTGCAGGGACAGGCGGACGAGCTCGCGCAGGCTCGCGTCGTCCTCGCAGACGAGAACCATGGGACGCGACCGACTGCGTTGGTCTCGCTGTTCCCCCTGAACGATGGCTCCTTCGGGCGTCGGATCGGTGCAGCCTTGCACGCGCAAGCGCTGCGGGGCAACCATGCTCGTCCTCCTCGTGGGCGCGGCCCGGCAGGCCGCAGGACGCAGGTTCGCCGCGGGAGCGCCGGGGCCTGCGCGGAGGCTGCGGCCCGCGACCCCGTGCGGCTACGGCCGGACGAGCGCGCGCAGGCCGACGACGCCGACCGGGTGGGCCTCCTCGACGACCGGCAGGTGGTGGAAGCCGCCGTCGGCCATCAGCCTCGCCGCGGCCGCCACCGGCGTGTCCTCGTGGACGACCTGCGGGCTCTCCGTCATCCATTCCCGCACACGCGCGTCACTCGGATGCGAGCGCGAGGCGATGCAGCGGACGAGGTCGCGAGACGTGAGGATGCCGACCAGGCGGCCGTAGGCGACCACGAGCGCCGACCCGGCGTCGGCCGCCTGCAGGCGCTCGGCGACCTCGCCGATCGTGTCCTCCGGCGCGACCTCGAGGAACGTGCGGGTCATCCGCTCCCCGACCGTCGCCGGCTCGGTGGTGGTCTCGGTCATGGCTCTCTCCTCTCGGCGTCGCGGCAACGATCCACGGGCCTCCCGGGCGGTGCATCGGCGGCGGCGCGGACGGTGCCGGGGGGTTCTACGGACCGCCGGCGTCGCGGCTGCGCCCGAACGCTCATACGGCGGCTCCCGATGCCGTCCGCAGGCGCTGTGCGATGCCGGCCGGGGTGACGGACACGAGCAGCACGGGAATGGGGCTGCGCTCGAGCACCTCGCGAACGACCGCGGCCCGGCCCCGTGAGAGGTCGCGCGCCCAGCCGAGCGCGATCAGGTCCGCGTCCGCCTCCTCGGCGACCCGCAGCACCGACTCGCCCGGCCGTCCCACTCTGACCTCGAGCCGGACGTCCTCGGGCCGGGGCGCGTGGCGCGCGAGGAACTCCTCCTTCCACGCCTCGAGCTCGTGGTGCGGCT
>DATIDD010000042.1:0-44466 GCA_035456465.1 Gaiellaceae bacterium | reverse complement strand
GGCCCCGGCCCCGACGAGCATCGGCCGGCCGCCCGGCGAGCGCAGGGCGCGCCTCACCCACCAGGCGGCGCCCACGCCGACGGCGAGCGCGCGCCGCGGCCAGCCGCCGCGAGCGGCGGCCCACCGTTCGGCCCGGCCCGGCGCCGTGAACCACGCCGCCGCGCCGACCAGCACGGGGACGCCGACGAGCCACGGCACCGCGAGCGCCGGCGGCGCGTCGCCCGCCACGAGCGCGAGCAGCGCCGCGGCGAAGCCGACCAGGCCGAAGACGAGCGAGACGAGCGTGTTGAAGCCGATCACGCGGACGGCGGCCTGCCGCGGCCCGAACCCGAGGCGTCGCATCGCCCAGTAGTGGACGGCCAGCCCGGCCGCTCCGGCCGCGGCGATCGTCTGCGTCAGGGCGAACGCGGCCAGGACGACGCGGAGCGAGAGGCCGCGGCCGATCCGCGGGCCGCCCTCGAAGGCGACGGCGCCGCGGTACACGGCGGCGTACCCGCCGAAGACGAGCACCTGCGACCCCGCGGCGAGGAGCAGCCAGGAGGGCTCCCCCTCGCGAAGTGCCCGGCGGAGCTCGTCGAACCCGGCGAGCTTCCCGATGCCGCCGACGACCACGGCGGCGACGACCAGCGCGGCGGCGAGCCCGAGCAGCACGGCGCGCCAGCCGATCCCGGCCGGCAGGCGGGGAGCCTCGCTCACGGGACGTGCCTCGCGAGCGCCCCGAGCGCGGCGCCTGCGAGGACGTCGACGACGTAGTGGTTGCCCGTGGCGACGACGACGAGCGCGACGACGGCCGGGTAGGTTCGGGCCGCGGCCCGCTCGACGCGCCCGCCCGCTCGAGCTGCGAGCGCGCTGCCGGTGACGACGGCGAGCGACAGGTGTTGGCTCGGGAGCGCGGCGACGGGGTTGTAGAAGCGGACGAGCACGGGATGGTCGAGGTCGAGCCGGCGCGGCGCCGGCTCGGGGGCGACGTACCGGGCCGCGCGCGGCGGGGCGACGGGGAAGACGAGGAAGACCGGGAGCGCGCCCGCGTGCGCGGCGACGACGCGCCGCCGGAGCCGGTGGAACTCGCCGTCGCGGCGCCGGTAGAGCGCGATCAGCCACCCGACGGTGAGGCCGACGTTCAGCGTGCCGTAGGCGACGTCGAGCGCGTGGACGAGACGCGGCCGCCGCAGCGCGCGCGTCTCGACGGCGGCCTCGATCGCGATCCCGAGGCGACGTTCGAGCTCGAGGAGGCGCCGACCGTTCCTGCGGGCGCGCTCGCGGCCGGGGTCGGTCCACACCCGCCGACGCACGAGGAGGTAGGCGGCGTACGTCCCGAGCCCGATCGCGACCTCGCGCCGGGCACGGAAGCTCACGCCGTCCCCGCCTCGAGCCAGCGCACCGGGTACACCGCCGCCCAGTGCTGCGGATGCCGTCGGACGAGCTCCGTCCAGCGGTCGGCGAGGGCCTGGAGCGCCCGGCGCTCGCCTGCCTCTCCCTCGGCGCGGGCGGGGGGCGCGATCGGCGCCTCGACCGTGACCCGCCAGCGACGCGGGGCGAGCGGGAGCACGGAGAACGGCACGATCGGCGAGCCGCACAGCCGCGCGAGCGCGGCTGCGCCGGCCTGGAGCTCCGCCACGCCGTCGAGGAAGCGGACGGCGTAGCGGCGCGACCCGGCGTCGCCCTCGAGCTCGCCGAGGACCAGCAGAGCCTCGCCGCGGCGGAGCACCGAGGCTGCGGGAAGCGCCGGCTCGCTGCGGAAGACGACCCGCAGCCCCGCCGCGACCCGCCGGCGCTGGACCGCCCAGGCCAGCCAGTCGTCGGTCGCGACCACCGTCGTCGGCACCGGCACGACGTGCGCGGGGATCGCCGCCGCGACCTCCCAGCCGCCGACGTGGAGGCTCGCGAGGATGACCCCTCGCCCGTCGGCGAGTGCCCGCTCCAGGTGCTCCCGGCCGACGACCTCGGTCGCCGCCAGCAGCTCCGCCGGCCGGTGGAGCGCCCACAGCAGGTCGGCCGACCGCCGCGCCTCGTTCACGACCTCCTCGCGGACGAGGCGGCGCACGCGCTCGTCGTCGGGAGCGAGCGCGAGGGCGTGCGCGAGGTTCTCGGCCAGCCGGCGCCGCTTCGCGGGCCGCGCGACCCACTCGAGCGTCCCGCCGACGGCCGCGAGGCGGTGGGCGAGGCCGGCGGGGAGCCGGCCGCCGACCGCGATGCCGGCCGCCAGCGCGCCCGCGAGCACGTGGGCGGCGAGCGGTCCCCGCCCGAACGGCGACTCCGGGCGGGGCCGCCCGTCCGGCGCGAGCTGCAGGCGCCGCCAGCGCTCCCGGACGCCGATCGCCCTCACCGACGAGGCTCGAGGGACAGGAGGCGGAGCTCGTACCGCTCCTCGAAGGTGACGTCGCCGATCGGAGACGGGTTCGCCGTCCGCACGGCGTAGACGACTCGGAGCGGCAGGCCGGTCTGGGCGGCGAGCCAGTGCTCCTGCACGAGCGGCCCGCGTGCGCCGCCCGACTCGCGTGCCTCCGCCCGGAGGCGCAGCGCGCGGACGCGCCTCGCCCCGACGGCGATCGTCTCGACGCCCACGACCGTCACCGTGCCGTCGAGCGTCGAGTCCGAGCTGCGGCAGCGGAGAGGAGACGCCGAGCCGGGCGCCCGCTCCGCCGGCAGCCAGGCGGCCACGGGGCAGCGCCAGTCGGTGCGGTCCGTCCGGCCGAAGAACTCGTGCCGCTCGGACCAGCTCGACAGACGGAGGTCGGCTCCCTCGGCGCAGAGCGTGAGCTCGTTGGACCGCGTCGCGAGCACGTCCCAGCGCAGGGCGAGCCCGCACGCGGCCCGCGTGACGGTGATCGTCGAGCGTGCCGGGTAGCGATGGCGGCGCCCGCCGAGCGCGCTGACGGACTCGAATCCCTCCGTCGCGTACGTGTAGACGCCGAGCGGGATGCGCCCGTCCGTGCCGTCGGCCTCACCGCGGAAACGCCCGAGCGCCTCGTCGGCGGAGGCGGGCTCGGAGGTGTCGCGGAGGGCGAGGCGCCAGACGGCCGCGCCGGCGAGCGCGAGCAGTGCGACGGCCACGACGACCGAGGCGGCGAGCGTCGTCGCCGAGCTCCTCGTCGTGGGCCGGGGCATGGCTGAGCCTACCGCGGGGCCGCGCGCTTCCCGGGTCGGCATCCGACGCCGACCTGCGCGCTGACGACGCCGGCGTCCTAGCCGGAGCCGCCGGCGATCCGCGCGAGCAGGCCGCGCGCGTCCCGGAGCACCGGCGCTCCCAGCCCTTGCGTGAAGCGGCCGGTCACATCCTCCAGGAGCGCCCGCGCCGCTCCCGCCCGCCCGTCGCCGGCGAGCAGCTCGGCGAGGGCCGTGGCCGAGCGCAGCTCCAGCAGCAGCGCGCCCTGCCGGCGGGCCACGTCGATC
This sequence comes from Gaiellaceae bacterium, assembly GCA_035456465.1. GTDB lineage: Bacteria > Actinomycetota > Thermoleophilia > Gaiellales > Gaiellaceae > DATHTC01. The sequence continues at coordinate 41,073 of DATIDD010000042.1, read as the reverse complement.
CCCTGCCGGAACGACCGCTCCGCCGCGGGGCGGTCGCCCTCGCCCGCGAGCAGGAGGACCCCCTGCGACCGGTGGAGCTCCGCCTCGCAGACGCGCTCGTCGGTGAGCTCGAGGTCCGCGAGCCCCTGCTCGACCATCGCGAGCCCGGCGTCGACGTGCCCGAGCCGGCCGAAGGTCGCGCCCAGCTGGGCGAGGAAGTGAATCTTCATCACGGACGACTGCGCGATCTCGGCGCCCGCGACGCCGACCGCGACCTCCGCCATCCCTTCGTCGACCCGCCCGCGCTCGAGGAGCGCCCACCCGCGGACGGTTCGGCCCCAGGCGAGCCACATCGGGAGCGCGTGCTCGCCCGCGACCGCCACGAGCCCCTCCGCCGCGCGCTCGGCCTCCTCGACGTCGCCGACCAGCTGGTGGAGGATGGAGGTGCCCGCGAGCGTGTAGGCGAGCGTGAGCGGATGTGCGACCTCGCGCCCGCGCAGCTCGGCCTCGTCCGCGAGGCGGAGCGCGTCGTCGAGCCGACCGAGCCACCCGGACGTGAGCGCCGACATCGTGAGGCCGACGACGCCCGGCTCCTGCCCGTAGACGAAGATGTGGTCGCGGTGCCGCGCGGGCTCCCAGCCGGCGAGCACCTGCTCGAAGCGGGTCTCCGCCGCCGCCGCATCCCCGCGCAGGTACTCCGCGAGGCCGAGGATGACGTTCGCCTCGATGAGGACGTCGTCGTCGCCGAGGGTGTCGGCGACGGCGTGGAGGCGACGGCCGAACTCGGCGGCCTTCCGCGGCTGCGCCGTGGAGGCGTGAAACGCGGCGAGCCCGTACAGCGCCGGCGCGAGCCGTGACGGGTCGGCGATCTCGTCGCTGAGCGCCTCGGCGCGGGCGTACGCCTCCCTCGCCGCGGGCGCCGCGTAGCCGCCTGTCGCCATCAGGGCCGTGCCGCGGGCGAGCTGGAGCTCGAGCTCCAGATCCCGTGTCCCGGGCCCCTCCGGCAGCGACGCCACGAGCTCGAGGCCCCGCTCGAAGTGCGTGTCCGCCTCCGTGGTCGCCCAGGCGCGCAGCGCGCGCTCCCCGGCGCGCTGCCAGTGGCGGATCGCGTCGGCCGTCCTCCCCGCCTCGCCGAGATGCTGGGCGATCAGCTCGGGCTCGCTCTCCACCAGGTCGGGAGCCGCGTCGTCGAGGACGTCGGCGATCCGTGCGTGGAACCGCCTCCGCGCGGAGCGGAGGAGCGAGCCGTACGCCGCCTCGCGGATGAGCGCGTGCTTGAACACGTACACCGGGCCGGTGGCCGCGCCCCGCTCGTAGAGGAGCTCCGCGCGCACGAGCTCGTCGAGCGCCCGTCGCAGCTGCTGCTCGTCCGCGACGGTCACGGCGCGGAGCAGCTCGAAGCTGAACTCGCCGCCGAGCGCGGCGACGGAGGCGAGCTGGGCGAGCTCTTTGCGGTCGCCGAGGCTGTCGAGCCGCGCGGTCAGCGCGTTCTGGAGCGTCCCGGGGATGGCCAGCGCGTGGCCGCCCTCGGACTCGAGGATCATCTTCAGCGTCTCCTCGACGAAGAGCGGCACGCCGGCAGCGCGGTCGGCGACCTCTGCGCGCACGCCCGCCGGCAGGCTCCGCTCGCCCAGGACGGCGGCCATCAGCTGCTCGACCTTCTCGGCCTCCAGCCTCGCCAGGCTCAGCCGGGCAAACGCGTCGGCCGGCCAGGGCGGCTCGAACTCCGGCCTCGCCGTGACGACGACGAGGACTCGCTGGCCGGGTGCGTGCGCGAGCAGGTGACCGAGGAGCTCGAGCGTCGACGGATCCGCCCAGTGGACGTCCTCGAAGATCGCCAGCACGGGCCGCTGCCGCGCCTCCGCCGCGAGCAGCGCGGTCAGGGCCGCGAACGTCAGTCGCTTCAGCTCTTGCGGGGCGACCCGTGACGTCGAGTCCGCACCGGGCCCGGCGATCGACAGCAGCGCGGCCAGGGCAGGCCGCAGCTCCTCGACCGAGAGGCCCTGGCGCTCGAGGGCGTCCGTCAGGCGGACGAGGTCGCCGTCGTCGCGGGCCGTCCCGTCGATCCGGAACACGCGACCGAGCTCCTCGACGACGGGGTGGAGGGCGCTGCTCGCGTGGTAGGGGGAGGCCTGGAAGACGAGACGCGTCGCCTCGTCGCCGACCCGCCGGCCCAGCTCGTGCACGAGACGCGACTTGCCGATCCCGGGCTCGCCGGAGACGACGACCGCCTGCCCGCTGCCCTCGCGCGCGAGCCGCCAGCGCTCCTCCAACACGTCGAGCTCCCGCTCACGGCCGACGAGCGGCGTGAGCCCGGACGCCGCCGCGAGCGCGAGCCGCGTTCGGATCCCGGTGTCGTCGGCGACCCCGTAGACGGTCACCGGGCCGGCCACGCCTCTCAGGTGCACGGCATCCCGGCGCGCGAAGACGAAGTACCCGCGCGTGACGCGCTCGGTCGCGGCGCTCACGACGACGGTTCCCGGCTCGGCCAGCTTCTCCAGCCGCGCCGCGACGTTCACGGTGTCGCCCACGGCCAGGGGCTGCCGCCGCCCGCCCGCGCCGAGCTCGCTCATGACCACGAACCCGGTGTGGATGCCGACCCGGGCGGCGAGCCGCACCGGCCCGCCGTCGATGCGGGTGCCGGTGAGAGCATGCACGGCGCGGACGACGTCGAGGCCGGCGCGAACGGCGTGGACGGCGTCGTCCCCCTGCGCCCGCGGATAGCCGAAGTAGGCGAGCACGCCGTCGCCCAGGTACTGCGCGACGTGCCCGTGGTAGCGCTCGATCACCTCGGCGGCGGCGTCGTGGTAGGCGGCGATGAGCTCGACGAGGTCCTCCGGGTCGAGCCGCTCGCCGAGCGCCGTCGAGCCGACGAGGTCGCAGAAGAAGACCGTCAGGTGCCTGCGCTCCCCTTCCGCCGGCGCCCGGTCCGCCGGCACCCGCTCCTGGTCGGCCGCGGACGCCGCGCGGAGACGCGGGGGGCGTTCGTCCAGCCGTCCGGCCGGGCGAGGTGCGAGGTCGCGGAGCCTGACCGCAGGGGTGTTCACGCGCGACGACGCCGCAGGACTGCCTGTGCGTGCATCCCGAGGACGCTGACGGATCGCGCGGCCGGGCGCCAGCGGGCGAACCGCCGTCTGCAGCGGCGGCCAACCGTACTCCCCGTCGCGGCCCGCGCAACGGGTGGCTGGTACGCTACGACGCGACCGAGGGGCAGTACCCCCGAACGGGCGTCGTCGTCACTCCGGCACCGTCCCCCGCGGACGGCAGCCCGGCGACGCCGGCCGCGAGACCGCGGCGGGAGAGACCTTCGTGAGACCGACAACCGGCCTGACGAAGGGAGTTGCTGCCGATGAACCTCGATCCGTGGATGTGGGTGGCGTTCGCCGCGCTCGTGCTCGTGTTGCTGCTGGTCGACCTGCTCGCCTTCGGGCGGCGCGGGGAGGAGATCCCGTTCCGACGCGCCGTCGGCTGGAGCATCGGCTGGACGCTCCTGGGCCTGGGCTTCGGCGGGTTCCTCTGGGCGTGGCAGGGGCGCGTCCTCGCCGAGGAGTACCTGGCCGGCTTCCTGATCGAGAAGTCGCTGTCGATCGACAACCTGTTCGTCTTCGCGCTGATCTTCGGCTACTTCGCGGTGCCGCCCGCCCACCAGCGCCGGGTGATCTTCTGGGGCATCGTCGGCGCGATCGTGCTGCGGGCGCTCTTCATCCTCGCCGGCGCGGCGCTGCTCGACGCCTTCCACTTCACGATCTACGTGTTCGGCGGGTTCCTCGTCCTCACCGGGATCCGGATGTTGCGGCACTCGGAGGTGGAGATCCACCCGGAGTCGAACCCGGTGCTGCGACTGCTCCGGCGCGTCGTGCCACTGACGGACGACTACCACGGCGACGCGCTCACCGTGCGCCGGGAGGGACGCCGCGCCGCGACACCGCTGCTCGCCGCGCTCGTCCTCGTGGCGACGTTCGACGTCGTCTTCGCGGTCGACTCGATCCCGGCGATCTTCGCGGTCACGCGGGAGACGTTCATCGTCTACGCCGCGAACGCGTTCTCGCTGCTCGGCCTCTCGGCCCTCTACTTCGTGCTCGCCGGGATGATGGGCCGGTTCCGCTACCTCAACGTCGGGCTCGGCGCCGTGCTCGTCTTCGTCGGCGGGAAGATGGCGCTGTCCGACGTGTACAAGATCCCGGTGTACGTGTCGCTCGCGGTGATCGTGCTCACGCTGGCCGCCGCGGTCGGCGTCTCGCTCCTGCGGCCGCGGGAGGGACACGCCGTCGGGAAGCCCGCGACCAGCGAAGGGGGGTCGTGATGACGGCGCTCGCCGTGGGGCTGTTCTCGCTCGGGGTCGCGCTGACCGCGCTCTCGGTGCTGTTCTTCCTCACCGCGCTCGCGCTCGCCGTCGACGGCCGCGTCGGGCACCCCTACCGCGTGGCGACCACGCTCGCCGCGACGCTCGCCGTCGGGCTCGCGCTCCTGCTCGACTGATCGCGTCTACGATCCCTCCGCTCGTGAGCGTCCCGGCCGCCGACCCGCAGACCGTCCTCGCCGAGCTCGAGGGGTCCGACCGCCTGCTCGTCCAGCAGGTCTTCAAGCCGATCGCGAACGAGTACCGGATCAGCGTCCCGACCCCCGGCGCGGCCGAGGAGGGCCGCCCGCTGCTGTACGTGAAGCAGAAGAAGATGAAGATCAGGGAGGACATCCGGTTCCGCCTCTCGCCGGACGACGGCGCCCACCTGTTCATGATCAAGTCGCAGTCCGTGTTCGAGTTTCGCGGCCGCCACGACGTGCTCGACGCCGACGGCGCCGTGATCGGGATGCTCGAGAAGGACTTCGGCCGGTCGCTCCTCCGCAGCCACTGGCACGTGAAGGACGCGTCCGGAGCAGAGGTGCTCGAGGGCTACGAGGCGAGCTGGATGGTGGCGCTGCTCCGACGCTTCGCCAACGTGGGCCCCGACGTGCTGTCGGTGCTCACGTGGCTGCCGTTCAACTTCGTCCTGCGCCGCGACGACCGCGAGGTCGGGACGTACAAGCGCGTGCTCGGCAAGTTCCGTGACCGCTACGTGCTCGAGCTCGGGCCCGAGCTCGAGGGCGCCGACCGGCGGCTCCTGATCGCGTTCGCGATCGGTCTCGACGCGCTCCAGGACCGGTAGCACGGTGCGCGCGCGGCGTGGCCCGACCGCTCGCGGTGCGCGCCTGCTCGGCGAGCGCGAGCGCGCGGTCGGGCTCGACCCCCACGACGAGGCGGCGCGCTGGCTCGAGGAGCACGACCCGCGGCCGGAGCCCGCGCAGCCGAAGGCCGCGCGCAAGTCCCGCGGGCTGCACCGGTGGCGGCAGCGGCAGTCGCGCGGCGACGGTCGAGCTCCGGCGTCGTAGCCTCGCTGCGACCGCCGCATCGCCCAGCGACCGCCTAGCCGCCCGTCGTCGAGAAGTGCTGGTAGTCGGGCGTGCCGCGCCAGCGGCCGCCCCAGGCCCAGCCGCGGGCGGCGAAGGCGCGCACGAGCACGCCGCCGGCGAGCGCCATGCCGCGTCGCGCCCTGCTCCGGTCGAGGTAGGCGCGACCTGAGGGCGGGAGCACGCGGCCGCCGGCGAGGTACGGATTCTCGACCGGGTTGACGTCGACCGCGAGGCCGTACGCGTGCGCCGACCACGCGCCCGTCGCGGACCCGACGGCGCGCCGGCAGTTGAACGCCGAGGTGTTGTCGGCGGCCATCGACGCGTCGTCGCTCCCCCCGAAGGCCGACACGGGCCGCATCCGGCGGATCGGGAAGCGCGCGACGTAGAGGCGCCGGAACACGGCCGCCACGTCCGCGGCGACCCGCCGGTGCACGACCAGGACGCCGAGGCGGCGGCGCCCGTCGAAGCCCCAGTACGCGAGGCGCACCGTCCGGAGCTCGGCCGGCGCCACGGGGCAGCCCGTGCGATACGAGTGGCGGAGCTCCGGCCAGCGTGCCGGCGAGATCGTGGCGGCGAACGGCGGGGGCTGCGCGGCGGCGGCGGCTCCGCCGAGGACCAGGCCGACCGCGACGGCGAGCGCGGCGACGCGCATCGTCGCAGACTACTCTGGCCGGCGATGCTGCTCGCGACGTTCCTTGCTGCGCTCGCCGCCGCCTGCCCCGCGAACCTCGCCAACGACCTCCGCGTCCAGCCGCCGGGCACCCAGCTCGTCACCGTCGAGGCGCGGACGACGAGGACGACGCGCGCGGCCGTCCGGATCTGGCGCCGGTCGGGCGGCTGCTGGATCGCCGCCGGCGGGCCCTACCCCGCCCGCCTCGGGTGGGCCGGCCTCTCCGCGAGCCGCCGCGAGGGCGACGGCACCACGCCCGCCGGGACGTTCCGGATCCATCCGGTGATGTACGGCAACGAGCCGAACCCGGGCGTCCGGTTCCGCTACCGGCGGGTGCGCTGCGGCGACTGGTGGAACGAGGACCCGACGTCGCCGACGTACAACACCTTCCAGCACGTCCCCTGCGGCACGCGCCCGCCTTTCCGCACCGAGGAGGGCATGTGGCGGAACAAGCGCGCGTACCCGTACCTCGCGGTGGTCGAGTTCAACATGCGCCCGGTCGTCCCGGGCCGCGGCTCCGGGATCTTCCTCCACGCGCAGACCGGCGGGCCGACGAACGGCTGCGTCAGCCTGCGCAAGGGCGATCTCAGGCGGGTGCTGCGCTGGCTTCGCCCCGCCGCGGCGCCCCACGTCGCGATCGGCACGGCGGCGCACCTCGGGGGCTGACCCTCCGAGCGCGGCTCAGCGCCGCGCCGCGAACACGAGGAACTCGCTGTCGGCGGTCGCCGCCTCGTCGCGATGGTCGCCGTGCACGGCGACGTCGTGGAAGCCGGCCCGCTCGAGCAGCAGCAACAGCTCGTCGCGGAAGTACAGGCGGACGGCGATCCGGTGGGTCTCCTCCGAGACGAGCCGGTCGTCCCGCCAGAGCTCGGCGCGCATCTCGAGGTCCAGCCGCTGGTCGAGCGGGTCGACCTCGAGCAGCCGTGCGCGCAGCGAGTACTCCGACCCGTCGGCCGCCCGGTCGCGCGGGCCGGCCCGCGGCCACGGCTCCGGGAGCTGCGCCCGCTCGTCCTTCGTCCACTGGCGCCAGCGCCTCGCGTCGGCGTACGGGGCCTCGTTGTCGAGCACGAGCGTCCCGCCCGGCTCGAGGCAGTCGCGGAACCGGGCCAGCGCCTCCTCGTCCTGCCCGCGGGTGCTGCCGAGGCCGAAGGCGCCGCAGACGAGGATCGTGCGGTAGCGGCGCGGCGGGTCGACCTCGTGCATCGCCTGCACGAGCAGCGTCGGCCAGAGTCCCTCGGCGGCCGCGCGCTCGCGGCACAGCGCGATCATGTCCGCCGAGACGTCGCATCCGTCGGCGTCCACGCGGGCGCGAAGGAGCGGCAGCAGCAGCCGCCCGGTGCCGCAGCCGACGTCGAGCACCGGCTGTCCGCTGCGCTCGATCGCGCGCCGGAGGTACGGCAGCTCGGGCGCCTCCCGGTTGAACTCCGCCCACCAGCGCGCGACGAGCCCGTGGTGCCAGGTCGGCGGCGTGTCGGACGCCACGCGCGCCGTCGGATCAGCCCAGCCGCTCGAGCTCGCCGAGCAGCCGGTCGACCTCGTCGTCCGTGTTGTAGTGGGCGAAGCCGACGCGCAGCGTCTGGGGCGGCAGCCGGTCGGCGAGCCCGAGGCAATACCAGTTGTCGGAGTGCCAGAGGCCGATCCCGCGGGCTGCGAGCGCGTGCGCTGCCTCGACGGCGTCCACGCCGTCGACGTCGACGAGGAAGGTGGGCACTCGTCCCGCCATCGTCGGCGGCCCGAACAGCCGCACACGCGCCGGCAGGCCGTCCAGGAAGCGCTCGCCGAGGAGGCGCTCGTACGCGCGGATCGCCTCCATCCCGCCGACGGAGGCGAGGTAGTCGGTCGTGGCGCTGAACGCGGCGAGCAGCTCGTAGGCGGGCGTGCCCGTCTCGAAGCGGCGTCCCAGCGGCGTCGACGCCGAGGGGCGCGCCTTGTAGGGCCGCCAGCGCTCGGCCGCCTCCCGCCTGACCGCTGCGATCCCGAGGTGCGGCCCGCAGAACTTGTACGCCGAGCAGAGGAGCACGTCGCAGCCGAGGGCCGCGGCGTCGATCGGCTCGTGCGCGGCCAGGTGGACGGCGTCGATCCAGGAGAGCGCGCCGGCCTCTCGGGTGAGCGCGCAGATCGCGGCCGCGTCGGCCACCGTCCCGACCGCGTTCGAGGCCCACGCGAAGGCGACGACGCGGGTGCGGGGGCCGAGCTTCCGCCGGAGGTCGTCGAGGTCGACGGCGTAGTCCTCGGTGGCCGCCACGCTCCGTACCACCAGCCCCTTGTCGGCGGCGAGCTCCACCCAGGGCGCGACACCGCCGTCGTGGTCGAGCGCCGTGACGAGGATCTCGTCGCCGGGTTCGAGCTCGCGCCCCGCCGCGCGGCTGAGCGCGAAGTTCAGCGACGTCATGTTGGCGCCGAACACGATCTCGTCCGGGGTCGAGCCGAGGAACGCGGCCGCGTCGGCCTTCGCCCGCGCCAGGATCTCCTCGACGGCCCGGCCGGTGCGGTACGGGGCGCCGAGGTTGCCGCTCGCGTCGCGGACCGTGCGGGCCATCGCCGCCCCCACCTCGTCGGGGACCTGCGTGCCGCCGGGCGCGTCGAGGAACGCGAAGCCGTCGTCGAGCGCCGAGAACCGACGCCGCACGGCCGCGACGTCGAAGACGGCGGTGCTCACCGCCTCAGCTTACGGGTCAGTCGTGCCCGACGAGCAGCTCGGCGAGCACGAACGCGACGACGAGCACGAGCGGTGCGACCGCCGCGAAGACGAGCAGCGCGCGCTCGCCGCGCCGGACGATCGCCACGAGCGCGAGCACGCCGCCGGCGATTCCGCTGGCGAAGCCGAGCAGCGCTCCGCCCGGGAGGATCCGCCATGCGGTCACGAGCAGCGGGTAGGCCACTGCGAGCCCGACCGCCCAGCGGCCGAGCCGCGTCGTCGGCAGCGGCGGGAATGGTCGCCCCGTTCGTGCCGGGAGCGGCGGTTGCATCGCACCGTGTCCCATCCCTCGAAGCCTCCCCCGGCGGGCGGCCGCGGGCGTCCGGGAGTTCCGTGATCGGCGCTCGCGGCGCCTGTAGGCTCGCGGCGATGTCCGGCATCGTCACGGCGGAGGTCGACCGGTACGCGGAGGAGCACACGACGCCGCCGCCGCCGCTCCTGTCCGAGCTCGCCGAGGAGACGCACGCCACGCTGCGCGCTCCCGCGATGCTCACCGGCCGGGTCGCAGGCCGGTTCCTCGAGCAGCTCGCCTTCGTCTCGGGCGCGCGGCGCGTGCTCGAGATCGGGACCTACAGCGGGTACTCGGCCCTCTCGATGGCGTCCGGGCTGCCGCCGGGTGGGCGCATCGACACGTGCGAGGTGGACGAGCGCCACGCGGAGGTCGCGCGTCGCTACATCGCCCGCAGCCCGTACGCCGACCGGATCACCGTGCACCTCGGGCCGGCGCTCGAGACGATCGCGGGCCTGGACGGCGCCTTCGACCTCGTCTTCGTCGACGCCGACAAGGAGAACTACGTCAACTACTACGAAGCGGTGCTGCCGCGGCTGGCCGACCGCGGCCTGATCGTCGCGGACAACACGCTCTGGAGCGGCCGCGTCGTCGACGCCGAGCCGCCGGACGACTCGACGCGCGCGATCGTCGCGTTCAACGACCACGTGCGGGACGACGAGCGGGTCGTCTGCGTGCAGCTGACGGTGCGCGACGGCATGACGCTGATCCGGCGCCGCTAGATCGCGCTCGTCGGCAGAGCCGGGGCACGCTCGGCGGTCTCGCCGGTCGTCAGCTCGGGCCGGGAGCGGCGACGCCGGGCGCGGAGCCGTCGCCGTCGCCGCTCGGCGCTCCGAGCACGTCGAGGAGCACGCCGACCTCGAGGTCGCCGGCGACGGAATCGCGCAAGGGCCTGCGCGGGTTCACGGCGTACCGGTTGCGCCGCCCGATCTTCGTCTTGGCGAGGTAGCCGTGCCCGACCAGGTCGGCGAGGATCCGCTGCGTCGCCCGCTCCGTGATCCCCACGCGCCCGGCGATGTCGCGCGCGCGGCTCTCGGGGTCACCCGCCACGCTCAGCAGGACGTGCGCGTGGTTGGTGAGGAAACGCCAGGTGCCGTCGCCGTCCCGCTGCCCCCGGCCGCCCTCCACGCTATGTCTTATGACACGAGAGTCGCGAATCGAAACGCGCGACCTTGCCATCGCGAGACGCGGATCGTACGATCGGCCCCTGCTGCAAGCGAGACGGGGAGGGGGCTCTCAATGAGACGCAGCAACCTCGCAGGCAGGGCGGGCCGCTGGTCGGCCGCGCATTGGAAGACCGCGACGTTCGGGTGGCTCGCGTTCGCGATCGGCGCCGTCGTGGTGGGAAGCTCCGTCGGCGTCGTCGAGCTCGCCGACTCGGACACGGCCTCGGGCGAGACCGCCCGAGCGGAGAAGATCCTCGAGGACGCCGGCTTCACGACGCCGATGACCGAGAGCGTGCTCCTGCAGTCGCGGACGTCTGTGATCGAGGACGACGAGTTCACGGCGGCCGTCGCGGGCGTCGTCCAGACGCTCTCCGGGCTGGACAACGTCGAGAACATCATCTCGCCGGTCGAGAACCCGGACGCCGGGCTCGTCTCCGCCGACCACCACTCGGCGCTGGTGCAGTTCGACGTCTCCGGCAAGGCCGACGACGCGGCCGACAAGATCGAGCCGATCCTCTCCGCGATCCGCGGCACGCAGACCGGGCATCCCAGCATCATCATCGAGGAGTTCGGCGGCGCCTCGGCGAGTCACGAGATCAACCGGGTGTTCGAGAGCGACCTCCAGCGTGCGGAGTACACGTCGCTGCCGCTGACCCTCGTCATCCTGGCGGTCGCGTTCGGCGCGCTGGTGGCCGCGGGGTTGCCGGTGCTGCTCGCGTTCTCCGCCGTCCTGGCCGCGATCGGGCTGAACTCGCTCGTCAGCCACGTCGTGCCGACGGACGCCCAGACGGTGACCTCCGTGATCCTGATGATCGGGATGGCCGTCGGGATCGACTACTCGCTCTTCTACATCCAGCGGGAGCGCGAGGAGCGCAGGGGCGGGAAGACTCCGCACGAGGCGCTGCTGCGGACGGCGGCGACGTCCGGCCAGGCCGTGCTCATCTCCGGCGCGACCGTGATGATCGCGATGGCCGGGATGCTGTTCGCCGGCAACGCGATCTTCACCACGATCGGGATCGGGACGATGATCGTGGTGTTCGTGGCGGTGGTCGGGTCGCTGACCGTGCTCCCCGCGCTGCTCCACCGCCTCGGCGACAAGGTCGACCGCGGCCGGATCCCGTTCCGCGGCCGGCATGCCGGCGAGGCGCGCTTCTGGGGCCGGGTCGTCGACGCCGTGATGCGGCGGCCCGGGCTCGCCGCGGCGTCCTCGGCCGGGCTCCTCGTGCTGCTCGCGCTGCCGGCGTTGACCCTGCACACGAAGCTGCCGAGCTTCACCGACCTGCCGGAGAACCTGGCGATCGTCCGCACGTTCGACCGGATCCAGCAGGCGTTCCCGGGCTCGCAGACGCCCGCGGTGCTCGTCGTCAAGGGCGAGGACGTGACGACGCCGGCCTACGAGCGCGCCTACGACCTGTTCCGCCAGCGCGCCCTCGCGACGGGCGAGCTGCTCGCGCCGTTCCACGTCACCGTCAACCAGGACAGGACCGTCGCCCGCATCGAGTTCTCCGTCGCCGGCAGCGGCGACGACGAGACGTCGATCCACGCGCTCCAGACGTTGCGCGAGACGGTGATCCCGCCCATCAGGGCGGGCCTGCCCGGAGTCGAGACGGCCGTGACCGGGGTGACGGCGGGCACGAACGACTTCAACGAGCAGATGAAGTCGCGGCTGCCGCTCGTGCTCGCCTTCGTGCTCGGGCTCGCGTTCATCCTGCTGCTCCTGACCTTCAGGTCGATCGTGATCCCGCTGAAGGCGGTCGTCCTCAACCTGCTCTCGGTGGGCGCGGCCTACGGGATCCTGGTGCTCGTCTTCCAGCACAGCTGGTTCGAGGGGATCCTGGGCTTCCAGTCGAACGGGGCGATCGCGAGCTGGCTGCCGCTGTTCCTGTTCGTGATCCTGTTCGGCCTGTCGATGGACTACCACGTGTTCATCCTCAGCCGGGTCAAGGAGCTGCACGACGCGGGCGCGCCGACCGAGGTCGCGGTCGCCGACGCGATCAAGCGCACCGCCGGAACGGTCACGAGCGCGGCGATCATCATGGTCGCCGTCTTCGGGCTGTTCGCCTCGCTGAGCCTGCTCGACATCAAGCAGATGGGCTTCGGCCTCGCCGTGGCGGTGCTCATCGACGCGACGATCATCCGCGCGGTGCTGCTGCCCGCCACGATGAAGCTCCTCGGCGACTGGAACTGGTACCTGCCGTCCTGGCTCGAGTGGATGCCGTCCCTGTCGCCGGAGGGCCCACCGGAGGAGCGTCTGCCGACGGCGCCTCCCGTCCCGAGCGGCTAGCCGACACGACTAGATGCCGGCACGCCGCAAGGTTCGCAGCGTGCCGGCATCGGTACTCCTCGGGGGACGGCATGAGGCCGTGCCCTCTGGGGTCATCCGAGGAGGAACGAGTGAGGCGATTGATCACGACCGTGGTCGTCGGCACCGCGCTCGCGCTCGCCGGCACGGCGGTCGCAGCGCTCCAACCGGGCGTCTACGACCCGGGCAACACAGGCTGCCCCGTGGCGACCTACAGCGACGGCGTGCTGCACCTGGAGAAGAACTGCGCGACGTCCGTGGAGGCCGCGGCGGGCGCGGACATCACCGGGGTCGAGGGCCAGGCGTTTGTGTCGGCGTCGTTCACGCTCGACGGCACGGCGCAGTGCAACGGCGGCTCGCCGCGGTTCAACGTCGAGACGACGACGGGCTTCTTCTTCCTGGGCTGCAATAACGTCGTGCCCGTGCTCAACGCCGACGGGACGGCGACGTACACGTTCGACGCGGCGACGCTCGCGGCCGCCGGCCAGCAGGTGCCGACGCCGACCGGGGACATCGTGTCGATGAGCATCCTGATCGACGTCCAGGGCACCGCCGACATCACCGGCAGCCGGGTGAACGGCCAGCTCCAGCGGCTCGCCGGCCCGACGGCGGCCGACCAGTGCAAGAACGGTGGGTGGCAGGACTTCGACGATCCCGCGTTCAAGAACCAGGGCGACTGCGTGAGCTTCGTCGCCAGCGGCGGCAGGAACGAGGCCGCCGGCTAGCGACGGCGACACGACGGGAGCGGGGCCGCGAACGGCCCCGCTCCCGTACGGTCAGGCGGGGCTCAGCTGCCCGCGCGTCGTGCCGCCCGGGCGCTGGGTGGTGTGGTAGTCGACGTAGACTCCCGCGGGTCGCCGCAGATCTCGGCGCCGAGCGCCGGGTCGATCGCGACCGGGCCGGCCTGGAAGAACAGCCGCGGCGCGACGCCCGGGCTGCTGAACAGCGGCACCACGACGGGCCCGTTCACGCCGGCGACCGCGCGGTGGATGTGATCGGCGACGAACGTCTCGCGACTGAGGTTGGCGATCGCCACGGCGAGGCGGAGCGTCGCTCCGTCGACCTGGACGAATGCCGCGCCGAACGCGAGCGACGTCGACGGCGGGACCTCGTAGCCGGGCCTGAGCTCGGCGGGCACGGCCCGGATTCGTAGGATGGGGCCATGTGCCGGAACATCATCACGCTGTTCAACTTCGACCCCGCCGCCACCGACGAGGACGTCCGCGCGGCCGCGTTGCAGTACGTCCGCAAGATCAGCGGCTTCACCAAGCCGTCGCGCGCGAACGAGGACGCCTTCGACCGCGCGGTCGACGAGGTCGCCGACGCCTCGCGCCGCCTGCTCGACGCGCTCGTGACGACGGCGCCGCCGAAGGACCGCGAGGTCGAGGCGGAGCGCAAGCGGGCGCGCGCGGCGAAGCGCTTCGCAACGGCATAGCGCGAAGCGCCGCGCGGCCGCGGAGACCGCCCGGGACACCATCCGGGATTGAACGCCGTGAGGGGTCGTGGAACCCTGGAACGATGGACGCGGATGCCCTCTCGGGGGTGCTGCAGCTCGTGCTCCCGCCGGCGGTCGGAGCGGTCGTCACGATCACGGTAGGCGGCGTGGCGAGGCGCGTCCGCACCAGCCGGACGGACGCGCGCGCGGCGGCGCCGAAGCCCCCGTTCTCGCCGACCTCGGTCTCGACGCTCCGACCGGGGACGGCGGCGCCCGCGACGCCGGCGGCGACGTCCGCGGCCGCGCCGACCGTGGAGCCCAGCGCCCGGCGGGGGCGGCTCCGGCGCTGGGTCGGGGGCGTCTGGGAACTGATCGACGGGCTACCGCCGCTGAAGCGGCGCGCGAGCCTGTGGAAGGCGACGCTGATCGGCTCGGTCGGGTTCGGCTTCGGGGTCGCAGGCTACTTCCGGACGCGGGCCGACGTCCTGATCGGGCTGCTCCTGACGACGCCCTTCTTCGTCGGCCTCCCGTTCACCTCCGCCACGGACACCGGCGAGTCGTCGGGCGAGCCGACCGGGCCGTACTGGGCGTACGCGCTCGCCTACACCTCGATGGGGCTGACCGGCGTCTACTCGTACCTCCGGGCCGTCAGCTCGAACCGCCACCTCGACGAGGCGCTGCCGTCGACGCTCGCCAGAAAGGAGTGGGACGAGCGGCGCGACATCCTCGACCGCGAGCTCCGGCTGCTCGTCGGCTCCGGCTGGACGATCGAGTCGGTGAGCGGCGTCCAGGCGACGGTCTCGCGCGTGCGGCGGCCGAACCACGTGCTCCACCTCGTGCTCACGCTGCTGACGTTCTACCTGTGGGGGATCGTGTGGATCGCGCGGACGCTGAAGGCCCGGCGGCTACAGGAGCGCGAGTACCGGCTCGTCTCGGTGGACGAGTTCGGTCACTGGAGCGTCGAGCCGCTGCCGACAGCGGCGTCGCTCAGCCGGTAGCCCGATGACACGGCCGATCGGGCCCATGTCCGCACGGGGCAGCTCGTGCCGCGCCACGCGGCTATCCGCGCCGTCCACGGCGGCGCGCGTTGCGGGCGCAGAACAGCCCGGTGTGTTGCGAAACTTGCGTCCGTCGCCGGGCCGAGGAAGGCGATGCCGCCCGTCCCGCACCGCAGCAGGTGCAGCTTCCCTGCGAGGACGTGGGCGACGAGCCCGCGGGCCGCGTCGACGAGCCGCAGCCTCACCGCCGGGAACGGAGGGGTTCCGCACCCGCCACCGCTCGAGACCTGGGGCTCGGACCGCGAGCGCAGCGCGCCCCCCGTCGCGAGCGAGAGCAGCGCGCCGACGAGATGCGCGAACGCGGCTGCTCCGCCTCCTTGATCGTCGTGAACGCGAGGTCCTCGTCGGACTCTTCGAGCTACGGATGACGGCGAACCAGATGCCGGCTCGACCGTTCAACCCCCGCGCCCGAGCACTCAACGGCTACTACGCTGGTGCCACAGGCGCCGACCGCACAGGTCGCTACGAGCCCAACCGCCGATCACCCGCGTCTCGCACTCCGTAGTCACGACAGCTAGCGCCTCGTCGGCGTCATGATCCGCAACTCGGGCTGCCCGCCCGAGCCGCGCTCGAGCGGGAAGTAGACGAGATGCGTTGCGGAGTCGACCGCGACCGTGTGCGCGTCCGGGGCGAGCCGCCCCTGACCGAGCTTCGTCAGCGTTCGGCCGCGCTCGGCAGCGACCGCAACGACTCCTGACTCCGCGGAGACGTAGAGACGCTTCAACGACTGGTCGAACGCGAGCACGTCGGGGCTCTTGCCGACATCCATCTGACCTGTGATCTTCATCGTCTTGAGGTCGAGCGTCAGAAGGCGGGCGTTGCCGTCGCAGGCGACGAACGCGAGCCGGCGCGGCGCGTCGATGTTCAGCCCGTGCGGGTGATCGCAATCCGGCAGGGCGAGGCGGCGGACGACGCGGTTCGAGCGTGGGTCGATCACGACAACCTGATTCCTCGACTGGACGTCGGCCATGACCTTGCCGCTCCCTGCGTCGTACTGGACGTTGCCGGCCTCGCCGCCCAGCCGAACCGTCCCGATGCGCCGGCCGGCGGCGCTGAAGACCGCTTCGATGCCACCGCTTTCATCGGAGACGAAGACGCGCCGATCAGCCGGGTCGTAGACGAGCCCGTCCGGGTACTCGCCCGCCGGGGCGCGGTTGAGCACGCGCCCGGTTCGGCTGTCGATCGTGTACAGCTGCCGCGCGTCGGTGGCGGAGGCGTAGACGCGGTGGAGGCTGGGGACGGCGATCACGCCGTGCACACCGGGTGCTGCGATCGTCTTCACCACGAGACGTGTCTTGGTGTCGAAGACGAGGAGTTGGCCCGCGTTCATGTGTGCGATGTACAGCCGACCTGTGGTCTGGTCGAGGCTCGTATAGTCGAAGCGGTTGCTCGGTCCGGGCAACGGCACGTTCGCGAGCAGCTTCAGCGGCAGCGTCGAGTCGGCAGCGCGGTGGGTGATCGCGGCTGCCGCGACGCCGGCCACTGCGGCTGCCACCACGAGAACCATCGCGGCAGTTCTGCCATGCCGCCTCCTCACAGCCGTCCTGTGCCCGCATTCGCTCCGATCGGAACGCGCCGGAAGAGGGTGGAGAGGCCGATGTCGTGGACGCTCTCGACCAGGCGAAGCTCTCGACCCTGGACCGACACATCTCGACCACTACGCAATCTCCGCGCGTTGCTGGAGGAAGCCAGATCCGTGGATGGTCGAGCTGCAAACCTCTTGAAGAACGCGGCGCGCGGCGGAACGTCAGGGTCGACTCGAGGCGGACGACTTCAAGAGCTTCACGGCTGGCACACCGGAACGCAGTTGCCGCAGCCTTTGAACCGCGCACCGGATCTCGCCGGCAGACCTCGGACGGTTCACCCGGACCCGCCGATGAGGCTCAGCATCTTGAACATCGGCAGGTACATGGCGATGATGATCACGCCGACCATCAGGCCGACGAGGAGCATCATGATCGGCTCGACGATCGAGGTCAGCGACTGGATCGACGCGTCGACCTCGTCCTCGTAGAAGTCGGCGATCTTCGCCAGCATCTTCTCGAGCTCGCCCGTCTCCTCGCCGATCTTCACCATCTGCGAGACCATCGGCGGGAACACCGCGTTCTCGACGAGCGGCTGCGCGATCGGGACGCCCTCGTGCACTCGCGCGCGCACCTCGCCGAGCGCCTGCTCGACGACCCAGTTGCCCGACGTCTGCGCCGTGATCTCGAGCGCCTTAATGATGTCCACGCCCGCGGCCACGAGCGTCGAGAGGGTGCGCGAGAACCGCGCCATCGTCACCTTGAGGACGACCTGGCCGATCTTCATCGGGATGCGCAGCTTGATCCGGTCCCACAGCTGCCGCCCCGGCTCGGTGCGCTTGTACTTCCGGATCCCGAAGATCGCGAGCCCGATCACCGGGAACACGATGTAGAACCGCGAGCGCAGGAAGTCCGACGCGTTCACGACCCACTGGGTGAGCGTCGGGAGCTGCCCGCCGAGCTGGTCGAAGATGTTGACGAAGACCGGGACGAGGAACATCAGCATCCCGATCAGGACGAGGGTCGCGAACACGAGCACGACGGTCGGGTAGATCATCGCGCCCTTCACGCGGCGCTTGATCTGCGTCTCCTTCTCGATCTGGAAGGCGACGCGGTCGAGCACCTGGTCGAGGATTCCCGCGGCCTCGCCCGCCTCGACCATCGACACGTACAGGCGGTTGAACACCTTCGGGTGCCTGCCCATCGCCTGCGACAGGAGCAGGCCGCCCTCGACGTCGGCGCGGAGCTCGGAGATGACGGCGGCGAGGTACTTGTCGTCGGTCTGCTCCTCGAGGATCACGAGCGCCGAGACGACGTTGAGCCCCGCCTCGATCATCGTCGCGAACTGGCGCGAGAAGATCTGCAGCGACTTCGGCTTCACCTTCTTGAACGCCGTGCGGACGCCCTCCTCGCCGGCCGACGGTCGCTCGCGGAGCTCCTGCGCGAGGAGGCCGCGGACGCGGAGCTGCTCGCGCGCCGCCTGGACGTCGGGCGCGTTGAGCTCGCCGAAGAGCTCGAGGCCCTCGGCGTTGATCGCGGTGTACGCGAACGAGGCCACTACGTTCCCGTGGACTGGTCGAACGTGGACTGCGCGCGCACGAGCGCCTTCGCCAGGTTCGTCCCGTCGCGCACGACGACCGTGACGACCTTCAGCGGCCGGCTCGACGCGGTCGGCGTCTGCGCCTCGACGTACGTGTCGACGCGGTAGGCCCTGCCGTCGGGGCTGGCGGCGCCGGAGACGCTCTGGATCGGGAGGCACTCGACGGGGAACGTCGTCCCCGCGCACGAGGCGACGGCGACCATCGTGCGCACGCCGTACCCGCGCGCGGGGTCGTCCCGGTAGGTTGCGTCGCCGTCGGCCGTGGCGACGTCGTAGAGGCCGATCGAGTCGTACCGCAGCGCGCGGAAGAGCTCCATCTGGGCGTCGGCGAGCGCCGACGCGGTCGAGATCCGGCTCGCGCGCTGGAGCGCGACGGCACCCGAGTTGAGCGCGGCGATCGTCGCGAGGATGCCGACGTTCAGCACGGTGAGCGCGATCACGAGCTCGAGCAGCCCGAAGCCGGCCTCGTCTCTCCGCAGGCGGTCCAGCACGGTCCTCCTATCGGCACGGGCGCGCAGCGCGTCCACCCCCTTTCAGGCGACGTCGACCAGGCGCAGCTCGTAGCTCGTGCCGTCGGCCGTGTTCTGGAGCACGAGCGTGCGGCCGCGCCGCAGGGTCGCGGTCTGCTCGCCCGAGGCGTACGAGCCGCCGGCGATCGCCACCTGCGCGGCGCTCGCCGTGAGCTTGACGAGGCGGAAGAGCGGGGCGGCCGCTGGGAAGTCTCCTCCGACCGCGACGGTCTCCTCGACGTCGTTGACGGCGATCGTGGCGCTGCCGGGCGCACGCGCCGAGTCGCCCGACGAGGCCGTGCCGGCTGCGGCGCCGCCGGAAGGCCGGGTTCCCGTAGCCGCGCCGGACGCCGGTGCCTTCCCGCCGCCGGCCGCCCCCGATCCGGCGGTCGCGGCAGGCACCGCCGCGCTCGGGTCGATCTGCTGGACGAACGGGTCCTTGCTGGCGAAGCGCGTGAACGAGACGAGCTGGCCGCCCCCGGGCTCGGGCGAGACGTCGGAGGCGACGGCCGCGTCGCCGCCGCCCGCCGGGGCTGCGACGGTACCGCCGCCCGCGGCCGCCGGCGTCGCCGTGGTCGCGGCCGGGGCGGTCACGGCCGGCGGCGCGGCGGCCGTCTCCTCGGCGCCGTTCAGGAGCTTCATCGTGCGCGGTGCCTGGAACGCGACGACCGCGAGCAGGAGCACGCCGCCCACCGCGGCGATCTTCTTCTGGCGGGCCTCCTTGGCCTTCTGCATGTCGGCGGGAGAGCGGCGGGTCATCGTCAGGAGGCGGCGGGCGCCGCGGGGGCGGCCGTGGCGGGGGCGGGAGTCGTCGCGGCGGGAGTCGTCGGTGCAGTGGTCGTCGGCGTGGGCGTCGTCGTGGCCGGCGTCGTGGTCGCCGGAGTGGTGGTCGAGGGCGCCGTCGTGGCCGGCGCGGTCGTCGCGGCGGGCGTCCCCGTGCCGTACACGAACGCGTTCACCTGGAGCGTCGCGCGGATGTGGGGGAAGCGCCGCTGGCTCTCGCCGAACGAGACCGAGTCGACGTTGAAGAGCCGCCCGCGCGCCGCGAGCTGCCCGTCGTGCACGCGGACGAGGCTCCGCAGCCGGAAGAGGAAGTCGGACAGGCTGTAGAAGTTGCCCTCGAACAGCAGCGTCACCGGCACGACCTGGTAGGCGCCGACGGTGGCGGCGCCGGACGGGCTGATCGACTCGAACTCGATTCCCGCCTCCGTCGCGACCCGGTTCAGCTCGAGCAGGATCCCCGACATGTCGACGGTGTCCGGCATCGCGCGCGCGAGCCGGAACAGGTCGCCGGTCTCGACGGGCGGCGCGGGATCGCGCTGCGAGTCGATTCGGGCCTGCGTCAGCCGGAGCTGCGCGTTCGCGAGCTGCTCCTCCAGGTCGGCCGCCTCCGCCCGCTTCGGCCCGAGCAGCAGGAACCAGCCGCCGGCCGCGACCGCGAGCACGGCGGCGAGGACGATCGCGAGCTGGACGCCCTGCGACAACGTCCGGCCCTCCCGCGGCACCTTGCTCACGAGGCGAGGCTCCCGGTGCGCACGGCGGCGGCGATCGAGAACGAGACGACCTCCCGGCCCTTCAGCTTCGTGCGGGTGCTGGACTGGAGCTGCACGCCGGCGAGGTCGGGGACGACCTGCAGGCGCGACAGCAGCCGTGCGACCGCGTCGTGCGAGTACGTGAACCCGGTCATCGTGAACCCCGTCGCGGTCGTGTTCGGCGGCGTTCCGGCCGGCGAGGTCGCGGGCGTCGGCGAGCTCAGCGTCAGGCCGGTCAGCCAGACGTCGTCGGGCAGGACGAGCGAGAAGCGGCGGAGCACCCGGTCCCAGGCGACCCGCCGCGAGAGCGCGCCCGAGAGGGCCGCCGCCCGCTGCGTGCGCTGAGTCGTGAGGGCGGCGTCCTGCGCCGGCGGCCCGGCCTGCGGCGGCGGGGTGGCGGCGACCTGCGCGTTGAGCGCGTCGAGCTGCGCCCGCCGGTCGGAGACGGTCTTGCCGGCCGACATCGTCATCGTCACGAGCACGCCGAGGACGAGCGCCCCGAGCAGGGCGCCGGCGATGACGGGCAGATGCCTGGGCGGCTCGCGCCGATCCGACCCGCGTGCGCGGCCGTGGTCCTTCGGGAGCAGGTTGACCGCACGCATCCGGGCTAGTCCTCGATCCCCAGGCCGATCGCGATCGCGAGCGAGCCGAGCTGCTCGTCCTCGCGGACCTTCTTGCCGAGGACGGCGCGGGCGAGCGGGTCGCCGACCTCGACCGGAACGCCGATCAGCCGCCGCAGCTCCTGCGCGAGCCCGGCGAGGTGCGCCGTCCCGCCGGTGAGGGTGATCGCGGCGATCGGCAGCGAGGAGGGCTGGCCCTGGTAGAACTGGAGCGAGGAGACGAGCTCGCGCGCGAAGACGTTCACCTGCTTGCGCATCGCCTCTCGTGCCGCCTCCGCCTGCTCGGGCGTCAGTCCCTCGACGGCGTCGGAGCCGTGGAGCGAGAGCGCCCGCTTCAGCGGCTCCGCCTCGGCAACGGTGACCTCGAGCGCACGTGCGACGGCGACGTTGAGTGCGTAGCCGCCCCATTCGAGCACGCGCGTGAACTCGCACGTACGGCCGTCCGAGACGGCCAGGGTCGTCCGGTCGTGGCCGACCGCGACCGCGACGAGCGCCGACTGATCGCCGGCCTCGCCGTCGCGGCTGCCGCCGAGCGCGCGTAGCAGGGCGAACGCCTCCAGGTCGATCCCGGCGAGCCTCAGCCCCGCGCGTCGGCAGGCGTCGACGTAGCGGTCGACGAGCTCGCGGTAGGCGACGACGAGCAGGATCCGGCGGACGCTCTCGCCGTCGACCGTGGACTCGTCGAGCACCTGGTAGTCGAGGACGGTCTCCTCGATCGCGATCGGCAGCACCTCCTGGGCACGGAACCGGATCGCGTTCGCCAGCTGCTTCGGGTCCTCGATCCCGACGATCTCGAGCGTGCGCACGCCGATGCGGTTGTTCGCGAGGCCGAGGCGGACGTTCCGCTTCGGCAGCTTGTGCCGGTCGAAGAACTCCTTCAGCGCCTCGGCCAGCGCCTCCGGGTCGCGGACCTCGCCTCCGACGATCACCCCCGGCTCGAGCGCCTCGCGCGCAAGCTGGGTGACCTCCACGCCCCCGTTGTTGACGACGCGCGCGGCCGCGAGCTGCGAGCCGCCGATCTTCAGGCCGACGAGCTGCTTGTGGCGCCGGGCGCCCTTCGACGGCTGCTCGTGCCGACGGCGCTTCGGCCGGCGCGAGGGCGCGGGCGCGTCGGCGTCCGCGTCGGCACGGCGCGTGCGGACGAGCGAGAGGTCGCGCTTCCAGAACGGCGTGCGGTCGGTCTCGTCTCCGCGCTCCTCCTTGCGACCGCGGCGCTTCCGCTCCGGCTTCGGCGCGGCGGGCTTCCTTCCGAGCGAGAGGTCGCGCTTCCAGAACGGCGTCCGCTGCCCCCGCTCGTCCGAGCCCGGCTCGTCCGGCCCACGCCCGTCCGGCCCCCGCTCGTCCGGCTGCGTGTCGACCGCCGGCGTCCCGGCCTCCGTCGGAGGAGCCCAGCGCGCGGGCGGCGGCGACTCCGCGCCGGCAGCCGTCATCCAGCCGTACCGGCCCTCCGGCGCCGCCTCGTCCTGCTGCCGCTCGCGCTTCCGACCGAGCACCGGCTAGCCCCCCGCGAGGCGCAGCCCGCCTCCGAGCACGCCGTCGCCGGCGAGCGGCGGGGAGGAGCCCGGCGCGGCGTCGGGCACGGCGGCGGGGACGGGGAAGCCCGCGCGCTCGAGCACGCCGCGGAGCTGGTCCGGCTTGCTCGTGACCCCGAGCGCGGTCTCGAACGTGATCACGCGCCGCGACACGAGGTCGGCGAGCGCCTGCTCCATCGTCTGCATCCCGCGCGCCGTGCTCGTCTGCATCACGGAGTAGACCTGCTCGACCTTGCCCTGGCGGACGAGGTTCCGGACGGCGTCGTCGGGCAGCAGGATCTCGAGCGCGGCCACGCGCCCCGTGCCGTCCGCGGTCGGCAGCAGCGCCTGCGTGATCACGCCCTGCAGCGCGCCGGCGAGCTGGATCCGGACCTGCTCCTGCTGCTCGGCCGGGAAGACGTCGATGACGCGGTCGATCGTGCTCGAGGCGCTCTGCGTGTGCAGGGTGCCGAGCACGAGGTGGCCGGTCTCGGCCGCGGTCAGCGCGATCGCGATCGTCTCGAGGTCGCGCATCTCGCCGACGAGGATCACGTCGGGGTCCTGGCGGAGGGCCCCGCGGAGCGCCTCGGCGAAGCTGAGGGCGTCGACGCCGATCTCGCGCTGGTTGACGATGCAGCCCTTGTGCCAGTGCACGAACTCGATCGGGTCCTCGATCGTGAGGATGTGCTCGTGCCGCGTCCGGTTGACCTCGTCGATCATCGCGGCGAGGGTCGTCGACTTGCCCGAGCCCGTCGGGCCGGTGACGAGCACGAGGCCGCGCGGCTTCTGCGCGAGCGCGGCGAGCGAGCCCGGCAGTCCGAGCTCCTGGAGCGTCTTGACGGTCTCGGGGATGAGCCGGAACGCGGCGCCCACGGACTTCCGCTGCATGTAGACGTTCACACGGAACCGCGCGCCCGGGACGGTGTGGGAGAAGTCGAGCTGGCGGTTGACCTCGAACCGCTTCTGCTGCTCCGTGTTGAGGATCTGGTACAGCAGCTGCCGCGTCGCCTCGGGGTCGAGCGGCGCGAACTCCTCGAGCCGCGACACGTGGCCGCGCACGCGAATCGCCGGCGGCGTCCCGGCCGTGACGTGGAGGTCGGACGCGCCGCGGCCGACCATGAGCTCGAGCAGCTCGTCGATGGAGTGAGGGGCCCGCATGACGTCCTGCGGCGGGTATCGGCAGGCTCCCCACGTTCCTTTAAGCGGATTCGCGCGCTTGTCAATCCCTGACGCGAGGGCAGTGCGAGTCGGGTTCAAGGGGCCGTGCGCGCGTGCCGATAGACGTGTCGTGGAGCTGAGCCTCAGCCCGCAGATGCGCGTGGTCGCCCTCGTCGGGCTGCTCGCCGCGCTCGCGCTCGGAGCGGGGATGCTCCTGCTCACGCGTGCGCAGGCGACCGCCGGCGCGGACGACCTCTCCCCCGCCGAGCTGACGCGCGCGCTCGCTCCGGCGAAGCCGAAGCCCTCGGCGGCCGCGCCGACGGAGACTGCGCGCGCTCCTGTCGCCTCGGCGAGGAAGCCCGAGCCGAAGACGAAGCCGCTCGTGGCCGCGAACGGCGTGCCGACGGCGATCGTGGAGGCACTGAGGCGCTCGCCGGCGGTCGTCGTCTCGCTGACCGCGCGCGGCGCCGAGATCGACGACGTCACCCTCGCAGAGGCCGAGGCGGCCGCAGCCGCGGCGGGCGTCCCGTACGTGAAGATCGACGTGCTCCGCCCGGAGCTCGGCCGCGCGATCGCGCGCACGCTCGGCGTCGTCGAGCCGCCTGCGACGCTCGTCTACCGGCGGCCGTCGGCCCTCTACGTCCAGCTCGACGGCTATGCCGACCGTGACACGATCGCCCAGGCCGCCGAGAACGCCAAGGCGGCCGCGGGCGGATGAACGCCGGCGCGCGCGAGCTCTTCACGCGGCACGCGCGGCGCGACGGGCGGCCGGTGGCCGTGCTCCGCGGCGTCGACCACGGCACCGCCTGCGTGGTCGAGGCGGAGGTCTTCCCGGCCGGGGCGGCCGGGGCGGTTCGGCCGGGGCCGTACACGTTCGCCGACGCGCGCCAGGCGGCGGCGTTCGCCGCCGAGGCCGCGGACGCGCTCACCTACCTCGGCTGCGACGTCGACTAGCGGCGTCGGGTCGCGGACGTCGAAAGCCCGGTCGGCGCGGCAGAACGGCTGCTCGCGCTCGTCGACGTCGCGGCCCGCGGAGGGCCAGCCCCCGGCCACGGCCGCGCCGGCCGGTGCGCCGGGCGTATCCCCGCACCGGCCCACGCGTTGCGCTTGCTCGCGTCGCCGCGCCGCGGGGCGGAAGGGGCCAGGCCCCGGCCGTGTCCGCTCCGGCCGAAGGGCCGGTCAGACCGTCACGCGCGCGAGCTCCTCGACCGACGTCAGCCCCGCCGCCACCTTCGCGAGCCCGTCGTCCCAGAGCGTGCGCATGCCCTCCTCGAGCGCCGCGCGCTCGAGCTCCTCGCGCGTCGCCTTCTGCGCCGCGAGCGTCTGCAGCTGCTCGCTCATCACGAGCAGCTGGTAGATGCCGATCCGCCCGCGGTACCCGGTCTGCCCGCACCGCGCGCAGCCGCGCTTGCGGTAGAAGATCATCCCGTCCGAGGCGGCCGCGACGTCCGGCGACACGCGTGCCTTGACCAGCTCGTCCGCCGACGGCTGGTACATCTCCGCGCAGTTCG
The DNA here is from genome assembly GCA_035456465.1 of Gaiellaceae bacterium. Classification (GTDB taxonomy): domain Bacteria; phylum Actinomycetota; class Thermoleophilia; order Gaiellales; family Gaiellaceae; genus DATHTC01. Next base: position 16,124 of record DATIDD010000042.1, on the reverse strand, counting down.
AGCACAACCGCCGCGCCAGCCGCTGAGCGAGCACGCCGGTCACCGCCGCACCGGTGAGGAACGGCTCGACCCCCATCTCCTGCAGCCGCGTGATCGCGCTCGGCGCATCGTTCGTGTGCAGTGTCGAGAGCACGAAGTGGCCGGTGAGGGCGGCCTCGATCGCCATCTTGGCCGTCTCGCCGTCGCGCACCTCGCCGACCATCACGACGTCGGGGTCGGAGCGCAGGATCGAGCGGAGCGCGGAGGCGAACGTCAACCCGGCGCGCTGGTTGATCTGCACCTGGTTGACGCCCCGCAGGCGGTACTCCACCGGGTCCTCGACGGTGATGATGTTGATCTCCGGCCGGTTGGCGTGGCTGAGGCAGGCGAACAGCGTCGTCGACTTCCCCGAGCCGGTCGGCCCGGTCACGAGCAGCGCGCCGGTCGGCCGCGACACCAGACGGAGCAGCTGGTCGCGCATCGCGGGCGCGAACCCGAGCTCCTCGAGCGTCGGCGGCTCCTTCGACTTGTCGAGCAGGCGCATCACGACCTTCTCGCCCTCGACCGTGGGCAGCGTCGCGACGCGGACGTCGAGAAGCCGCCCCGCCGCTGCGGCGTTCAGCGACATTCGCCCGTCCTGCGGCTTGCGGCGCTCGGCGATGTCGAGCTTCGCGAGCACCTTGAGGCGTGTCGTCACGCCCGCCGCCATCCGCTTGGGGATGCGCTGCACCTCCTGGAGCACGCCGTCGATCCGGAAGCGGACGACGAGCGCGTCCTCCTGCGGCTCGAAGTGGATGTCGGAGGCGCCGTCCTCGGCCGCCTGGAAGATCACGGAGTTCACGAGCCGGACGAGCGGCGCGTCGGAGATGCCGTCGTCGACCTCGAGGTCGTCGACCTCGGCCTCCTCGGCCTCCGCGACGAGCTCCTCCTCGGCGGCGAGCCGCGCGGCCGTCGCGCCCGAGGCGCGCGCGAGCCGCTTGAGCTCGGCGACGATGTCCTCGCGCGCGGCGACGCGCAGCTCGACCGTGTGCCGCGTCGCGAGCCGCAGCTCGTCGAGCTGGTGGATGTTCGACGGGTCGGCCACGGCGACCCGGAGCACGCCCTCCTCGAGCGCGTAGGGGACCGCGACGATCCGCTCGAGGACGTGCAGCTGGATCTCCTTCGCGGCCTCCGGGTCGACGCCGGTGGCGGCGAGCTCGACGGCCCCGAGACCGTGCCGCCCGGCGAGGATGCGGGGCAGCGCATCCGGCGACGCGAGCCCCTCCTCCGCCAGCGCCCTCGCGACCGAGCCGCTGAGCGTGGCGCGGGCCCGCAGGCTCGCCAACCGGTCCGCCGTGAGCAGCCCGGTGGAGGCGAGGAGGTCGAGGACGAGCTCGGCGTGCCCGTTCGCCTGCGGCGCCGCGGCGCCCGGAACGACGGCGGGCCCGGCGAGGTCGCCGAGCTCGGCGCCGGGAGCGGCGGTCCGAAGGGTGGAAGGGTCGTAGTCCATGGGTCTATCCCTCGAACGAGGCATCGGCATCGCGGCGCCGCGGCTTGAGGCCGGCGACGGGCGCGCTTACAGCCGGTTCAGGTACGCGTCGAGGATCAGGTCACCGCAGAAGAGCGCCACCACCGCGCCGAGGGCCAGGAAGGGCGCGAGCGGAATCCCCATCTTCCGTGCGCCCGCGCCGTGCCGTGCGAACAGCACGACGCTCGGGATCAGTGCGGCGAGCATGCCGGCCATCAGCGCCACGCCGACGTTGCGGCCGAGCATGGCGCCGAGCAGCGCGGCGAGCTTCACGTCGCCCATCCCCATCCCAGCCGGGTAGACGAGGGCGGCGGCGAGGAGGAACGCGAACGCGGCGAGCGCCCCGAGCGCCCACTCGGGGCTCGGGTCGACGAACGTGCGCGCGGCGAGCACGACCCCCGTGGCGGGCACGACGATGCGGTTCGGGACGATCCGGTGCTCGAGGTCGATCGCGGCGATCGCGACGAGCACGGCGCAGAAGCCGGCGGCGAGGACGGCGTACGCGGTGAGGCCGTAGGCGAGCAGGCACGCGGCGACGAGCAGCGCGGTGAGGAGCTCGACCGCCGGGTAGCGGAGCGGGATCCCGGCGGCGCAGTGGCGGCAGCGGCCGCGCAGCACGAGCCACGAGACGAGCGGCACGTTGTCCCGCCAGGCGAGCTCCGTGCCGCAGCTCATGCATGCGGAGCCCGGGCGGACGACCGAGCGCCGCAGCGGCACGCGGGCGGCGACGACGTTCAGGAACGAGCCGAGGACGAGCCCCGGCGCGAGCCCGACGGTGGCGAGGGCGGCGTTCACCGAGTCCTTATCGGCAGCGAACGCGTCGGCGTTGAGCACGGGCGAGCGCGTGTCTCGACCCGCCGCTCGAGGCGCACGCTCACCCGCTGAAGAACCGGGGCGGGTTGGGCTGGGCGTAGACCTCGGGGTTCCCCGGCATCCCCGGCGGAACGGTGATGATCAGGCCGAAGTCGTCGCCCGTGTAGTTCTGGTTCACCGTCACGGTCGACCCGAGGATCGGCCCGTCCGTCGAGGCGTTGTTCGAGAGCATCACGCCGTTCGTCGCGTACAGCGCCGCCTGGATCTGCGCGCCGTTGTCGATCAGCGTGCTGTACCCCACCGGCACCTGGCCGCCGCTGCCGTTGGCGATGATCGACAGCAGCTCGCTGTTCGGGTCCCACGCGGCGAAGTCGCAGTTGGAGCCGTTGTTGCCGGCGCAGAGCTTCGTGTTGTTGTCGAGCAGGAACGTCCCGGAGAGGTAGATCGTGCCCTGGCCGTTGTACGAGTTCAGCAGGCCGTTGCTCGCGTACATGCTCCCGTCGAGGAAGACGACGCCGCGCACGGTGAGGACGCGCGTGCTCGCGTTCCACGACAGCTCGCCGATCGCGTTCGACGAGGGCCCGACGCGACAGGTGTAGCTCGACGCCGGCGTGAGGTTGAACGCCGTCGCGACGCTGTTGTTGCGGAGGGTGTCGTTGTCGAAGGTCGGGGAGGAGCCGCTCTGCGCGCCGTTGGCGCCGTTGCACGGCGTCACCGGTCCGGGCATGGCGTCGGCGTACCAGTCGTCCCAGTCGGCCGCAGGCTTCGCGATCGTCGGCGGGTTCGTGTTCACGCCCGCGGTCCCGTCGGCGAGCTTGCTGTAGATGCGGTCGCCGTCGTCGCAGGCCTCGGCGCTGGCGGCGTTCCAGTTCGTGCTCCCCTCCTTGCAGTACTCGAGGTTGGCGTCGGCGTCGCGGTTGAACCCGCCCGCCGACACCTGGATCCGGTTCGACGACTGGCCGATCGTGCCGTTCTGGTCGAGCTTGATCGTCCCCTTCACGATCAGCGGGCCGACGCGGACGTTCGCGTTGTTGTTCAGGCAGAGCGAGCCGTGCACGAACAGCGCCGACTCGAAGGTGATGTTCTCGTTGACGAGCATGTCGCACTCCGCGCCCGTGGCCGTCGACATCACGTAGTTCCACGCGGGGTTGTTGTTGCTCTGGTTGACGACCGGCGTCACCGGGACGTAGGCCGAGATCGTCCGCTTCACGTCGAGCGTCCCGCCGGCGTTGCGGACGACCCCGACGGCGGTCACGTTCCAGCCGGAGGTGGCGAAGTCCAGGTCGCCGCACCAGTAGGCGGTGCCGCCCTCGTAGGTGTTGGCGTTCCGCGTCGCGAGCGAGGTCGCCTGCACCGGGTTCGACCCCGCGACCGTGCAGCGCGGGAGCGTCGCCTGCTTCAGCGCGTTGTTCGTCGGCAGGTTGAGCACGGCCATCGCGTTGTTCAGTCCCGCCTCGGCGAGCGCGAGCGCGAGCTGGCCGCGCTTGTCGTGCTCCGAGCTCCGGCTGTTGGCGCTCGAGAAGTAGAGGACGGTCGTCGCCGTGAGCGCCAGCGCCGTCATCGTGCCGAGCGCGAGCACGAGCGCCAGGCCGCGCTCGCCCCGTAGGCGGTCGATCAGTCTCGTCATCAAGGGCTCCTCGTGCTGTTCCGCAGGACGACGGCGTCGGTCAGGCGGTACGACCGCTGCGCGTCGTCGGGCCGCAGGTCGATGGGGAACGTGAGCCGGAGCTTCGCCAGCTGCCCGGAGACGCCGTTCTCGGGCTTGAAGAGCCGGTCGCTCGTGAGGTAGTCCGACCACTTCACGCCGGACGAGGTGCAGTTCGCTCCCGTCTGGCGGTAGAGGCCGTGGCGCTGCTGGGCGCCGCCGATCGACAGCGCGCACCAGCTGACCTGGCCGTTCCCGGTCGGGCAGTAGCTCGCGAGCGTCAGCAGGACGTGGGTGTAGTAGCCGTCGGCGTTGGGCGCGCCCTGGCCGACGGCCGAGCTCGCGCAGTGCACCTCGCGCCGCATCTTCGTCAGCGCGATGCGCGCGTTCTGCTGCGCCTGGTAGCGCTCGTTCATGTCGACCTCGGCGCGCGTCCCGGCGACGAACAGCCCCGTCACCGCGGCCATCACCGTTCCGAGGATCGCCGTCGTGACGAGCGTCTCGATCAGGCTGTACCCCCCCTCGCCGCGGATCCGGCGCAGGAGCCTCACGATCGCGCGCCGACCTCCTTCAGGGCGAGCTCGGCGACGCGACGGCTCTTCGCGCCGATGCCCCACTGCCGCTGGACGCGGCGGTCGACCTCGACGAGGGAGGTCAGCGCCTCGGCGCCGCGCCACCAGCCGAAGCGGGCGCCGGCGACGATCCAGTTGTGCTGGTAGAGCCAGTGGCGGACGGCCGCCGGCGTCGGCTTCGGATGCGAGGCGACGTAGCCGGCGAGCCGCCGGGCGCGGTCGGGGAGCGGGATCTCGTCGAGCGGCTCGGCCGGCGCGCCCGCAACCGTGAACGCGGGCGGGCGCGCGGCCGGCTTCGCTGCGGGGCTGGGCGACGCGGCGGGCTTCGGCTTGACGGCAGGCTTGACGGCGGGCTTCGGCTTGACGGCGGGCTTGGGCTTCGCGGCCGCGGGCTTCCGGGCGGCCGGCGCGGTGGGAGCGGGCGCGGCCTCGCGAGCGCCGGCGAGCTCGAGCGCCGTCCCGGGATAGGGCGACGCGCTCTCGGGCTCGCCCTCCGGCGGGTACTGCGCGTTGGGCTCGAGCCGCAGCGTCACGAGCGGCGCGCCGGTGTCGACCAGCGTCGTCCCCGGGTCGGGCGACTGGTCGACGACGACGTTCGCGGCGTAGCCGGGCGCGCCACCGCCGACCTTCCAGGCGAAGCCGGCGTCCTCGAGCGTGCCCTTGGCGAACACGTAGGCCTGGCGCCGCACGTCGGGCACGACGAGGTCGGCCGGCTCCGGCGCAGCGGTCGTCGTCGCGGGCGCCGGCGGCGTCTCGTTTCCGGCGGCGAACGTCACTGCGGCTCCCGCGAGGGCCCCCAAGACGAGGACCGCCAGCAGGCGAGGCAGAGCCGCTACCAGCCTCGGGAGCATGCTCTCGGCATCGGCGGCGGCAGCTGCCCCGCCCACCCCCGAAAGGGGGCTAGGGGAACGAGACCCGCACCGCGTACCGCCCGTAGCCGGAGACGCGGAGGACGCCGACGTCGAAGCCGCCGTCGCCGCAGACGACCGTGTTCGGGATCGAGACCGACCGGCCGACGCGCGAGACCGCGAACGGCCGCGCCTTCCCGCGCTCGAACAGGCCCAGCTGCAGCGCGACCTTCGCCGAGCTCGCCCGCACCACCAGCCGCCCGTCGAGCGGCGTCGTGACGCGGTAGCCGACGAGCCGGCGGCCGCCCTTGGCGAACCGCCCGCCGAGCTGGCGGTGCCCGGTCGCCTTCGTCCACGGCGTGAACACGTCCCGGCGGATCGCCTCGAGCGCGGCGTCGTCGGGGTAGAAGCTCTCGTCGACCGCCGACCACTGCGTCTCCGGCGCCGCGGCGGCGCGCTCGTTGAACACGCGGTACGACTCGGCGAAGCCCTCGGCGGGGTTGAGGTCGTAGAACTCGTCCTCGTCGCCCGGGTGGATCGTCTTCTCGACGTGCGTGCGGTAGCAGATGCGCTCGGCGGAGGCCCAGAACTTCGGCCCGTAGAGGTAGGCCGGGAAGGGCGCGTTGTCGCGGTTGAGCGCGAGGTGGTGGCCGTACTCGTGGCGTGCGACCGCCTCTGCGGAGACGCCGGACACGGGGTCGTCGGTGCCCATCGAGTAGAACGTCTCGACGGTCGGGTCGTAGCAGCCGAGCGACATCGAGTTGCCGCAGAGCACGCGGATCTCCTCGAGCGGCGCGACCATCACCGAGAGGTCGCCGAGCTCGGGGCCGTGCGCGAGGCCGCCGATGAACTCGGCCCAGCTCTGCGCCGCGGCCTCGTCCGGGACGTACGTGTCGGAGACGCTGATCCGGACGGTCTCGCCCCTCGACGTCGTGTAGACGCCGCCCCACGTCGCGCCCGCCGTGGCCGCGAGCCGGCGCGTGCCTGGCGCGAACGCGACGTCGTGGACGGCCGCGCCCGGTGCCGAGGCGTCGGCCCGGTCGAGCCTCTCGAGCGTCGCCGGAGCGGCGTTCGCCGGTGCGGCGAGCGCGAGCGCACCGATCGCGACGGCCAGGCTCTTCTGCATGCGTGTCTCTCCTCCCGCGACGCCGCGCGTCGCTCCTCGGACGGCAGGTCGTCCCACTGTCGGCCGTGGGCGGTTCGCGGTCACCCCCCGGCCGAGGGGTTCGACCCGGCCGGGCGGGAGAAGAGGACGACGCCGTCCGCCTCGGGCTCCCGCGCGGGAGCCTCGACGACGGCGAACACTGGATGCGACGCGACGCGTGCGGCGGGCAGCCGCACGGGCTCGGCCCCGGTCGGCCCCGCGCCCTGCCAGGTGAAGGCCGTGCCCGCGAAGCGCCGGAACCACTCCTGCTCCTGGGGGAGCTCGCTCGCGGGCTGGAGCTGCAGGTGCAGGTGCGGCCCGGTCGAGTGCCCCGTCGAGCCGACGAGGCCGATTGTCGCGCCGGCGTCCAGCACCGCCCCGGGCTCGACGAGCGGCTCGAGGTACGAGAGGTGGCAGTACGTCCACGTCCGCGCGTCCTCGGTTCGGAACGTGACGCCGATGCCGCAGCGCGCGTCGGGCTCCCGCCAGGCCCGAACGACGAGTGCTCGGGCGAGCGCGTAGACCGGCGACCCCGCGGGCGCCGCGATGTCGGCGGCCGGGTAGTCGTGGTGGTCGGCGGCGACCGAGACGACCGACGGGCCGCCGCCGACGGGGAACACGTGATCCCCGTCGTAGGTCGGGTCGGCGAGGAGGGGCGTGCCGGCCGCGGCGAACGCGGCGCCGCGCGAGGCCTCCTGGGCGTCCACGACCGCCTGCTCGGCCCCGGCGAGCTCGCGGCGCAGCGCCGCCACGAGCCGCTTCGCGCGCTCGCGCTCGACGCCCGCCAGCACGGCCTCGCGCTCGCGGGCGAGCCGTTCCGACAGGAGCGTGGCGCGACGGGCGCGGCCGAGGCGGCGCGCCTCGACCCGGGCGAGCCGCTGCTCGCGCGCGACGGCGGCGTTCAGCCGCTCGCCCACGCGCGCGAGCCGGCGGCGCGCGGCCTCGACGTCCACCGCCGCACGGTCGACCGCGAACGCCAGCCCGTTGCCGCCCTGCTCGAAGCGGCCGGCGAGCTCGAGCACGTCGGCGACGTACCAGTCGGCGTGGTTGTAGGCGAACACGGCTCGGCGGAGGTCGTCGCGCCCGCCGGCGGCGGCGAGGTACCGCGCCGCGGCGTAGACGGCATCCTCGGGATCCCAGGGGTCGGCCAGCCCGTCGCCGCTCGCGTCCATCCCCCACCGCAGCCACGTGTCCGGCATGAACTGCATCCAGCCGACGGCGCCGGCCGAGCTCGGCCCCATGTTCCGGCCGAAGTTCGACTCGATCTCGTTGATCGCCGCGAGCACGCTCCACGGGATCCCGTAGGCCAGCCCGGCGTTGCGCCAGAGCTGCGGGAGCAGCGCCTCGTCGAGCGTCCGTGGCGCACCGGCGCGCTCCGTCCACGCGGGCGGGAGTCGCAGCGAGCCGGTGACATTCGGCGTCTCGGCGCTCGGCACGACGAGCGGCGTCGCGAGCCCGCGCGCGGCCCCGGCCGGCTCCGCGGCGGTCACGGCGCCGGTGAGGCCCGCCACGAACGCCGCGGCGAGCGCGGCGGCGGCGAGGCGCCTCATTGCGCTGCCGGCGGGGCGAGCCGCAGCGCCGGGAACGGGTCGGGCTCGCCGGCAGCAGCAGGCGCCGGCTCCGGAGCGGGCGGCGGCGGCGGCGCGAGCGGCTGGGGCGGCCCCTCCGCGGCGGCGGCGCGCTCGGATCGCGACTCGGCGAACGCGCGTTGCTTCAGCACCTTGTCCAGCGCGACCAGGAAGTCGTGCCGGTTCCCGGCGGCGTTGGCCGCCGTCTCGCGGTCGACGAGGCCGGCGAGGACGTGGTCGATCAGCGCCTTCGTGAACGTCTGCATCTCGAAGAAGTCGCCCTCGGCGATCGCGTCGGTGATCTCGTCGGTGCGGTTCTCGCGGATCAGGTCGGCGATGCGCGCGTTCGCGATCATCACCTCCACCGCCGCGACGCGCCCACCGTCGAGCCTCGGCAGGAGGCGCTGCGAGATCACGCCGCGCAGCACGCCGGCCAGGATCGAGCGGATCTGCGGCTGCTTGACGCCGGGGAAGAACTCGATCATCCGTCCGAGCGTCTCGGCGGCGTCGAGCGTGTGCATGGTCGAGAGCACGAGGTGCCCCGACTCGGCCGCCTGCAGCGCGGTCTGCGCCGTCTCGGCGTCGCGGAGCTCGCCGATCAGGATCACGTCCGGGTCCTGGCGGAGCGCCCGACGGAGCGCCTGCTGGAACGACTCGGTGTCGAGGCCGACCTCGCGCTGGTTGACGATGCAGCCGTGGTCGGGATGGACGATCTCGATCGGGTCCTCGATCGTGACGATGTGCTGGCGGCGCCCCCGGTTGATGAAGTCGATCATCGCCGCGAGCGTCGTCGTCTTCCCCGAGCCGGTCGCGCCGGTGACGAGGACGAGGCCCCGATGCTCCTCCGCGAGCTTCCGCACGCCGACCGGCAGGTTCAGCTGCTCGAAGTTCGGCACGGTGCGCGGGATCACGCGAAACGCGAACGAGGTCGCGCCGCGCTGCCGGAACGCGTTGACGCGAAAGCGCGGCAGCTCGTGCGCGGTGTAGGCGAGATCGAGCTCACCGGTCTCGTGAAAGGCCTGGAGCTTCGCGGGCGTGATCGCGCACACGTGCTCGAGCACGACCGCGAGGTCGGTCTCGGTGAGCGGCCGCCAGCCCTCGAGCTCGCCGAGCGACCCGTCGCGGCGGACGATCGGGGGCCGGTCGAGCTTCAGGTGGAGGTCCGAGGCACCGAGCTCGACGGCGCGCTGAAGGAGGGCGTTGAGATCCACGGCCAGTCGAGCCATCGGCAGGGCCGGCGGTGGACTTGAGGAGGCCGCGGCTACACTGGCGCTTCCGCGGGGGTGTGCCCGAGCGGCCAAAGGGAGCGGTCTGTAAAACCGCCGGCTCAGCCTACGGAGGTTCGAATCCTCCCGCCCCCATCTCGCGCGATCTCCTACCTCGCTTCGACGGCGTAGAGGAAGTCGCGCACCGTCCGCAGGTAGCGCTCGGTCTCCTCCAGCACCGGGGTGTGCGAGCTCTCCGCGAACACGACCTCGCGCGCGTTCGGCAGGCCGCCGAGCAGCGTCTTCGCGATCGCGGGCGTGGACAGGTCGTGCGCGCCGCGGAGCACGAGCGTCGGCATCGTCAGCTCCCGGAGCCGCGGGCGGACGTCCCAGCCGGCGAGCGCGCCCGTCATCGTCCACTCGTTCGGCCCCCACATCGCCTCGTAGACGGCGAGGTTGCGCTCGGCGCGCATCCGGACGAGCTCCTCGACCTCGACGCCGCCGCGGTAGAAGTGCCGCGCCTCGAACTCGGTCATCGCCTCCTCGTCGGTCCCGTCGATCGCGTCGCGCAGCCGCCTCGCCTCGGCCTGCCACTCCTCGGCGCAGGCGAGCGTGGAGCTGAGGACGAGGCTCGCGATCGACTCGCCCCGCGCGAGCGCGTGCTCGAGCGCGAGCATCCCGCCCCACGACGTCCCGAGGAGGTGCACGCGCTCGAGGCCGAGGTGCTCGCGCAGCGCGTCGAGCTCGTCGAGGAAGACGGCGAGGCGCCAGCCGACGTCCTCGGGCCGGTCGGAGCGCCCACAGCCGAGCTGGTCGTAGAGGACGATCTGCCGCTCGTCGGCCAGGCGCTCGAGCGGGGCGAAGTAGTGGTGCGTCGAGCCGGGGCCGCCGTGGAGGCAGAGCAGCGGCGCCCGGCCGCGCTCGCCCGTGACGCGGTACCAGGTGCGCCCGACGGGCCGCTCGAGGAAACCCTCCATCAGGCGCAGACGCCGCGCATCGGCGGAGCCTAACGCGGGTCGGGGCGTTGGTACCCTGTCCGCGCTGCCCTCTTAGCTCAGTTGGTAGAGCACCTCCATGGTAAGGAGGGGGTCGACGGTTCGAGTCCGTCAGAGGGCTCTAGCAACAGGAAAATCCCCGGCAATCGGGGATTTTCGTTGTCTGACACAGCATCACAGAGCACCTCCGCATTTACCGTCGGGAGGACTATTCAGCTCGCTGCGCGACTGAAAAGCCCTGCAAATCGACCTGCTGCCCGGCACCTCGGAGCACCTCGCTGGTCGGGAGGGGATCAGCAGTCGAGTAGCCCGCCGCCGCCCGTCCGGAACGGCTTGGACAAGCGCGTCATGTGGCGCGGACTCGCGCGCGAGGTCCGAACAGGGCTTCGTTGGGGATAGGTCTTGGGGACGCCCCACTCGTCGCAGCAACGCTGTGGGGTGTCAGTCCCGTCAACGGCCGGAAGGCTCCGCGTTCCCATTAGCGACGGCCTCGCGCGGCGTCAGCCGACTGGCGCACGTCTGGCGCTCGCCCGCCCTGTTTGCAGGCACCTTCTCTTCAGATCGATCGCAGGATGTGAACGCAGGGCTGGCGGTTAGGAGGCCCTCGCGGAGGACGTCTCGACGCCTTTGGGAGCGTCATCTCGCCACCGCGAGTTCCGAGAGATGCATCTCGAGGCGCGGGCGGCGGCAGTCTCGAGAAGGTCAGCGGCGACGTCGAGATCCACGTCGGACGCGGGATCCAACAGACGGTTGTCGCGTCCGGCGCGTATCGCCGGTCATGATCGCCACACGATGAATGCGCGGGCTCGATAAAGGATTCGCCGCTGAGCGCACCCTTACTGAACATGAGTGGTCTCGACTCCGACCTGGAAGACCTCTACCGGCGCCGCCATGGCGCCTTCCAAGTGATGGTCGCGTCGGTAACCGGCAGCGTCGAAAGCGCGCGGGACGTCGTCCAGGAAGCGTTCGCCCAGGCGCTCCGCAATCAGAAGAGCTTCCGCGGCACCGGCTCGCTGGAGGGCTGGGTCTGGCGGATCGCCTTCAGGATCGCGGTCGGATCGAAGGGATCGAAGGAGCTCTCGGTGGAGGAGCTGCCCGAGGTGGCGTTCGTCGACGAAAGCCGAGACCCGACGCTCGCAGCCGCGGTCCGCGAGCTGCCGCCGCAGCGGCGGCTGGTGATCTTCCTGCGCTACTTCGCCGATCTGTCCTACGCCGAGATCGGTGAGGTGCTCGGCATTGCCGAGGGAACCGTCGCCGCGACCCTGTCCCAGGCCCGCGAGCAGCTTGCTGCCGAGCTGATGACCAATGAGGTGACGGCATGAACACCTACGACGACAGCTTGCTGGGCACTCGATTCGCCCTGGTGGCGCCCGAGCCGCTTGCCGGGAGCTGGGACGACGTTCTCGGTAGGGCAGGCGCAAGTCGGAAGTCCAGCAGACGCCAGCTCATCATCGCGTTCGCAGTGGTTGCCGTGGCCGCCGCCGTCGCAGCGGCCGCGGTTGGTGCTGTGCGCGACTTCGTCCTCCGCACCGGCTTCATCGGCCTGCCTCCGATAGGAGCGACGCCGAGCAGCCCGGCCAGCGGTGAGCTCGAGATCTGGTACTGGGCCCCTTGGGCTGCCAACGGGAAGGAGGGCAGAACCCGCGCCTGGGTGTACGCCGACGGGAGACTGATCACCTGGGGCGGGCCCGACCGTCCCGGGAGCGCGAACCCTCTGTCCACCGGCTACCTCGAGCAGCGGCTCACGCCCGAAGGCGTCGAGCTCCTTCGCTTCGAGATCGCGGCGGCCGGAGACTTCGGCGATCCGGACGAGTTGGAGCCGCCGGGCAAGCCACCCTGCCCCAAGGGCGTGAGCCCGAGCGAGGGCGACTGCCAGCTCCCGACGCCGGAGCCGGCGCCCGACGCACCGGTCAGGGTTGGGTTCGCCACACCGATAGTCGTGGCGGGCCTCGGCACGCTCGTTCACGTCGACCACGCGCGCGACCTCACCCGACTCTTCGCGCGGCTCTCGGATCCGGAATCGTGGCTCCCCGCGAGCGCGTGGGTGGAGAAGGACGTCAGGGCGTACGTGGCGTCGAAGTACGCGGTCTGCTACAGCGGCTGGCCGCCCGACCAGCAGATCGGACGGTCCCGCATCCTGGTGCTGCTGCCGCCGGTGGTCAGAGACCTGCTCGGGGACGCACCGCTGAGGCAAGGCCCGCTCTTCGGTGAGCCCGGCAACTTCCGTCCCTCGTACGAGTACTGCTCTGACATGACGACGGATGAGGCGCGCGCGGTCGCGGTCGCACTCGACGATGCGGGGTTCCACGAAGATGGTTCAAGCCGCCTGAACTACCGGATCGAAGCTCCGGGCTCGAACCCGGGCGAGGCTTACGTGTGGTTCGAGCCGTACCTCCCGCACGGCGAGATCACGTGCTCGGTGTGCGGATGACCAGCCGGCGAACGAATCGAATTCGACACCTAGGCGCCGTCGGTCTCGTCGCGACCGTCGGGCTGGCCGCCAGCTCGGGGGCGGCGTCCGCGCCGGCCACCGGGTCTCGACAGGCAGCGGACTCTGCGCCAGCGAGCTCGAAGATCGCCTTCATGAGAGGGTCCGCTCTTCCAGCAGGCAAACCCGACATCTACGTCATGAACGCCGACGGGAGCGGAAAGCGGCTCCTGACGCGCAACACGTCGCATGTCTACGCCTGGTCGCCCGACGGGCGGAAGATCGCCTTCGGCAGGGGGCGCGACGACAACGACGACATCTACGTCATGAACGCTGACGGGAGCGGGCAGCGGAATCTGACACGCACGCGCGACCAACTCAACCAAGGTGCTGTCTGGTCGCCGGACGGGCGGAGGATCGCCTTCACGCGCTTGAGCAGCCGCGACGAGCCCAACGCCGAGGTCTACGTCATGAACGCCGACGGGAGCGGGCAACGACGACTGACGCGCAACCCGTGGGAGGACCTTACCCCCGCCTGGTCGCGCGACGGGCGGAAGATCGCCTTCAGTGGGGGTACAGGGATCTTCGTCACGAACGCCGACGGGAGCGGCGAACGGCCCCTGACGCGCAGTGGCTTTGGTCCCGTATGGTCGCCCGACGGCCGGAAGATCGCCTTCACTGGCGGCGACCGCAACGGCTCGGACGTCTACGTCATGAACGCTGACGGGAGCGGGCGGCGAAACCTCACGCGGAGGCCGGTCAACTACGGGGGACAAGGTGGGCCCACTCCGGCCTGGTCGCCCGACGGGCGGAAGATCGCCTTCGACAGGGGGCGCGGGATCTTCGTCATGAACGCCGACGGGAGCGGGCAGCGGCGGTTGACGCAATTCGGGCGGGAACCTCGGTGGTCGCCGGACGGGCGGATGATCGCCTTCCTGAGCATTAGCGCCGGCAACGTCGAGATCTTTGTCATGAACGCCGACGGCAGCAGGCTGACGAACGTGACGCGGAGCGCAGCAGACGAGCACCGGTTTGCCTGGTCGCCCAGGCAGGTGAGATAGGGCGTGACTCGCATCTGGCGACGTGCTGCGAGCGCACTGGCCGTGTTCGTCGTCCTCGTTCTCGCGGGCGCCTGCGCGACGACTTCGAGCCCTGAGGGGCTCCCCTTGGAAGCGACGATCCCAGAGCTCCAGCGCGCGATGGAGAGCGGCCGGCTCACGTCGGTCGAGCTGGTCGACTTCTATCTGGCCAGGATCGCTGCCTATGACGACGCGCGGCCGAAGTTGAACGCGTTGATCCTGGTGAACCCTGCCGCCCGCGACGAGGCGGCGGCTCTCGATGCCGAACGCGTGGACTCGGGTCCTCGGGGACCTTTGCACGGCATCCCGGTGATCCTGAAGGACAACATCGGAACCGCCGACATGCAGACAACCGCCGGATCGACGGCACTGGAGGGGTTCATACCGACGAAGGACGCCTTCCAGGTGCGGAAGCTGCGCGAGGCGGGGGCGGTCATCATCGGCAAGGCGAACCTCTTCGAGCTCGCCCTCGGCTGGTCGACGGAGTCATCTCTCGGCGGGCAGACACTCAATCCCTACGACCTCAGCCGAGACCCCGGCGGTTCGAGCGGGGGCACGGCCGTGGCCGTCACCGCGAACTTCGCCGCCGCCGGCCTCGGGACCGACACGTGTGGATCGATCCGCCTCCCGGCAGCTCACAACGACCTGTACGGGTTGCGGCCGACGAGCGGGCTCTCGTCGCGCGCCGGCGTGATCCCCTTCTCGACCACGCTCGATGCAGTCGGGCCGATCGCCCGTAGCGTCGTCGACCTCGCGATCATGCTCGATGCCACCGTCGGCCGGGACGCCGCGGATCCAACGACGGTGCCGGTTAGGACGTCCTACCTGAACGCCGTTCATCGCGATGGGCTTTCGGGCCGACGGATCGGCCTGGTCACCTTCAGTGGAGACTCCGAGGTGGAGGGGGTCATCGGTTCAGCTATCGAAGAGATGACGGAGGGCGGCGTCGAGGTCATGGAGGTAACCCTCCCGAGCGGCGTCGATATCGGCCCTTTCTTCGGAGAGTTGCGCTTTACCCTCGATGATTATCTCGCTGCCGAGCCCAGCGCTCCCGTTCGGTCGCTCAGCGAGATCGTGGATCTGAACGTCGTCACCCCCGCGGTGGGCGGATTCCTGTCCGACCTGGCAGCGGTGACCAGCCTGAACACAGATGCGTACCGCGCAGCTCTCAAGGGGCGGCATCGGTTCCGTGACGCAGTCGTCGCCCTCATGGACGAACACGACCTCGACGCGATCGCCTATCCGGCGTCCTCCTCCCCGGCCGCTCTGATCGGCGGAGACCCGAGCCCCTTCAACTGCGAGTCAGCCGCTTATGGTGGCCTTCCCGCCATGGTCGTACCGGCTGGCTTCACGTCTGATGGCCTCCCGATCGGCCTCGAGCTCATGGGCCGACCGTTCGCGGAACCGACCCTGATCGCCATCGCCGCGGGCTACGAAGCCCACACCAACCACCGGAAGCCCCCCGCGGCTACCCCACCACTTCAACGGGCCGAGTAGCGCGATTTGTTGTTGAGCCAGTCCTCAAGCTCGACATACCGTACTGGTCGCGCTCGCTGCAGCGGTCACGCCTACCTCCGTTGCAGCGGCCGGCCCCGCCCCAACGAAGCAACGCGTGCCGATCAACATGAGGATCTACCTGCAGGCCGCCTGGTACCCGATGGCGCACCAAAGCGTGCTATGCGACGGGCTCCGGGCGGAGGTCGCCACGGTTGGCGCGGTCGACAACAGATTCGGGCTTCCCTGGGGCTAGGTTCTGGGGACAGGTTCGGGGCTCCTCGGGGCGGCTCAGGATCGTTCAAGGCAAGGGGGGAACGAGCGGAGAAACCAGCCAGACTGCAGGGAGAGCGCGCTACCAAGCGCCTTACCCAGGTCACATGGCCGCAGGGCGAATCCTCCATGGTAAGGAGGGGGTCGACGGTTCGAGTCCGTCAGAGGGCTTCGAGAAATCGCTGCACAACCAGCGATTCTCGGTGGTGGTCGTTGTCTGAAGCGGCGACAGCAGGTCGCACCTGGGTCGTACGACGCCACGAGAGGCCCCGGAGCGCGTTGACCCCCTCCTTCGCGGAGAGGTGACCGCCAACGGGTGGTCCGCGTTCAGCGCCGGATCTCCCGGCGCGGCTCGGCGAGGGGGGCCCGGGCATTGGAACGTCGGCCCCGTCGATCTGCGGAGCCGTGACGCCGGCGTTTCTACATCGATGGAGACGGCGAGGCGGCGGACGCCACCGAAGAAGCGCGACGAGCGCAGTGGGTGTAGCCCGATCTCGTCGCCGTATCGACCCGTGCACGGCCTGCGTTGACGTCGTCCCGACCGTGCGAGAACGTGCAGCCGTGATGGGGAAGC
>DATIDD010000041.1:0-14509 GCA_035456465.1 Gaiellaceae bacterium | reverse complement strand
CTTGCACCGAGAACGTGCGATGATCGCATTCGCGACGCGGGCAATGCTGCCTGGGGAGGGGAGCCCCGCGCGCGATGACAAAGGAGGCTTCAGTGCGAAGAGCAATCATCGTCGCGGTCGCTGCGATAACGGCGCTGACCGTCGCCGCACTCGCGGCTGCGAGGCCCGCCGCGCCTCGGGCGGCCACATACGTGGTCGTCTACGAGACCGGGGTCTCGAAGGCGTCCGCCCGAGCGGCGATCCGCGCGGCCGGCGGCACCGTCGTCCGCGAGAACGCGAAGGTCGGCGTGGCGACCGTCGTCGCGAGGAGTCGGTCGTTCCTGCTGGACGTCTCGAACGACGCGGCCATCCTCGGTGCGACGAGGAACCGCCCCGTCGGCCGGGTCGCGCCGTTGAAGAAGCCGAAGATCGACGCCGCGCAGCTGCGGCAGGTGCGGAAGGCGCTGCGAGGCGTGCGCACGATGCGTGGCCTCAAGCTCACGGGGTCCCACCGAGACGCCGAGCCGCTGGCCGGCCTGCAGTGGGACATGCAGATGATGCACGCGACGCCGACCGGCTCGTACCAGGTGGAGCGGGGTGACAAGAAGGTCCTGGTCGGCATCCTCGACACGGGCGTCGACGGCACGCACCCCGACATCGCCGCGAACTTCTCGAATGCGCTCAGCAGGAACTTCACGACCGACGTCCCGCTCGTCGACGGTCCCTGCGCCGACGAGCCCGACGCGTCGTGCTCCGACCCGGCGAACGTCGACGAGAACTCGCACGGGACGCACGTCGCGAGCACGATCGCCTCGCCGATCAACGGCCTGGGGATGGCCGGGGTCGCGCCGCAGGTGACGATCGTGAACGTCCGGGCCGGTCAGGACTCGGGCTACTTCTTCCTGCAGCCGTCGGTGGACGCTCTCACGTACGCGGGCGACATCGGCGTCGACGTCGCGAACATGAGCTACTTCATCGACCCGTGGTGGATGAACTGCGCGGCGAACCCGGCCGACTCGCCGGCCGCGCAGGCGGAGCAACGGGCGATCATCGCGGCCACGCAGCGCGCGCTCGACTACGCGCACGCTCACGGGGTCACGCTGATCGCGGCCGAGGGGAACGAGCACGCCGACCTCGGAAAGCCGACGACGGACTCGATCAGCCCGGACTTCCCGCCGGGGGTCGCGTACACCCGTACCGTCGACAACAGCTGCCTCGTCCTTCCGACCGAGGGCAACAACGTGATGAGCGTCTCGTCCATCGGGCCGTCGAAGCGGAAGGCCGACTACTCGAACTACGGCCTCGAGCAGACGACGGTGGCGGCTCCGGGCGGCTTCTTCCGCGACGATCCGCTCTGGAAGGCGTCAGATCCTCCGGCGGTCCGGAACCTCGCCGGGATCCCGAACCAGATCCTCGCCGCCTATCCGAAGAACGTGGCCGAGGACTCGGGCGACCTGAACCCGGACGGCACGCCGAACACGCCGTTCGTGGTCCGCGACTGCAGCAACGGGACGTGCGCGTACTACCAGTGGATCCAGGGCACCTCGATGGCGTCGCCGCACGCCGTCGGCGTCGCCGCGCTGATCGTCTCCAGGTACGGCGACAAGCGGGGTGGCGGGATCACGATGGATCCGCACCATGTGCAGGAGATCCTCCAGGAGACGGCCACGGACACCCCGTGCCCGACCCCGGCCCTGCACAGCTACGCCGACAAGCTGCGGCCGCCGAGCTTCGACGCCCTCTGTGAGGGGACGCCGGAGTTCAACGGCTTCTACGGCCACGGGATCGTCGACGCCCTCGCGGCGGTCGCGACTCCGCGCGGCCAGGGCAAGTAGACCCAGCCGTCATCGGACGTACGGAGGGGGCCCCACGGGCCCCCTCCCCGTCAGGCGGGGGTCGAGTACCCGCGGACGCCGTCGAGGAGGATCGCGTAGAACCGATCCGCGAGCTCGTCCGTGTCCGCGCCGGCCGGCAGCCACGTGTACGCCCAGTTGGCCGCGGACAGGACGAGCAGGGTCGCCGCCTGGTCGTCGAGGTCGGTTCGAAGCTCCCCGAGCTCGCGGCCTTCCCGGAAGAGCGCGCGGAAGCGCTCCTCGTAGCGTCGGCGCTCGCCCATGAACTCGGCCGCGCGGTCGCCCTCGAGGTACCGCCACTCGCGGACGAAGACGGTCGCCACGTCGAGCTGCTCGGCCACGACACGCAAGTGGCCCCGGAGGGCCAGCCTGATCCGCTCGGTCGCCGGCAGGTCCTCGGGGATCGCGTCGAGCGCCGCGTGGAATGCGCGGGCGCCCTCGCTCATCGCCTCGTAGAGCAGGTCCTGCTTCGAGTCGATGTGCGCGTACAGCGAGCCCTTCTGGACGCCGAGGGCCTTCGCGAGGTCGCCGATCGAGGTGCCGTGGTAGCCCCGCTCGGCGAACAGCCGGGCGGCGAGGCGGGTCAGCTCCGTCCTCCGAGTCGCCACGCTACGCGTCCTGGAGTGATTCTTCTCGGTGGATCCCCGCCATACTGTGGGTACGCTAACGATCGTTCGGAAGCCCGGGGGCGCGGGCAAAGCCCGCACTCCCTCTGAACGGCATCGCAAGCGACGACTTGGAAGGCGAATGAGCGAGCAGGAGTTCCTCGAGTACGTGCAGTCCGGCGGGCAGGTCGAGACCGACGACCCGATGCCGGACGAGTACCGCGCGAAGCTGATCAAGTTCATCGAGATGCACGGCAACTCCGAGCTCATGGGCGTCCTGCCCGAGCGGGAGTGGATCCTCCGCGCGCCCACGCTTCAGCGCAAGCTGGCCCTCACCGCGAAGGTCCAGGACGAGGTCGGCCACGCGCAGCTGATCTACCGCGTCGTCGAGGACCTCGGCAAGACGCGGGAGCACTGCCTCGCCGACCTGATCTCCGGCAAGAGCAAGTTCCACAACGTGTTCCACTACCCGACGAGGACCTGGGGCGACGTCGGGGTCATCGCCTGGCTGGTCGACGCGGCGGCGATCATCAGCCAGAAGGCGCTCCTCAAGTGCTCGTACGCGCCGTACGCGCGGATCATGAAGAAGATCTGCTGGGAGGAGTCGTTCCACATCCTCCACGGCCGCGACGTGATCCTGACGCTCGTGAACGGCACCGACGCGCAGCGCGAGCTCGTGCAGGAGGCGCTGGACCGCTGGTGGGGCCCGCTGATGCACTTCCACGGGAACCCGATCCCGGCCGACGAGGACCCGATGGTGATCTGGCGGATCAAGTCGCAGGCCAACGAGGACGCGCGCCAGCAGTTCCTCGACGGCTACGTGCCGCAGATCTGGGAGCTCGGGCTGACCGTGCCCGACCCGAAGCTGCGCAAGGACGAGGCGACCGGCGTCTGGGAGTACACCGAGCCCGACTGGGACGAGCTCCGGCACGTCGTCACCGGGCACGGCCCGATGACGCAGGAGCGGCTCGGCTTCCGGCGCACGACGCGCGAGGAGACGGCGTGGGTGCGCTCGGTGGTGCTCGCCGAGGCCGCGTGACGGTCTGGGAGGTCTTCAGGCAGGAACGGAAGGGTCAGCCGTTCCAGCACGCGGGCTCCGTCGTCGCCCCGGACGCGGCCTTCGCGGACGTGTACGCGCGCGAGCAGTACGGTCGCCGCGGCGAGTCCGTCGCGCTGTGGATCGTGCCGCGCCAGGCGATCGCGCGGGTGGACGACTTCCCGGACGAGCTCGAGCGCAACTACCACCGGGTCGACGGCTACTCGATCAAGGCGAAGCTGAAGCAAGCACGGGAGAGGGCGGGGACGGCGTGAGCGAGCGCACGGACCGGCTCCTGGCGATCGCCGACGACGAGCTGGTCCTCGGCTGGCGCGACTCCGAGTGGACGGGCATCGCTCCCGTGCTCGAGGAGGACGTCGCGTTCTCCTCGATCGCGCAGAACGAGATCGGTCACGCGCGCGCGCTCTACGAGCTGGCCGCCCGCGAGCTCGGCACGACCGCCGACGAGCTCGCGTTCGACCGCGACCCGGTCGAGTACCGCTGCGCGCCCCTGGTGGAGCTGCGCTTCGTCCCGGACTGGGCGCGGACGATCGCGCGGCGCGTGCTCTACGAGGCCGCGGACGAGCTCCGGATCGAGGCGCTGAAGGCCTCGGACGACGCGGAGGTCGCCGGGCTGGCGGCCAAGATCGACCGCGAGGAGGCCTACCACCGCATGCACGCGCGGATGTGGGCCGAGCGCCTGCGCGGCGAGCCGCGCTACGAGGCGGCGGTCGAGGAGCTGTGGCCGTACGCCCTCGGCATCGTCGAGCCCGGCCAGCGCGAGGCGCTCGCCGCTCGAGTCGGCCGGCCGGTCGTCGATGCGGTCGAGCGCGGCGGGCATCCCGAGCTGGAGCCGCTGTGGCTGGAGATGACGGAGGTGCGCCGGTCGGTGCCTGGTGCCGCGTGGTGACGGAAGCGGCGGTCTGGGACGCGCTGGCGGAGATCCCCGACCCGGAGATTCCGACGATCTCGCTCGTCGATCTCGGCGTCGTCCGCCAGGTCGAGGTGGAGGACGGCCGCGTCCACGTGGCGTTCACGCCGACGTTCCTCGGCTGCCCGGCGCTCGAGGTGATGGTGGGCGCGATGGAGGAGGCGATCCGCAGCCTGGGCGCCGAGCCGGCGGTCGAGGTCGTCGCGGACGACTCGTGGTCGACCGACCGGATCACGGCCGAGGGCCGCGAGAAGCTCCGCGAGTCGGGCTTCGCGCCGCCGCCCCCGCGCGAGCCCGGCGGCCCGACGCTCGTGCAGCTGACGAAGCCCGCCGTCCACCGCTGCCCCTACTGCGGCTCGACCGACACGCGGCTGGAGAACATCTTCGGCCCCACCCCGTGCCGCTCGCTGCGCTACTGCACGGCCTGCCGGCAGCCGTACGAGCAGTTCAAGACGATCTAGCGAGCCGGCTCCCACGATCAGACGGCCGACGTGCGCCCGCGGATGCCCGCGGGCGCTCTCCTCCGGCGTGCCGGCCCCGGCGCCTCAGAAGACCCGGTGGAGGTTCAGCACGCGCCAGTGACCGCGGCCGGGCCAGACGAACAGGCCGTCGCGAAACCCACGGCCCTGACGGAACGGCGACCGCGTCAGGAACCACACAAGGCTAAGCGTGACCACGCCGGCCAGCCACAGCAGGCCGACGAGCACGAATCCGGGGCCGCCGACGGCCTGCCACGTCGCCATGGCTGCGCCCCAGACCAGGAGTCCCCACGTCGTCTTGCGCCACCCCAGGAACCTCGTCATTCGGTACCTCACCTCTTCCGCTCGCAGTGCTCGATCCCGACCGGCGATTCGTGCCGGAAGAACCCCGAGAAACGGGGGGTCCTTCCGGCACCTGGGATTACGCGACGAGGGCCTTCTCGTGCGCGATCACCTTGCCGCTCGTGATCCGCGGCGGGTTGGGGAGGACCGACTCGAGCTTCTCGGTCTTGACCCAGGAGGCGGCGAGCTTCGCTGCCTCGTCTGCCTGCGCCTCGGACTCGAACAGCCCGAAGGAGCTGAGCACGCCGTCGCCGCCCTCGATCGCGTAGTAGCCGCCGAAGCCCTCGAGCTCGCGCAGCTGCGGGACGAGGGTCTCGCCCACCTTGCGGATGACCTCGTCGGTCCGGTTCGTGTCGACGCCGTCGTAACGGCGGATGGTCGCGAACATTGGGTGCTCCTCACTCTTCACTCGGGACAGGAAGCTCGATCGAGCTCCCTGCTGCGCTCGGGCCCGGAACAGCTGAAGAGGAGTGCTAATGCCTCGGCGGCTTCGACGCTCGACCAGGCGCTCGGAGAGCATACTCGAAATTTGTGCAACCTGTCACATTCGTGAGTCGCGAAGCCCGGCCTGACCCGGCCGAACGGGAGGCCGACGTCGTCACCGCTCGGTTGCGGCTCCGGGTTCGGGCGGAGCGTCGTCCGCGGCGACCTGGCGCTCGACGATCTTCCAGTACGAGTCCTTGCGGGTGATCTTGCCGCCCCGGAACTCGAACAGGTCGCAGCCCCGCACCTCGATCTTCTCGCCCTCAGCGCTGGTACCGGTCAAGAGCCATTCGGAGCAGCCGCGATCGCCGGCGAGCCAATGGCGATCGTCGCCGTAGTGGACGTCGGGGATGCCGGCGAAGCGGCCGGCAAGTCCCTCTCGCACTCGGTCCCTCCCCTCCAGCCGGCGCCCCCACGGATCGGGACCGCGCGGCAGCTCGAGCGCGCAGTCGTCGGCGAAGAAGCTCATCACCGAGTCGATGTCGTGCGCGTTGAAGGCGTCGAGCAGGCGCTCGAGCGTCTCGACGCTCGGCGGCTCGGTTTCCGTCGCCACAGACTCACCTCCGTCGTTCGCTTGATGCCGGATGAGCCGATGAAATCACCTCGGCCGGCGAAGGGCTCTGAGCAGCCGTCCGTCCGAGACCCGCCGGCTGCGTGGCGCTCCACCCGTAAGACGCCGGGGCGGCGGGACACCAACGAGGCACATGGACGTCTCCTTTCGAGGGCTGGGCCTGCGCGCGCTGCCGGGCAGCGTGATGACGCCGCGACCGGCGAGCGAGGCGCTCGTCGACGCCGCCGTGGCACTCGTCGGCGGCCGGCCGGCGCGCGTCGCCGACGTCGGCACGGGCTCGGGGGCGATCGCCGTCGCGCTCGCCGCGGCGCTGCCGCTCGCCGAGGTGGTCGCGACCGACACGAGCGCGGCGGCGGTCGCGCTGGCGCGCGGAAACGTTCGTCGCCTCGGCCTCGGCGGGCGCGTCAGCGTCCACCACGGCGACCTCCTCGATCCCGTGGCGGGCCGCTTCGACCTCGTCGTCGCCAACCTCCCGTACCTCCCGCTGGCCGACGCTCCGAGGCACCTCGAGCTCGCGGGCGAGCCGCCGCACGCCGTGTTCGCCCCCGGCGACGGCCTCGACCCGTACCGCCGCCTCGTCGCAGCGAGCCGCACGCGCCTGCTCCCCGATGGCAGCGTCGCGATCCAGCTCCATCGCCGCGTCGTCGTGGCGTCCCGCGCCGAGCTCGACCTCCTGCTCGCGACCCTGGACGGGCCGCGGGCGGCCGCCGCGGTGGCGTGACGGCGCCTCCGGCTCGAGCTGCGCCACGTCGTCCTGCCGCGCTCCGTTCAGGCGACCTGCAGCGACCGGGCGGGGTGCGCCGGTCGGTGCCGGGCGCGATCAGGCAGGCGGACGCGGCGACCCCGCCCCGCCGTCGTCCCCGACGAAGCGGTACCCCATCCGCGGCTCGGTGAGGAAGTAGCGCGGCCGCGCCGGGTCCGGCTCGAGCTTGCGGCGGATCTGGGCGAAGTACACGCGGAGGTAGTTCGTCTCGCGCTCGTACTGTGGCCCCCAGACCTCCTGGAGGAGCTGGCGCTGGCTCACGAGCTTGCCGGGGTTGCGCACGAGCACCTCGACGAGGTGCCATTCGGTCGGCGTCAGCCGCACCTCCGTGCCGTCGCGCACCACGCGCTTGGCTGCGAGGTCGACGGTGAAGTCGGGCGTCTCGACGACCGCATCCTCCGCCGCCGGCGCCGAGCGCCGGAGGGCGGCGCGGAGGCGGGCGAGGAGCTCGTCCATCCCGAACGGCTTCGTCACGTAGTCGTCGGCGCCCGCGTCGAGTGCCGCGACCTTGTCCGCTTCGCGCTCGCGGACGGAGAGGACGATGATCGGCACGCGCGTCCAGCCGCGGAGACCGCGAATCACGTCGACGCCGTCGAGCCCGGGGAGGCCGAGGTCGAGGACGACGAGGTCCGGGTGCTTCCGCGCCGCGACGGCCAGCGCCTGCTCGCCCGTGGCGGCGAGGTCGACCTCGTAGCCGCGAGCCGTCAGGTTGACGGCGAGCGCGCGGAGGATCTGCGGCTCGTCGTCGACGACGAGGATCCGCTCCGTCGCGCGCCCCCGCCCGGTGGCGCGGCTCACAGGGCCGCCCGCAGGCGCACGACGACGGTGAGACCGCCGCCGGGAGTCTCCTCGGCCTCGATCTCGCCGCCCATCGCCTCGACGAAGCCTTTCGCGACCGCCATCCCGAGGCCGACGCCCTGGGGCGCCGAGTCGCCGAGCCGCTGGAACGGCAGGAAGAGCCGATCCCGCTCGGCGGCGGGAACTCCCGGCCCGCGGTCCGCGATGCGGACGTCGACGACGCCGTCGACCGCTCCCGCGGTGAGGCGCGGCGGCGCGCCGGGCGGCGAGAAGCGGATCGCGTTGTCGATGAGGTTGGCGAGCGCGCGCTCCAGCAGCCCCGCGTCGGCCAGCACGCGCGGGAGCGTCTCGTCGACGTCGAGCCGGATGTCCTCGTCGCCGAGCCCGAGGCTGCGGAGCGCGGTCGGGACCACCTCCTCGAGCCCGACCGGCGCAGCGCTGATCTCGAGCGCGCCGGCGTTGAGGCGACTCATGTCGAGCAGGTTGCCGACGAGGGCGTTCAACCGATCCGTCTCCTCGTCGATCGTCTCGAGGAATTCGCGCCGCGCCGCGGGCGTCCAGTCGACGTCCTCCTGGAGCAGGCTGGTGACCGAGGCCTTGATCGCCGAGAGCGGCGTCCGGAGGTCGTGCGAGACGGCGGAGAGGAGCGCGGCCCGCAGCTCGCTCGCCGCCGAGAGGGCGCCGGCGGCCTCCGCCTCGGAGGCGATCGCGTCGAGCTCGACCGAGGCCGCGAGCTCCTTCGCGAAGGCGTCGAGCACGCGCTGGTCCTCGCTGCGGATCGGCCCGCCGGTGAGGGCGAGCAGGTGGTCGGGGCCGAGCTCGACCGTCGTCGTCGCGGCGTCCGGGGTCTCGGGCACGCGGTCGCCGCTCCCGGCCTCGAGCTGCCAGCCGCCGGCGGAGCGGCCCAGGACGGCGGCGCCCTCCAGGCCGAGCACGCGGCGGAGGCCGTCGAGCACGGTGGCGGCGGAGGAGGAGCCGGCGAGCCGGAGCAGCGCCTCGGCCTCGGCCCGCGCACGCGCGCCCTCGGCAGCACGGCGCGCGGCGAGGGCGACGAACGAGCTCACGATCACCGCGACCGCGAGGAACACGACGAGGGCGAGGATGTTCTCCCCGTCCGCGATGGTGAAGGTGTGGAAGGGCGGGGTGAAGTACCAGTTGGCGAGCAGGAAGCCGGCGACGGCGGCCGCGAGCGCCGGCCAGAGCCCGCCGACGGCGGAGACCGCGGCCACGAGGAGGAGGAACAGGAGCAGGACGCTCGGGAGCTCGAGCTGGTCCCGCAGCTGGGCGAGGAGCAGGGTCAGCAGGGGCAGGCCGACGGCGGCGAGCAGCGCGCCCAGGAGCCGACGCCGTCGCGGGAGCGAGGCGGGCCGCCGCGTACGCGGGACGGCGAACGCGTCCTCCGACCGCCCCTCCGGGTAGCTGACGACGTGGACGTCGATGCCGGCGCCGGACTCGCGAATGACTCGCCCGATCACCGAGCCGCGCGTGAGCCGCTGCCACTTCGACCGGCGGCTGGCGCCCATGACGAGCTGCGTGGCGTTGAGCGAGCGCGCCGACTCGAGCAGTGCCTCGCCGACGTCGGCTCCGGCGACCTCGTGGTACGTGCCTCCGAGATCCTCCACGAGCTGGCGCTGCCGCGCGAGGAGCCCGGCCGAGGGCGCGGAGAGCCCGTCCTGGGGAATCACGTGCACGGCGAGGAGCTCGCCCTTCGTCCGTCGAGCGACCCGCGCGGCGCGACGGACGAGCCGAT
Source organism: Gaiellaceae bacterium (assembly GCA_035456465.1). Taxonomy (GTDB): domain Bacteria; phylum Actinomycetota; class Thermoleophilia; order Gaiellales; family Gaiellaceae; genus DATHTC01. The sequence continues at coordinate 4,919 of DATIDD010000041.1, read as the reverse complement.
CCCCGTCCGCCGAGCCGGTGAGCGCGACGACGACCCGCTCGCGCGTCTCCCACGGCTCGCCGATGCCGTGCTGCTCGCGGTACTCGGCCAGCGCCTCGTCCACGCGGTCTGCGAGCCACGCGAGCGCGAGCTCGCGGAGCGCCGAGAGGTTGCCGGGGCGGAAGTAGTTCGCGAGCGCCGCGTCGATCCGCTCGGGCGGGTAGACGTCGCCGCGGGCGAGCCGGTTGCGGAGCGCGAGCGGCGTGAGGTCGGTGAGCTGGAGCTCGTCCGCGCGCCGCACGACCTCGTCGGGGATGCGCTCGCGCTGGGGCACGCCGGTGATCTGCTCGACGACGTCGTTGAGCGACTCGAGGTGCTGGATGTTCAGCGTCGAGATGACGTCGATTCCGGCAGCCAGGAGCTCCTCGACGTCCTGCCAACGCTTCTCGTTCCGCGAGCCCGGGACGTTCGTGTGCGCGAGCTCGTCGACGAGCGCGACCTGCGGCCGCCGTGCGAGCAGCGCGTCGACGTCCAGCTCCTCGAACCCGGCGCCGCGATACTCGATCCGCCGTCGCGGCACCACCTCGAGGTCCGCGACCTGCTCCGCGGTCTTGCGCCGCCCGTGTGCCTCGACGAAGCCGACGACGACGTCCTCGCCGTAGTCGCGGCGGCGGCGGCCTTCGTTGAGCATCGCGAAGGTCTTGCCGACGCCGGCGGCCGCTCCGAGGTAGATGCGCAGCCTCCCGCGCGCCATGGGCAGAGGCTACGCCCGCGCGTCCAGGGCGAGGTTGAGCTCGAGCACGTTCACGCCCGGCTCGCCGAGGAAGCCCAGCGAGCGGCCGTCGGTGTGCTCGCCGACGAGCGAGAGGACGGCGGGGAGGCCGAGGCCGCGCGCGGCCGCCACCCGCGCAGCCTGGCGACGGGCGTTCGCGGGCGAGATGTGCGGGTCGAGCCCCGAGGCCGAGGCGGTCAGCGCGTCGACGGGCGCCACCGCGCCGTTCTCCCGCCGGTACGCGGCGCGCCGCTTGCGCACCGACTCGAGGAGGCGCGGGTTGGTGGGGCCGAGGTTCGACGGCCCGCTCGCCATCGCGTCGTAGCCGGCGCCGGCGGCTGACGGACGGGGGTGGAAGTAGCGCGCGCCGGAGAACTCCTGGCCGATCAGGCGTGACCCGACCACCTCGCCGTCCCGCGAGAGGAGCGACCCGTTCGCGCGGTCGGCGAACGCCACCTGCGCCGCGCCCGTCACCGCCAGCGGGTACGCGAGCCCCGTGAGCACGGTGAGCAGCGCGAGCACGACCACGGCGGGGGCGAGCTGTCGGCGCACTCAGACGATCCCCAGGCCGCCGACGACGAGATCGATCGCCTTGATGCCGAGGAACGGCGCGACGAGGCCGCCGGCGCCGAACACGAGCAGGTTCCGGCGGAGCACCGCCGCGGCGGAGCCCGCGCGGAAGCGGACGCCGCGGAGCGCGATCGGGATCAGCGCGACGATCACGAGCGCGTTGAAGACGACCGCGGAGAGGATCGCCGACTCCGGGCTCGCGAGCCGCATCAGGTTGAGCTCGTCGAGCGCCGGAAACGTCGCGGCGAACATCGCCGGGATGATCGCGAAGTACTTGGCGACGTCGTTCGCGATCGAGAACGTCGTCAGCGAGCCGCGCGTGATCAGCAGCTGCTTGCCGATCTCGACGATCTCGATCAGCTTCGTCGGGTTCGAGTCGAGGTCGACCATGTTCCCGGCCTCGCGGGCCGCCTGCGTGCCGGTGTTCATCGCCACGCCGACGTCCGCCTGCGCGAGCGCCGGCGCGTCGTTCGTGCCGTCGCCCGTCATCGCGACGAGGTTGCCGCCGGCCTGCTCCCGCCGGATCAGCGCCATCTTGTCCTCCGGCGTCGCCTCGGCGAGGAAGTCGTCGACGCCGGCCTCCTCGGCGATCGCACGTGCGGTCAGCGGGTTGTCGCCGGTGATCATCACGGTGCGGATGCCCATCGTGCGCAGCTCGTCGAAGCGCTCGCGCAGCCCCTCCTTGACGACGTCCTTGAGGTGCACGACCCCGAGGGCCCGGCCGTTCTCGGCGACGACGAGCGGCGTCCCGCCGCCGAGCGCGACGCCGTCGACGAGCTCGCCGAGCTCGGGAGCGAGCCGTCGGCCCCGGTCCTCGACCCAGCGACGGATCGCATCCGCCGCGCCCTTGCGGATCGAGCGCCCGTCCAGGTCGACCCCGCTCATCCGCGTCTGCGCGCTGAACGGCACGAGCGTCGCGCCCGCGAGCTCCCGCTCGCGCAGGGCGAACCGAACCTTCGCCAACACCACGATCGAGCGGCCCTCGGGCGTCTCGTCGGCGAGGCTGGAGAGCTGCGCCGCGTCGGCCAGCTCCGCCTCGGTGACGCCGGCGAGCGGGAGGAACTCGGCCGCCTGGCGGTTGCCGAGGGTGATCGTGCCGGTCTTGTCCAGGAGCAGCGTCGAGCAGTCGCCGGCGGCCTCGACCGCCCGGCCCGAGAGGGCGAGCACGTTCCGGCGCACGAGCCGGTCCATGCCGGCGATCCCGATCGCGGACAGCAGCCCGCCGATCGTCGTAGGGATCAGGCAGACGAGCAGCGCGACGAGCACGACCGTGTCCTGCCGGTCGCCCGAGGCGATCGCGAACGGCTGCAGCGTCGCGACCGCGATCAGGAAGACGATCGTCAGACCCGCGAGGAGGATGTCGAGCGCGATCTCGTTGGGCGTCTTCTGCCGCGACGACCCTTCCACGAGCGCGATCATCCGGTCGAGGAAGCTCTCGCCGGGGCGCTGGGTCACGCGCACGACGATTCGGTCCGAGAGCACGCGCGTCCCACCCGTCACGGCCGAGCGGTCGCCCCCGGACTCGCGGATCACCGGAGCGGACTCGCCGGTGATCGCCGACTCGTCGACGCTCGCGATGCCCTCGACGACCTCGCCGTCGGCCGGGATCGGCTCGCCGGCCGACACGACGACGACGTCCCCCTCGGCCAGGACGCTCGAGACGACGTCCTCCGACGAGCCGTCCGGGAGCCGGCGGTGCGCGATCGTCTCGGCCCGCGTCCGCCGCAGGGCTTCCGCCTGCGCCCTGCCGCGGCCCTCGGCCAGCGCCTCGGCGACGTTCGCGAACAGCACCGTGAACCAGAGCCACACCGCGATCAGCCAGGCGAAGGCGGAGGGATCCGCGACGGCGATCGCCGTGACGACGACGCTGCCGACCTCGACGACGAACATGACGGGGTTGCGTGCCATCCGCCGCGGGTCGAGCTTCCGCACGCTCTCGAGCGCCGCCGCGCGGGCGATCGCGGCGTCGAGGAGGGAGGTCGCCGGGCGCGTCACAGCGCGAGCTGCTCCACGATCGGGCCGAGCGCGAGCACGGGGAAGTACGTGAGCCCGACGACGATCAGGACGACGGCGACGAGCAGGCCCGCGAACAGCGGCGTCCCCGTCGGGAACGTCCCGGCGGTGGCGGGCACGGGCTGCTTGCGGGCGAGCGAGCCGGCGATCGCGAGCACCGCGACGATCAGCAGGAAGCGGCCTCCGAGCATGGCGAGGCCGAGCGTCGCGTTGAACCAGTCGGTGTCGCCGGCGAGGCCGCCGAACGCCGAGCCGTTGTTGTTGGCGGCGGACGTGAAGGCGTAGAGCACCTCGGTGAGCCCGTGCGGACCGGGGTTGAGGATCGAGGCGCGCGCCGAGTCGAGCAGGACGGAGACGGCGCTGAGGCCGAGCACGAGCACCGGCACCACGAGCAGGGAGAGCACGACCAGCTTCATCTCCGCCGCCTGGACCTTCTTCCCGAGGTACTCGGGCGTCCGCCCGACCATCAGCCCGGCGAGGAAGACGGCGAGCAGCGCGAACACGAGCATCCCGTAGAGCCCCGCGCCGACGCCGCCCGGCGACACCTCGCCCAGCATCATGTTGACGAGCGGCACCGCGCCGCCGCCGGGCGTGAAGCTGTCGTGCGACGCGATCACCGCGCCGGTGGACGTGCCCGTCGTCGTCGCCGCGAACAGGGCGGACGCCGGCGCGCCGAATCGCGCTTCCTTGCCCTCCATGTTCGCCGCGGCGACCGCGACGCGCGGGTTGCCCTCCACCTCGAACCAGGTCGCGACGGCCGCCGAGCCGAGCCAGAGGGCGAACATCGCCGCGAAGATCGCCCACCCCTCCCGCTGGCTCCCGACGAGGCGGCCGAACGCGTACGTGAGCGCGAACGGGATCAGCAGGATCGCCGACAGCTCGACGAGGTTCGTGAAGCCGCTCGGATTCTCGAACGGGTGCGCCGAGTTCGCGTTCGCGATCCCGCCGCCGTTCGTCCCGAGCTCCTTGATCGCCTCCTGGCTCGCCACCGGCGCGCGGTAGAGCTCCTGCGTCGCGCCCTCGAGCGTCCGCGCCTCGGCCGGGCCGCGCAGCGTCTGGACGACGCCCTGGCTCACCAGCAGCAGCGCGACGGCGGTCGCGAGCGGCAGCAGGACGCGGACGGTCGTCCGGACGAGGTCGGCCCAGAAGTTCCCGATCGTGTCGGCGCGACGTCTCGTCAACCCTCGGATCACCGCGACGGCGACGGCGACGCCGACGGCGGCGGAGACGAAGTTCTGCACCGTCAGCCCGGCGAGCTGCGTGAGGTGGCTCATCGTCGACTCGCCGGAGTAGCTCTGCCAGTTGGTGTTGGTCACGAAGCTGACCGACGTGTTCCATGCGACCGCGGGCGTCACCGCGGCCATGCCGGTCGGGTTGAGCGGCAAGTGGCCCTGCAACCGCTGCAGCGCGTACAGCGCGAGCACCGACACCGCGCTGAAGGCCAGCACCGACACCGCGTAGACGGTCCAGCGCTGCTCACGGTCGGGGTCGACACCGCAGACGCGGTAGATCACGCGCTCGACCGGCCCGAACACGCGGTCGCCGATCGCACGGCCGCCGCCGTACACACCGGCCATGTACGAGC
>DATIDD010000040.1:0-11027 GCA_035456465.1 Gaiellaceae bacterium | reverse complement strand
TCGCGGCCGAGGATCGTGACCGGAGCCAACGAGGCGGTGAGCTCGGGGAGGCCGAAGAGATTGATGCCGCTGCCGCCGCCCGTGAACCCCTCGAACCGCTTGATCACCGCGGGCATCGACACCGCGATTGCGAACGTCGCGAGGGCGAGGTAGAGGCCGGAGAGACGGAGGGCGGGGATCCCGAACAGGAATCCGACGACACCGGTCAGCACGGCCGCGATCGGGATCGTCCACACGTCCTTCACGCCGTGGTCGGCGACGAGGATCGCCGTCGTGTACCCGCCGATCGCCATGAACGCCCCGTGGCCGAGCGAGATCTGGCCCGTGTAGCCCGTCAGCACGTTGAGCCCGATCAGCGCGATCAGGTAGATCGCGACGTACGCGAACTGCTGTGCCCGGAACGCCGAGATGAACGAGGGCAGCACGGCGACGACGACCGCGAGCACGGCGAACGCGAGCAGCGGCGCACAGCGTCGTGCACGCCTCATACCCGCTTCACCTCGGTCTTCCCGAAGATCCCGGACGGCTTGACGAGCAGGACCACGAGGATCACGAGCAGCGCGCCGGGCAACCGCAGGTCGGCGCCGACGAAGTCGACGTACGTCCCGAGGAGGTTGAGGCCGACGCCCAGCACGAGCCCGCCGACGACGGCGCCGATCGGCGAGTCGATGCCGCCGAGCACCGCGGCCGCGAAGGCGTAGATGAGCAGCGCCGCCATCAGGTTCGGATCGAGGAAGACGCTCGGCGCCGCCAGCATCCCCGAGATCGCGCCGAGCACCGCGGCAAGGCCCCATCCGAGCGAGAGCATCCACGTCACGCGCACGCCGACGAGCCGCGCCTCCGCCGGGTTGACCGCCGCCGCGCGCATCGCGAGGCCCACCTTCGTGTACTGGAACATCAGCCACAGCACGACGACCGTCGCGAAGACCACGCCGATCGTCCCGATGTCCTGGATGGAGATCGCGACGCCGCCGATGTCGATCGTGCGCGTCGGGAACGGGCTCTGCACCGCGCGCACCTCGCCCGACCAGATCAGCGTCACGAGCCCGTTGATCGCGAGCAGGAGCCCGATCGTGACGATGACGACGCGCAGGACGGAGCCCTTCTCGTTCGGGCGGATCACACCCTGGTGGATCGCCACCCCGCCGACGAACGACGCGATCAGCGTGAACGCGAACGCAGGCCAGTAGCTCCAACCGTGGTTCGTGGTGAGCGTCCACGCGATGTACGTCGAGAGGGTCGCCATCTCCCCCTGGGCGAAGTTGATGACGCCGGTCGCACGGTGGATGAGGACGAGCGCGAGCGCGAGCGACGCGTAGATCGACCCCGACGACAGGCCCACCACCACCTGTTGCATGAAGTCGGCCATCAGTAGCCGAGGTAGCTCCTGCGCACCGACTCGTTCTCCCGCAGCTCGGCACTCGGGCCGGACACGGCGACACGGCCGACCTCGAGCACGTACGCCGTCTCCGCGCTCTGGAGCGCGATGCGCGCGTCCTGCTCGACGACGAGCACCGTCAGCCCTTCTCGCTCGTTCAGCTCGCGGACGATCCGGAAGATCTCGCGGACGATCATCGGGGCGAGCCCGAGCGAGGGCTCGTCCAGCATCAGGAGCCGCGGACGCGCCATCAGCGCCCGCGCGACGGCGAGCATCTGCTGCTCTCCGCCGGACAACGTGCCCGCGGCCTGGTTCGCCCGCCCGGGGATCCAGGGAAACCACTCCGAGACGCGCTCGATGTCGGCGTCGAGGTTGCGCTCCCGGCGCGTGTAGGCACCGAGCCGGAGGTTCTCCACGACCGTCAGCTCGGTGAAGGTGCCCCGGCCCTCGGGGACGTGCGCGATCCCAGCCTTGGCAACGGCCTCCGGGCCGCCGTGGAGAGCCTTGCCCGCGAACTCGATCGTCCCCGACCGGCGGACGGTGCCCGACACCGCGCGCAGCGTCGTCGTCTTCCCCGCTCCGTTCGCCCCCAGCACGGCGACGACCGAGCCCTCGGGCACCTCGAGCGAGATCCCGCGCAGCGCCTGGACCGGCCCGTAGCGGGCCTCGACGCCCTCGAGCCGGAGCAGGGCGCTCGGGCTCACTCCTCGACTCCCAGATACGCCTCGATGACGGCGGGATCGGCTCGCACCTGCGCCGGTGGGCCGGATGCGATCTTCCGCCCGAAGCTGAGCACGTTGACGTGGTCCGAGACCCGCATGACGAGGCTCATGTGGTGCTCGACGAGGAGGATCGTCAGCGCGCGCTCGTCCCGCAGCCGCAGGATGAAGTCGCCGAGCTCCTCGACCTCCTCGTGGTTGAGCCCGCCCGCCGGCTCGTCGAGGAGCAGGAACGTCGGCTGCGCCATGAGCGCGCGCGCGATCTCGACGCGCTTCTGCGTCCCGTACGGCAGCGCGGCCGCGGGCTGGTGCGCCCGCTCGGCAAGGCCGACGATGTCGAGCGCCTCGAGCGCGTCCTGGTCGCCCACACGCCGGCCGAGCGCGTGCCCGCCGACGAGCACGTTCTCGAGCACGGTCATCGTCCGGAAGAGGTTGATGTTCTGGAACGTCCGTGCGACGCCGCGCCGCACGATCCCGTGCGGCGGTGTCCGCAGCAGCGTCTGCCCGTCGAGGTCGACCTCGCCCGCGTCCGGCGTGTAGAGGCGCGTGATGACGTTGAAGACCGTCGTCTTCCCGGCGCCGTTCGGCCCGATCAGCCCGGAGACGATGCCGCGCTCGACGTCGAACGAGACGCCGTCCAGCGCAACGATGCCTCCGAAGCGGAGGGTGACGTCGCGGACGGAGAGCAGCATCAGACGGCCGGCCGGTCGACCATGTGCCGGCTGATCCTACGCAGGCGCCCGGCGGTGGTCTACGGGAGCCGCGGCGCGCCGAGCAGCCCGAATCCCGCCGCCCCGGCGAGGAGGAACGCGCCCGCCGCGACGAAGGCGGCCGTGACCTCCCGCTGGCGGTCCTCGCGCCCGACCCGTGACCCGAGCCCGGCGTAGACCTTCTCCAGCGCCGACGCGCTCTGCGCGTCGAACGACTCGGCACCCGTGTACTCCGCGATGGCGGACAGCGTCTCGCGGTCCGGCGGGACGGGGATCACCTGCTCCGCGCCGGGCGGCCCGGCGAGGATCGTGCCGCCGTCCGTCCCGAGCGCGATCGTGAACACCTCGATCCCCGCGGTCTGCGCGCGCTCGGCGCCCTGGCCGGGGCTCAGGAGCCCGCGCGTCTGCGCGCCGTCGGAGAGCAGCAGGATCGAGGCGAGCGAGCGGCCCTTCTCGTCCTTGATCGGTCCGCCGGCAGCGCCGCCGTCGCCGTTCGCGCCCGCGGCGCTGCGCGCCAGCTCGACCGCCCGCGCGAGCCCGTCGCCGAGAGCCGTGCCGAACCCGGGCCCGAGCACGGCGATCCCCTGCTCGAGGCGCGCTCGGTCGACGGTCGGCGACACGACGACCTGCGCCTCGTCGGAGAAGGACACGACGCCGACGCGGAGCGACTTCGGCGCCCGCTCGAGGAACGAGCGCATCGCGTTCTTCGCCGCTGCCAGCCGGGTCGGCTTCACATCGGTCGCGCGCATCGAGCCGGACGTGTCGACGACGAGGACGACGCTCGCCCGCTCGTTCGGCGACTTGACCGTCATCGTCGGCCGTGCGAACGCGATGCAGAGCGCGGCGAGCGACGCGAGGAGGAGCGCAGCGGGAACGTGGCGACGCCACGCGCGGCGGCGACCCGCGACCCCGGCGAGCACCTCGAGGTTCGTGTAGCGGACGGCGAACTTCGGCGGTCGCCGCTGCAGGAGCCAGTAGCCGGTCGCCGCGAGCGGCACGACCACGAGCGTGGCGAGCAGGGCCGGATTCTCGAAGCTCATCGCGTGCCTCGGGAGCAGAGAGCGTGGAGCTGGAGCTCGACGGGGACGCTCTGCGGCACCGACGGCGCGACGGCGGCGACCGCCGTCACCGTCCTGCCCGCCACCGTGCTCCGCACGCGCACGGCGCGGAGGAGGGTCGTCCCGGGCTCCGTGCGGCTCCGGAATGCGAACGCGTGGCTGGTGCCGAGCAGGCGCGTCCCGGCCGGGCACCGGCCGACGGCCCGCACCGCAGCGCCGGGGACGAGACGCCGCTGCACGACGCGCCGGTCGATCGCCGCCGCCGGCACGTATGCCGTGGGATGCCGGAGCGCGGTCTCGCCGCGCGCCCCGCCGCCCGACGTCGGAATGCAGCCGATGAACGGCTGGAAGGACACCGGCCGCGACGCCCCGCCGGTGTAGACGGCGGTGAAGACGACGGCGGCTCCCGTCGTGACCCCCGGCGAGACCGGGGCGCCGTTCTCCCCGCGGATGCTCACGTCGATCGCGCGGTCGCTGACCCGCGCGTCCACGCCGGCGACGATGTAGCCACGGAGAGGACAGCGGAGCTCCCAGACCACGGTCGACGCCTCGCCGCGTGGCGCGGCGGGGATCGCCACCCAGGGGCCGGTCACCGGCAGGCACGTCTGCAGCCCTCGGCACTCGTCCGCCGCCCACGCCGCCCGGCCCGCGGCGAGCGCCGCGACCGCGGTGACGACGAGCACGACCGCGACGGCCACGCGACGCCTCACAGCGCCCTCCGGAACCAGAGCGACGACAGCGTGCCTCCGAGCAGCAGGAGCACCGCTCCGCCGGCCGCGAACGCGGACGTGACCTCGACCCGCTTGCGGTCGTGCGCGAGCCGGGTGCCGAGCTCGCGGTAGACCGACTCGAGCCGCGCGGCGTCGGGAGCGGCGGCGAAGGTCCCACCGGTCGTGCCGGCGACGAGCCGGAGCGTCGGCACGTCGGGCGCGACGACGACGCGCTCCTTGAGGCCGCCCGGCCGCGGCACCTCCACGACCGCGTCCCCCGTCCCGAGCGCGACCGTCGAGACGGGAACGCCGAGCCGCCTCGCGCGCTGCGCGGCCGGCCCCGGACGAACCTCGCCCGCCGTCTGGGCCCCGTCGGAGAGGAGCAGCACGGCGGCGGGCGACTGCTGCCCCGGACGGGGGCGCGACTTGCCCTCCGGCGTCTCGAGCGCGAGGTCGACCGACCGGGTGATCGCGGCGCCGATCGCCGTTCCGGTGCCCAGCCGCAGCTCCCGCAGCGCCGTGCGCGCGGCCTCGCGGTCGGTCGTGGGCGGCAACACCGGGTCGGCGGAGGTGGCGAAGGACACGATGCCCACGCTGTAGTTGTCGGGCACTTCGTCGAGGAACGCGAGCGCCGCCTGCTTCGCGGCGTCGAACCGGCTCGGCTGCACGTCCTGGGCGGCCATCGAGCGGGACGTATCGATCGCGAGCACGATCGTCGCCTCGTCGCGCGCGACGTTGCGAACGACGTGCGGGCGCGCGACGCCGACCACGAGCAGCGCCAGCGCGACAAGGGCCAGCGCCGGGGCGACGTAGCGCCGCCAGCCGGGGGACGACGGCACGAGGTTCGGGACGAGCGCCGGATTCGCGAAGCGAGCCGCGTCGCGGCGGCGCTTCCGTGCCGAGAGCACGTAGAGAGCCGCGAGCACCGGCACGGCCACGAGCCCGACGAGCGCGGCCGGCCACGCGAAGGTCATCGCCGGTACCGCCGGAGGAAGACCGCGAGATCTCTGAGCCAGTCGCCGTCGGTCGAGAGCGTCGCGTGCGCGACGCCCGCCCCGGCGAGGTCGCGGGCGACGAGCGCGCGCTCGGCGGCGGCGGCCTCGGCGAAGCGGCTGCGCAGCGTCCCGTCGTTCGTGTCGACCTGGAGCTCGTGCCCGCTCTCCGGGTCGACGAGCCACACCGTCCCCACGGGCTCGAGCCGCTGCTCGCGCGGGTCGCGGATCTCGACGGCGACGACCTGGTGCCTGCCCGCGAGGCGCAGCAGCGCGGGCCGCCAGTCACGGGGCCCGCGGAAGTCCGAGACGACGACGACGAGCGCGCGCTGGCGGGCGGCGCCGGCGACGCGCGTGAGCGCCTGCGAGAGCGGCATCCCCGCCGTGCCGTCCGGCTCGTACCCGTCGCGCAGCGCGAGCAGCAGGCCGACGAGCCCGGCCCGGCCCTGCGTCGGCGGCAGGACGCGCTCCGACTCGCCGCCGAACCCGACGAGCCCGACGCGGTTCCCGCGGATCGTGGCGGCGTGGCCGACGGCGAGCGTGACGCCCAGCGCGACGTCCGCCTTGCGCCGCGCCGCCGTCCCGAACGCCATCGACGGCGAGAGGTCGAGCACGATCCACGTGACGAGCACGCGCTCGGCGAGGTGGACGCGCACGTGCGGCTCGGTCGTCCGGGCCGTGACGTTCCAGTCGATGAGACGGACGTCGTCGCCCGGGACGTACGGCCGCACCTGCGCGAGCTCCGTGCCGCGGCCGAGCAGCGACGACCGGTGATCACCGGCGAGGAGCCCGTCGACGCGCCGTGCGACGGTCAGCTCGAGCGCCTTGAGCAGCCCCTCCGAGACCGGCCCGGGACCGGGCCGGTCCGGCGTCGGCTCCGCGCCGAGTGCCCGGAGGACTCGGATCACGCGGCCGCGGGCCTCCCGAGCTCGAGGCGCGGCTGCGGGACGGCGGCGATGACGGCGTCGAGCACGTCGTCCGCCGTCCGCTCCTCGGCGAGCGCCTGGTAGGTGAGCACGAGGCGGTGCCGGAACGCGTCCTTGACGAGCGAGCGCAGGTCGGCCGGGATCACGTAGTCGCGGCCGTGCACGAGCGCCAGCGCGCGGGACGCCTGCACGAGCGCGATCGGCCCGCGCGGGCTCGCCCCGTAGGCCACGAGCTCCGAGATGCCCTCGAGCCCGAACGACGCCGGCTCGCGCGTCGCCGCCGCGAGGCTGACCGCGTAGCTGACGAGGCCGGGGTCGACGTAGATGTCCTTGACGCCCGCCTGGAGCGCCGCGAGGTCCGAGATCGGGAGGATCTGGCGCACGTCGACGGGGTCCTCGAGCGAGCGATGGACGACGGTCAGCTCCTCGTCGCGCTCCGGGTAGCCGACGAGCACCTTGAGCATGAACCGGTCGACCTGCGCCTCCGGCAGCGGGTACGTCCCCTCGGACTCGATCGGGTTCTGCGTCGCCATCACGAGGAACGGCGTCGGGACGACGTGCGTGTCGTGGCCGATCGTGACCTGGTGCTCCTGCATCACCTCGAGCAGCGCCGACTGCACCTTCGCCGGCGCACGGTTGATCTCGTCTGCGAGCAGGAAGTTGCAGAAGACCGGGCCGAGGTCGGTCTCGAAGCCGCCGAGATCCGGCCGGTAGATCCTCGTTCCGACGAGGTCGGAGGGCACGAGGTCGGGGGTGAACTGGATCCGGCGGAACGAGCCGCCGAGCACGGCCGCGGTCGTCTTGATCGTGAGCGTCTTGGCGAGCCCGGGAACGCCCTCGATCAGGAGGTGGCCGCCGGCGACGAGGCAGACGAGGACGCGCTCGAGCATCTCGTCCTGGCCCGCGATGACGCGCTTCACCTCGACGAGCGCCTCCTCGAGGAGCGCGCGCGGCTGCTCCGAGTCGCGCTCGGGGATCGCCGGGACGGTGGGCTCGCTTTCCGGTGCGGACATGTGTGCTCCTCGTGTCGACGTCGGACGCGAGCGGCCGCGGGCGGCGCGCCCGTGGCCGGATGGTAGACCGCGGCCCGTACCCTCATGTTGCGGCGCCGTTACGCGCCGTGGCGGACGTCGTGCGCCGAAACGCTCTAGCATCGCGCCCGTGGACTTCCGCGACACGCCCGAGGAGGCCCGCTTCCGCGACGAGGTCCGATCGTGGCTCGACGCGAACCTGCCCGACGAGCTCCGCGGCCACCGCGGTGGCGCGGCCCGCTTCGACGGGCCCGAGGTGCGCGCCTGGAGCAAGGCACTGTACGACGGGGGCTGGGTCGGCATCTCGTGGCCGGTGGAGTACGGCGGGCGGGGCCTCGCGCCGCGGTACCAGGCGATCTACCTCGAGGAGGAGGCGCGCGCCGAGGGACCGCCCCACATCGGCGTGATCGGGCTCGGGATGGCCGGGCCGACGATCATCAGCCGCGGCACCGAGGCGCAGAAGGCCCGCTACCTCCAGCCGCTCCTCGCGGCGGAGGAGATCTGGTGCCAGGGCTTCTCGGAGCCCGGCGCCGGCTCCGATCTCGCGGGCGTGCGCACCTCCGCGCGCCTCGAGGACGGGCGGTTCGTCCTCGACGGCCAGAAGGTCTGGTCGTCGTACGCGCACATCGCCGACTTCTGCATCCTCCTTGCCCGCTCCGATCCCGCGTCGGAGCGCCACGCGGGGCTCACGTACGTGATCGTCGACATGCACGCGCCCGGCGTCGAGGTGCGCCCGCTGCGCCAGATCACGGGCGAGTCGGAGTTCAACGAGATCTTCCTGAGCGGCGTCGAGGTCCCGCTCGACAACGTGATCGGCGACGTCGGCGGCGGCTGGGACGTCGCAATGACGACGCTGCTCCACGAGCGTGGCACGCTCGGCTTCGCGCTCGTCGCGCGGCTGGAGGTGCAGGTGCAGAAGCTGCTCGCGCTCGCCGCCGACCGCGGAGCGACGCCGACGCAGCGCGAGGCGATCGCGCGCGAGTGGATCCACCTGCAGGCGCTCCGCGTGACGGCCTACCGCTCGCTCTCCGCGCTCGAGCGGACGGGCATCCCGGGCCCGGAGGGCTCCATCCTCAAGCTGCAGTGGTCGGAGGCGAACCAGCGGGTGACCAAGCTCGCGCTGGAGCTGCTCGGCCCGGACGCGCAGCTCCTCGCGCCGAACGCGCCGTACGGCGGCTACTGGACGACGCAGCAGCTCCGCAGCCGCGGGAACACGATCGAGGCGGGAACGTCGGAGATCCTCCGCAACATCCTCGCCGAGCGCGTGCTCGGCCTCCCGAGGTCGAGATAGTGGACCTGTCCTTCACGCCGCTCCAGGAGGAGCTCCGCGAGCAGGCGCGGCGCTTCCTCGCCGACACCGAGGAGCCGACGTGGGCGCAGCTCGCCGAGCTCGGCTGGACCGGCGCGTCGGTCGCCGAGGAGCACGGCGGCGCAGGGCTCGGCTTCCTCGAGGAGGCGGTACTGCACGAGGCCGCCGGCGGCGCGCTCCTCCACGCGCCCCTGTGGTCGACGTCCACACTGGTGCCCTTCCTGCCCGCGGAGGACCAGGCGGCCGTCGCAGCGGGCGAGGCGAGCTGGACGCTCGCTCTCGCGCCGCTCGTGCCGGACCTCGACAGCGCGACGCACGTCGCCGTCGTCGGCGGCGACACGATCTGGGAGCTCGCCGGCGGAGAGCGCGAGATCCTGGCGACGAGCGACGAGTCGCGCCCGCTCGGCGTCGTCTCCGGCGGCGAGGCGGGCCGGGCGCTCTGCCCGTCCGACGTCCTCCCCGCGCTCCGGGCTCGCTCGCTGACGATCCTCGCCCTCGAGGCCGTCGGCGTCGCGGCCCGCGCGCTGGAGCTCGCCGTCGCGTACGCCACCGAGCGAGAGCAGTTCGGGCGCCGGATCGGCACCTACCAGGCGGTGTCCCACCCGCTCGCGAGCTCGCTCGCCGACATCGAGCTCGCGCGCTCACTGGCCTGGTGGGCGGCCTGGTGCGTCGCGCACGACGAGCCGGACGCGCCGGTTGCGGCGGCGGCGGCGAAGGCGGATTCGGCCGACGCGGCCGTGCTGGCCTGCGAGCGCGCGATCCAGGTGCTCGGGGGGATCGGCTTCACGTGGGAGCACGTCCTCCACCGCCTGTACAAGCGCGCGCTCGGGATCCAGACCTGGGAGGCGTCCCCGGCCCAGCTGCGGGCCGAAGTGGCGCAGCATCTGCTCGACGGCGACCGAGGAGGGGTGTGATGCAAGGCTTGATGATGGACTACCAGCTGAACGTTCCGGCGATCCTGCGCCGGGCGGACGAGCTCTATCGCGACCGCGAGATCGTCTCGCGCCTACCCGACAAGAGCTGGCACCGGTACACGTACGCCGACTTCGCGACGCGAGCGAAGCGGCTCGCTGTGGCGCTGCGCGGGTTCGGCCTGGAGGACGGGGATCGGGTTGGAACCCTCATGTGGAACCACCACGAGCACCTCGAGACGTACGTCGGGGCGCCGGTGGGTGGCTTCGTCACGCATACGCTCAACCTGCGCCTCCACCCCGACGACAACACGTACATCGCCTCGCACGCGGGCGACAAGGTGCTCGTGGTCGACAAGGTCCTGTGGCCGCTCGCCGCGCAGTTCGTCGACCGCGTGGGGTTCGAGCACGTGATCGCGGTCGGGGCCGGTGACACACCCGAGGGCGCCGTCGACTACGAGGAGCTGCTCGCCTCGGCGGACGAGTCCGAGTTCGAGTACCGCGACATCGACGAGCGCGCCGCGGCGGCGATGTGCTTCACGAGCGGGACGACGGGCAAGCCGAAGGGGGTCGTGTACTCCCACCGCGCGATCGCGATCCATGCGTTGACCGGATTCGCGCTGCTCGGCGTCAACGAGGGAGACACCGTCCTCCCGGTCGTCCCGATGTTCCACGCGAACGCATGGTGCTTTCCGTTCTCCTGCACCCTCGGCGGGGCGAAGCAGGTGTTCCCCGGGCCGCACCTCGACCCGGAGAGCCTCCTCGACGCGTTCGTCGAGCAGGAGGTCACCGTCAGCGCCGGGGTGCCGACGATCTGGATGGGGATCCTGCAGGCCCTCGACGCGAACCCCGGACGCTGGGACCTCTCGCGGATCAAGACGATGACCGTCGGCGGCTCCGCGCCGCCGCGGGCGATGATCGAGGCCTTCGCCGAGCGCCACGGCCTCCACATCACGCACGGCTGGGGCATGACCGAGATGTCCCCGATCGGGACGATCTCCGGCGCGCCCGGGCAGGAGCGCGGCCTCTCCGGCTCCGCGGCCTACGACAAGCGCGCGCTCCAAGGGCCGCCGATCCCGTTCGTCGAGATCCGGGCACGCGGCGCGGACGGCTTCGTCCCCTGGGACGGGGAGAGCATGGGCGAGCTCGAGGTGCGCGGCCCCTCGGTGGCGTCGTCGTACTACGAGGCGCCCGAGGCCGCCGACCGCTGGACGGACGACGGCTGGTTCCGGACAGGCGACATCGTCACGATCGGCTCCGACGGCTACGTCGAGGTGCAGGAC
>DATIDD010000039.1:0-40713 GCA_035456465.1 Gaiellaceae bacterium | reverse complement strand
GGCGGCTCGACTTCAACTCGCGGGTTCCGCAGATCGTCCGAGTGAGCTTCGTCGCGGTCCCGACCGAGGGAACGCGACGACTGGAGCTCACGGGAGCGCGAGGGCTCGTGGTCGTTCCGCTCGCAGCCGGGAGGACACGCGTCTCGACGCTTGTCCGGATCCCACGCGGACGCTCGCGTGTCGAGCTGCGCGTAGAGCCCGGAACGCAAGGCGCGCCCCCGGTCGCGCTCTCTCCGCCGTGGACCGAGCGCGCCTCGGGACCCGCCCCGCTCGAGGCGATCCCCACGGATGGGCAGACGCTGCCGGCCGCCCGCTGAGGCCGACGCGTCAGCTCCGGCGGGCGAGCCCGCGGGCGAGACCGGCGACGTACGCGCCCTGCGTGGCGACGAGCCCCGGCGCGGCGAGGAGGCCGACGCGCAGCGAGCGGAACCGCACCGCCGCGAGCGCAGCCGAGCCGCCGACCAGCGCGGCGTAGACGCCGACGAGCGGCGCGCCGGCGCGGCTTCCGGCGGCGGCGAGCGACAGGCCCGCGACCGCGCAGGCGGGCGGGACGAGCGAGAGCGTCGACGCGGCGCTCACGCTCCGGCCGTGCGTCGCGCGGGCCGCCGCGCCCCGCGCGCACGCGTGGCGCACCGTCTTGCGGAGGTGCGGCCCGAACAGCGGCGCCGGCGTCGAGACGACCATCGAGTCCGGCGTGTACACGGTGAGACGGCCGCGTCCGGCGAGCCACGCGACGAGACGGTCGACCGGAACGTCCGCCTCCTGGGCGGCCTCCCAGTCCGTCCGCCTCACGACGACGCTGCTCGTCGGGTAGTCCGACGTCACCCGCACGTTGCCGGGGAAGTACGTCGACCGCCGCGACCCCCCGCCGAGCCGCGACTCCAGCACCGCCGCCGCCGCGCGCTCCCGCGTCGACGCGTCCGCGGGCGCCATCGTCGGCACGACGACGGCCGCCACCTCCGGACGCGCGAAGTACGGCACGGCCGCGCTGACCCAGTTTCCGGCCGGCCGCGTGCCCGGGCCGGCGATCGCCAGCAGCTCCGTGCCCGCCGACGCCGGCTCGAGCGACGGGTAGTCGAGGAGCGACGCGCTCTCCGGCTCGCCCAGCACGGCCACCGCCGGGAGCTCGTCGGGCCGCGTGGCCGGGCCGACGAGACGGCGCTTGCGCTGGTACGTCCGCAGGATCCGCAGCCGGTAGAAGACCGCCGCCGTGTCGACGAGCGCCCGCGCCACCGCGCGCGAGCCGACGCCGGAGCCGGAGAACCGGTACTCGAGCCGCACCGGCAGCTCCCGGACACGGCCCCGACCCACCGCGTTCGCCACCGCGAGCAGCTCGAGGTCGAAGACGAACCGCTTCACGAGCAGGAGCGGCACGACCTCGTCGGCGACGGCGCGGCTGAAGACCTTGAGCCCGACCTGCGTGTCGCGAACGTGGAGCCCGAAGAGCACGCGGTTGAGCTGCTGGTAGCCCCAGCTCATCACCCGTCGCGAGCGCGGGTAGTCCACGACCGAGTCGGGGTGCCGCTTCGAGCCGATCGCGAGATCGAGGCCCTCCCGGCGCGCGACCTCGAGGAACCCGGGGATCGCCGCGGGGTCGAGGTCGAGGTCGGCGTCGACGAGCGCGACCCACTCTCCGTGCGCGGCGAGCGCGCCGAGCTTGACGGCGTAGCCCTTGCCGAGGTTGCGGTCGTAGTGGATGACGCGCATGTCGACGTCGCTGCGCGCGGCCAGCAGCCGCTCCGCCGTGCCGTCGAGCGAGCCGTCCGAGACGACGACCACCTCCACGTCCTCGGGCTGGAGGTCGCCGGCGGCCGCGCGCCGGATCACCTCGACGTTCTCGACGATCCGGTCGCCGCCGTTGTAGACGGGCACGACGACCGACAGCAGCGGCCGCGGCACCACCGAGGCCGGGGGGCGCACCGGTTCCTGCGACGTGCGCGAGGCGGTCACCGGGCCGATTGTAGGAGGCGCGTCGACCGGCGCGGTCGGCCGCGGCTGGCAAGGTAGGCGCCGGTGCGCGCGCTCGGGAGGATCTGGCCGCTCCCCGCGGCCCTCGTCCTGGCGGTCGCGCTGGTGCTCGTCCGCGGACGCCCGAGCACGGACTCCGACGCCGGGATCTTCCTCAGCGTCGGCGCCCGGCTGCTGGAGGGCGACCGCCTGTACGCCGACGTCTGGGACAACAAGGACCCGCTCTTCTACTACGCGTACGCCGGCGCGCTCGCGACCGGGGACTGGCGCGCGCCGTTCCTCCTCGACGTCCTCTGGCTCACGCTCGCGGGCGCCGGCGCGGCGCTGCTCCTGCGCAAGCTCGGGACGACGACCCGCGTGGCCGCGCTGGGGCTCGTGTCGTATCCGCTGCTGCTGACCGGCGCCTACTACTACGCGGGCTACTCGATGCTGCCGGCGCTCGGCCTCGTCCCGTTCACCGGCTGGCTCTGGCTGCGCCGTCAGGCGGTGCTCTGCGGCGTCGTCGTGGCGGTGGGAGCGCTGCTGAAGGCGAACCTCGGGCTCGTTCTCGTGAGCCTGCCGGTCGCGCTCGGGCTGCTGGGGCTCCCGGCGGGGAGCCGGCGCGGGCCGTTCGTCCGGGCGGCGGGAGGCCTCGTCGGCGGGCTGGCGGTCGGAGGCGCGCTGCTCGCCGCGCTCGGGGAGCTGCGCGGGTATCTCGACGTCCTGCGCGACAACGTGGCCTACGCAGGAGACGTGCTCGCAGCGACCGATCGTCCCACCGGCGTGTACGGCCACGTCTGGAGCGCCGCCGGCGTGACCGACTACACGTGGGCGGTCGTCGCCTTCTGCCTCGTCGGGCTCGCAGTCGCGGTCCCGGCGCTCAGACGGCGGCCCGGGACGGAGGCGGCGCTCGGCGCCCTCTTCCTCGCGGGAGCCGCCTCGACGGCCGTGACCCTCGCCGCGACCGCGGTCTGGGACCACCACGCGCAGCTGCTCGCCGTGCCGGGGTTCCTGCTCGTCGCCCTGCTCGCGACCGCGGCCGAGCGGCTGCCTCGGCCGGAGCGGACGCGCCTCGGGATCGCGTTCGCCGCCACCGTCGCCTGCCTCGCCGCGTTCGGCGCGCTCTCGGAGCCGCCCGGGATCGCGAACGGCGCGAGCTGGCGCGCATCCGGGGGCAGCGCGCTCGCCGACGCGCTCGAGGAGGCCGACCCGGCGGGGCACGCGAGCTACGCCGTGCTCGGTCGCAACAACGAGCTGGGCCACGCGGCGTTCCTCGACGGCGACTGGCGGCTCGCCTGCCCGCGGTTCCACCAGTACCCGTTCTCGCCGCGCCTCGCTGAGGTCGTCTCCTGCATCGACCGGCGGCGGCCGCGGTTCGTCCTGGTCGCGGCGCCAATCGGCCCGGACGCGTCCCAGCCGCGAGCGTGGAACCGGTTCGTCGGCGCGGCGACGGCGCTCCTCCGACGCAGCTACGTCCGGGTGCGGCTGACCGGCGGGCACGGGGCGGCCGAGGTGTGGCGCCTCCGCGCCGCGGCGTAACCTGCCGCGTCGTGGCCGCCCCGACCCGCCAGACGCTCCGCCGCGCGCTCGCGCGGCTCGAGGACCTCGCCTCGCGCCCGGGCGGCGCGCTCGTCCTGCTCGTCCTGGGTGTCCTGGCGTACGCGGTCCAGGCGCTCGCCTGGCCGCTGACGACGGGCCGCGACCTCGACGAGTACCTCTACTTCTGGATCCAGCTGTTCGACCGTGACACGCTGCTGCCCTGGTCGATGCTGTTCCGCACGCCGGGGACGCCGGTCGTCGTCGGCCCGCTGCTCGACCTGTGGGGCGGTGCCCTCGCCGAGCCGGTGGCGGCGCTGCTCTACGCCGGCTCGATCGTGGCCTGGAGCGCGGCGGCGCTCGCGTTCGGCGCGCGCGCCGCGCTCGCGACCGCCGTGGCGCTCCTGCTCTACCCGGGCTACGCGCTGATGTTCCACGAGCTCGGGAGCGAGCTGGTGATGGCCGCGGCGTTCGCCGGCACGGCGCTCCTGTTCGTGCGGGCCTCCGCCCGCCCCACGGTCGCGCGCTTCGCGGCCGTCGGGCTCGCGGCCGCGTTCGTGATCCTCGTCCGTCCGGGGAACGTCGTGCTGCTCGCGCTCGCCCTCTTTCCGCTCGCGCTCGCCGCGGCGTGGCGCCAGCGGCTCGCGTGGGCGGGAGCGTTCGCGGCGGCGGCCCTCGTCCCCCTCGCCGCGTGGACGGTGCACAACGGCCTGCGCTACGACCACTGGAGCCTGGCCCGCGGCGGCAACGCGGTGATCCCGTTCTACCGCGTCTTCCTGTTCGACAAGATCGTCGCGGCCGACAACGGCCCCGAGTCGGAGCGGCTCGCGGACGCGATCGAGGAGCACCTGCTGACGCGCGAGCCGTACCGCTCGTACGGCGTCACCCTCGACGAGATCTTCTCCGCCGGAAGCGCGCGCGTCCACGAGGACCTGTACACGCTCTCCGACCAGGTGTTCGGGTGGGACACGGACTACCGCGTGCTGCGCGACGCCGGGACGGAGGCGGTCGAGGCGCATCCCGGGGCGTACGCATCCGGCGTGCTCGACACGGTGTGGCAGCAATTCAGCGAGCCGTACTACCGCGTCGTCGGCTCCGGGTCGGGCGCCGACGAGGCGCCTACGACGGTGGAGGTCGCCGGCGAGACGCTGCCGGCGCCGAGCGAGGGCCAGCTCATCCCGGAGGGCCAGAACCTGTGGATCCTGCGGCCCGACGACCGCATCCGCGACGTGTGGACCTCGGCGACGGAGCGGCACTTCGTCTTCGACCGGCCCGCCGACAGGCCGCGCTTCGCCGAGATCGAGCGCCGCCGCGACGAGCTCTTCGCCGGGCTGCCCGACCGCCACGGCGACGCCACGCTCGGGCTCTGGCTGAACCGCGCCTCGCGCTGGTACCCGCGGCTCGGCGTGTGGCTCGTCGTCGGTCTCGTCGCGCTCGCATGGCGACGGCCCGCGCGCTGGCCCGTCCCCCTCGCGCTCGCCGGCGGCGCGACGCTCGTCGTGCTGCTCAACGCGCTCGGCCTCGGCCCGGACCCGCACTACGCCCTGCCGGTGGCGCCCGGGTTCGTGCTGCTCGCTGCCGCCGGCCTGCTCGGGCCACGTCGGTCGCCTACGGTTCGGGACGATGTCGGGCACGTGGCGTAGCGCCGTCGCGTGGGGCGTCGCGGCGACAGCCGTCACGGTGATGGTGGTGGCCGGCGGCGTCGGCGCGTGGCGCACGCTCCGCGACGCCGGAGAGACGGCCGCGCACAACAGCGAGCTCGACTTCGCCGACCGCGAGATCGCGTGGGGCAATGGCTGGACGCTGAACCAGGACGCGTTGTACGCGGCCCGCTCCCTCGTCCCGCAGAACGCCGACTACGACGTCCTCGTAGGCCCGCCCGACCGCTTCGAGGAGCAACTGACGCCCCAGTTCGTGGCGTCCTACCTGCACTACTTCCTGATGCCGCGGCACCAGCGATCGGGGGCGCGCTGGGCGATCTGCTACCGCTGCGACCGGCCGGCCGGGACGGTCGAGTGGGAAGACGAGGCCAACGGAATCACGATCCTCCGGCGCGCAGAGGCAGGCCCGTGACCGAGGCACTCGGGCTGGTCGCGTTCGTCCTCGTCTTCGCGGCGGCCGGGTACGGCCTGCTCCTCGCGATCGCCGGGCTTCCATCGCTGCGGTGCGCGGTGCTGTCGCTGCCGTTCGCGTACGTCCTCGGGCTGGCGGGGCTCGGTGTGCTGCTGACGCTCGAGGTGATCGTGGGCGTGCCGTTCGGGTTGGCCTCGATCCTCGGCAGTGCCGCCCTCGTCGCTGCAGGTGGGACGGTGATCGCCGTGCGACGGGGCCGGCCGACCCAGCTGCCGCCGTTCCGCGGGTGGACGCTCGGCGACGCGCTCGGGGGCGCCGCCCTCCTCGCCGCCACCGTCGTCGTGCTCGAGGGAGCGTTCCGCTCGAGCAGATTGCAGGGCCTGTTCGGCTGGGACGCAGGCTCGTTCTGGGTGCCGAAGGCCGAGGCGATCTTCGCCAGCGGCGGCCTCGACGAGCGGCACTTCACGACGCTGCCGGGGCCTGGGTATCCGCCGCTCGTCCCCGTGGTGCAGGCGGCCTCGTTCGAGCTTCTCGGTACGGCGGAGATGCCTGCGCTGCACCTCGTCTACTGGTCGATCCTCGCCGGATTCGCACTCGCGGCAGGCCTCCTGCTCTCCCGCTTCGCCGGGCCCGTGAGCGGCTGGGCCGCCGTCCTCCTCGTGCTCACGGCCGGCGAGGTCGCGGGCGGCGCGCGGACGCCGCAGGGGGACTTCCTGATGGACGCATTCCTCGCCTTCGCCTTGCTGCTCGTCCTCCTCTGGGTGCGCGAGCGGCAGTCGCCGTTCCTCGCTCTCTCCCTCGTCTTCGTCGCCGCCGCGGCGCTGACGAAGCGCGAGGCGTTGCTCGCCCTCGCGTGCCTCGCGGTCGCGGCCGGGATCGCGACGGCGAGACGGCGGCGGGCCTGGCCTGCCGTCGCGGCGGTCGGGGCGACGGCGCTCGCGGTGACGGTCCCCTGGCGCCTCTGGGCGGCCGCCAACTCGATCGGAGGCGACGGCCCGGAAGCGGGCGGCACGGGCCTCGTCGACAACCTCGACCGACTCGGGCCCTCGATCTCGCTCGTCGCGCGGACGCTCGTCGACCCGGCCGAGTGGTCGGTGCTGTTCCTCGTCGCCGTGCTCGGCGTGCTCGCGAGCCTCGCCGTGCGACGACGGGAGGAGGCGCTCCTCGTCGCGTCGTTCCTCGCCCTCTCCGCGGCGGGCTTCGTGTGGGTGATGTGGGCGTTCCCGAGCCTGCCGCTGACGCAAACCGCGTCGGTGAACCCGATCGTCCGCCTCTGCGGCGCGGCCCTGATCCCGGCGGCGCTCTGCGCGCCCCTGCTCCTCCAGCCGGCGCTCGACGAGCTCCGCCCCGAGGTCGTGCGACCGCTCGCCGGGCGGGTGCGGGTCGCCGCGGTGGCGATCGTGCTCGCCGCCGCCGCCGCGTACCCGGCCGCCGTGCTCGCCGTCGACGGGCTGCCGCGCTTCCCCGACCGCGGCGAGTGCGCGGACGAGCTGGCGCGACCGGCCGAGCCGTTCGAGCTCGTCTACGACCGGCGCACCTCGCTGCGCGAAGCCGAGGCGGTCCGGGAGCGGCTCGTGCAGGCGGGGTTCGTCGGCGCCGTCGTCCGCAGCGACGGCTGCGGCCGCTGGAAGGTGGTCAACCCGGGCGTGCAGACGCTGGCGCAGGCGAGCGGCCACATCGCCGATGCGAGACGCGCCGGCTTCTCGCCGCGGCTGGAGAAGCCCTAGGCGCGCGCGACGACCGCGTAGTCGAGCGGGCCGAACAGGAGCTCGTTCAGCCGCTCGACGTTGCGGCGGATCAGCGGATCCTCCGGCAGCGCGAGGCGCTCCTCCGGCGGGTTCGCGTAGCGCACCTCGACCTCGTGGAAGCCGGCCCCCGCGACGAGCAGCTCGAGCGTCTCCGGGACGAGCGGCTGCGCGTGCGTGAGGTCGGCGAAGTAGTTCCGCAGCGCGAGCGGCGAGAGCGGGTTGATCGTCTCGACGACGAGCACGCCCCCGGGACGGAGCGCCGCGTGCGCGAGCTCGAGGAACCGGACGAGCGCCGGCGGCGGCAGGTGCTCCACCAGCTGGGCCGCGAAGAGGCCGCCGAGCGACCCGGCCTCGACCCCCGCGAGATGCTCCAGCACGTCGGCCTGCTCGACCTCGAGCCCCTCCCCCCGGGCGTAGGCGACCATGTCCGCGTCCGCGTCGACGCCCCGCGCCTCGACGCCGGCCTCGCGCAGGAGCGCCAGGAGCTCGCCCCGCCCGCACCCGGCGTCGAGCACCGGCGCCGCGCCGGCGAGGAGCTCGACGTACGGGCGCTGCTTCTGCCGGGTGTCGTCCGTCGAGGCCCGCATCCGGCTCTCGAACGCGAAGTAGTCCGGCAGCGCGGCCGCCCCAGGCTGCGCCGCGACCGTCGGGGGGAAGGCTGTCGAGGGACGCCGCTCGAGCCGCAGCAGCCGCTCCTCCAGCGCCGTCGCACGCCGCCGCTCGGCCTCGACCGAGCGCGTCGCGGCGTCGAGGTCCTCCGACACGGCGTCGACGAGCTTCAGCGTCGCATCCGCCAGCGCGCGCTGCCGCTCGGCGAGCTCCTCGACGTAGAACCGCAGCGCGCGGCGCAGCAGCCGCCGGCGCACGCCCTCGCCCGGCGCCGCCCGCTCCGCCGCCTCGGCCCACGCGCGCTGCGCCGCCGCGCGCGCCTCGGCCCGGCGCTGCGCTCCCTCCGCCTCGGCCACCGCGCGACCCTACCGCGGGCGCAGCGC
Organism: Gaiellaceae bacterium; assembly: GCA_035456465.1. GTDB lineage: Bacteria > Actinomycetota > Thermoleophilia > Gaiellales > Gaiellaceae > DATHTC01. Next base: position 32,417 of record DATIDD010000039.1, on the reverse strand, counting down.
CCGGCGGAGACGGCGCGTCGCCGTCCAGGGCCGCAGCTCGGCGCAGAGCACCCCCGCCGCGCCGTCGCCGCGCGACCCGTAGCGGAGCCCCGGCGGGAGCGAGGATCGCGAGGCCCATCCGTCCGGCGTGCGCTCGTACGCCTCGTGCTCCACGCACTCGAGCCCGGCGCCGTCGAACAGCGCGAGCCACGCGTCGGGCCCGAGCTGGACGAAGGAGCCGTGATCCTCCCGCTCGCCCGCCGGGACCGTCACGAGCAGGCGCCCGTGCCGCCCGACCACGCGGCCGAGCTCGCGCAGGGCACGACCGCGCCCCTCCTCGTCCCGCTGGCCCTCGACGCCGTACCCGGTGTTGTCGAGGCCGACGTGCTCGAGCGTCGAGACGCAGAAGACGACGTCGAACGAGCCGTCGGCGAACGGCAGCTCGCGCACGTCGGAGCGAACGCCGCGCAGGCCGGGGACGTCGCGCTCGGCGAGGTCGACGCCGACCGGCTCGCCGGGGCACGCCCGCACGAGCGCCGCGAGGTAGGCGGGCTCCGCGAACGCGTAGCCGACGTCGAGCACGCGCGGCTCGCCGCGGTACCGGGCGAGCGTCCACGGGATCTCCACCGCACGCTCGTCGACCCACGGCGGCGCCGTCAGCTCGCGCGGCCGCTCGTCCGCGCCCCGCGCCCACGTCGCCTGCGCGACGGCGTCGTCGAGCACCCGGACGCGGGCGAACTCGTCGCCGCCGACGGCGTCGGCGAGGAGCGCGGCCGCCGAGAGCGTCCCGTCGCGCAGGCGCCCGGCCGCCTCCGCGAGCGCCTCGGGCTCGGGCGGACGGCGGAGCGCGAGCCGGTAGACGCGGTCGACGAGCTCCTCCGGGGCCGCCCGCGCGAGCTCGAGCTCGGCCTCGAGCCGGGCGTCGGTCACCGCACGCCGACGCGGATCGGGAACAGCAGCCGCACGCGGTCCCAGCGGCCGGCCTGGCAGCCGTCGGTGCGGTCGAAGCGGGCCCACACGCGCCGGCCGCGGTAGCGGCCCCGCACGAGCGCCTCCTGCGGGCCGCCGTAGATCTCGATGCAGGCGACGTCGTCCGGGATCGGCGAGAACGGCTCGTCGCGCGCCGCGAGCTGCCGGCAGGCGGCCGCGCGGCGCGGCAGGGTGCCGCCGGCGGGGTCGCAGCGGAGCGTCCACGTGCGCCCGTTGCCGGCGTCCCGGCCCTGCGGCCACGCCGTGATCGTCAGGGACGTCGTCCCCGACCCGGCCGACGCGCACGCCGGACCGAGCGCCAGGAGCACGACCGCTGCGACGGCGAGGCGACGCACGGGGCGAAGGGTACGGAGGCGACGGGTACGCTGCCGCCGTGCCGCTCTCGGGGAAGCGCATCCTGATCACCGGCGGCGCGGGCTTCATCGGCACGACGCTCGCGCGCCGGCTCGTCGACGACAACGACATCGTCGCGCTCGACAACCTCCACCGCGACGCGGCCACCGGGACCGACCTCCTCGAGCACCCGCGGTACACGCTCGTCCAGGGCGACGTGCTCGATCCCGACGCGGTGCGCGCCGCGGCCGAGGGCGCGACCCACGTCGTCCACGCGGCCGCGATCGCCGGCGTCGACACCGTCCTCGCGAGCCCGGTCCGGACGATGCGCGTGAACCTGATCGGCACCTACAACGTGCTCGAGGCGGCGATCGCGCTGCCGGGGCTCGAGCGCTTCGTCGACTTCTCGACGAGCGAGGTCTTCGGCACGCACGCGATCAACGTCGAGGAGGGGCACGTGACCACGACGGGCTCCGTCGGCGAGGCGCGGTGGACGTACGCCGTCTCCAAGCTCGCCGGCGAGCACATGGCGCACGCCTACCACGACGAGCTCGGGCTGCCGACGGCGACGGTGCGGCCGTTCAACGTCTACGGGCCGGGGCAGATCGGCGGCGGAGCGATCCGCGCGTTCATCGAGGCGGCGCTCGCCGGGCGCGACCTCGAGATCCACGGCGACGGCTCGCAGATCCGCGCCTGGTGCTACGTCGACGACATGGTCGCCGGGCTGCTGCTCGCGCTCGAGCGGCCCGAGGCGGTGGGCCACACCTTCAACATCGGCAACGCGCGCTCGACGGTGACGATCTACGACCTCGCGCAGCGCGTGAAGCGGCTGACCGGCTGCCCCGGGGAGATCGTGTTCAAGCCGCTCCACTACACCGACGTGGAGATCCGCATCCCGAACGTGAAGAAGGCGCGCGAGCTGCTCGGGTTCGAGGCGGCGGTCGACCTCGACGAGGGGCTGGCGCGCACGATCGTGTGGTACCGCAGCCGCAGGCCGGCGCTCGCTTGACCGACCCGGACGGCCCGATCCGCCTCGCGCTCCCCGACGTGGGAGCGGAGGAGCTCGCGGAGCTGGCCGCGGTCGTCGAGACCGGGCAGCTGACGATGGGCCCGAAGGTCGCGGAGCTCGAGCGCCTGCTCGCGGCGGCCTGCGGGACGGACGACGCCGTCGCGGTCTCCTCCGGCACCGCCGCGCTCCACCTCGCCGTGCTCGCGCTGGGCATCGGGCCGGGCGACGAGGTGCTCGTCCCCGCGTACACGTTCCCCGCCACGGCCAACGTGGTCGCGCTCGCCGGCGCCCGGCCGGTGCTCGTCGACGTCGACCCAGAGACGATGAACGTCGACCCCGACGCGGCCCGGGCCGCCGTGACGCCGCGCACGCGGGCGGTCGTGGCCGTCCACCTGTTCGGCCGGCCCGCGCGCGTCGAGGAGCTCCCGGAGGTGACGCTGCTCGAGGACGCCGCGGGCGCGCTCGGCGCCCGCCGGCGTGGCCGCCCGTGCGGGAGCCTCGGCCTCCTCGGCTGCCTCAGCTTCCACCCGCGCAAGGTCGTCACGACCGGGGAGGGCGGCGCGGTCGTCACGAGCGACGCGGCGATCGCGGAGGCCGTGCGCTCGCTGCGCCACCACGGCTGGAGCCCGTCCGACCGCTACGACGACCTGCCGCGTGGCGCGTTCAACTACCGGCTCCCCGATGTGCTGTGCGCGCTCGGGATCCCGCAGCTGCGCCGCCTCGAGGAGCTGCTGGCCGCGCGCGAGCGGGTGGCGCGCGGCTACGAGGAGCGCCTGTCCGGCCTCGACGTCGTGCTCCCCCGGGCGGACGACGGCGACCGCCACGGGCTGCAGGCCTACGTGGTTCAGGTCGACGGCCGCGACCGCGTCCTGGCGGCCCTGCGCGCCGAGGGGATCCAGTGCCAGATCGGCACGTACGCGCTGCACCGGCTCGGCGCCTACCGCGACCAGGGCACGTTCCCCGGCGCCGACGCGGCCTTCGAGCGGGCGCTCGCGCTGCCGTTCCACACGCGGCTCACGGATGCGGAGCTCGACCGCGTCGGCGACGCGCTGCGCCGGGCGCTCTAGGCCGTCGGGCGGAGCAGCGTCGTCACCTGGGCGCGCGCCTTGCGGACGCTCTTCGACGCGTACAGGCGCTCGTCCGCGCGGCGCGAGAGCGCGACCGCGGTGCCGCCGTCGACCGGGAAGAGCGCCCACCCGACGCTGATCTCGACCTCGCGGCGGGCGAGCTCCCGCTCGATCCGGCGGGCCAGCGCCTCCGCGTCCTCCGCCGTGACGACGTCGGTCACCACGCCGAACTCGTCGCCGCCGATCCGGCCGACCTCGTCTCCTTCTCGCAGCGCCGCCTCGAGCCCGGCGCCGGCCGCCCGCAGCAGCGCGTCACCCGCGGCGTGGCCGCGCGTGTCGTTCGTCTCCTTGAGCCCGTCGACGTCGGCGAGGAGCAGCGTGAAGCGGCGCGCGCCCTCGCAGCGGCGGTGGAGCGCCGCCTCGAGCGAGCGCGCGTTGAGGAGGCCGGTGAGGAAGTCCCGGTCGGCCAGCTCGCGCAGCCGCTCGACGAGCGCCCGGTTGCGGCTCGCGAAGACGCCGATGAGGGCGCCGCTCGAGACGTACGTGACCGCGCGGATCGCGGTCGAGACCGTGAGCACGTCGGCCGACGGCACCTTCGAGTTGAGCAGCACGCCGGCGACGTAGAGCGCCGTGGCGAGGACGCCGCCCGCGGCGCCGACGCGCCCGCCGGTGCCCAGCGCGAGCAGCGCGATCGGCAGGTAGTAGAAGTGCCCGATGCCCAGTCCGGGTACCTCGAAGGCGACGTACGCGGCGGTGATCCCCGCGTAGGCGAGCAGCGCAGCGGACGCCAGGAGATCGCGATGGGAGAGGGCCGCATCCATCAGGAATGGAGTCGCACGTTCGGCCCTCCGCCCCGCTCCCCCGGACGAGGGGTTGGCGAAGCGGCAGTTGACGGGCCAAGGAAGTGAGCGATAACTTCCTTGGCGTGGCGACGAGGGTGACCGGCGGCCGGCTGAGCGCCGGCGAGCGGCGGGAGGCAGTGCTCGCCGCGGCGATGCGCGAGTTCGCGGACAAGGGCTTCCACGGCGCGTCGACGGACGACATCGCGCGGGCGGCGGGGATCTCGCAGCCCTATCTCTTCCGCCTGTTCGGGACGAAGAAGAGCCTCTACCTCGAGACGGCCCGCCGCGCGATGGGCGAGACCGTGACGCGGATGGCGGACGCCGCGAACGGCCTCACCGGCCGCGCCGCCCTGGCGGCCATGGGCGAGGCCTATCGCGAGCTGCTCGAGGACCGGACGCGGCTGAAGCTGATGATGCAGTGCTTCGGCTCGTGCGACGACCCCGACGTGCGCGAGAGCGTCCGCGCGACGTGGGAGGAGCTGACGGCGCTCGTCGAGCGCGTCTCCGGCGAAGGGCCGGGGATCGTGAGCCACTTCTTCGCCAACGGGATGCTCCTCAACGTGATGATGGCGATGCAGCTGTTCGACGACCGGACGCCGTGGGGCGACCGCCTCGCCGAGGGCTGCGCCTCCTGGCTCGACTAGGCGTCCCGGCCCTCGGGGAGCGGCCGGCGGCCCCCGTCTAGTCGAGCAGGCGCCAGCCCTCGCGGAGGAACGGCGTGCGGTCGACGAGGGGGCGCACCCCGTCGGCGTCGACGCAGCCCTCCTCCGTCACGATCTCGTCGACGAGGGCCGCAGGTGTCACGTCGAAGAGCGCGGCGGCCTCCTCGTCGAGAGGCACCGCGTCGGCCGCGTCGACGGGCACGAGCTTGAGCGCTTCGGCGGCGACGACGAAGGGGACGCTGAGACGGTCGGCCTCCTCGGCGAGCGGACGCGTCCCGATCTTGTTGCACACGCACCCGTCACGGAAGACCGTGTCCGCCCCGACGAGCACGAGCGAGCACCGCTCGAGCGCCGCGATCGCCTCCTCGTCGGGCACGAGCTCGACGGAGAGGCCGGCCGCGGTGAGCTCCTCGGCGAAGTCCTTCCCTTCCTCGAGCGGCGCCGACGTCGTGCAGACGACGAGCTCCGGCGGCGTCCTCAGCAGCGCCTCGCGCACCGTGGCCGAGGCGGAGTGCGTGAGCACGAAGGCGTTCTCGAGCCGGTGCCGGAGCTGGATCGCGATCGAGGCCGCCGCACGCTCGCGTGCCGCGACGAGGCCGAGGCCCTGCTCCTCCACCAGCCGGCGAAGCTCGTCGGGCTCGAGGTGCGAGTACACACGGGCCCCGCCCAGGAGGCGCCCGAGGGCGGAGCGAACGGCGCCCACCTCGGGCCTGCTCGACGACAGCTCCCGGCCCGCGGCGACGAGGCGCTCGAGCAGCGCCGCCCCCGACTCGGCCTCGGGCTGCGCCTCGGCGACGATCGCCTCGACCGCGCGGCGCGCCATCCAGCTGGCGCCGTGCCTGCGATCGTCGCGGAGCTCGTACACCCGCTCGGCCAGTGACCCCGCCATGGAGGCATTCTTCCACACGCTGTCGGCACGCATTCGGCGCGATTCCGGGACAGACGCGGCGGCACCATGGAAGGCCCGCGCTCGCATCGTGGCCGCCCCGCCGCGCTAGCCTCCGGTCGTGACCGAGGCGCAGACGCACGCCGATCCCGTCCCCGCGGTCGCGGCGGCGCGCGCGCACCCCTCGGAGTCCGAACCGGAGCTCTCGCTGGTGGTCACGCTCTACGACGAGGCCGCGACCGTGGACGAGCTCGTCCGGCGCGCGACCGGGGTGCTCGACGCGCTGGGCCGCCCGTGGGAGATCCTCGTCGTCGACGACGGCTCCACCGACGGCACGTGGACGGCCGTCGAGCGGCTCCATGCCGCCGACGGGCGCGTCCGCGGCATCCGGTTCAAGCGCAACTTCGGCCAGCACCCGGCGATGCACGCCGGCCTCGCGCGCGCCCGCGGCGACATCCTCGTGACGATGGACGGCGACCTCCAGAACCAGCCGGAGGACATCCCCAGGCTCGTGGCGGCGCTCGAGCAGGGGTACGACGTCGCCTCCGGCCATCGCGCGGCCCGGCACGACTCCTGGGGCCGCACGCTCCCGAGCCGCCTGATCAACGGGATGCTGCGGCGCTTCACGAAGGTCGACATCGAGGACTTCGGCTGCGCGTTCAACGCGTACCGGCGGCCGGCGGTCGAGGCGATGCTCGGGGCGATCGGCAAGCAGAAGTTCACCAAGGCGCTCGTGCTGTCCGGCGGCGCCACGGTGACCGAGGTGGACGTGGCCCACGCGCCGCGCGCCGGCCGCTCGCGCTACTCCCCGTTCCGCCTCACGCGCCTCGCGCTCCACGTGCTCGCCGGCTTCTGGCCCCAGCCGATCCAGTGGATCGGCGTCGTGCTGGGAGCCGTCTGCACGCTGCTCGCGAGCGCGGTGACCGTCTACGGCCTCGTCTACTGGATCGACCGCGCCGACTTCCCCGGGCCGCTGCTCCTCGCGGCGCTGACCCTGTTCGGGCTCGGCATCCAGGGATTCATCCTCGCGCTCGTCGGCGAGAGCCTGGGCCGGATCCAGCGCGAGGTCGAGGGCCGGCCGCTGTACACGATCGACCGCGAGCTCGGGTAGCGGCATTGACACCCAGGCCGCGCGGCGAGGACGATCGGCCGGTGTCGTCCCAGCCGCTTCCTGCCTGGAGCCTGCCCGCAGACGCGCTCGAGGGCATCGGGATCGCGGACGAGTGGCCCGAGCGGGTGACCCGTGCGTGGGCGCTGGAGGGCGCGACGGGGAAGGGCGTCCGCGTCTGCGTGCTCGACAGCGGCGTCGAGCGCGACCACCCGCGCGTCGGGCCGGTGACGCGCTCCGTCGCCGTGCGCCTGGACGACGACGGGCACCCGGTCGTCGAGGACGACGAGGAGGGCGACACCTCCGGGCACGGGACGGCGTGCGCCGGGATCATCCGCGAGCTCGCGCCCGAGTGCGAACTCGAGTCGGTGCGCGTCCTCGGCGCCGGCTTCCGCGGCAGCGGCCGCGTCCTCCTCGCGGGCCTCCGGTGGGCGGTCGAGCAGGGCTACGACGTGGTCAACATGAGCCTCTCGACGACGAAGAGGGAGCTCGCCGGCCTGCTGCACGAGGTGGCCGACAGTGCCTACTTTCGCCGCACCGTCCTCGTCGCCTCGGCGCACAACATGCCGGTGGAGAGCTTCCCGTGGCGGTTCTCGTCTGTGATCTCGGTCGGAAGCCACGAGCTCCCGGACGCGATGACCTGGTTCTCGAACCCGTCGCCTCCCGTCGAGTTCTTCGCGCGGGGGGTCGACGTCCAGGTGGCATGGCTGGGCGGCACGACGCTCCGCTCGACCGGGAACAGCTTCGCGACGCCGCACGTCGCCGGGCTGTGCGCGCTCATCCTCTCGAAGCATCCGGAGCTGACGCCGTTCCAGCTGAAGAGCGTCCTCTACCTGACCGCCTCGAACGTGGGCCGGCGATGAGCGACCTGCGCGCCGCGGCCGCCGCCGGCGTGCTGATGGCGGAGGAGGGCCACCAGCGTCTCCTCGACGCGATCGTCGAGGTCGCCCGCGCGATCTTCAGCGCCCGCGCCGCGTCGATCCTGCTGCTCGACGAGGAGGCCGACGAGCTCGTCTTCGCGGCGGTGGCCGGCGAGGGCGGGGACACGCTCGTCGGGCGGGGGTTCCCCGCGAGCACCGGCGTCGCCGGCTGGGTCGCGGTCACACGGCAGCCGCTCGTCCTGGAGGACGTCGGCGCCGACCCGCGGTTCGCGCGCGACGTGGCGGAGGGGACGGGCTACGTGCCGAAGGGGCTCATGGCCGTGCCGCTCCTCGACGAGGAGCAGGCGCTGGGCGTCCTCCAGGTGCTCGACCGGCAGGCGACCTTCACCCTCCAGGAGATGGAGCTGCTGGGGCTGTTCGCCACGCAGGCCGCCGTCGCCGTCAACCTCCTCCGTCGTGCGCGGCGGGCGCGGCTCGCCCTCGACGCCGCGGACGGGGACGCCGCGCTCGTCGCGCGACTGGCCGACGCCGTCGAGCGGCTGCCCGAGGAGCGGCGGGACGACGGCGTCGCGCTGCTGGCCGCGCTCGTGCGCGTCCTCGGCCCGACGTAGCAGGCCCGGCCGGCGGAGCCGGCCGGGCCGTCGAGACCCCGGGACGGTTCGGTCGTTCCGCCTAGGTGTCGTGCGAGCCGACGTGCCCGCCGACGTGGCCCCCCACGTGGCCGTGCGCCTCGACGTCGTCCTCCTCGTCCCCGATCTCCGCGGGCGCGCCGGCCGCCTCCCCCACGTGGCCGCCGACGTGCCCGCCCACGTGGCCTCCCACGTGACCGTGGCCTTCGACGTCGAGCTCCTCGGGAGCCGGATGCCGCTTCTCGCGCTCCTCTGAGGACGGATGCCGCTTCTCGCGGTCCTCCACTGGTGACTCCTTTCCGTCGCGGGGCCGCCTTCCGGAGCCCCTCTCGCCGTCCCACAGGACCGGGACCGCGCCCGGAATCTTCCACGGCACGTTCCAATTCGCAACGGTTGCTGCTAATGCTCGCGCCGTGCGGCGCGTGCGCGGGCGCCTCGCCGAGGCCGGAGCAGGCTTCCGCGAGGTCTTCGGGAACCCCGATCTGCGGCGGCTCGAGCTCGCGTGGGCGGGCGCGATCGTCGGCAAGTGGGCGTTCGGCGTGGCCCTGCTCGTGTACGCCTACGACCAGGGTGGCACGACCGCCGTCGGCCTGCTCGGGCTCGTCCGCTGGACGACCGCCGGCCTGACCGCGCCGTTCGTCGCGCTCCTCGCCGACCGGTACGACCGGCGCCGCGTGATGGTGGCGTCCGACCTCGTCCGCGTCGTGGCGCTCGCGGCCGCGGGCGCGGTCGCGCTCGCCGACGGCCCGGCGCTCGCGGTCTACGGGCTCGGGATCCTCTCGACGGTCGCCGCGGCCGCGTTCCGCCCGGCGCAGGCGGCGATCGTCTCCACGCTCGCGCGCACCCCCACCGAGCTGACCGCCGCGAACGTCGTCTCGAGCACGATCGAGAGCGTCGGCATCTTCGCCGGGCCCGCGCTCGGCGGGCTCGTGCTCGCCGCGACCGAGGAGGGCGTGGTCTTCGCCGCGACCGCGGCGACGTTCCTCTGGTCGGCGCTCCTGCTCGCCCGGATCCGCGGCGGCGCGCCGGCGGAGGGAGAGGCCCGTCCGGCCGAGGGCATCGTCCGCGAGGCGACGGCCGGCTTCCGGACGGTGGTCGGCGACCGGCGGGTGGCGCTCCTCGTCGGCCTCTTCACCGCGCAGACCTTCGTCGACGGGATCCTCGGCGTGCTGCTGGTGGTGACCTCGATCGAGCTGCTCGACCTCGGCGACGCAGGCGTCGGCTACCTCAACTCGGCGATCGGCGTCGGCGGCGTCCTCGGCGCCGCCGCGGGCGTCGCGCTCGTCGGACGGCGGCTCGCACGACCGTTCGCGCTCGGGATCCTGCTCTGGGGCCTGCCACTCGCGCTCGTCGGCGTGTTCGCGACCCCCGCGGCGGCGCTCGTCCTGCTCGGCGTCGTCGGGATCGCGAACACGGTCGTCGACGTGGCGGCGATGACGCTCCTGCAGCGCGCCGTGCCGAACGAGGTGCTCGCGCGGGTCTTCGGCGTGCTTGAGAGCCTCGTCGTGCTCAGCGTCGGCCTCGGGGCCGCCGTCGCGCCGCTGCTCGTGGCGGGGCTCGGCGACCGCGGCGCGCTGCTCGCGACCGGGGCGATCCTGCCCGTGCTCGCCGCGCTCACGTGGCCGTGGGTCGCGGCGATCGACGCCGAGGCCGCGCCTCCCGAGCGGGAGCTCGAGCTGCTGCGCGGCGTCCCCTTCCTCGCGCCGCTGCCCGCCGAGACGATCGAGCCGCTCGCCGGGCGCCTCGAGCGGATCGTGGTGCCGGCCGGCGAGACGGTCTTCCGCCGCGGCGACGCGGGCGACCGCTTCTACGTCGTCGGCGCCGGGGCGCTCGAGGTGCAGGTCGACGGCCGCCGCGAGGCCGTCGGCCCGGGCGGCTGGTTCGGCGAGATCGCGCTCGTGCGCGACGTGCCGCGGACGGCGACCGTCGTCGCGCGCGCGGACACGGAGCTGTTCTCGCTCGGGAGGGACGACTTCGTCGGGGCGGTCTCGGGGCACGCGCCGAGCCGGGAGGCGGTGGACACCGTCGTGGGGGCACGGCTCGGCACGGGCGCGGCCGCCGCCTGACGGCGCGGGCGCCGGATCGACCTCGGCTAGCCTTCCGCGGATGCCGACGCGCGTGCTCGTCACCGGCGGAGCCGGGTTCATCTCGTCGAACTTCATCCGGCACCTGCTGGCCAACACGCCGTACGAGGTCGTCTCGCTCGACGCGCTCACGTATGCGGGCAACGTCGAGAACCTCGCGGACGTGATGAGCCACGAGCGGCTCTCGTTCGTCCACGGCGACATCCGCGACGAGGAGCTCGTCCACGACGTCGTCGGCGAGGTCGACGTGATCGTCAACGCCGCGGCCGAGTCGCACGTGGAGAAGTCGATCGAGGAGGGCGCGTCCGAGTTCGTGCGGACGAACGTCCTGGGGACGCAGATCCTGCTGGACGCGATCCGCGACCAGCCCGTCGAGCGCTTCATCCTCATCTCCTCGAGCGAGGTCTACGGCACGGCCGACTCCGCCCCGATGGACGAGGATCACCCGCTCAACCCGCGGTCGCCGTACGCGGCGACCAAGGCGGGCGCCGACCGGCTGGCGTACTCGTACTGGACGACGTACGAGCTGCCGATCGTGATCGTCCGGCCGTTCAACAACTACGGCCCGCGCCAGCACCCCGAGAAGGTGATCCCGAGGTTCATCACGCAGGCGCTGCAGGACGAGCCGCTGACGATCCACGGCGACGGGCACGCCTCGCGCGACTGGCTCTACGTCGACGACGACGCCGAGGCGATCGAGGCCATCATCGCGACGCCGATCGACCGTCTGGCGGGCGAGGTCGTGAACGTCGCGACCGGAATCGACATCTCCGTGTCGGAGATCGCGGGGCTCGTGCTCGACGCGCTCGGGAAGCCGCACGAGTTGCAGGCGCACGTGCCGGAGCGGCCGGGACAGGTCGACAGGCACATCGGCTCCACCGACAAGCTGGCACGGCTCACGGGCTGGCGCGCGCGGACGAGCTTCGCCGACGGGCTCGAGCGCACGATCGCCTGGTATCGCGACAACGAGGCTTGGTGGAAGGCGATCCTGGACGGGGGCGCCGCCCGCGTCTCCTCGTCCTAGGCGCCGGCCCGGCACAGCTGGGGCTGCTCGCCGCCGCCCGCGACCGCGGACTGTTCGTGATCGCGGCCGACCGCGACCCCGCGGCCCTCGGCTTCGTCTACGCCGACAGGCGCGCGATCGTGTCGGCCGAGGACGAGCCCGGGATCGAGCGGCTCGCCGACGCGGAGCGCGTCGACGGGATCGTCGCGCCCGGGATCGACTGGCCGGTCGCCGTCGCGGCACGCGTCGCGGAGCGGCTCGGGCTGCCGCACCCGATCGACGGCGCCGCTGCGCTGCTCGCGACCTCCAAGCTGCGCCAGCGCGAGCGCTTCCGCGAGGCCGGCGTGCCGCAGCCGGCGTGGGAGCTCTGCCGCTCCGTCGACGAGGCGCGCGAGGCGACGGGACGGATCGGTCTGCCGGTCGTGGTGAAGGCGCCCGACCGCCAGGGGCAGCGCGGCCTGGGGCTCGTCCGGCGCGAGGAGGAGCTCGAGCCCGCCGCGACCGAGGCGCTCGAGGCGGCGCGCAGCCCGATCGCGATCGTCGAGCGCTACGACCCGGGGCGCGAGGTGACGGTCAACGCCTTCCTCTCGGGCGGGCGCTTCCACCCGCTGACGATCACCGACCGGCTCGTCGCGGAGCCGCCGGCGTTCGGGGTCGCGCTCGCGCACGTCTGGCCGAGCTCGCTCGAGCCGCCGGTCGTCGGCGCCGCCTGCGACGCCGCGCGCGCCGCGGCGGAGGCGCTCGGCATCGCGGAGGGGCCGGTGTACGTCCAGGTGCTCGCCGGGGCGAACGGCCCGGAGGTGATCGAGCTCGCCGCCCGCCTCGGCGGCGGGCACGACGCGGAGCTCTGCCGTGCCGCCCTCGGCGTCGACCTCAACGCGCTCGCGCTCGCGGCCGCGCTCGGGGAGGAGGTGCCCGAGCGGGCACTGACGCCGGTCTCGCGCGCGGGCGGCGCGTGCGTCCGGTTCCTCGTCCCACCCCCGGGGCCGCTCGAGGAGGTGCAGGGGGTCGAGTCGGCGCAGGCCCTCCCGGGGATCGAGCTCGTCCGCGTGTACCGGCGGCCGGGGTTCGTCTTCGGGCCGTTCCGGCGCGGCGCCGACCGCGCGGGCGCGGTCCTCGCCGTCGGCGCGTCGCGCGAGGAGGCGCTCGAGCGCGCTGCCGCGGCGGTCGAGTCCATACGCTTCCAGGTCGCCGATGCCCCCGAACGTGTCTGACCGGCGTCGCGAGACGACCCTCGGCTTCCAGCCGCCCGCGATCGGCGAGGAGGAGATCGCCGCGGTCGCGGCCACGCTGCGGTCCGGCTGGCTGACCACCGGCCCGAGCGCGGCCGAGCTCGAGCGGCGCGCGGCGGAGTACCTCCAGGCGGAGCACGTGCTCGCGCTCGCCTCCGGCACCGCCGCGCTCCACCTCGCGCTCGTGGCGCTCGGCGTCGGGCCCGGTGACGAGGTGATCACGACGCCGATCACCTGGCCGGCGACGGCCAACGTGATCGTCCACACGGGGGCGACGCCGGTGTTCGTCGACGTGCAGGACGACACGCTCAACCTCGACCCGGCCCGGGCGGCCGAGGCGGTGACCGGCCGCACCAAGGCGGTGCTGCCCGTGCACCTGTACGGCCAGCCGGCCGACCTCGACCCGATCTGGGCGCTCGGGCTCCCGGTGGTCGAGGACGCGGCGCACGCCTTCGAGTCGCGCTACCGCGGGCGCAAGCTCGGCGGCCTGTCCGACGCGACCTGCTTCTCGCTCTACGCGACGAAGAACGTCGCCGCGGGCGAGGGCGGCCTCCTGGCGACGAACCGCGCCGAGGTCGCCGAGGCGGTGCAGGACCTCCGCCTGATGCGGCGCGGCCACGGCTCGCTGTACGACCTGCCGGTGCCCGGCTACAAGGCGAACCTCTCGGACGTGCTCGCCTCGATCGCGCTCGTCCAGCTCGACAAGCTCGAGCGCCACGCGGCGATCCGCCGACGCCAGTTCGAGCTGTACGACGAGGCCGTGGCCGAGCTGGAGGGGATCACCCCGGTCGCGCGCGACCCGCGCGACACGCACGCCCACCACCTGTACGCGGTGCGGATCGACCCTGCCCGCGCGGGCGCGACGCGCGAGGCGTACATGGCCGCGCTCGCCGAGGAGCGCATCTCGACCTCGATCCACTTCCTCCCCGTGCACCGGCTGCGCTGGTACGCGGAGCGCTTCCCCGACCAGCCCGGGCTCCCCGTGGCGGAGCGGGCGGGCGCCGAGCTGCTGTCGCTGCCCGTCTCGCCGGCGCACGCCGAGGAGGACATCCTCGACGTCGTCGCCGCGCTCCGGCGCGTCCACGCGCGCCACACGGCGTGAGCAAGCGCGGGCTGCGCGTCGTCGGGACCCTCGCGGTCACCGGCCTCGCCACCGCGTACCTGCTCTGGAAGGTCGACGTCGGCGAGACCGTCGCGATCGTCGGCGACGCGCACCTCGGCTACTTCCTCGCGTCGATCGCCGTGATGCTCGCGCCCGTCGTGCCGATGGCGTGGCGGTGGCAGCGGCTGCTCGCCGCGCGCTCGATCCACGACCGCCTGCCGTGGCTCACGCGCGCGTACCTGACCTCGTACGCGGCCGGCCAGGTCCTCCCGACGGCGATCGGGGGCGACGCGATGAGGATCTTCGAGACCTCGCGCCGCCACCCGGGCCGGGGCGGCGAGATCGCCGGGTCGGTGCTGCTCGAGCGGGCGCTGGGCGGCGCGGCCACGCTCGCGCTCGCCGCCGTCGGGTTCGCGCTCGCGCTCGGCCGCTACGACGTGGGGGCCTACCTCTGGATCGAGGCGCTGTTCGTCGTCGGGACGGTCGTGCTCGCGGTGGCGCTGTTCTCGCGCTGGGCGCGGCGGCCGCTGTCGCGCACGGTGCCGGTACTGCGCTTCCTCCGCGTGGAGCGGCCGATCCGCGCGCTCTACGAGGGGATCCACGCCTACCGCGACCACCCGTGGCTGCTCGTCGGCGTCGCCGTGCTGACGTTCGGGCTGCAGGCGGTGCGCGTGCTGGCGATCTGGCTGTGCGCGGAGGCGGCCGGCGTCGACCTCTCGCCCCGCGTGTTCTACGTGATGGGGCCGCTCCTCTTCCTCGTGATCCTCGTCCCGTTCACGATCAACGGCCTGGCGGTGCGGGAGGCGTTCTTCGTCTCGTTCCTCGGCCAGGTCGGCGTCGACGCGGACGCGGCCTTCGCGACCGGCTTCCTGTTCTTCATCGTGACGCTGGCGATCTCGGTGCCGGGCGGGCTGATCCTCGCCTGGGAGGGCGTCCGCGGCGCCGCCCGACCGGCCGATGCCTGAGGCCTCGCAGGCCCGCGGGGACGTCTCCGTCGTCGTCGTCGCCTACAACGCGGCCGAGTACCTCGAGCGCTGCCTCGACAGCGTGCGCTCGTACGAGACCGTGGTGGTCGACAACGGCTCGACGGACGGAACCGTCGCGCTCGTGCGGGAGCGCTTCCCGGCGGCGATCCTCGTCGAGCAGGAGAACCGCGGGCTGGCGGCCGGCTGGAACGCCGGCATGCGGGCCGCGTCGTCCCCGCGGCACGTCCTGTTCCTGAACGCGGACGCGTGGGTCGTCGGCGACGGGGTCGAGCGACTGGCGGCGTTCGCCGACGCGCACCCGCGGGCGGCGTACGTGGGGCCGCGGCTGCGGTATCCGGACGGACGGCTGCAGCGCTCCGTCCGCGGCTTCCCGACGCTGTGGCGCCTCGCGACCGAGTACCTGTTCCTGCGGAAGCTCGCGCCGCGGTCACGGCTGCTGAACGCGTACTACGGCGCCGGGTTCCCCCACGACCGGGCGGTCGAGGCCGAGTGGCTCATGGGCGCGTGCTTCCTCGGACGGCGCGAGGCGCTCGAGCAGGTCGGGCCCGCCGACGAGTCGTTCTTCCTCTTCGGCGAGGAGACCGACTGGTGCCGGCGGCTGCACGGCGCGGGCTGGTCGGTCTGGTTCACGCCCGACGCGGAGGTCGTCCACGTGCTCGGCGCGTCGCACGGCGGACGGATGTTCCGCGAGCTCGTGTCCGCGCACCTGCGCTTCCTGGCGAAGCACCGCGGCGCCGCCTACGCGGAGCGTGCGCGGCTGCTGCTCGCCTGGTCGCTGTGGCTCCGCGGCCGGGCGTTCCGCGGCGAGCGCGGCCGCACGTACGCGGAGACGGCGCGCTGGCTGCGGTCGGGCCCGGTGCCGTCGCTGCTCCGGCGATGAGGCCCGCCGCGGTCGCGATCGCCGCGCTGCTCGTGGCGCGGCTCCTTCCCGAGCACGGCGTCGGGCTGTGGCTGCGGCTCGGCGCGGCGACGGTGGTGGCGCTCCTGCCGGGGCTGCTCGCGGCACGGGCGCTGCGCCAGCCGGCGGGCTCGGCGGGTCTCGTGTGGTCGCTGGCGGCGACGACCGCCGGGCTCGCGGTCGCGGTCGTGCTCCACACCGGCCTGTGGCTCGTGCTCGTCGTGCTGGCACTGGCGGCGCTGTCGGCCCTCGTCCTCGGCACCTGGTACGTCCCCGGTACCGCGACGCGCGTCGACGTCGGCGCCGTGGCGGTCGTCGGGGCCGGAACGGTGCTCGGCGTCGCGCTCTGGCAGGTGGCCGGCGGGCTCGAGGGCGACGCGCTGTTCCACCTCGGCCGGGTGCGGAAGCTGGCGGAGCTCGACTCGCTCTCGCTCACCGGCCTCGGCGAGTTCGCCGACGGCGGGCTGCACCCCGGGTACGCGTTCCCGCTCTGGCACGCGTTCCTCGCCGTGATCGCGCGACTCGCGGGGGTCGATCCCTCCGCCGTCGTCCTCCACGAGTCCGAGGTGCTGGCGCCGCTCGCGCTGCTCGTCGCGTACGAGGCCGGGACCGCGCTCTTCCGCTCGCGCTGGCTCGGGGTCGCCGTGGCCGCCGCGGCCGCCGCGCCCGTGGCGCTCGCGCCGGGGAGCGGCGGCGCGTACCGGGTGCTCGAGCTGCCCGCGACCGCGAGCCGGCAGCTGCTCGTCCCCGCGACCCTCGCGCTCCTGCTCCCGACCGTGCGGGAGCCGCGACGAGCGGCGCTCGCGTCCGTCGCGGCCGGGGCGCTCGCGCTCACGCTCGTCCACCCGACGTACGCGCTCTTCCTGCTCGTCCCGCTCGCCGGGTTCGCAGCGGCGCGGCTGCTGCTGGCCCGCCGTGACGGGCGGGAGCTCAGCCTCGCGCTGGGCGCCTTCGCGCTTCCGACCGCCGCCGTGACCGCGGCGCTCTACCCGATCGTTCGCACGACCGCGTCGTACCGGCCGGACACGGACGTGGCGGAGGGCGCGCGGCACGGCATCGAGCGCTACGCGAACCAGCTCGACGTCTGGTCGGACTCGCTGTACCGCGTCGCCCCCGAGCTGGTCGCCCGGTCGGGCGCGGTCGTCGTCGCGGCGCTGCTGCTGGTGCCGCTCGCCGGGCTCGCGTCCTCGCGACGCTGGGCGGCGTTCGTGCTCGGCGGCACCGTGGCGGTGCTCGGGCTCGTGCTCGTGCCGTTCGTGTTCGCGCCCTTCGCCGAGCTCGTCTCGCTGTCGCAGGCGCGCCGCGCGGCCGGGTTCGTCCCGTTCGCGTTCGCGTTCGCCGGCGGCTTCTCGGTGCTCGCGCGCTGGGCGGGAGTGCTGCTGCCACCGGTCGCGCTCGCGGCCGGGATCGCGGCCCAGCTGCTCTGGCCGGGCGACTTCGCCTACGTGCTCGAGGAGGGCGGCCCCGCGTGGGCGACGTGGGTCGCGGCCCTCGGAGGCACCGCGGCGCTCGCATTCGCCGCCGTCCGGCGCCGCCCGCGGCGGTACGAGCGGCCGGGCCCGATCGCGTGCGCCTCGGCGCTCCTGTTCGTCGTCCCGGTCGCCGTCCACGCCGCGTTCAACTGGGACGAGCGGCAACCGGCGCGCGGCCCGCTGCCGGCGGCGCTCGTGCAGGAGCTCCCGGCTCGGGCGGTCGTCCTCTCGGACGTGGAGACCGGCTACCGCCTGCTCGCCCAGGCGCCGGTGTACGTCGTCGCGGCCCCGCCGGCGCACGTCGCCGACACGGAGAAGAACCGGCCGTACTACCGCAAGGCGCTCGTGAACCGCTTCCTCCGGACGGGCGACCTCGAGATCGCGCGCCGGGCGGGAGCAGGATGGATCCTCGTCGACCGCCGGCACTACGACCCCCCGCTCGCGCTCGAGCCCGTCTACCGCGACGGCCGCTACTCCCTCTTCGAAGTGACGAAGTGACAGCCTGTGACGTGGCCGCTCGCGCCGCTGCGATCCCCGCCGCGGCGATCAAGCGGGCGGGGCCCGGTGCCGATACGGCAGGCGATGGCCGCCACCGCTCCGGCTCCCTCGCCCGCGCTCGGGCGCGCCCGCACGACCGCGGCGCCGCGGCGACCACGCGTCGTCCACTTCACCACCTCGTACCCGCGCGACGCCGGCGACTTCGCGGGGCGCTTCGTCAAGGACCTCGTCGATCGCCTCGAGGCGGGCGGCGTCGACGTCGACGTCGTCGGCCCCGGCGCCTACCGCGACTGGGGACTGGCGTACGGAGCGGGGATCGTCGGGAACCTGCGCCGGCGGCCGTGGCGCGCGCCGCTGCTCGTGCTCTCGATGGTGCGAGCGCTCCGGCGCGCGGCGCGCGACGCCGACCTGGTACACGCGCACTGGCTCGCGGGAGGCGCGATCGCGGCACTCGCGCGGACGCACTTCGTGGTCACGCTCCACGGGAGCGGCACGGCCGGGCGCCTCTCGGACCTCGAGCTCGCCCGCCGCGCGCCGCGGCTCGTGCGTGCCGTGCTCTCCCGCGCCGAGGTCGTGATCTGCGTCTCCGAGGCGCTCGGAGCGATGGCACGCGCCCACGGCGCGCGCGAGGTACGGGTGATCCCGAACGGCGTCGAGCTGCCCGACCGCGTGGCGAGCGAGGCCGCCGAGGCGCACGTCCTGTACGCCGGCCGCCTGTCGCCCGAGAAGGGCATCGAGGACCTCGTCGAGGCGGCGCACGGCCTCCCGCTCGTCGTGGCCGGCGACGGCCCGCTCCGCGAGCTCGTGCCGGACGCGCTCGGCTTCGTCGCCCACGACCACCTGGAAGGGCTCTACGACGAGGCGGCGGTCGTGGTGCTCCCCAGCCACCGCGAGGGCCTGCCGCTCGCGGTGCTCGAGGCGATGGCGCACGCGCGCCCCGTGGTGGCCACGCGCGTCGGCGGCATCCCCGATCTCGTCGAGGACGGCGTCACCGGCCTGCTCGTCGAGCCCGGTGACCGCGCGGCCCTCCGCGCCGCGCTCGAGCGGCTCCTCGCCGACCCGGAGCTGCGGCGGCGGATGGGACGCGAGGGTCGCCGCCGCGTCCGGCGCTGCTCGTGGGACGCCGTCGCCGCGCAGACGCTCGAGGCCTACGGGCTCACGCCGGCCGCGCCCAGGCGATCAGGCCGTCGCTCCACCACGGTGCCAGCCGGTTCCGCCGCACGAGCCACCGCGCCGCGTTCGCTGCGTGTCCCGCGGCCCGCGTCGCGGCCGGCCCGCTGACGACGGCCCGGCCCGGGTTCGCGTAGTAGCCGAGCCGCTCGACGCGCCAGCCGGCCCGCTCGAGCAGCGTCCGCAGCGTCCGGGGCGACGACCACAGCGTGTGGTCGGGATGGACGAGCTCCCGGCCCGACAGCGGCGCGAGGAAGTTCAGCAGCCGGTACGCGTTCGGCGTAGTCACGAGCAGCAGGCCGCCGGGCCGCACCAGCAGCCGCATCGCGCGCAGGAACGGCCCGGGCGCGTCGAGGTGCTCGAGGATCTCCCCGGCGACGACGACGTCCGCCGGCTCGAGGCCGAGCGCGCGGACGTCCTCCTCCGACTGGCAGTCGACGACGTGCGCCTCGAGCCCGCGACCCTGCGCCCACGCCACGCCGCGCTCCGAGAGGTCGAGGCCGACGAGCTGCCCCGCCACGCCGGCCAGCCGCTCGTGCAGCCACACCCGTCCCTCGACCTTCTGCTCCACCAGCTCGTCGACGAAGCCGACGTGGATCACGCGCCGCCCGCGCGCCGCGTCGAGCAGCGCCTCGTGCCGGTCGACCGGCGCCTCGCGCGGCAGCCGGTGCCGGAACGTGAACGCGCGCTCGTGCGTCTCGTGGAGGCCCATTCCGCCGAGTATCGCGAAGCAAGCGGTCGCGACCGGGCACAATCGAGCGGCTTGAAGCTCCTGCTCGTCTCCCTCTACTTCCCGCCCGCGGGCGGCGCCGGCGTCCAGCGGCCGCTGAAGTTCGCCACGCACCTGCCGGGGCTCGGGATCGAGACGCACGTGCTCGCGCCCGACGACCCCAAGTGGGTGCACGCCGACCCGGAGCTGCAGCCCCCGACCCAGGCCTGGGTCCACCGTGCCCGCTACCTCGGCCCCAAGGGCCGCAAGCCGGCCGAGGAGCTGCACGGGCGCGCGGGCCTCGACCGGGTGGCGACGCAGGCGCGGCTCGCCTTCCGCCGCGTGCTCGTCCCCGACGAGAACGTGACCTGGAACGTGACCGCGATCCCGGCCGCGATCCGGATCGCTCGCCGCGAGGGGATCGACGTGGTGATGACGACCTCCCCGCCCTCGTCCGTCCACCTGGTCGGCGCGGCGGTGAAGCGCGCCACCGGCGCTCACTGGGTCGCCGACCTGCGGGACTCGCTCGTCGCGCACCCCCACCGGCGCGCCGAGAGCATCGCCGTGCGGGCGAAGGAGCAGGGCGAGGCGCAGGTGGCGAAGCTCGTGGCGCGGAGCGCGGACGCGATCGTCTGCGCGGCGGAGGCGATCGCGGAGGAGGCGCGGGGGTTCGAGCCGCGCGGGCGGGTCGTCACGATCGCGAACGGCTCCGACTTCGACGACTTCGCAGGGATCGAGCACCGGCCGTCCGACCGGTTCCGACTGACGCACACGGGCTCGTTCTTCGGCAAGCGCAGTCCCCGTCCGTTTCTCGAGGCGCTCGCGCGGTCGGGGCTCGAGGACGTCGTCGCGCGCTTCGTCGGCGACTTCCGCTCGAGCGACCGCGAGTGGGCCGAGGGGCTCGGGCTCGACGACCGGCTCGAGCTCCTGCCCTACGTGCCGCGGCGGCGCTCGCTCGAGCTGCAGCGCGACTCGGAGGCGCTGCTGCTCCTGATCCCGGAGGCGGGCGGCCGCGGGCGGGGCGTCCTGTCCGGGAAGGTGTTCGAGTACCTCGCCGCCGAGCGGCCGATCCTCGCCGTCGTGCCGCCAGACGGCGCCGCCGCGGAGCTGATCCGCGAGACCGGCGCCGGCGTCGTCGCGCCGCCCGACGACGTGGAGGCGATCGCCGCGGCCCTGCGCGGCCTGCACGAGCGCTGGCGCGCCGGGACGCTCGACGGGACGCCGCTCACGGAGGCCTGGCGCGAGCGGCTGTCGCGGACGTCGCGCGCGGAGGAGCTGGCCGAGCTGCTGAGGAGCCTGTAGCTGGCCACCGTCGCCCTCACCCGCCCGCGCGCGCTCGCGACCCACTCGGCGCTCACCGAGGCGCTCTTCCTCGCCACCCTCTTCAGCGTCTCGTTCGCGAAGCTCCACTGGACGGTCGCCGGCGACCTCGCGCTCGCGGACGTGCTGACGGCGGTGTTCCTCGTCGCGTGGGCGTCCGAGCGCCTCGCCGCGGCGGACACGGGCATCGACCGCACCGCCGCGACCGTGCTCGGGTTCCTGGCGGCCTTCCTGCTCGTCTACCTCGCCGGCTGGTTCAACCTCGACACGCAGCAGGCGCTGACGCAGTGGGGCAAGGGGATGGTGAAGGCGATCCTCCACTTCCTGTTCGTCGTCGCGGGGGTCGCGTACCTCGCGCGCCGCTCGGAGCGCTCGTACTGGCGCGCCCTCGCCGCGTTCATGCTCGGGATCGCCGCGAACGCGGCCTACGGCGTCGTCCAGCTCGCGGTCGCGCGCGTCGGGATCAACCTCGACGACCTGGTGCTCCGGCCGCTGACGCGGGGGGCGAGCGCGATCAACGTGTACGGCGCGGTCGAGGGGCAGAAGGTCTACCGGACGAACGCGCTGACCGGGGACCCCAACCACCTCGGGATCGCGCTGGTGATGCCGCTGCTCGTGCTCACGCCGATCTACCTGCGGCTCGAGCGCGGCCATCGCCTGAAGGTGCCGCTGGCGGTCCTGCTCGCGTTCCTGCTCGTGGTCGAGCTGTCGACGCTCTCGCGCAGCGGCCTGCTCG
Organism: Gaiellaceae bacterium; assembly: GCA_035456465.1. GTDB lineage: Bacteria > Actinomycetota > Thermoleophilia > Gaiellales > Gaiellaceae > DATHTC01. The sequence goes on along the minus strand of DATIDD010000039.1, from coordinate 10,821 downwards.
GCCTCGGTGTCGGCTTCCTCGTCCTCGCCGTCCCCTACCGGCGGCTGCTCGTCTCGAGGGCGCTGCTCGTCCCGCTCACGCTCGTGGCGGCGCTGCTCGCCTACGTCGTCTACCGCAACCTCTCGTTCTTCGAGGTCGTGCTCCGCTCGCGCACGCAGACGGGCAACAACTCGACCTCGGTGCACCTCGCGGTCTACGAGTTCGTTCCCGACGTGCTCGCCACGCACCCGGTGTTCGGCTTCGGGCTGAACACGTTCTCGGTCTACTACGAGTTCGTCACCGGGAAGACGAACTTCGGCCCGCACTCGTTCTACGTGGCGCTGCTCGTGGAGACGGGCCTCGTCGGCGCGGCGCTCTTCGGCGTGTTCCTCTGGTACGTGTTCCGGCGCCTCGCGGCGCTGCGGGCGATCGGACGGGCGCTGACGGCCGCGGGCGATCCGGCGGCGCGGCGCGTCCGGCCGCTTGCCTGGGGGCTCACGGCGGCGCTCGCGGGGACGATGGCCGCGAACCTCTTCTACCTGACGATGATCTTCTACTCGTTCTACGCGTTCCTGATCGTGGCGCTGGCCGCGGTGCCGGTCTTCGCGCGACGCCTCGCGTGAAGGTCGTCGTCCTCACGACCTCGTACCCGCGCTGGAAGGGCGATGCGGCCGGCCGGTTCGTCGGCGACGCCGTCGGGCACCTTCGCGAGCGCGGCGTCGGGGTCGCGGTCGTCTCGCCGCGGGACTTCCCGCACTTCGGGATCGCGTACGGCTCGGGCGTCGTGGGGAACCTCCGCGCGGCGCCGTGGAAGGCGCTGCTGCTGCCGGTGCTGCTGCTCTCGTTCGTCCGTGCCGCGCGGCGGGCCGCCGTCGGCGCGGACGTCGTCCACGCGCACTGGCTCCCGCTCGCGGCGGTCGGGCTGGCGACCGGGAAGCCCGTGGTCGTGCAGCTGTGGGGCACCGACGTCGAGCTCGCGCGGCGGGCCCCGCTGCTCGCCCGCGCGCTGCTCCGCCGCGTGCGGCTCGTCGTCTGCGCGTCGTCGACGCTCGCGGATGCCGCGCGGGAGCTCGGGGCGCGCCAGGTGCGCGTGATCCCGAGCGGCGTCGGCATCCCGGAGCGCGTCGGCGAGGAGGACGAGCCGCCGTTCGTCCTCTACGCCGGCCGCCTCTCGCCGGAGAAGGGCGTGACCGAGCTCGTGACGGCGGCCGACGGGATGCCGCTCGTGGTCGCCGGCGACGGCCCGCTGCGCGACCGCGTCCCGGGCGCGCTCGGCTTCCTCCCGCGCCACGACCTCGAGCCGCTCTACGAGCGCTGCGCGGTCGTCGCGTGCCCCTCGTACCGCGAGGGCTTCGGGGTCGCGTGCGCGGAGGCGATGGCGCACGGCAAGCCGGTCGTCGCGAGCGCGGTCGGCGGCCTCCGCGACCTGGTCGTCGACGGCGAGACGGGCCTGCTCGTCCCGCCCGGGGACGTGGACGCGCTGCGGGGCGCGCTGCGGCGCCTGCTCGACGACCGCGAGCTCCGCCGCAGGCTCGGCGAGGCGGGCCGCCGCCGCGCGACCGAGCGGCTCTCGTGGGACGGCGTGGTGGCAGCGCTGACGGCCGCGTACCGGGAGGCGCTGGCGTAGCATGGCGCGGATGCGCGAGCTGATCCTCGACGGCAAGCGGATCCACGACGCCGGCGACTGCTACGTCATCGCCGAGATCGGGCACAACCACCAGGGCAGCCTCGAGCGCGCCAAGGAGTTGTTCCACGCCGCCGCGGAGGCCGGCGTCGACGCCGTCAAGCTGCAGAAGCGGGACAACCGGCGCCTGTTCACGAAATCGCAGTTCGACGCGCCGTACGACAACGAGAACAGCTTCGGGGCGACCTACGGCGAGCACCGGGAGGCGCTCGAGCTGCCGCCCTCGGCGTGGTTCGAGCTGCGCGAGTACGCGCGCGAGCTCGGCGTCAGCCTCTACGCGACGGCGTTCGACGAGCCGAGCGCCGACTTCCTCGCCGAGCTCGACCTGCCGGCGTTCAAGCTCGCCTCCGGCGACCTCACGAACACGCCGCTGCTCCGCCACGTGGCCGCGTTCGGGAAGCCGCTGATCCTCTCCCTCGGCGGCGCCACGCTCGAGGACGTCGACCGCGCGCTCGACGCCGTGCTGCCGCTCAACGGGCAGGTGTGCCTGCTGCAGTGCACGGCCGCCTACCCGACGGAGGTCGAGGACCTCAACCTGCGCGTGATCGAGACCCTGCGCGAGCGCTACCCCGAGCTCGTGATCGGGCTCTCCGACCACCACAACGGGATCGCGATGTCGCTCGTCGCCTACATGCTCGGCGCGCGTGTGATCGAGAAGCACTTCACGCTCAACCACGCGTGGAAGGGCACCGACCACGCGTTCTCGCTGATGCCGGACGGGATGCGGAAGCTGGTGCGCGACCTGCGCCGCGCCCCGGTGGCGATGGGCGACGGCGTCAAGCGCCCGCTGGAGGCGGAGGAGCGCCCGCTGCAGAAGATGGGCAAGCAGCTCGTCGCGGCGCGCGACCTCCCGGCGGGGCACGTGCTCGCGGCCGGGGACCTCGTCGCCAAGTCGCCGGCGGACGGCGGCCTGCCGCCGTACGAGCTCGACCGCCTGCTGGGCCGCACGCTCGCGCGGCCGCTGCGCGACGAGGAGCCGCTCGTGCCCGAGCAGCTCGTGCCCGACCCGGAGCGCGTCGCGGCGGCCGCCGAAGCGCCGTGAGCGACCTCCAGCCGCTGCTCGCGGCCGTCCGGCTGGCGGTGTTCGACTTCGACGGCGTCTTCACCGACAACCGCGTGTGGGTGAACGAGCACGGCGAGGAGTCGGTCTCGTTCTCGCGCAGCGACGGCCTCGGGCTGCGGCGGCTCGACGCCGTCGGACTGCCGTACCTGATCGTCTCGACCGAGGCGAACCCCGTCGTCCAGGCGCGTGCCGCGAAGCTCCGTGCCGCGTGCGTGAGCGGCGTCGACGACAAGCTCGCGGTGCTCGAGGAGCAGGCGGTGCGGCACGAGGCGTCGCTCGCCGAGGTGGCGTACGTCGGCAACGACGTCAACGACGCGGCGTGCCTCGGGGCCGTGGGCCTGCCGGTGGTGCCCGCCGACGCCTGGCCGGAGGTCGCGTCGCTCGCGCGCTGGGTCCTCTCGCGGCCCGGCGGCCGCGGGTGCGTGCGCGAGTTCTGCGACGCGGTGTGGGAGGCGCGCAGGGGAGCGGAGGAGTGAGCGACCCGCTGTTCGACCTGGACGGCCGCGTCGCGGTCGTCACGGGCGGGCTCGGCCAGCTCGGCGCGGAGTACGCCGCCGCGCTCGCGGCGCGGGGGGCGCGCGTGGCCGTCCTCGACGTGGCCTCGGAGCCCAAGCCCCGGGCGGCCGACCTGAGCGCGGGCGTCGACGACGGGACGATCCGGCTGTGGCGCGTCGACGTCGCCGACCGCGGCGCGGTCGAGTCGGCGGCGGCGGAGATCGAGGCCGCGTGGGGCGTCCCGCACGGGCTCGTGAACAACGCGGCGATCGACGCGCCCCCGGACGCGCCGCCCGACGAGGTCGGGCCGTTCGAGGACTACCCGGAGGCGTCCTTCGACCGCGTGATGGACGTGAACGTCAAGGGGACGCTCGTCCCGTGCCAGGTCTTCGGCGCCGCGATGGCGCGCGAGGGCCGCGGCGCGATCGTCAACGTCTCGTCGGTGTACGGGCTGCTCTCGCCCGTCCAGGACCTCTACGCGTTCCGGCGGCGCGGGGGCGAGACGTTCTTCAAGCCCGTCGCGTACTCGGTGTCGAAGTCGGCGATCCTCAACCTCACGCGCTACCTCGCGACCTACTGGGCTCGGAGCGGCGTCCGCGTCAACACGCTCACGCTCGCCGGGGTGGCCGACGAGCAGCCGGCGGAGTTCCTCGAGGCCTACGAGGCGCGCGTGCCGTTGGGGCGGATGCTCGAGGCGCGCGAGGCGGTCGGCGCGCTCGTGTTCCTGCTCTCCGATGCGTCCTCGTACGTGACGGGGGCGAACGTGGTCGTGGACGGCGGCTGGTCCGCCTGGTAGCGAGCATGGCGAGCGACGTCCCGAACCTGATCGACGGGGAGGACGCGCCGGGCGCCGCCGGCGGGTGGCTCGACAAGCTGCGGCCCGCCGACGGGTCGCTGCTCTGCCGCCTCGCCCGGTCGGGCGCGGACGACGTCGGACGCGCGGTGGAGGCGGCGGCCCGGGCGCAGCCCGCGTGGGCGCGCGAGACGGTCGTGGCGCGCGGCGAGCTCGTGCGCGCGATCGCGCTGCGCCTGCGGGACGAGCGCGAGCCGCTCTCGGCGCTCGTCGCCGAGGAGACGGGCAAGTCGCCCTCGCTCGCGCTCGCGGAGACGGACGCGGCCGCCGAGATGGGGCTGTTCGTGGCCGGCGAAGGCCGCCGCTTCCACGGCCGGACGACGACGTCGAGCGTGCCCCACCGGACGGTCATGGCCGTGCGTCAGCCGGTCGGCGTCGCGGGGCTGCTGATGTCGTTCAACACGCCGCTGCCGAACATCGCCTGGAAGGCCTTCCCGGCGATCCTCTGCGGCAACGCCGCCGTGGTGAAGCCCTCCGAGGAGGTGCCCGCCTCGGCCCACGCCTTCGCGCGGATCGCGCACGAGTGCGGGCTGCCGAGCGGCGTGCTGAACGTCGTCCAGGGGCTCGGAGCCGAGGCCGGCGCGGCGCTGGTCGCGCACCCGGACGTCGACCTCGTCAGCTTCACCGGTTCCGCCGCGACCGGCCGCCAGGTGAACGAGGCCGCCGCCGCGCGGCTCGCCAAGGTGTGCCTGGAGCTCGGCGGCAAGAACGCGCTCGTCGTGTGCGACGACGCCGACCTCGATGGCGCCGTCCGCTGGGCGCTCGCCTCGGCGTTCTCGAACGCGGGCCAGCGCTGCGCCGCGGCGAGCCGGATCGTCGTCTTCGACGCCCTCTACGAGGCGTTCTGCGACCGCCTCGTCGCCGAGGCCGCGACGCTCTCGGTCGGAAGCTCGGACGACGACTTCCTCGGCCCCGTGATCAGCGAGCGGAGCCTCGAGCGGATCCTCGGCGTGCTCGAGCGCGCGAAGGCGGCAGGGGCGCGCGTCCTCTGCGGCGGCGAGCGCGTCGGCGACGCCGGCTGGCACCTCGCGCCGACGCTGCTCGAGGGGGCGGCGCGGGACGCGGAGCTCTCCTGCGAGGAGCTGTTCGGCCCGGTCGCGGCGCTGTACCGCGCCGCCGACCTCGACGAGGCGATCGCGATCGTCAACGACTCGCCGTACGGGCTCACGGCCGCGATCCACACCGCGAGCCTGCACCGGGCGATGCGCTTCTCCGAGGAGGCGCGCGTCGGCGTCGTCGTCGTCAACGGCGGCACCCACGGCAGCGAGCCGCACATGGGCTTCGGCGGCGTCAAGCAGTCGGGGACGGGCTGGCGCGAGGCCGGCGTCGAGGCGCTCGACGTGTACTCCGAGTGGCGCTACGTCAACCTCGTGAGCGACCCCGCGAAGACGTGACCGTCGCGGTGCTCGGCCCGGGGGCCGTCGGCGGCACGCTGGCCGTGCGGCTGGCGGCGGCGGGCCGGGACGTCGTCTGCGTCGCGCGGGCGGAGACCGCCGCCGCGATCCGCCAACGGGGGCTCGCACTCGCCGCCCCCGACGGCGAGCACCACGTCCGCGTCGACACGACCGACCGGCTCGACGTCCGCGTCGACGTGCTCGTCGTCAGCGTGAAGGCGCCCGGGCTCGACGACGCGCTCGGGCGGATCGAGTCCGAGCCGGCGACGACGGTGCCGCTCCTGAACGGGCTCGAGCACGTCGAGCGGCTCCGCGAGCGCCTCGGTCGCGTGGTCGTCGGCAGCGCCTCCTCGTTCCAGGCGTTCCGCGAGACGCCGACCCTGGTGCGCCAGCTGACGCCGGGCCTCGTCGTGACCCTGGCCGGGAACGGCGGGCTGCGGGAGGCGCTCGAGGTGCCGGGCGTGACCGTCCGCGCCGGCGGCGGCGAGCGGCAGGTGCTGTGGGACAAGGCGGCGCGGCTCGGCCCGCTCGCGGCGGCGACGACCCTGACCGGCGACACCGTGGGTGAGCTCCGCACGGATCCGGAGTGGGGCCCGCGGCTCCGCGAGGCGATCGCCGAGGCCTGCGCCGTCGCGGCGGCCGACGGTGCCGCCGTCGACGTCGCCGGCCAGTGGGCGATCATCGAGACGATGAGCCCTTCCCTCACGACCTCCGCGGCGCGAGACGCGGCCGCCGGGCGACCCACCGAGCTCGACGCCCTCGCCGGCGCGATCGTGCGGGCCGGCGCCCGCCTCGGCGTGCCGACCCCGACGCTCGCCGGGCTTCTCGCCGGCGTCGAGGAGACGTGCCCGGCGCCGTAGACAGGCCCAGCGTCGTCGACAGGCCGACCGTCGTCGCGCTCGTCCCCGCGCGGTCGGGGTCGGAGCGCGTCCCCGGCAAGAACGTGCGCCGGCTCGGCGGGCACCCGCTGCTGGCCTACGCGATCGCCACGGCGCGCCAGGCGGGCGTGTTCGAGCGCGTGATCTGCTCGACCGACAGCAAGGAGGTCGCGGCGGTCGCCCGTCGCTACGGCGCCGACGTGCCGTTCCTGCGCCCGCCCGAGTACGCAACCTCGACCTCGCCCGACATCGAGTGGATCGCCGACCTCCTGGGCCGGATCCCGGAGCGATACGACCTGTTCGCGATCGTCCGGGCGACGAACCCGTTCCGGGGCCCGGACGCGTTCCGGCGAGGGCTCGAGCAGCTGCTCGCGACGCCCGCGGCCGACTCGATCCGGGCGGTCGAGAAGGTGAAGCAGCACCCGGGGAAGATGTGGGTGCTCGAGGGCGCCACGATGCGCCCGCTGCTCGACCAGTCGCACCTCGACAGCGCGTGGCACGCCGGCCAGTACCAGGCGCTCCCGGAGGTGTACGTCCAGAACAGCGCGCTCGAGATCGCCTGGACGCGCGTCGTCACCGTCACCGGCACCCGCGAGGGTCGCGTCGTGGCGCCGTTCCTCACCACCGGCCACGAGGGCTTCAACATCGACGACGAGGACGACTGGGAGCGTGCCGAGGAGCTGCTCTCGCGTGGGGACGCCTCGCTGCCGAGGATCGAGCGCCCGCTGCCGCGGCGGCCTTAACAGAAAGCATCGGAACGTGGCGTACCGTCCCCTCGTCCAGAACGAGGGGGAAGCGAGATGAAGAAACGAATGGGTTCGGTTCCGGTCGCCGTCGTCGGCCTCGTCGTCGTCCTCGGCGCGGTCGCCGGGCTCGGCAGGCAGTCGGCGCAGGCCGCCGCGCAGGTGGTGCCGACGATCGTGTCGCCGCCGACGATCCAGGGGACGGCGCGCGTCGGCGAGACGCTGACGGGCGAGCACGGGGACTGGTCGAGCACGACGCCCGTGACGTACGCGTACCAGTGGCGGCGATGCAACGCGAGCGGCGGCGCGTGCGTCAACATCCCCGGCGAGACGACGACGAGCCGTCTGATCGCGCCCGACGACGTCGGCCAAACGCTGCGCCTTCGCGTCGTCGCCACGAACACCGACGGCCCCAGCGCGCCCGCCGACTCGGCGCCGAGCGCGGTCGTCCAGGCCGCGGTCGCACCGGCGATCACGACGCTGCCGTCGATCACCGGCACGGCGCGCGTCGGCCAGACGCTCACCGCCAACCGCGGCGAGTGGGCGAACAACCCGACCACCTACGCCTACCAGTGGCGACGCTGCAACGCGAGCGGCGACGCCTGCGTCGACATCCCGGGCGAGACGTCGACCGTCCGGATCGTGACCGCGGGCGACCTCGGCAGCACGCTGCGCGTCCAGGTGACCGCCTCGAACGCCGGCGGCTCGAGCTCGGCGATCTCGCCGGCATCGCCCGTCATCGCTGCGGCCGGCGCGGCGCCGGCGAATACCGCCGTCCCGACGATCAGCGGGACGACGCAGTCCGGGCAGACGCTGACCGCGTCGAACGGAACGTGGTCGAACAGCCCGACGTCCTACGCCTACCAGTGGCAGCGGTGCAACGCCTCGGGCGGCTCCTGCACGAACATCGCCGGCGAGACGGGGCAGACGCGGGTCGTCGCCGCCGACGACGTCGGCAGCCGGCTGCGCGTGCTCGTCACGGCGACGAACGCGTTCGGCTCGGCACAGGCGACCTCCGCCCCGACCGACGTGATCGCGACGGGCCTTCCGGCCGGGGCGATCCGCCTCTCGAGCGGGAAGATCTCCGTGCCGGTCACGAGCGTCTCGCTGCCGGAGCGGCTGATCGTCGACGGCGTCCGCTTCACCCCCACGGTCGTGCGGTCGCGCGCGGCGATCACGGTGTCGTTCCACGTCTCGGACACGCGCGGGTACGTCGTCCGCGACGCGCTCGTGTTCGTCCGCTCGACGCCGCTCGTCACGACCACGCCGCCGGAGACACCCACGCGGCAGGACGGCTGGGTGACGCTGCAGCTCACGCCGAAGAAGACGTTCCCGCTCAACGGCAAGGCGGTGCAGTTCTTCGTCCGGGCCCGCAAGCAGGGCGACAACCTGCTCGCCGGCGTCTCGACGCGCCGGCTCGTCCAGGTGCGCACCGCGCGCCCGCGGTGACGCGAGGCGGCGGGGCCGGGCTACGGCGCCCCGCCCCGCCGCCTCCCGCGTATGCTGCGGCGCGCCATGACGAGGGTCGCGCGGCTCGAGACGCTCACCTGCGACGCGGGCTGGCGGCCGTGGATCTTCCTCCGCGCGACGACGGACGACGGCGCGACCGGCTGGGCCGAGATCACCGACTCGCACGGCTCCCCGCGCGGCCTGGCGGGGATCGTCGAGGACCTCGCGCCGCTCGTCGTCGGCCACGACCCGCGCGCGGTGGAGCGCATCCACTGGGAGCTGTACCGCGCGACGCGGCAGAGCCCCGGCTCGGTGATCCAGAAGGCGATCGCCGGGATCGAGAACGCGCTGCTCGACCTCAAGGCCCGCGCGCTGGGGGTGCCGGTGCACGAGCTCTTCGGCGGCCCCACGCGCGACACGGTGCCGCTGTACTGGTCGCACTGCGGCACCACCCGCGCGCGCGCCTGGGAGGTCACGGAGACGCCGAAGCTCGCGAGCTACGACGACGTGGCCGAGCTCGGCCGCGAGGTCGTCGCCCGCGGGTACGGCGCCTTCAAGACGAACATCGTCGTCCCCGGCGACGAGCCGCAGGTGCTGATGCCCGGGTTCGGCGGCCCCGCCGCGGACGCGGCCGAGGTCGCCGACGCGCTCGTGCGGCTGCTCGAGGCGTTCACGCAGGGTACGAGGGGCGCCGCCCGGCCGATCGTCGACCTGAACTTCAACCTCGAGCCGGACGGATGCGTCCGCGTCGGGCGCATGCTCGAGCGGTTCGACCTCCTCTGGCTCGAGCTCGACCTGTTCGAGCCGCACGCGCTCGCCGACGTCCGCCGGCGGGTGCCGATGCCGGTGTGCTCGGGCGAGAACCTCTACACCGCGCGCGGCTTCCGCCCGTACCTCGAGGCCGGCGGCATGGACGTCGCCTCGGTCGACGTGATCTGGAACGGCTTCCACCAGGCGAAGAAGGTCGCCGACATGGCGGAGACGTTCGAGGTCGCCTGCGCTCCGCACAACTACTACAGCCACCTCGCCACGGCGATCGCCGCCCAGTGGTGCGCCGCGATCCCGAACGCCCGGATCCTCGAGCTGGACGTCGACGACGTCCCGTGGCGGGACGCGCTGGCCGGCGGCTGGGCGCCCGAGGTCCGCGACGGCGAGCTCGTCGTCCCCACGGGCCCGGGCTGGGGCGTCGAGCTCGACGAGACCGTGCTCGCCGAGCATCCGTGGCCGAGGCCCGCCTAGCGGCGGACGGACGGCACGGCGACGAGCGAGAGCGCACGGAGACGACGCATCGGACTTCTCCGTCGAGGGGAGCGGCGACGGCGGCCGGCGTCCGCTAGCGTCCGGCGGCGGTGAAGCGGCGGCTCCGGATCCTGTTGCGCCCGCGGGAGCTCGCGCGCGCCGCCCAGCGCCGCTTCGTGCTGCGCGCCGCCCCCCGCCTCGGGCTCGTCGCCTACGCGCCCTGGGACGACTACCGGACGCAGCTCGAGGCGCAGAGCGAGCACCGGAACGATTCGCGCCCGATCCGCGACAAGCGCCCGACCACGGCCGCCGGCGAGTTCGCCGACCTCACGATCACGGTCGAGGGGCTCGAGGACATGCTCGCCGGGCTCGACCTCGGGGGCGCGCGGATCCTCGAGGTCGGGCCGAAGTACGGCGTCCACTCGCTCTGGATCGACGAGCGCCTAGGGCCGTCCGAGCTCGTGTTCTGCGACTTCGCCTCGGACCGGCCGCTGCACGAGGAGTGGGTCGGCCGGCTGCGCTCGCCGCACCGGTTCGTCTACGGCGACCTCCGAACCGCCACCGAGCTGCTCGAGCTCGAGCCGTTCGGCCACGTCTTCTTCCTCGGGGTGCTGTACCACACGGTCAACCACCTCGAGCTGCTGCGGCTGCTGAACCGCGTCACGCGCCCGGGCGGGACGATGCTGCTCGAGACGACGATCGACCCGCGTGAGGACGCCTCCGTCCGCCTGCGCTGGCCCGCGAACCAGAAGGCGAAGGCGGTCCCCTCGTACGACGCGCTGCGGCTGCTGCTCGCGTGGACGGGCTGGGGCGACGTCACCCGGTTCACCGACTACCGCCCGGGCTCGTCCGAGGCGGCGCTCCTGTGCGTCAAGACGGCCGAGCTCGAGGACGCGACGGAGCTCGCGGGCGTGGTGCGCGCCCACCGGCCCGCCTGATCCCCGGCGCGCGCTACCGTCTCCGACCGTGCCCGCCCTGCAGCTGATCCCACGCGAGGAGTTCGACCGCGTGCGTGCGGCGGGCGACCCGGACGAGACGCTCGCG